>NZ_JBALCS010000073.1:0-226739 GCF_036919555.1 Nostoc sp.
GAGATTGAAACATTATTGGCAAACCACCGTGTTGAAATTGAGACAGGAAAGTTGAGGGTATTCCTGATTGATGAGTGTCATTTAATGTGGGGAGAGTCCTATATTGTATTTAGAAATATTAGGACTTCTGCGGATAAAGCGATCGCTTCCCATGTTTGCAGAGCAGTTCTGGGACAAAGGAGAGCGATCGCTGTTTGGCAACTTTTCCTCTAAGAATTCAAGTTCGGCATCACTTAAAAAATTACCTTCATTAAAGTAAGAAATTTTTATTAGAAAAACATAAATTAGGCGTATTTACTGATTGTAATGGAGATTTTGCATGGTTAAGATATAGCAAATAATACAGCATCGGCTGCTTAAGCTAGAAGGTAAAGTTTCAAAGTAAATGACTATCAAAAAACCCTTGGCCATCAAACAGCCAGAGGTGGGGCGGATCATGCGTGATTTGCGGCTTGCCTTCGGGCTAACGCAAGAACAGTTTGCAGCCCAGTTGCGTGTGACATATAGCACAATCAACCGTTGGGAAAATGGACGCTCTAAACCCTCGCCGTTAGCGATGGAGAAGATTGAGGGGATGTTGGAAAAGATGGGCGGCGAGGGTCAGGATTTGTTGGCTAAGTATTTGCCGAATTAGCTCCTTGCTCAGTTTTGGTGTGAGCGATGGCGATTTAAGCTGCCAAGAAAATTAGCGCAATTATTTTAGTTTCTATATCTAACTGTTGACAGCAATTTTAAACATCATGTGAGGCATCTAATGAACGGTGATACAAACATGAGAACTAATCAGCAAGTCGTTGAAATCACAGGCGCTCCCGCCCAAGTTTGGGGAAATATCTTAGTGCCAGCAAGAGGAACAATTATTGTCAAAGTTACAGGCGATACTCTTGTTGGGACAGCAAAAACTGGGTTAGAAAAGAGAGACACTTGGATACGCATTCAAAATATTGATTCAGTAGAAACATTAGAAGCCCCTATTTATGCATTATTGGGTTTTGGAGGATTCCTAGCTTTTTCAGCTTTGGGTGCATTTAGTAACTCTTCTGTACTATAGGACTCCTATTTGATTTTTGAACAAAATTAGGTATTGTAGAGTGTGTTAGAACGGAGTTCGTAACGCACTATTATCACGGGTTTGATGCGTTACGCTGTCGCTAACACATCCTACGCATATTTTCAGAAATCAAACCGGATTCCTATAGGTTTCATTTTACTTGTTGCCGCAGTCGCCCTAATTGTCTATGCAATAACTAATAAACGTCGATATTTAGCATTTTACAGTCATCGCAATGCAATTGTTATTTTTATGAATAAGTCCCCAGAACTTTATCAACAGTTTGCTATGAATGTATTGGCATTATCTCGCAAGTTAAATACACCTAGCAATACACCAACAAAACAAGCTCAAACTTCAATTCAAGCTTAGATATTTATCAACGTGTACATGAGTTGAGAGGTTAGCGATCGCGCTTGG
Organism: Nostoc sp.; assembly: GCF_036919555.1. GTDB lineage: Bacteria > Cyanobacteriota > Cyanobacteriia > Cyanobacteriales > Nostocaceae > Nostoc. The sequence continues at coordinate 1,472 of NZ_JBALCS010000073.1, forward strand.
CCTTTTTAGTAGTCAGTTCATATTCCGTCCGCTCAATGTTTAGCCTGAAATTAGAAGGGTGAGTAATTAATGAAGAGACAAACATTGGTTGGGATGATAGCAAGCTTAACAGTTTTGGGTGTAAGCTTCCTACCAGTTATAGCTCAAAAAACAACAGCCAGTCAACCAAATTCTAACTTGGTCAATGGTATCGCAGAGACTATTCGTAAAGAATTTGCAGATTCTGATTGGAATGAGATTAAAAAGGATATTACATTTAAATATACTGAAATAGATTTAAATAAAGACGGTACTAAAGAAACTCTTGTTAGCATTCAACACGGTTTTCCTTGTAATAATCGTCATTGTCCCGTGTATATTTTTCAAAAAAAAGGTAGTAATTATCGCTTCATTTCATATATATTTACCTCACGAGGTGAATTGCAAGTAGCCATACTTCCCAGTCACAGCAAAGCTTGGATTAATATTGCTGCCCCCGTGTTCACCTATGAACCAAGAGAAATAGCTTGGAGAGTCTTTAAATTTGATGGAAAAAAATATCAACTTACTTCCCAAAAATTAAGTTCAGCACCTAAGCAGATTGTGTTGGGAAAAAATCTTATCTCTACATTTAATCTAGCAGATTTCGCAGAAAATAATCAAAGCTATATTGGTCTACGCTACTACGATAGAGATTTACGTAAAGGTCTTCAATACTTAGGAGGTTGGATAGTAGGAGAACCTAAAGATAATCCTACCTATTCAATAAGCCAGGTTAAAAATATAAATCAGGAAATGTTGTGGTTTGAAACCCTTGTAGCACTGGATAGCCAGGGAAAAGTAACTGCTCAAGTAGTAGATGTACTTAATTTACCTAGACTAGGAAAATCAGAGCAGATTGGACATGGTGGATCATGTATGCGAAGTGGAGTACGTGACCCTGAGTTGATAACAATTGCTAAATATGAAGATACTGAATATTGGAAGCAGATAACAAAAGCATGGCGTTCTAATCGGAGCTTAGGCAAGTTTGAAGAAGTTTCTACTGGCAACATTGTATGCGAAAACCCAGGATGGGGAGTATAAATTGAAGCTACACTGAAAAAATTGCGTAGATATAGACATCGTTCTCCCCATTCTTAGAGGAAATTTAAAGATGCGATCGCTGCCTTTAGGCTAGAATCCCCTAGCCTAAAGGCAGGGGTGTTGACAGGGAATTTCTAATTTTTGGCTCATGTCACCTGATAATTCAGGTTTTATAATTAAAGTTAAAGGGCTTAGAGCATTAAGCAAAGCATAAATGAGGTTAAAGGCTGTGAAGAAAATAGTTGTTGCTGCAATATTTAGTTTAATCGCTGGCTCAACATCTTTACTTTTTCCCCAAGCCGCTAAAGCTGATAGGGTTGTTTATTGTCATCCTGTTACTGACAATAGGGTGCTCAAAGAATCGGCGGCTGACCACCCCCATGCTTATGCAAATGGTTTTCGAGAAGGAGAACAAAGCGCTCGGAATAGAGTTGCTTATAAACCTCGGACTGCGGGAGGTGAATTTGCTCGTGGTTTTCAGGATGGTTATTTGAATCTACCTTATGCTGGGCAAGAGAATGTTGTACCTAAAACAATTGTGCAACAGACTACTCAGGTTTGTAATGAAGATGGTTATTACACCGTAGCGCCTCCTCCTGCTTACATCTACAACCCCTATGCCATCTACGGGTCGCCCTATCCTACTTTTGGCATCAACTTCGGATTTGGAAGAGGGGGCTACAGATGGGGTCACTATCGAAGATGGTAGAGGGTGGGGAATTCCGCACTAGCCAGTTGTGGCGTTCGCGCAGCGTCTCGTAGAGAAGCGATGACCGAGGGCTGTGGGTTAGCTGCTGAGTTATTCTACAGCTTTGGGTCAACAACTGGGGATTTGTGACTGTTGCGTTCTCTTCATATCTCATTTAAATGGTAATTCAGAGACAAGTGATGCCAAATTGCCAGAACTTTTGAACCTGGCGCTGTAACTTCAACTTTTTCAAGCGTTCGCGAGTAGCGTCTCGTAGAGAGGAAAACAGACATAGCGACGCCGAATAGCCCTGTTTCGTTAAGTGTTTCCTCGCTTGAAACTGAAGGGGGCGATCGCATTTTCACCTCAGCCAACAAATAATAGCAACCAAAATCTGTATATGTACTAAAATGCATTCGGAGCTATTTCTCCGAATTAAGCAGAATTATTGCCAAATTTAACCATGATGAATAACTGGTTTGATACAGCTCGATTGGGAATGTTTATTCATTGGGGACATAGTTCTCAACAAGGATGTGAGTTATCTTGGCCGTTAGTTGGGGGTGTATTCAGCCTTCCCTTTTGCCAAGATATTCCAGTTGAGAAATATCACTACACAGCTAATACTTTCAATCCACAACAATACAATCCTCAAGAATGGGCACATTTAGCAAAAAGTCTAGGAATGAAATATGCCATATTAACAGCCAAGCATCATGATGGTTTTGCCCTATTTCATACCCAACAATCAGACTTTTCAATTGCATCTGCACCTTATAAAAAAGACATTGTAGGTGAATTTATCGAAGCGATGCGCTCTGTAGGATTGCGTATTGGTCTTTATTTTTCTCTTAGTGACTGGCATCATCCTGACTATCCGGCTTTTACAGAGGCAGATAAACCTTATCGCTTTGACCAACTACCTCAACCTACACCACAACAGTGGGAGCGATATATTCAGTTCCTGTTCAATCAGATACGAGAATTATTGACCAACTACGGTCAAATTGACATCATTTGGTTTGATGGGAGTTGGGAACGCACTCCAGAGCAATGGCAAGCTCAAGAATTAGCAAAAATGATTCGTGATTTACAACCTAATATTCTCATTAACGATCGCCTACCTAATTGTGGAGACTTTGAAACTCCTGAGCAGTTTATTCCTCCTCACCCACCTGCTCATCCTTGGGAAACCTGTCTGACTATTAACGAGAGTTGGGGATATAACCCAGATGATTGCAACTTCAAATCCTCTCGTCAATTGATTCATACCCTTTGCGAAGTAGCAGGCAAAGGAGGCAACCTCTTGCTCAATGTTAGTCCAATGGGTAATGGACAAATCCCTCCTGAGCAGTTAGAGCGTCTCAAAGATATAGCCGATTGGATGTCTAGCCACTGTGAAAGTATACTTGATACAACCCCAGGATTAGAACCGTGGCAATTTTATGGCCCCTCAACTCGTAAGGGCGATCGCATTTATCTACACCTATTAATGAAACCTTACGAGACAATATCAGTTAGGGGTATACCAATCAAACGAGTAAAATCTGTGTTTGTTCTTGCTGACGGCACAGCACTAACCTATACAAGTCGTTGTGCAATTATTGATTCTATCTTCAATTCTAATCCGTTAGGAGAATTAACAATTGATGTACCTGAATCAGTAATTAATCCATACGTTACAGTGATTTGTATTAATATTGATTCTTGAGTAATTAATGTAACGTCAGTTCTGGTTAAGGACTCAAATTTGATTACTTGGACAAAAGAATAAGGCTTTTACACTGTCAAAACTAACGACAGAATAAAGGTTTCAGCTTATCCCGAACTCAGGTTAATTTCTATCATTAAGTACCAATTACTGGATGAGATAGCTACGCCAAATTGATTGAGTACCTTTACTACCTTTTTCTGGAATTAGCGATCGCCAAGTTTTACCTTCTTGCTGAATTTGCAGATAAACGTCAAAGGGTTGTTGTGGTTGCGTCAAGCGCCGTTTTGGTAGCTTGAGAATCAAGTCGTAGGTTCCCCGAACCCGGAAAGCTGGTAAATTTTCAATCGTCAGGGGTTGTTCCTGGGTAATTGATAGCCGCTTGATTTCAAATCCTTGAAAATCTAGATCCAACTGTTGGCTAAGTTTTTGTTGAGTTTGCTCTAGCCCAAGTGCGATCGCTTTTTGCACTAACTCGTTAGTCGGTAGCAGTCCAATACTGCCACAAGCTGTCACTAGCACCAACAATATTGCTGTCAAAACTAACCGCACTATGTTATTCACTCTAATCATTCGTCATTAGTTATTGGACAATATAGACACTAGTAAAGGCACAGTAGAACCGTGCCCTAATTCGCAAAAAGTATTATTTTGACAGGTTTTTGCTTTACAGTAAATTTAATACTGGCGTAAAAGTGCAGATAATGAACTATCTTTACGAAGATCCATCAATTCTGCCAAAGGTTCTGTGCGCTTATCCAAGTGGTGCTTGTGTTCTGCTGGTAGAACTGTCACCAGATGTTTTGTTTTCGGTTGCATCTGCATAAGGGGCATCAGTTGTTGCTGTGGCACAAAAATTGGCTGGTTCTTGGGAAGCTGTGGTTCCAATTTTTGGTAATTGCTCTGTGCCAAGCGTACCTGATGGCGGTTAATCTGTTTTTGGACTTTTTGCGGCTGCTTCATCCACTTGAGCATTCGGAAAATGAGCAAGCAACCACTACCACAACTGAGGACGATCGCCGCCACCATCCATAAAGGTGTAGGATTACTGTTCTCAGAGGGCGCATTGATTGGTTCTTCAACTATAACTGGGATTTTTTCTGGTTCTTCTTGTGCTACCGGGCCAGCGTTACCTAAGCTATACAGCGCAAAGGCACCACCTGCCATAAACATGGCTAAAAATCCAGTTAGCAATAGCCAAGGATGATGTGCAACCAAATATATCAGAACATTCGAGCTTTTTCTTAGTCTCGATTTCCTGTTTGTCAGCTCTGGAGTAGCCCGTCTTAGTTGGGTTGGCTCGCGCTGTACACTCTGACTTTTTTCCATGATTACTTTCAGATTTGTACCCCTCTAGTCAATAAATTGTACTGGAGGAGTCAAGCATCAGGTATCCGTAAAAAAAATTCAGATTTCAGTAGCTTTTTTGTAAAATATACGTTACCAAATCTGGCTAACTTTTGCCACAATTCTGTATTTCTGATGACTTTTTGCCGTAATAACTGAAATCAGTTCGCTTATTTTCTCCATCAGCTAGGAGAATGCCTAGCGATCGCCAGTTGAATTAACCGATCAACTAATTCTGGAAAGGAGACTCCACTATCAGCCCAGAGTTGGGGATACATACTCGTCGCAGTAAAGCCTGGTAAGGTATTGATTTCGTTAATCAAAACTTCTTTTGTCGCTTCCACATAGAAAAAATCTACCCTTGCCAACCCCGCAGCGTCAACAGCTGCAAAAGCTTGCAAAGCCATGTCCTGAATTTGACGAGCGATCGCATCTGGAATTGGTGCAGGTATCAGTAAATCTGCCTGACCTTCAGTATATTTAGTTTCATAATCATAAAAATCGCTGTCATAAGTAATCTCTCCAATGACAGAGGCTTGGGGTTGATCATTACCTAAAACGGCACACTCGACTTCCCTGGCGACGACACCAGCTTCTACAACTAGCCGTCGGTCATAACTGGCAGCATTATCTAAGGCGGCTTCTAATTCTGGACGCGATCGCACTTTGGCGATACCCACTGATGAACCCAAATTAGCAGGCTTGACAAAAGCCGGATAACCTAATGCCGCCTCAATTTCATCACAGAGTTTCGGAAATACGCAAGGATTAGACCAAACCTGCGCTCTAGTTATTGCCTTGTATTTTACCTGTGCTAGTCCGGCTTGCTCAAAGGCCATTTTCATGGCAATTTTATCCATTCCCATTGCCGAACCTAACACCCCAGAACCAACAAAGGGGACTTGCATCAAAGTGAGTAACCCTTGAATTGTCCCGTCTTCACCGTTGGGGCCGTGGAGAATGGGAAACCAAACATCCACTTGGGCAACTTGAGAGGGAGATTGCCATTTACTCAGGATTTGGGCTTGAGGGTTGGATGTCAAATGTCCTTCAGAAGTTGATTGTTCAGATTCCAGTAGTGGACTGCCGGTTTCCAAAACCTTTTGGGGTGCTTCTCCGGCAAGCCAGTGTCCATCTTTTTGGATGTAAAAAGGCAGTATTTCGTACTTACTAGTATTTTCCTCTGCACTTAAGGCTTTAGCGATCGCCCGTGCTGAATTGATTGAAACTTCATGTTCTCCCGAACGACCGCCAAACAGTAACCCCACGCGCAGCTTAGTCATTTTCGGTTCCTCGACACTTCTCAAGGAGATAGCGTATCACAACCTACAAAAGTTGCCATATTTTTCTATATTATTTTATATCCCCGTCTAAAACTCTCTTCTCTACGAGACACTGCACTTCGGCAAGGTGACACAGTGAGCCTGTGGAACTGCTCTGTTACCACCCGAACAATTTTGAATTTTGAATTGTTATTGCCTCTTGCTTCCAATTAAAACAATCGTGTTATCAGCTACAGTTATATTGCAGGAAAAAGGGCAACAATATTGATAAATAACTAGAAATGCAGCTTTAACTATAAAAGATGCTGCCGTTTCATGAAACCCCGAATTATTGTTTGTGGCTTAGGACGTACCGGATATAAAACCTTTCGTTTGCTGAGACACCAGGGAGCCTCCGTTGTTGGCATTCATCACCAATCTATCCCTGGCGAAACAGCACCAGATGTAATTGTTGGCGATTTACAAGCAGCTTCTACCCTAACAGCAGCCGGAATTCAACAGGCAGACACTTTAGTAATCGCTGGATCTAAAGATGCTCTGAATTTGTCAATAATGATGCAAGCGCGGGTGCTGAATCCCCAGATTCGGATTATCAACCGTTTTTATAATACAAATTTGGGGGAGCGCCTAGATCAAAGTTTGCCAGATCATTTGAGTCTGAGTGTTGTAGGATTAGCAGCACCCGTATTCACTTTTGCAGCACTGGGAAACCGAGCGATCGGACAAATCAAATTATTTCAGCAAACTTGGCCAATTCATGAAGAATACATTGATGAAAACCACTTCTGGAAAGGTCGAAAGCTGAGTGAATTGTGGGAAGATCGATCGCGGATGCTAATTTATTACTTGCCAGTAGAAGGTGAGATGGATTTGGTGTCAGGTGTAATATCTGGACAAGAGATCAGGATGGGCGATCGCTTAATTATTGGTACACAACCCCGTATCCGTTCTCCTCGAAGATCATTAATTAAGAAACTGCTGAAAGTCCTAACTAATCTGAGGCAGTTTCAGCAACACGGGCGATCGGTAATCGTGGGTGCGATTGTACTATTGGCGGTTATTGGGATTGCGACACTCACCTATATGTCGGCTGAGTTGAGTGTGTCTCCTGTCGATGCTCTATATTTTTCTGTAGGCATGGTTACGGGAGCGGGTGGTAATGACAAAGTAGTAGAAAATGCTCCTAACAGTATTAAGTTATTTACCGTTGTGATGATGCTGGTTGGAGCAGTGGTAATTGGTATTTGGTATGCAATGCTCACCGATTTTGTCTTAGGAAGCCGCTTTAAGCAATTTTGGGATGCAGCCCGAATTCCCCAGCGATCGCACTATATTGTCTGTGGATTAAGTGGTATTGGGCTAAGAATTGTCCAGCAACTCCACGCCAGTGGACATGAAGTTGTAGTAGTTGAACCCGACTCCAACAACAAATATATCAACACCGCCCGCGAACTCGGTATTCCTGTGATTCAGGGTGATGCCAGTTTCCGCACAATACTTAAAGCCAGCAATATAGACTCTGCCGCCGCAGTCCTTGCTGTTACTAGCAATGATGCTACCAATCTGGAAATTGCCCTCAAAGCCAAAGGCTTGACACCCAGCATTCCGGTGATTGTTCATTATGCCGATCCCGATTTTGCTGGCATAGCGCAACAGCTATTTGGCTTCGAGGCCGTACTGAGTTCGGCTGAACTAGCAGCCCCAGCTTTTGCTGCTGCTGCACTAGGGGGACGCATCCTTGGCAATGGCATCACAGCAGATAGTCTTTGGGTGGCTTTTGCAACTGTGATTACACCTTCACACGCCTTTTGTGGTAAGTGGGTGAAAGATGTAGCTATGTCTGCTGAATGTGTCCCTTTGTACGTAGAGAAAAACCACCAAAGCCTTCACGGCTGGGACTTATTAGAAACTAACCTCGATATTGGAGATGTTTTATATATGACGATGCCAGCAACGCGGCTATATCAATTGTGGCGCGACGAACGAGTTTGCGAATCACAGACTTAAGGCGATTTTCACAGTCATTGCACCCCACCCCGCTTGTGGGGCTACGGTGTAAGTGGTTATGTAAAATTTTATATATTTCTTGAACCTGGAATCACGGTTTCACAAGTATTTCAGGCGACGTGGATATAAAATTAATTTTGTGTAAGTACTTAGACACAAGTCCGCAGCCATATCTTTATTTATTAATTTAGGACTTACGCACTGTACAAAATAATCATGTTGTGTATTAACGTAAATACGCCGTTTCAGGTTTTTATTAATCAATTCATTGATGGTAAATAGACCCGCGTCGTAGGGGCAATTCATGAATTGCTCCTACGACGAATGTGGTTTTTCAAATCATCTATACTTGGTCTTTTCTGTCAATGCGTAAGTCCTATAATTAATAAATCTCGCACTGCGTTTCTATCCCGCCTCGGAATGAATTCCGAGTCTCATAGCTGAAGTCCACAGAAGTGGACTAAATGATCAATTCAGTCCACTTCAGTGGACTTTCGCTATCAGCCCAGAACTAAAGTTCAGGGCGGGATTGCCTGTCTGCGTGACAGACAGTTTTTAACGCACCACCCGAAGGTTTTGGTGCCGTACTCTCGGCGATAATACACCCTACAAGAATCATCCCTTGATTCAGCAACGCCAGCAATCCTTATTTCCCACCTACTCTCATTTAATTTTTAACGACTCGTTCTTGGTATTCCTGCTCAGTGATCAGATCGAGAGTGTTTTCTAGGCGATCAACAAATACGATACCGTCGAGATGATCATACTCGTGTTGAAAGATCCGAGCGATAAAATCGGTTAATTCTTGCTTTTGTAAATTGCCTTGAGAGTCAGTGTATTCGACTTCAATAGCTTTATACCGAGGAACTAACCCCCGAATTCCTGGAACACTTAAACAACCTTCCCAATCTTTGACAACTTCAGTTGAATGAGCAATGATTTTGGGATTAATCATGGCAGTAGGTTCCATTTTCGGGGCGTTGGGATACCTAGCATTAGGATGGGAAGCCACAATAAATAAACGATAGGATTGTGCTACTTGAGGCGCAGCAATTCCTACGCCGTTAGCCTTGGCAACAGTGGCGATTAAGTCTTCAATTAATTTTTGGATATGCTCATCTTGAATATTCTCTACCCGAGCAGCTTTTTGGCGCAATGTTGGATTGCCTAATTGAATAATTGGCTCTAATTCAGTCATCATAAAACTCCTTTAGGTAATGGGGCATTGGGCATTGGGCATTGGGCATTGGGCATTGGGAGTAGGAAAATTTTTATAACTTTTAACTCCTAACTTTAGCCTTCACGTCTCATGGGCAAAGCAGCAGGTTGGACACCTACTTGGACAATTTGCCCATTGCGTTCAACTTCTAATGGTAACTTAGTACCGATTTTGCTATTTTCTACTAGCTTTTGTACTTGTTCAATTTTAGTAACAGGCTGGTTATTAATGCTTTTAATCAGATCACCAACTCGTAGTCCAGCTACAGATGCAGGCGATCGCGGCACAATTTGAACCAGCAAAACGCCCTGATCTGCTTTAAGATTTAAGCGATCGCCTGCTTGATTTTTTATTCTTTCTTTAATTTCTGGTGTCAGTGTCACCATCTGAACACCCAAATAAGGATGATCAACTTTGCCTGTAGCAATTAATTCTTGGGCAATTTTTTGCACAGTATTAATGGGAATAGCAAATCCTAAACCTTGAGCGCCTTGAATAATCGCTGTGTTCATCGCAATTACTTGGCCACGCGTATTTAACAGCGGGCCACCAGAGTTACCAGGGTTAATCGCAGCATCCGTTTGGATGTAATCAACCCGCTTGTCACTAGCACCGATATCGCTACTAGAACGACCTGTAGCACTAATAATCCCAGAAGTGACGGTATTATTCAAGCCTAATGGATTACCAATGGCAATTACAGCCTCTCCTGGTTGCAAAGCATCGGAGTTACCCACAGATAGAGTTGGCAGATTATTAGCATCAATTTTGATCGCCGCCACATCCGTTACTGGGTCTTCACCCAACACTTTACCATCAAAAGTCCGGCCATCTTTGAGTGTGACAGTCACTCTATCAGCACCATCTACCACATGAGAATTGGTCACAATTTGACCTGAAGAATTAATGATAAATCCAGAGCCACTACCCCGCTCTACCCGTTGTCTAGCTTGTGGCGTACCGTCTCCAAAAAACCGCCGGAAAAATGGATCTTCGTTAAATTCGTCTGGTACGCGAGAAGTGATTGTTCGGGAAGAATCAATGCGAACTACCGCAGGTCCCACCTGTTGCACTACTTTCACGATAAAATTAGGATCTCCAGAAGAGATAATTGGCGGGGCGACAATTAGTGGATTAGGTTCTATTGTCTTTTGGGCTTGAATATCGCTTGGCTGAGTCTGAAAGGTCTTGGCTGGTACAAGAGAGCAGCTTCCCAAGAACACCACTGCTATCCCATATGAGAGTATCCCCAGAATATTATTTGCTCCCCATCTGTGGGGCAAACCCCTGGTATGAATATTTTTGGGCGCTGAGTGATGGTTTGTGATCTTCATGTGTCCTTGCTTCTCCGTGTCAGTCGGTGGGTGTTAGGATCTTGCCTACTGAGTGTGTCCCAAAATCATTACAACTTAAAGCTTATTCTAGGTCTAGCGTGTCTCAATGCTAAATTAGTGCTTTCTCTTCTATTGTGACGATTAGCAGCAAAGGTGGTGGATAATGGAAATTCCCATAGAAAGTCTGTGGAGTCAGGTACTAGAGCGCCTACAGCTTGAACTATCTCGCCCCACCTTTGAAACTTGGATCAAAACTGCTAGTGCAGAGCGATTAGAAAATAATTGCTTGGTAATCCGCACTCCTAACCCATTTGCTCGTAATTGGTTACAGAAGTATTACATCAACACCATTGCTCATGTAGTACAAGATATTCTGGGTCATCCTGTGGGAATTTACATTACCGTTGCTCAAGGTGATGAAGTTTCTCATTTTAGTGAACGAGAGGTTTCTTGGGAATCACTAAATCCCAGCAGTATTTCTGAAGCTATTCCTAATCACAATCAAAAAACTACTCAATTAAACTCTAAATATGTCTTTTCGAGATTTGTAGTTGGTGCTAACAATCGGATGGCTCACGCTGCTTCTTTGGCAGTTGCAGAATCTCCAGGTAGGGAGTTTAATCCTTTATTTTTATGCGGTGGCGTAGGTTTAGGTAAAACTCATCTTATGCAAGCTATTGGTCATTATCGCTGGGAAATTTCTCCTGATTGTAAAATATTTTATGTTTCAACTGAGCAGTTTACTAATGATTTAATTACAGCAATCCGCAAAGATAGTATGCAAACGTTTCGAGAGCATTACCGTGCTGCTGATGTTTTATTAGTTGATGATATTCAGTTTCTTGAAGGGAAGGAATACACCCAAGAAGAATTCTTTTATACTTTTAATACTTTACATGAAGCAGGTAAACAAGTTGTGATTGCTTCCGATCGTCCTCCTAACCAAATTCCTAGTTTGCAAGAACGTCTTTGTTCTCGGTTTTCTATGGGGTTAATCGCAGATATTCAAAAGCCGGATTTAGAAACTAGAATGGCAATTTTGCAGAAAAAATCCGAGGATGAAAATATTAGTCTTCCCCGCGATGTAATTGAGTATATTGCTTCTAACTATACTTCTAATATTCGAGAATTAGAAGGAGCTTTAATTCGGGCAGTGGCTTATATTTCCATTTGGGGCTTACCGATGACGGTGGAAAATATCACACCAGTTTTAGAACCGCCTAACGAAAAAATAGCAGCTACCCCAGAAGCCATTTTAAAGGTTGTAGCTGGTAATTTCGATCTTTCAATAGACGACCTCAAAAGTAACTCACGACGAAGAGAGATTAGCTGGGCGCGTCAAATAGGAATGTATCTCATGCGTCAACACACGTCTCTGAGTTTGCCGAGAATTGGAGAGGAGTTTGGTGGTAAAGACCATACGACGGTGATCTACAGTTGCGATAAAATTACCCAACTTCACCAGAGCGATCGCACTTTAGCACAAACCCTACGCCACCTGAGCGATCGCATCAATATGACTAGCCGTTCTCAAAAACCATCCTGAAGATGTATTTTAAGTTTTCCACAACCAGCACTCTGATTATGAGCTTTGACGGCTAAATAATTACTCGTAAATATTAAGTAATGTATAAAAATTGATTAAATTTAACTTAGATTAGGGAAAAAACATTACTTTTTGTGGAAAAATCTGTCGAAAACTTGATATTTTCTAGTAAAACTTAATTAAGTATAATTACCTTGTGGAAAAGTATCTGAGTTTTTCCACAAGTTTTCCACAAGGTAAACTTGCCTAATATCATATCCCATTGAACACAAATTCCTGACTTTAATCCCTCTCCTTGGTAAGGCTACGGTGTACACACTAGTATTGTCCGTATAGTTCTAGCCCCATAAATACCACAATTTTAGGTGACTTGAAACTCCACTTCTCCTTAGAATTTAAAGGTTAGGGCAACGAAACCAAGTTTCAGGTGGAGTTTTAGACTTATGTGTACACGTACAATTTTCAACACCATAGAGAAGAGGATAAGCGCAGCTTTGGCGGGGTGGGGTTCAATGGGTATTAAGGGTAAGTTAGCAAAATTGAAAGTGCGATCGCGCTGACTATTCAAAGCATACAGAGATTGTGAGTAATTGGCTATGATATTACGTTTATTCCCCTATCCAAGTGCTAAGAAACTCTACTTGGTTTTCCATTGACTCTGCTGACTTAGCTGTAACTAATCTCAAAATACCACGCATCAGTTCTCCGATTGAGTAAAGTTGCTGCTGTACTAAAATCATTCCTGAGTGAGGTTGTTCTTGAGTCAAGAAAGCTGTGTGTAAACTATAAAAATCTCGAATATTAGAACTATACAAAACGCGACCTTGCGACCTTGCCCAGATTAATTGTTCTTCATCAGGAAAGCTCAATCTGTTAACATTTAGAGTCGTGATCACATCTATATGCCGATTTTTCAGAGCTAACACCAATGCAGTATCACCAGAATCCTCATCCATATACAAACGAATTCGACTCACGACTGTCTGCTTGCTCTATGTAATGATTCTATCCGGTCAGCTTCTGCTTCTTCTTCAGCAATATCATTATCAATTTCTTCTCGATTTATATGATAGTAAGTTAATGCCGCATAAACTTGTGCAATGCTTAAATGCCCAATTCGTACAGCAATCTCTTCTGCTCTCAAACCTTGCTTATACCAGATGGCAATTCGTCGCACTGTCACACCAGTTCCAGCAATAATCGGACAGCCCCCATGAATTCCAGGGTTGCGGGTAATGAGAGTCCCAATATCAATAATAGTAGTTGACATAGTTGATAATAACTGTTATTTTACTATCTATTTTAGTCTCATTTAGGAGATTGTGACGATACCTTCGGTGAGGTTCGCTAACGCTTTGAAGTTGATGGTTTTTCAAATAATCCATATTTGGTCTTTCCTGTCAATGCGTAATATCATGTCCGCTGAATTGCTCATAATAAAAGAACCTCACCCCGCCTGTAGCTTTAGCTATAGGCTCCCCTGCCCTACTAGGGGAGGGGCTGGGGGAGAGGTCAGGCAGGAATCACAAGTAATTTACCGGACATGATATAAGTCCTATCCTATTGGATTTTAGCTAACTTACGATCGCAGGCGATGCCCCATTCATAGATCCATTTACAGAAGAAAGCTGAACAAAATCAATTGTTAAAAGATTAGTGAGTTTGGAATTGCCTAGTGTACCTCGTTTCTTTTTGGTATTACCTCGTCGCGCACCACCCGCCATCTCGTATTCCTGGCTGGTTTTACCGTAACGGCTGGCAACTCCTAGTAACATTTTTTCTGATATTGCGATTACAGCCTGTTCTGCGTTCTTCACGTCATCTGTGAGTTTGTCAATGGTAGATAAAGCAGTGTTGTAGGCAGCAAGCTTAGACCGTAGATCGTTAATTGTCACGGTGTAAGCTTGTATAGTCAGTCCCTCTCTACGAGACGCTGCGCGAACGCCAAAGTCAAGTTCTACACTGATAGATTGTAAACTTTCAATTCGGCGATCGCCTCGTTCTAAAACGCTGGAATTTCTTTTTCGAGGTGCCATAATGCATCTCTGCTACTAGGTTTATAGTACTATTTTATACAAAATATCTTTGATTGTCATGGGAAAATATAACAAATCAGTTGCGTAGGCGTAGCCCGTCGTAGACATCGCATCTCAAAAAGTTTAGTTAATTTCACTTAGACTTTTTTGATGTTTCAAGTAGCTAATAGATTTATAAGTTCATTACAATAATTGCTGCAATGATTTAAGTGTTTCTTATACATAAAAGAGACTTTGTTGCAAAGTATTAAGTATTTCCAGCAACTGCTTATAGATTTGTCAGAAATTCTTAAGTGTTTCTTATATATGAAAGAGACTTTGTTGCAAAGTATTAAGTATTTCCAGCAACTGCTTATAGATTTGTCAGAAATTCTTAAGCGTTTCTTATAAATGAAGCAATATTAGCTGCAAACGTTTAAATTTTCTTAGAACTACCAACATATATATGGCTTTTATCGTGCCGACTACTTAATTCTTGCAATTGCAGATGAAGCAAACGGTGAATTTTAGGGAAAACTGAGCTTATAAAGAAAGGCAGTCTCGGTGAAACTTGTTTTATCGTAACTGCCTTCTGAATGCTTTATTTTCCCTATTTTCCGGCGCTAATTATGAGTCAGCAATCGGTTTCAATGTCTCCCCTGTCCCAGAGTCTCACTTCACAAGAAACTTGGGGGTTCGGATTTAGCGGTTTGCTTTTATGGTTAGGGACAGCTCCTGCTATGCATGCCGCACTAGGCCCACAGGCGCTCTGGGTGTGGTTGCCTGGAACCATCATTGGTATGCTGCTCAACCTGCAAGTTAAGCGGTTAGGAACCTATTTCCCAGAGGTGGCTGGAGGCACCCCCAACTATATGACCCGCTTGCTCCACCGATTACCAAACTTGGCTCGCTATGGGGCGATCGGCTACCTGCTCGGCTGGGTCTCTGTTCCGCCCATGAATGCGATTATTCTGACCGATTTAATCAAGACGAATCTAACTCCACTGGGCATTACCTGTCCAGAGACCCTACTCAGAATCGGGTTTACAGTTCTGCCCTTCATCGTTGCCTTTAGTGGAACTCGCACGCTAGGCATTTTGCACTCTTTCTTTGTATTTCCGGCGATCGGGTTTCTTCTGACCTTTTGTCTCCAAGGCATTGTTTGGTTGAGTTTTGCCCCCACTAGCCCTGGGGTGTTGCCCGATCTGGGAGCAGGCATTTCCCTGATCGATTGGATGAAATGGTTCTTTATCGCCGTCTATGCGGTTTATGGTTGCGAGACGGCATCTTCATTTGTGGCAGATAGCCGCCAACCCAGCGTTACCTTACGGTGCTTGCAGGTGACTGCTGGATTGATTCCAATCGTCTATCTCGGTGGATCATGGGTTTTAATGCGGTTAGCCACAGCCCCCGGATTAGGGGATAGCCCCTATCTCAATCTAGTGGCAGCAACCCAACCATTCTGGGGCGCATTCGCCCCCGCCCTTGTCACTTTTCTAATTACGTCAGGGTGTCTCCTCAGCTCTGCAACCGCTGTTTCTAACTGTCCCCGGATTTTGTATCAGTTAGCCAAAGATGGCTACTTACCGCCCGTATTTGCCGTACTGTCTCGCCAGGGAGTGCTCAAACCCAGTTTAATTTTTACCCTCGGGCTGAGTCTAATTTGCTTGGGGTGGGGCAATGTGGCACGGATTGTGATGGTGACGGGCACCGGCTACCTGACTTCGATGATGGCAATTCACTTAGGTGAGTGGGTCAGTCGGCGGCGACCAGAAGCCCAATACCCCTGGTGGTCGCTGGGTTTCTTTGGCATTGAAGCGGCTGTTTTAGTAGTAGGTGGGTTGGCATGGGGCTGGCAAGACTTAGCTATTGGATTGCTCCTGCCTGGGCTGGTAAGCATGGCAGGCACTCGATTACCGCGCCTAAACGTCTCCCTATTCCATCCCGATGGATGGATGCAACGGTATCACCAGCAAACACATACCGACAAAACAGATTGGTTGGCATTTCAGGTGATGATCTTAATTGGCTTAGTGTGCAGTGCGATGAGTATTGGCTGGTGGGTGAAGGCGGCTTTAGATCATGTGAATATGGGGCAACATATGGCGTTGTTTAGCATTTTGTTCGTGACGATTGCCTTCGTGGGAGTGGCGATCGCCTGTTGGACAAGTCTGCCCCAAATTGCCGCCATTACTGAAGCCCGAGAACAGGTCGAACGCACACTGCTGGATTTGCAACAGTCCCAAACGCAACTCGTGCAGGCAGAAAAAATGTCAAGTTTAGGGCAATTAGTGGCAGGGGTCGCCCATGAAATCAATAACCCCCTTAATTTCATCTACGGCAATCTGACCCATTTGCAGGAGTACACGCACAATCTGATGGATCTGATTGAACTCTATCAGCAGCACTACCCTAACACTGCCCCTGATATTCAAGCTATGGTGGACAACATCGATTTAGAATTTTTGCAGAAAGACCTACCGCAAACCCTGGATTCGATGCAAATCGGCACTGATCGCATTTGTCAGATCGTGCTGTCATTACGCAACTTCTCCCGCCTCGATGAAGCTGACTTGAAAGCCGTTGATATTCACGAAGGGATTGATAGCACCCTCTTGATTTTGGGACATCGCCTAAAAGCCAGAACCGATTTCCCGGAGATCAAGGTCACTAAGGACTACAGCCTCCTACCCTACGTTGAGTGTTACCCTGGACAACTCAACCAGGTGGTGATGAATATCCTGGCAAATGCGATCGATGCGCTCGAAGAAAAAGGCATCGGAAAAACATATGCACAACTCCAAACTAATCCGGGGCAGATTACTATTCGCACCTCACGGATAGAGGCTGAGTGGGTAGAAATTGCGATCACTGACAACGGAGGCGGTATTTCCGAACAGATTCAACAACGCATCTTCGAGCCGTTCTTTACAACCAAGCCTGTGGGCAAAGGAACCGGTATGGGTATGTCCATCAGTTATCAAATCATCACGGCAAAACATGGTGGTCATCTCAAGTGTTTTTCTACGATCGGGCAAGGAACTGAGTTCGTGATTCAGATTCCGATCGTAACTGCCTAGTACCGCAAGGCGGAAGTCAAAAGTCAAAAGTCAAAAGTCAAAAGTCAAAAGAATTATATTCCTTGCTCTTGCACGATTTTGAATGGTAGGTTTATTTACGCCGTGCTGTACTAGCTGTAGCGAACTGCAAACATCGAGGCGAGATACAATTGTGGACATAGCTAAGACACCCTTGAATTTTTCTTCTTATTCCAGTCTCAGTTTTTTTGCACCTTTTTCAACCCGTCGAACTCCCATTGACTTATGAAATTAGTTTGCTCCCAAAGCGATCTCAGTACAAACCTCTCACTCGTAAGTCGTGCTGTCCCTTCACGACCAACTCATCCGGTACTCGCCAATGTGCTGCTCCAAGCGGATGCTGAAACTAACCAAGTAAGCTTAACAGCCTTTGATCTCAGCTTGGGAATCCGCACCAGCTTTAACGCAGAGGTATGGCAAGGAGGTGCGATCGCACTTCCTGCTAAATTACTTGTAGACATCACCTCTCGTCTTCCAGAAGGCGAAATTACTCTAGATGATGAATCAGCCCTCACAGGTGCAACATCCGGTGGAGAAGGTTTAATTGTCACACTCACACCCAAGAGTGGGCATTACCAAGTACGAGCAATGGAGCCTGGAGAATTTCCCGAACTACCTATAATTGAAAATACGGAAGTAATCTATCTCACCACCGCCTCATTAATTGAAGGCTTACGCGGTTCATTATTTGCTACTAGTGCAGATGAAACCAAGCAAGTATTAACTGGCGTGCATTTAACAGTTAAACAAGATACCCTAGAATTTGCAGCTACTGATGGACATCGCCTAGCAGTGGTAGAAACTAGCAACGAGCGTCCTTTAGGCGGAACTAGTGAACTAGAAGTGACAGTACCAGCTAGAGCATTACGCGAACTCCAACGAATGCTAGCTCATAGCGCCTCATCAGATGAACCTGTAGCTTTATATTTCGATCAAGGTCAAGTTGTGTTTGCATGGCAAAATCAACGCTTGACTAGTCGCACATTAGAAGGGCAATATCCTGCTTATCGACAACTAATTCCGCGCCAATTTGAGCGACAAGTGACAATTGAACGGCGACAATTTGTCAGCACTTTGGAGCGAATTGCTGTACTAGCCGATCAGAAAAATAATATTGTTAAACTCAGTATTGATAGCGAAGCTCAAGAAATTACCTTATCTTGTGAAGCTCAAGACGTGGGAAGTGGTAGAGAGTCAATGCCAGCACAGATTTCTGGGGAAAACATTGAGATTGCCTTTAACATTAAATATTTAATGGAAGGCTTGAAAGAATTGCCATCTTCCGAAATTCAAATGCATTTAAATCAAAGCCTGACTCCAGTGATTTTTACACCACTGGGTGGTTTGAAAATGACCTATTTAGCTATGCCTGTGCAACTTAGAAGTTAAAAAGAATCGTATTGAAAACACTTTGCTGATTTCATGGTCAATCATGGTAATATATAGATAAATTCCCAGAGCCGATGACCTAATTTAGTCAGGTGAAAATCCTCTCTAGTTGGCGTTTGGCATAAGCCTATAATCTCTCAGTAGTTAACCTATAGTCTAGAAAAAAACTTAAACTAAATTAGCGAGGTAATCAAATCAGGAATGGTCAAAAGCAGTCCTTAATACATTTGTAGATAGGATAGAGGCTGTGTAGTTCAGTCATGAAGGTAAAACTTCTAAACTAATAATCTGGATATTTGTCTATATTGTTAGCAACTATAAACCCAACAAATGCTTTATTACCCAATACGCTGGGGTTAAGATTTGATCCTCCCTATCCCTCCTGAAAAAGGCTACGGTGTACACACAAGTCATCGAATTACCCAAAACAAAAGAAAAACCTCACCCTGCTGTCCTGACTTTAATCCCTCTCCTTACTAAGGAGAGGGACAGGTTTTGCACAAGCAAAACCAGGGTGATGTTTCTTTGGGCTATTCGATAAACCGTAAATTGCCTCATCAAAGACTTGTGTGTACATCGTAGCTGAATGTAAATATTACCAGTGCGTTCATCGATTCGGACTATAAAAATCGGCAACAATAGACTTGTAACATTTTGACAAAGGATAAAACACGTTTCGTTCTACTCTGAAGTGGGATAAAGTGGGCTTCTCATTATAATTGTTGCAATATTTTTCTCCACAATAATCAAATTCCCATAAATTGCTCGCATTAACTAATGGCTTTTGTGCGTCAAACGCCACTCGCATCAAGCCTCTTAACCCGTGGCAGTGGCTGCCCAACCTACGGAAGTTGATGGTGCGATTTAGTGATTTGTTTAATCGGAATTTCAATCCAAAATTCTGTACCTAACCCTGGCTCTGAATCACATTTAAACACACCACCGTGTTTATCTACGATAATCTGATAACTAATTGACAACCCCAAGCCAGTGCCTTTTCCCACTGCCTTAGTAGTGAAAAATGGGTCGCAGATTCTTGCCTTCAGAGCTTCGGGTATTCCTGGTCCATTGTCTGCAATGCGAATTACTACACTCTTGACATTGCCTTCCATCTCTCCAAGAGCAGTACTGATGGTAATTTGACTGCTATGAGGATTTGATTGAGATTCGCTGTAATCTTCTAGAGCATCGATCGCATTGCTTAAAACATTCATAAATACCTGATTGAGTGGTCCGGCATAGCACTCTACTAAAGGAAGGTCGCCGTACTCTTTGACTAATTTAATATCCGGGCTTTTCGGTTTTGCTTTCAAGCGATACTGCAAAATTAACAAGGTGCTATCAATGCCCTGGTGAATATCTACTGGCTTCATTTCCGCTTCGTCAAGGCGAGAGAAATTCCGTAAACTCAAGACAATCTGCCGAATGCGATCAACCCCAACTTTCATGGAAGATAGAGTTTTGGGCAAATCTTCTTTGAGAAATTCTAAGTCGATCTCGAATATGCGATCGCTAATTTCAGGGCTGGGGTTGGGGGTATTTTGCAAATAGAGGTCTAGTATACTCAGTAAATCTTCGGCGTAATCGTTGACATGATTGATGTTGCCATAAATGAAGTTCACCGGGTTATTAATTTCGTGGGCAACACCAGCTACCAGTTGACCCAGTGAGGACATTTTCTCAGTTTGAATCAGTTGGGTTTGAGTTTGCTTTAAATCATCCAAAGCTTCAGCCAGCTTTTCTGTCTGCTCCTTGGACTGATTATGCAATTGGGCCTGTTGGACTGCAACCCCCATTTGGCCTGCAATCTGACTGAGAAAGTTAACTTCAGAGGCTTTCCATTGCCGAGATCCAGTGTGTTGATAAGTTGCCAACAAACCCCAAAGTTTTTGTCCAACAAAAATCGGAGCAAGCACAAAAGCGTAAATTTGAAACTGCTCTAGATTGTCGATATGACACTGAGCAAACCCCATCTTGTAGATGTCATCGGCTGCAAATGTTTCATTGTTGCGGTAGCGTCCTCCCTCTGTATCTTGTAAATAGGTGTCATTCCAAATTGTATTAATACCTAGTTCGGACTCATTCGACCAGTGTGGACTAGCAGCCTCGAAATCCCCGACAAATTGACCACCCCAATCAGAATCGAAACGATAAACAGAAACGCGATCGGCTTTGATTAATTGACAAACCTCTTTAGTAGTGGTTTGAAAAATAGTAGCTGTGTCAAGAGATTCCCGAATCTCGGTAATAACTTTAAACACAGCCTGTTCTTGTTCAGATGTTCGTTGTAACTCAACTGTGCGTCTTTTAACTTGTTTTTCTAAATTTTCATTGAAGGCTTGTACTTGTTGGTATAGTTCATACTGCTGAACTGCTGAACCAAAGTGTTTACCCAGTTCTCTAGCCAGTTCAATCTCTTCAACCGTCCATTTTTGAGCTTGTGCTTTTTTAGATTCGCGCCAAACCTCAAAGGATAAACGGGGGTACAGTTGCCTTTGATCGCTGTCATACTGCCCCGCCCAGAGAGTCTCTGTATCTATTTCGTCACGGAAAATACTTAAGTAGCCCAGCAACTTCTGACGATACTGGAGTGGGATAATCAACATACTGCGAATTTTAGTTGGTTGAAAAGCAACTTGCAAAGTTCGCAAACTAGAGGTTTTATATATATCTAAAATCGCCCAAACATCGTAGTTACTGGACTTGTAGTGTTCCTGCCAAACACTATACTGCTCGATCAGTGGATATATAGTTTGTTGTGGCAGCACAGGTTGCTGTCCACAGATATAAAGCTTGAGACAATTATTTCCTGGTATTAAGCATTCTGTTAAACTGGTGACGTTGCTATTGTCGGAATCAAAAGCTGCATTTCTAATGCAAAGCCTGCCACCAACACCATTAAAGGCAGCAACAACCGCTTCTAGGGCTGGTTGTAATACAATTGTCGGTAATGAATGTAATAGGGTAGCAACGCGGTTAACGATCGCTTCACGTTCGGCTGTTTTGCGGACTTGAGTCAGAAGGGTACTTTGAGCGATCGCTATTGACAGTTGATCCACTACCATCTGTAATGCTTCTAGTTCATATTCTGAAATCAAACGCGCTTGGGAATTATGAGACACCAGTAGTCCCCAGAGTTGATTTTGATAGAGAATAGGCGCTATTACAGAGGACTTTACCCCCATTGCCGTCAAATATTCAACATGGCATAAGTCTACAGAGCGGTAACGGATCTCCTCTGATATAGTTTCTCCATTATCCAAATCACGCAGGTGAATTTGACCAATTTCTTGAGTATCAACATTCACAACAGAACGCACCCGTGATTTAATAAATAATTCACGGGCGGTGAGTGGAATATCCTCAGCAGGAAAATTCAGCCCCAGTAGCGATGGCAACCGATTTTCGTAAATTGACTCAGCAATCACTTCACCACTGCCATCGGCATGAAATTTGTAAATCATCACTCGGTCAGTTTTTAATAGCGATCGCACTTCTGCCGTTGTCACAGTGATAATTTCTTCTAACTCTAAGCTTCGTCGGATACGGTTTGTTATGCGGCGTAGTAAACTTTCTTCATGGCGACATAAGGACAAATCTTGTTCAGGGTTCGAGGTCATCGCTTACAGTAAAATAAATTAATAATTTGCAAACTAACATAATTAAATCTAAAGCTATTTTGGTTGTTTTTTAATCAATTTGTCTTCAGTAAAAACACGGACAAATCATTACTAAAAATCTTTATTTACCTTTTATCAAGCTTTACCAAAACATCACAAAAACAGACGCTAAAAAATTGCGTCTGTACTAGCTAAAATAAAAGATTTTTGCTTTTTAGTTTTAAGTTTTTGTGGAACATTGCCCTAGCAACAAACTTAAACTCTTATATTGTCACCAAAGCGGATTTTAAGATAGTCATCTTCCATCTTTGCCCCTCCTGGTTGTAGTGCTGCTAAGGCTTGCGGTAAAACTAAGTTACGACGGTGGTTGCCAATAGTAATGTTTAATTCATCTCCATTCTTACTCAGTTGAATTTGGTTTTTAGGAATCCCAGGTAAGTAAAGTTCTAAGCTGTATTGGTTCTCCTCTTGTACAATCCTCATAGTCGTTTCTTTATAATAAACCTGAGTCGGATCTTCATCTTTATAGAGGGTTTCCTTCAGGCGTTCTAATGCAGCCAATCCGCACATTTCCTCAGAAAATAGGGGAACTTCTTTGACAGGTAGAGGATGAAAATTATCATGAATTTCCTGGCGATATTGCTCCTGACTTTCCTTCCAACGTTGGAAAAATGGGTCTTGGACAACGCTAGGAATAATCCGATTAGCCACTATTAAATCTGTTGCAACATTATACAAACTCAGATAAGCATGGGCACGTAAAGACTCTTTAATCACCATCTTTTCGGGATTTGTTACCAGACGCACTGAGGTTTGAGTATTGTCTGTTAATACTTTTTCCAGAGCTTCAATTTGTTCATAAAACTCATAAGGTGCATCCATCACCTCTTTGTCAGGTAGCGAAAAACCGGCAATAGGTCTAAAAAAAGGTTCAACCAGAGGCCGAAGTGCTACGGAGATGTTTTGAAATGGTTTGTAAAAACGGCGCATATACCAACCACCAACTTCAGGTAAACTCAGCAAGCGCAGTGCAGTCCCGGTGGGGGCTGAGTCGATAATTAAGACATCAAACTCACCTTCATCGTAATGGCGTTTCATCCTTACCAAGCCAAAAATCTCATCCATTCCTGGTAAAATTGCCAATTCTTCTGCCTGTACGCCGTCTAAACCCCTGGCCTGTAAAACTTGAGTAATATAAC
Source organism: Nostoc sp. (assembly GCF_036919555.1). Classification (GTDB taxonomy): domain Bacteria; phylum Cyanobacteriota; class Cyanobacteriia; order Cyanobacteriales; family Nostocaceae; genus Nostoc. The sequence goes on from NZ_JBALCS010000073.1 coordinate 24,993, forward strand.
GTTTCACAGCACCCCAGTTTCCCTCTAGTTCTTGCAGCGCATCCAGCTCAGCACCCCACAGATTTGGGCGAATTTTTTGGGGTGCATGTCCCAGTTCCATGTCAAAGCTGTCTGCTAGGGAGTGAGCAGGATCTGTACTTAAAACCAATGTCTGATAGCCTAGTTCCGCACAACGGAGTCCAGTTGCAGCCGCAACGGAAGTTTTGCCCACTCCGCCTTTCCCAGTCATTAAAATTACACGCATAAATGCTTCTGTCCTGCCTGATGATTTTTACATTTATTTACATTATCGACTGTTTAACGAAAATAAATGCTCTTTCACCACGTCTAGGCGTGAACAATATTCTCAATATAACCGTTAAGTTGACACTAATGAGTTTACTTTTTATTCCAGAGACTTAAAAATGCTTGAGAGATGGCTGGGGTCATCTGACTTTGTAAGTGAGTTAGTGCATCACGATGGTTTTGATTGTTATCATCATAATAAGTGAAGACATTTGTCAGCTTGACAAGCTCAGGATTTTGATCATTTGTCCCCCTCCATTTGTTAGTAACTTTGTGTAAAACGTCCTGGGGTAGATTTTGTTGTAAGTTATTTAGGGCTGCGATGTAAGAAGGATTTTGAGGATTCTTTTTGAATTGCAAGCACAAATCTATCAGCTTGAGTTGGGTCTGTGGCTGAGGCTGCGGCTTATCTGTTAGACTCGATTGTTGTAGAATTTGACGCTGTTCAGTAGTGGCAATGCCATTTTGAGTTAAACCCTGAGATTTCTGAAATTTCTTGACTGCTGTATAAGTGGCTGGTCCATAAAGAGGCAAGTCTTGAGGAATTTCGGCATTGGTTGCAAAACCGTGAAACTTCAATCTATTCTGAAGTCCTTTGACTGTATCTTCCATTACAGTTCGAGTCTCAGAGTCAGCGTTACCATTAACCACAAGTTTTTGTGAGTACTGTTTCTGAAACTTTTTAATTGCTTCTTCAGTAGGATCATCTGTCAAGGAGTTGTTATTCCGCTTCCAGGGAGCAAATTTTGTGAGATCCGGTTTAGGATCAATCTCAGGAGCTAAATATCCCAGCCCGATCAATATATGACGGATGACTTCAGGGCTACTAATGGCCATTTTTTTTGGTTCCTTTGCTACTAAACTAGCATTTAATGTATCTTGTTTTACAAAAACTACGTGCGTATAAATAAACAAATTTAACATATCTTGTTTGCAAGGCGTTCCAAAAGTTAAGCGATGTGTGACGACAAGCTGCAACTCTTTGAGACGTTCGGCGTAGGCGACTACACACCGGGAAAAAGAAAGATGGTTTTAAGTCTTGGTGGGCGATCGCTTCTTCTCAACTATTGATGATGATACTACGCAATGTTTCCTTGACACCAGTTTGCAACCGCTCTCCGTACTTGTGCGATCGCATTACCTTTGACCCCACAATTACCAGAACTGTCATTGATGCTAGTCGTATAGTTGAGTTCAAAGCAGCTTTTGACAGTTGCAGAAAACAGTTCTACTGGAACAGTCATTGGTCAATTTAGTACTACTGACCCAGATGCTGCTGATACCTATACTTATACTTTAGAAGATAACGCTAGTGGACGCTTCCGCATCGTTGGCAATCAACTATAAGTAGCTGATGGTACGTTACTTAATTTTTAAAGTAGGACTCAGCACTCTATTCCTATTACCAGTACTGATGCTAATGGCTTAAGTTATCTTCAAGTATTGGCGATCGCTGTAACTAACGTCAATGAAGCTCCCAGCTTCCTTAGCACACCTATATCTACAGCCAACTCAGCTAGTCTTTACACCTACAACATTGTTGCCATTGACTCATGCGATCGCCTTCCCTATATAAAGTAGGACTTAGGCACACTCTACGATTCTTCTCTACGAGACGCTGCGCGTTCGCGTAGCGTTCCGTTGGCGCAGCCTCTCGTAGAGAAAGAAAGGCGGTTCGATAAATTAAGCTTTTTGGCGATTTTTGCGTAAGTCCTATAAAGGTAAAAGGTAAGTCTGTGATCAGGCATGGTTAGATCAGCAGTTGACAAATAGGTTATGAGAGTAAAATAAATATAATCCCATAGGGCTATGTTTTTACCCTCGATAGAAAGACAGTAATTACACTATCCTAAATCTTGCAGATTAATTGGTAAAATCTAACACTATATATTTTTGATAAAAAGTATTACCATGTCAAATTCAATATTTATTCGGATATGAGTATTCTTTCATTTAGACCTCTGATTTTAGGCATCAGTATTGCTTTACTGCCTCTGTTGTCCAACTGGCGCATCCAAGCACAAAATAACTCACAAAACATTGAGTTAAAAGTTTATAGTGAAAACGAGCAAAAACAAAGCTGTCCAGATAAAGTGATTGTCACTGAAAAACCCCATCCTTATCAAGAAGGCAGTTTTGCAACAGATGGCTCTGTTAATCTGAGTGCCTACGCTAGTAGCATCTCTGTTAAAGCCAGTAATAGCTTTAGCGTTACATGGGTTGGCACACTCAAGCCGAAATATGCCTTATGCTTTGCATCTGCTGGAATGACTAAGGTTGATGGACAAGACTACTCTGGACACGTTAATTATTTACGGATGCACTTTGTTAAAGGCAAGGTTTACTTAATCTTGGATTTGGCAGGCAGCTTTGATCCTAATGATTATCCCTTAGTCGTGCTAAAAAACAGTTTAAAGAATGGCAATCCTGCCTGGACTTGGGGTGGAACTGATTAGCCAGGATTTCTCACAAGATTTCTCAAAGCCTTATAAAATCTAGATTCAAGAGTTTCACACTGGCTGCAAATTTTTAGTCGTCAGAAATGTCCAAAAGATAGTTTGGGTAAAGGTTATGAAGAAAGCGACGCTGATAGCGTTCGCGTAGCGTCTTATAGAGAAGCGTTAGCGAGTCTTCTCCCTTCGCGCAGCGTCTCATACAGAAGGGGAGACCCCAAAGGCGAACGAGCGTCATAGCCCGTCGCAGACATCGTGCGACTTGTGAGAAATGCGGGTGAAGCGATGGCTGTTTAAGCAAGCCAAGTGATGCTACTTCTAACCTTACAGCTATTTTCAGGTAAATAGACCACACGGTAGGGGCACAGCATTGCTCATTGGTGTCAACTTAAGCCCAAACCCTTTTAAAACCTCGTTTCCAGCCTCTGGCTGGAAATGCAAATCAATTGCGGCTTTGCCGCAAGTCTTGAGGCGGAGCCTCTCGTTAGAGAAGAGCGCCTTCTCTGCAAGAGGCTGACGCCAACGCGAACGCGCAGCGTCTTCAAGAGTTGCGTCTCGTTGGCGCAGCCTCTTCAAAAGTTGAGAAGAAAAGAAAGAGAAGCATTCATATATGATTTAGGACTGCTATATTTGAGACTAACTATGCACTCAAGTAATATTTGCCGTATTCTGTAAGTGGACTAGTTAAGTAGTGCCAATCTTTTCGGAAAATTTTGTTGACATCAAGAACACTGATGAAACGCTTAAATTTTTTACAACAGTCCCAAAAAGTTACAACATTATCAGAACAAAAAACTCCTGTGTTGTCGCAACAGGAAGCAACTGAGACTTCTACTGAATCGAACAACGCTCTCAACAAAAAATTATCATCTTCTTGGGTACGGTATCTGCTACTGCTTACGGGATCGGCAGTATTGTTGAGTGTAGTTGCAACTTATGTAGGAAATTATGCTTACCATGAATGGCAATACAGGCAAAGATATTTACAAACAGATAATGCTCATGTCACCGCAGAGATCAACCCTGTGACTACTCGTGTATCAGGAATAGTCACTGAAATTACATTTAATGATAATCAAATGGTATCTCCGGGCATGGTGTTAGTCAAACTTGATAAAAGCAACTATCAATTATCTCTAGCACAGGCAAAAACATCTCTAGAATTAGCTAAACAGCAAGCAGCATTGGCACGGGAAAAAATTTCCAAAATTGTTATTGATATTCCTGAATTACAACCAGATCCCAAGAACAAAAATGCTCAGGTAGAACAACGAGCTTTAATTAAAAAAAGAACTTTACAAGCACAAATCCTCAATCAGCAAAAGAAGCTAAATGAGCAACAATATAAGATAGCGTTGGCTACTTTTACTCAAAAGCAAATAGAGGTAAAAAAAGCGGAAATGGAGTTAAATTACACTAACATTGCAACTACTGTTGGTGGACTAATTGGGAATAAAAACGTCCAAGTAGGACAGCAGGTGCTTCCAGGGCAAACTCTCTTATCAATAATGCAGCCACGTCCTTGGATTATTGCCTATTTTCCAGAAAAGCAGTTAGAAAAGATACAGCCAGGGCAAAAGGTGAAAATTACAGTCTCAGCCTTTGCTAATCGGCAGTTTCAAGGCAAGGTAGATAGTATCGCCTTTATGTCAGAAGATAATCTTACGAGTAATTCAGCTTCTAATAATTTACTACATCAAATTCCCGTCAAGATTGTATTTGATGGGTCAAGTATTCAAGGTTATGAATCCCGATTTAATCCGGGAATGTCAGCAATTGTAAAAGTTGAAACTAAATAAATGGTCAGCCCCAACTCTAGGAGACGCTACGCGAACGGGGAAATCAAAAGTCAAAAGTCAAAAGTCAAAAGTCAAGTGAAACTGGTAACATACTCGTTGTAGTTTGCATTTGCGAGTGAAAACGTAAAAACATTTATTTACCGAGGTGATTGTTTACTTGTGGCTAAGTAGAGCAATTATCTACTTTTTTGTATTAAGAGTGTTGGGATGAGGGGGCTAGCACTGCAATCGTTAAAGTATTGCGACAAATATAATTGTCATAATCAATCCCTGTGGTTAGGGATTAATCATGGCGATCGCTCATACGGAACTGCGATCGCTTTTCTATTGGATCAACCCGCCATTACTTCTATAGTTTCAACTTAGACTGCATATTTTTTATGCAATTGTGGCAGAAATTATGGCGTCAATCTGCAATATTTTCAGAAGAAAACCAAGTCTGTGACGAGGAACCGAAGAACTGTCATGTCCTTTGCGCGTCTGGTAGAGAAGGCATATTTTACGCGCCACCCTTTACTCAAAATGAATTTTCTTCAAGTTCAGCGATGTCTAGCGACAAGCCGTTTCACGTCTACGCTTAAAAAACACGGGAGCAAGTAGAACAGGGTTATTCTGGTTCCTTGTCAGCAGAAAACCAAGTCTCTGGCGAGGAGGTGAAAGAATGTTTTGAAGGCACTTGTTCCGCCGCGCCTGTCGCTCAAATTGAAAAATCCTCAAGTTCAGCAGCGATCGCATTGCAGGGGTAGTGGGTCTGTACAATAGCCTATAGCGCTTCTCAATTGAGTCGAATACAGACCTAACCCCCAGCCCCTTCCCTACAAGGGAAGGGGAGTAAGAAATTCAAAGCCTCTCTCCTTTTAGGCTACGGTGTACACACAAGTATGACCAGCATAAGTTTTAACTCTTCTAGTTATTTCGTAGGGTGCGTTATAGAGACGCCAAAATAACCAATGCGCTCGCCGAAATAACCAATGCGCTCGCCGAAATAATAAATGCGCTCGCCGAAATAACAAATGAGTTCGCCGAAATAACAAATGCGTTGGTGTAGCCCGCACTTCGACACCTTTCGGCTTCTACAGGCGAAACCAGAACAGCGAAACCACTGGGGGAGCAGCTTTTTACCATCAGTGAGCAAAGCAGTCAAGGCGAAAAAATCTTTGCAACTGTCCTTCAATTGCATCTAACTTGTCACTAAGCTCCTTCAGGGTGCCTTCTTCTTCCTGAAGCTGGTGTATCATATTGAAACTTGCGTGATGGATCTGTTTCAATAATCCATGCATTTCGTATCCTTTCAATCCTCTGGCTTTGGAGTGCGTAGGCTTTTTCGAGTGAGTCTTGTTCTTGCTGCGATCGCTCTCTTTGATTTTGTGATGGGGTCGGACTACCTGATGCCGCTGTCTGCTGCCCAAGGTGAATATTGTAGATGTCACCGCCAATTAGCCCAGCATTTACAGACTCAGCATTAATCAACCCACCGCCAAACTGGGAATTGCGTAAGTCATTACTGGAGACTTGCTTCGGGTCTTCTGAGTCGGGCATGGGTTTGATTTGAGCGTTCTTAAGCGTCTCTGTTCTGAATGTTACCACCTAATTGCTGTACGTCAACATTGTTGGCATCTGCTATTCCACCTGCAAACTGCGAGTTAGGTTGGTAATAAATCGAGAGTTGTCCTGAAGTTTCTGCTAATAACTTATTTTGCTGGTTGATTGTAAAAAATAACTGATTGATTACTGTATCTTTATCTTCAAGTCTTGCTTGGTACTGTGGTTCTAATGCTTTATTCGCAAATTCATAGCCCTGCATGAAGTCGTTGTGGATTTTCGCTTTGTCCGCATCAGGGGCAACAGCTACTCTGACTAAAAGAACACCATCGCCTTTCTTCTCGATGCTTTGAACATCTAGTTGAGCACCTTGGTTTTCAACTTCTAATTTTTTGAAGGAGTAGGCGAAAGCATCCCAGTCGATACCGTTGCGGAAGATTAAATCAACTGTTTCTAGCGATTTCTGGAATAGCTGGGTGAATTCTCTTGGTGCATAGTTACCACTGCTGGGACGACGTTCTTGTTGATTTTGGCGGAGGTAGATATAGTCACAGATTACATCATCCAACCTTGTAGCACTATTAATATTCCAATCTTCTAAACAACTACCAGTAAAATTTGCCGAAGTAAAATCTGTCGATAAAGCTTGAACTCTAGTAAGGTTTGCTTCACTTAAGTCAGCTTTACTTAAATTAGCATGGCTAAGGTTTGCATTACTAAGGTTAGCTCCTTTTAAATTCGTTTTCAGTAGATTAGCCTCACTAAGGTCATAGCCCATTAGATTCGCTTCACTAAGATTTGCCTTACTTAGGTTGAATTTAAATACAAATTTTTGTAAAGAAGAATAGTCTGTTCTTGGGAGATGAATCGCATCTACATTAAACTTAACTCTAGCAAATTTAGTACCATTTAACATAGCTCCAGTAAAATCACTATAACCGATATGAGCACCGCTTAAATCAGCATTAGTTAGATTAGCCCTAATCAGGATGGCTCCATCGATTAAAGCACCTATTACGTCAGCATTAGTTAAATCAGCATCCGTGAAATCTGTTTCATTAAGGTTAGCTCCACTCAAATTAGCTCCATTCAAATTAGCCTGCTTTAGCTCGATATTACTAATATTACTCCTACTTAAATCAGCTTTATTTAAATTAATACCATTTAAATTTTTAGGAAAGTATTTAGATTGATTATCTGAAACATGGATACCTGAGCTAACTAGAATCCCTTTAAATTTAGCTTCTTGAGAATACCAATGATGTATAACATTTCCGCTTAAATCAGGTATTATATATGGGTTTTCCTTTCTCCAATCATTCCAAACCTCTACCCCTTGGTTAAGTATTGCCAGATGTTCTTCATTCGCCATTTTTAGTTAACCCCTCTGCTTTATCTATGCAAGTAAACTACTCTGCCTCCTGCCAACCTTCTAAAGTTGCCACAAGTATTATCGCCTTGGACGTTGTTGACGTTGCCGCCAACTGAACCACCAACTGAAAAGCTACCAGGATTGTTAGTCATAGTACCTACCTGTTCAACATTTGAATAAAAGCTAAAATGCTCTAACGCCGTCATCACCATATTTTCTAATCTGCGGATTTGATTATCTTTTTCTGCTAGCAGTAATTTAATCTGCCGCTCCGGCAAACCTTTTATCTGATTATACGTGGTAAAATCTTCTGCGCTCAGTTCCGACTTATCAGCCATAGCTGCGGTTTTGGCATGAAGCAAGAACTTGATTCGGTATATTTCTTGTTGTTATACCAATATTTCTAACTGCTGTTGCAGCTTTTCTGGGTCAAAGGTACGATCCAAAATTAAATTAGCTGAGGTAATTTCTTCGTCGTGGTTGTGGTCTTCTTCGGTATCGTGATGACTGGGACGAGAATCTAAATTGTCTTCGACTGCGGCTTGGAATTCTAATAATATAGATGCATCAAGTTGAGAAAAATCGCTCTCGATAATCTTCACCACTCTGGGCAACTCTTGCTTAATCAATTCCTCAACTCTGGCTTTTGTCTCGGCATCTACCAAGTCAATTTTATTCAACACCACCAAGTCTGCACAAGCAAGTTGGTCTTTAAACAGTTCTTGCAAGGGTGTTTCATGTTCTAGATTATCATCTGCTTGCCGTTGGGCTGCGATCGCCTCTGGATCGCTAGCAAATGTCCTTGCTGCTACCGCCGCACAATCTACCACGGTAATCACAGCATCCACAGTGGCGGCGTTGCGGATTTCTTGCCAGCGAAAAGCCTTCACCAATGGTTTTGGTAAGGCTAAACCAGAGGTTTCAATCAAAATGCAGTCGATGCTATCTCGCCGCTTGATTAACTCTTGCATCGTTGGGTAAAACTCTTCCTGCACGGTGCAACATAAGCAGCCGTTGGTTAATTCAAAGATATTAGTGTCGCCATCGCCATCTTCGGGACAAATTTGACAGGATTTTAACAATTCGCCATTAATTCCCAGTTCGCCAAATTCATTGACTATAACGGCAATCCGCCGTCCTTGGTTGTTTTGTAGCAGGTGGCGAATTAGGCTGGTTTTTCCACTACCTAAGAAGCCTGTGATCACTGTGACAGGAATTTTTGTTGCCATTATTTAATCAATTGTGCTTGTTTCTATTTCCCCTGATTACTGACTAGATTAGGAATCAGGGGAAATAGAACACCTTACGCTCTTCTAAATGAGCTAAAATATCTGAGCGCTGACGCCAAACTGGACGCAACTGTTTGAGAGTGAACATCTGTAACTGATCGCTAATATGGGGCGAACCCGGTTGAGTAGCATTACCGTAGCTAATGAGTGCCATTGCCTTTAATGGTTGAGAAAACTCAATGGCCGCGACGAAGGAATCACCAGCAACTGCTTGGAAGCGACTTTGTGATCCTGGAGCAAAATGGAGAACGCGGAAAATACCGAGTTCTCCATCGCCACCATTAGCAGGCAAATCCTTATTGTTTACCACCACCCGAAAAACATCTCCCCATGCCACATTTATTGCCCCGTATGCTTTTTCAACTTTGGTAGCAGCAGCTTCTAGTGTTGCGACTGCACTAGATGGATCGACTAAACCGTCTGGCGTGGTCATCGGGGATTTTTCACTCCAAGGTTTGCTAAACCCTTTATCCCAGTTCATCTGTTCTGTCCAAGCAGCAAAGAGTACCGCACCCTTGCTATCTGCATTGGCTTGCCGATCCCAGGCTTCTAGGGTATCAGCAGCTAGCCGCCCTAAGGAACTTCCCTGTTTGCGTGCTGCCGGGATTAAGTCATTCAAGATGCGATCCGCTAGTTCCATCCGGGTGGAATGTTTGTATTGCACCATTTCATCAAAGGAGATTTTTTTATCCTCAAAGAGCATTTTTAGAGAACGCTCTGTCCGAAAATTCATCGGAAAATAGAGGGAACGAGGTGCCATGTATGAAGGGTAATTATCTGCTTTAATAGCAGCAGGAAATGTGGTTGTCCAAGGCGGGTCGTTGGTATTTTGCAACCATCCGCTTTTCGGGTTAATAATGCGTGGTAAATCTTTATAAGGATGGATTTTCGTCCATAATGTTTTGGAAGTATCACCAGGAATAATTCCTTCCCAGTATTCAAAATTACCTTGAGAACGCACTGGAACATTACCGTTGAACAGGTGCATGATATTCCCATTTCTATCTGCATACATGACGGTGAACATTGGCAGTTGCAAGCGTTGGAGTACGGTTTGAAATTGTTTCAGGTTTTGGGAGCGTGCCATATCCCACCACTGTTCAAGCACCTTTGGTCGATCGAGACCGACAACCCGTAGTGCTATAGCTTTACCGTCTTTCTGTGTCAGCACTGGACCGTGGATAGAATGTTTTACAACTAGAGATTGGTTGCGTATTGTACCGTCTTTTTGTTTTACCTTCAAGGAAAGGGTTGTGATCTGAAAGGGACGAACTTTGCCGTCGAAGCGATAACCATTGTCAACTAATTTTAGTTTGTAAGCATCCCAGCCATCGAAAGTGTTGACGGTGTGAGTCCAGCCCAAATTATCGTTAAATGCGATCGCCAACACCGGAAGTCCCACAAGTGTTGCTCCGTAAGCATCAATACCTGGAGCAGTCACCTGGGCTTCGTACCATAAGAATAAATCCGCCCAAGGCAAGTGTGGATTTGCAAGTAGCATCGCTTTACCACTCGCAGAATGTGATGGAGCGATCGCCCAACCATTAGACCCGGCTTTTGGCTTATGCTGAGTATCGCCCGCAACATCTGCTGCAACATCTTCTGGGTTAACAATAAAAGTAAAATGCAGAACTCGGTGTAAGTGAGCCAAAACATCTTCTGCTTTGACTGGCAACACTAACTCTACTTCATCATCAATCAGTTCGCCATGCTCCCGAGCATAAGCATTAATTCCAGCAGCAAAGGCATTCAGGTAGCTACGAAAAGCTGGACTTTGGGAAGTGTACCAAGAACGAGCGCGTTCTGGAACTCCCATAGTCTGTACCCAACGGTCTGATTCTAAATATTTCTCTCCCCAATATTCGGCAGCTCGTCCTCGTGCTTGACCATAAAGACGCAAAAGCAAGTTACCATGACTTTGCATCTGCGCCCAACCAAAGGCTTGAAATGCACTTGGGACATCCTTACCATATATGTGAGGTATGCCATAGGTATCCCAGAGTATTTCAGTGGATTTTGTGACCTGTGCAGGAGTGTAGCTTCCAACAACGAGAGTAAATAAAATACCAAGTATAAAAGCTAAAAGTCGAAATAATTTTTTTTTGAAACCTTTATGTAAATAGCTCATAATAACCTGGTTTAGATTTCAGAAGTGAGGCAAAGGATTAAGGGAGCAACTGTATCTCACTGGTAATTTGCCACAATTTTTGAGACAAAGACTCTAGCAGGAGTGATTGGGGTGAGTGCAGGAAAAAATGGTTCCCAGGAAACATTTGTAGTAAAAATGCAGCATTTGTCTGTTCCCGCCAAGCTTGGAGTTCATCGTAACTAACCTTGTGATCTTGTAAACCACCAAAAGCAGTGATGGGGCAGTTAAGTGGTGATTCGGTAGTGTATACATAAGTTTCCAGAACTGTAAAGTCGGCTCGCAGAATCGGAATCAGAAGTTGCATCAGTTCGGCATTTTCCAGCACTGCCTCAGGAGTCCCGTTGAAACGGCGTAGTTCTTCTTTGAAAGCAGGTTCGCTTAGAGCATGGATGGGTGGATCTAAAACGGGAATTTGCGGAGCGTGGCGACCCGAAACAAACAAGTGTACAGGTGACAAACTGTAGTGTTTGCGAAGTAAACGGGCTAGTTCAAAGCTAACGAGCGCTCCCATACTATGGCCAAAGAAGGCGAACGGTTTATCTAAATATGGAAGCAGGACTGGAGCGATCGCACCGATCAGAGGTTCTAACTGCGAGAATAGGGTTGTCCTCATTTGCATACCTCGTCCAGGTAGTTCTATGGGACAAACTTCGACAGTTGTGGGTAGACTGTCTAACCATCTGCGAAAAACCAGAGAACTACCACCTGCATAAGGGAAGCAGAATAAACGCAGCGAAGCTTGAGTATTTGGCTTGGGACAGGTAACGCAGAAGTTAAATGTTGGTGTACTTGTCATGAATAAAACAGCCCTACAGAGCGTCTTTGGTAGGCATTCTTCCTTGCAGTTAAAACTTCTTATATAAAAGGGCTAGGGCGTGTTTTCAAAGTCTTAGATCCCCCCAACCCCCCTTAAAAAAGCAGGGCTGATTCATTTCCCAAAGAGCTTTAAAAATCAAGGGTTATAGCGATTAAAAATTAGTTATTTTGTTACCGACATGCCGATGAAACCAACTATTTTACTGATATTTCAGTGCTTAAATGTTCATCTCTTCGTCACGCTTACTTACAATTTTCTTGCTAACCATCTTAACAAATCCTGTTTGAAATGGAATGAATCAGCCCTGCCCTTAAAAAAGGGGGCGAAGAGTCTCTTAAAGTCCTCCAATTTATCGGAGAACCACTGCGGTCTTCTCCCTTGGCGCTAGCATCTCCCTTTGGGAGTTATCCATTAGTCACATCTTTCTTTACAATCTTAAAACGCTTGTTTTACAAGTATCTTGAACACTGAGGTGTCAGGCATACTTGACAAATTAGCTTTTTGTCTTCTCGCTAAAATTAGGTTTTTATTGAGAATGAACAACGAACGAATCAGGCTTAGAAAAAACGTGAGCGATCGCTCTCACAAATGTTAAGAAAGATCCGGGTAATGGATAGGTTTGGGAGAAGGGGAGACGCTAAAAGCGATAGCGAGTCCGCGAGCGTCTGGGGTCTCCCCAAGTAGAGGAGCCAGCCGCGTGGGCGGGTTTCCCGACTTGATCGGACTAGCATCAAGTGGCGTGGATTTAGGGGGATCTCAAAAGTTAGAAGGCTAAAAAATAGTTTGAAAACACGCCCTAGCTCTTCCTAATCGGTAGCGTTATGTCTGGCTATGAGCCGCTTCTTCCATCTTCTTCCTTAAACTGAGTGGTCTCATATCCGTCCATACTTCCTTGATGTACTCAAGACATGCCGCCTTTAAACCACTATGACCTGCATCTCGCCAACCAAGAGGGTTTTCTCGCTCAATAGGCCAAATGGAATATTGTTCCTCATGATTGACTACCACTTTGTAAATTGTCGTGTCTTCTTTGTCATCTTGATACATAATTTATCTCCTGCGATTTGTCTTGCACGATGTAAAGTTTATACCGAATAGCTTTTATGTTTTAGCGAATTTTTCAGAGGGACTAGGCAAAAAACCTCCGTCTCGCAGTTCCCTTACACTATCCTTAATAGCCTGAATAATGAAATCAAGGTCTTCATCTGTATGGGCTGTGGATAGTGCATGTAATGACGATCGCAGGTAAACTCCTTTATCGAGAAGGTGATGATATAGTAATAGATTTATCAGTTGCATCTTCTCTAAAGCATCCGAACTAACCGATGAAGCTGAATTTCCAAAACGAACAGAGTTAAATATTGAACCAAAATTCGCAAGTCTGATGGGTACTTCATCAGCTTCAAAGTAAGTATTCAGTGTTTTAACGAACTGCGATGTGCGTTGATTCAACTGTTCCTGAAGGGCAGTTCCTTCACTCTTAAGACGCTTTAGTACAGCTCGTGCAGCAGCCATAGCTAACGGATGCTTACAGAAGGTACCAGAAAAAAATGTCATTTCTCCCTCTGGCTGAGGATAAGATAGATCCCCATAGTTCCACATACCACCGTCGATTCTATCCATGTAGGTAGCCTTACCAGCAATGATACCAATTGGCATGCCGCCCCCGACAATTTTTCCATAGGTAGCTATATCGGCTTCAACACCAAACCAAGCCTGGGCACCACCTAGATGAACCCGGAAGCCAGTAATTATTTCATCAAATATTAAAACTATCCCTGATTTTTTTGTTAATTGCCTCAATTGCTGGAGAAACTCTTGAGGTTGTAAGTCTGGGCGGCTACTCTGTACTGGTTCAACGATCACAGCTGCTAATTCGTGCTCATGCGCTTTAATGATTTCAAGCGACTGAGGATTCACATAGTCCAGAACTAAAACATCAAGAGCAACATTTGGCGGTACTCCTGGATAACTTGGTACTGAACCTGAGCCTTCTGCTTTCTCTGCTTTAATTAAAGTGCCATCAGAATGCCCATGATAAGAGTCTGAAAACCGAACAATCTTATAGCGACCTGTTGCTGCTCGTGCCAAGCGTATTGCTGTCATTACAGCTTCTGTGCCTGTATTACTAAAGGTCACTCGCTCCATCCCCGTTAGTTCACTGACTAATTCAGCAACCTCACCAGCAAGATCTGATTGTGGTCCGAAGTGTATACCTTGTTCAAGTCGCTGTTCCAGAGCTTCCTTAATAAAGGCGGGGTTGTGACCAAAGAGATTCACCCCAAACCCCATTACTATATCTATATATTCATTGCCATCAATATCCCAAACTCTAGAACCCGAAGCGTGCTTACCAATAACGGGATAAACCATCTCTTTTACGAGAGGGTAAAATCCTTCTAAACCTCTTGGATCAGCCAAAACCGAACGATAGGCTTGCATCTGTTGTTTTGATGTTTTTGTGCGCTCGGTGTAGCGTGCAATTAAAGTTTCTAAATGTTTTTGTTGACGGTCATTCAGACCTTCTGTTGATATCTTGTCGGAAGATTGTATCGAATCCGTCTGCGGTTTTATCTCTTGTAATTCAGATTGTTTTGTTTTCATATTTCTATTGATTGACCTGCATATAAAGAATAGATATTCCCAAAGTTAAACATATTACTCTGTCAAAATAGACAGTAATTATTCATGAATTAAGTCAATTTTCTGCTAAATATTTAACTTGGCTTCCGACAAACAAAGCAGACCATATCACCCTCAGTAATTAATCCTAAATCAAGTTTTAGATCATAGATAATAACTTCTGTAAAGCCAACATTTTCTAGAGATGACTGAACTTCATCCTTTGAATAACTCATCAGTGAAAAACTAGTGTCTAGGCGTTTCCAGCAATCTATGTCTCTTAATTGAAATGTCGTTACAAAAACTCGACATTCTTTGCTTTCTGGATGATAAATGTTTTTCATAGCCCAAGCATAGTCATCCTTAACATCGCCTAATACACGATTGTTCAAAGTGGAACTATATGCATCTTCTAGACGTAAGTCGAATACAAATATACCGTTGCTATGAAGTGCGTTGTATACATTGTTGAAAGTAGCTGTTAATTCTGACAAACTCAGAATGTGATTGAAACCCAGACCCATTGAAGAAACTGCATGGAAAGTAGGCAGTAATTCAAAGAAGCGCACATCGCTAAGAATCAATTTGCAATTAGGTGCATTCTGACAAGCATACTCCAACATTCTCTGGGAGCGATCAATTCCAGTTACCTGATAACCTTTATTTAGCAGCCATTGTGACAGTTCCCCTGTACCACAACAGAGGTCAAGGATATTCGCTTTTTCAGGAATATAAGGTAATAGTAATTTTTCTAAAGTTGGCAAGGCTATTTTGTTATAACTTGGACCCAAGGTCTCGTTATATATTCGGGCAAATGGTTCATCAAATTTGTTATAACTAGTTGCTGAAGACGAAGACATAAAAGATTTATCCTTGCTTGACGTTTAGTGTTAGACCAAACCAACAGCCAATAAAGCTTTGCCTAAAAACGGAAATTTCACAATTAGCGGAAAAAGATGACCTTTTATTGGATTCCGCTCTAAAAAACCTTGACGAATTAATTCATAACTCCATTCATTCATCGTGTTGATAGCCAAGCCAATTGTGTTTTCGAGGTTTTTTAGATGATGCCACCAATCTGGCGGTATGTAGAGCATTTCTCCCTTATTTAGTATGCATTCCACTGGTTTGGCATTGGCGTACAGTGGAAACTTTTGTAAGTCTGGGTTAAAGCAATCAACTTGACCTTCGTACAAATATTTTTCTTGATCTGGTGATAACAATACAACTTGCTTCTGCCCAGAAATCACTGCAACCCATGCATTATCATGACGATGATCGCAGTGAAGACCTACCGATGTATTTTTCTGACCTATCTGGATGTCATAGGTATCGTTGATATATTTTTTAAAAATTTCTAATGGTATTTTCCTATACCAATCATTGAAATATATTGGATCTTTGCAATCTTCCCAAAGTTCGGGGTGATCGCCAACATGGAATTCCGATAGGTAGAGCAATTTATCACAAGTAGCACTAGTTATCACATCTATATAATCAGCAATATTCATTGACATATAAGTTCGACCCCACATCTTAGTTTCAGCCTTATAATCTAATACAAAAGCATCGAATGAGCCGTACTCTGACTTGAAGAAATCCATATTCCACTTCGTTAAGGCTTTCCAGTTTTTCATCGCATCAGTGATGATCACAGGCTTTCCCATAGATGCGTACTCTCCAACAAACTCTTCATAGGAGAGGTTACTACGACGTTCAACAGAATTAACTGGCGTCCATATCAACTTAGATTTGTTATTGTACCGATGAGATGTGGAATAGCTACTTTGAGAATAGCTAGTTGCTGAAGACGAAGACATAAAAGGTTTTTCCTTGCTTAATAATTAATTAAAAATGACTGTCTACTCGCGTAAATATGCAAGTTAAATGTGAAACAGCTTATCAAAACTTAAGGTTACTTAGGGTAGTAAAAACTTGCCGTCGGTTATCGTTAAATGCTCCACGACCGTGTAAAAATCTTGAATTATCCATCATCACCAGATCACCTGCTTCCCACGGGATCTTTTCTGTTAACTTGTCGAAGATTGTCTCTATTTCGTTAGCGACTTCATCAGAAGCCCTTGACCCGTCATCAAAAATTGCCTCTTCTGTCTTTTTCTGATATACCCAAAAGTGATTGGCAAATGCATTTTGATGATTATATTTGTTTTTTACCACAGATGAGCAAGTATATTCTACAGAAACAGTATTATCATCGTTAAACTGATAACTCACACCATCAAGACTGTCCAATATTCGCTTGATATCATCTATTGTATTAGCATTTGAACCTATAAATACCTTCAATCTATCAAGCGGAACATTATTATAAGAAAACTTTAGTTGCTTGGAAAGAAATAACTGTTTTGACTCTTGACTCAGTTCCTCCCACACTCGGACACCATCCCAGAATAAAGTTTCGCCTTCTTGTTCGGCTGGTACAGTACAGCAAAACCAAATAATATCAGGTCGAAAGGGAAAACAAGAGTTTTCACAATGAGGAATAAGACCATCCATCCCCCCATCTACAAAATTAACGAACTTGTCAGAATCAATGCTGACTTTTGTAAAGTCTATGATGTGTCTGCCACTAAATTGTTCTGAAAAATCTTTCATCTGCTTAGGAGTTACCCCAAAACCTCGAAATAGAATAACTCCAGATGACTTAAATATCTCCATAGTCTCTGCTAGGGAGAGGTCAAGAATATTTTGACAATGACTACTATATACTATCTTTCCTGTGCTAGTGCCTAGTGGCTCTATTTTACTGATCATATCATTCATTTCTCCGATTTTTTAGGGGATTTATGTTAAATTTGCTAATATAGATATCGCTTCCAGACAAAAATACATTTAACATATTGTAACAATCAAATTTTTTAAGAAATAGTCAACAGTAAATTATGATGCTTAAAAACCATTTTATTAAATAATTCAACATTTATTCTTTCCGAGTCAACTAGCATTTTTTTGTTAACAATTCATTCTGTTTGTTTTAAATCTGACTCATAAAAACATTCAAATGATCTAAAACAGTCTGGATATGAGGCTTGGTAATTATTGTGTAATGATTGCTAGGGATAGTAATAATCTCTATTGGCTTGCCTGAAAGTCTACCCCAAATAAAAGTTGGATTAGAAAATTCATTAGATACTTCATCGCTTGCATGAAAGTATATAATTTGGTTTGGATAAACTTGTGGTGTATAGCTTTGTAGAGCGAGTACGTTATTCTTAAAAACCTTCAGAAGACAACGAAGCTGTTCTAGTTCAAAATCCCAAGGCACGAGGTTAACTATCCTTGCTTGCTCTAAAAAATAGTTTAATTGCTCGTCCAGCGTCAGTCCCTGAAGTTGCTCAACCGAACCCGATAGGTTTTTGCCAGCAGACTGTGCCATATCTATGGCAAAATCAACTAATATTTTGACATCGTTGTAGTCATCAATTTTTGCAATTTGCTCACTGTTAACTGGTGCTGGGCTGTCTAGCATAGCAAGCATATCAACTTGATCGCCATGTCTTAGTAACTGAGTTGCCATTTCAAAAGCGACAATACCGCCCATAGACCAACCTCCCAGAAAATATGGGCCATTCGGCTGAATCTCGCGTAGTGCTCCAATATACTTAGCTGCCATATCTTCTATCCGGGTATAGGGTTGCGATTCCCCATTCAAACCTAGTGCTTGTAGCCCGTAGAATGGTTGATCTGAACTCAAATGAAGTGACAATTCGTAGTAGCAGAGAATATTCCCACCTACTGGATGCACAAAAAACAGAGGTGGCTTGGAACCCTGAGATTGAATTGCAACTAAGGGGGACGAGGTTTGGTAATTAGCCTGCTCGTGCAGAATTGCTAACTGTTTGATAGTTGGACTTTGCAAAATGGCAGATAATTGAATATTTTTACCAAACTGTTTATTAATTTTTGCTATTAAGTGTACAGCTAAAAGCGAGTGTCCCCCAAGCTCAAAAAAGTCGTCGTTTATGCCTAAGCTCTCAATACAAAGAATTTCTTGCCAGATATGAGCAAGGGTTTGTTCAATATAAGTGCGAGGAGCGACATAATCATTTCCTAGATTGGGGCGGGGATGAAGTATCCTAGCAAGACTTGTTGAAGCTAATTTCTCTTTTCCGTCCCCAGCAAAAGAGGTCTGCTCAACATCGCCTAAAGATTCTAGCTTCAGCCATTGATCGAACCTAGCTTGTAAATCTCCTGTGGAGAGAACAACTTGAGTGATTTTACCACTTTTTAAAATACGTTGAAAAGCTTTTATGCCTTCTTGTGGTGTGATAAATAATTCAGATAATGTTGTTCTACTAGTTGTATTTTTTTCTTCTCCAAGTTGCCAGGGACCGCAATTAACACTAATCCAGGGGACGGGGTTTGTTTGATTTTGTTTTTGAGCAAAAATATCCATAAAGATATTCGCTGCTGAATAAGCGACGGATCTTAATCCTCCCAAAATGGATGATAAAGAAGATATCAACAGATAAAAATCAAGCTCTCTCCCCTGCAAAACTTTTTCTAGTACGAATAGTCCATTAGCTCTTGATTTAAATTGATACTGGCAATCAGTTTGAGAAATTTCTTGAACAGATTTTTGTGAGTTTTCGTCCACAATTTCTGGTACGTAAATAACACCATTTATGTCGCCAAAGTGCTCAGTAAGAAAGGCGATCGCTCTTTCCATCTGTTCAAGGTTGGTTACATCTGCGCTCAAAACTAAAACCTCAGATCCTAACTCCTCTAAAGCCTGCACTTTCCTGATTTTGCAGCTCACCTCATCCTGATCATCATGAGTTTCCAACCACGCGAACCATTCACCTTTTTCTGGAAGATTCTTCTGTCCAATCAACACCAGTTTTACCTGCACTGTCTGGGCTAGAGACTCCGCCAGTATCACTCCAATATTTCCCAGACCCTCAGTAATTAAGTAGACTCCGCCGTTGCGTAATCTTGATGTTTTTCCCTTAGCTGCTGACAATCGCACTGGCTCAAAAGTTTGCACCCAACGATTCAGACCACGGTAGGCTATAACCAACTCCGGGGATTTAGTTTGTAACTCGTCCAGCAAATAATCTACAAGTTTCTCCTCTTGCCAACTTCCTGGTTTTGCAAGAGCAACATCAATGCTACGACAGCTGATGTTTGAGTATTCTTGAGGAATCACTTTAACAGGCCCAAGTACAGTCGCTTTCTCTGGGCACAACATTTCTTCTGCTGTTACTGACTGTATGTTGTTGGAGACAACTGTGATTTGAAACTTATCAGTCCAATTCTGTTTTCCAAGTGCCTGGGTGAGAAACAGCAGGCTGTAGAATCCCAAATATTGAGCGCTGTCAAACCACTCAAGTTCTGATTCTGCGCGGTAGTCTGGTGTGACACTCCATAAATGAATAATTGTTTTCGGGATCTTGTTTTGTGCTAGAAGTTCATTGAGCAAGGCGTCGTAATCATTACTTTGTCGAGGATTGAGAGTATATAGGCGACCACTTAGTTTGGAGAATTCTGACCCGATCTGGATTGCGATCGCATCTTGTCCCTGCTGTTCGAGTTTTTTTACCATTTGAGAACCCAAGCCGCACTCATCGGTAAACACAAGCGTACAGAACTGTTGCTCTGCCAAGTCTTCTTTACCGAGCAGCCCTGGAGGTGCAGATTGCTTCCAAAAAGGTAGATAAAACCAGTCAGCGATATCCGGTTTTTTACTCAATGACACTTTTGCGCGGATATCGCGTGGCTGTGGCGAAATCCAGTAACGCTGACGCTCAAATGGATATGTTGGTAGAGGGATGCGATAACGCTGTTCGTTCGCGTAAAAGCTAGACCAATCTACTTGAACTCCAAAAAGCCAGAGGCGACCCAAAGTATTGAGTAAAAATGCTACATCTGACTGTTGCTCCTGGGGATGGCGGATTGAAGTCAGCACGACAGGTTCCAAATTATCATGCTGTTTGGCGAAGGCACTCAATGTCCGCCCTGGCCCAACCTCTAGTAAGATTCGCTCTGGTTCTTTAAGTAATTCAGTCATCCCCTCGCTAAAACGCACAGTTTGCCGTAGATGCCTTGTCCAATAGTGAGGGTCTGTTGCCTCTGCTGTGGTAATCCAAGTGCCAGTGACATTGGAGATAAATGGAATTTGGGGGGGATTTCGCTTGACTTTTTGTAGCTGCTGTGTATAAGGTTCAAGCAGGGGTTGCACCTCTTGTTCAGAAAGTTCAACGGAGAGCATCGCACCTGTTGGAAGTTGCTGCATCAGTTGTCCTCTAGCAGCTACTAGCGCCAAAGCATCTTTGAGGGAGAAAACCCTAGAAAGAGTTGCTGCCACATATTCCCCAATGCTATGACCAATCATCGCTTCTGGTCGCACGCCCCAAGCTATCCACAATTTGGATAAGGCGTATTCAATGACAAATAGCGCACTTTCGGTAATAGAAGTTTGTTTTAATTGTTGTGTAGCTGTTTCAATTTGTGCTTCACTGGGATAGAGAATATCTCGTAAATCTAGCCCCAAGTGAGGTTTTAGAATTAGGCAGCAGCGATCGACTTCCTCAGTAAATTGGGGTTCGCTGTGGTACAATTCCCGCCCCATATTCACATACTGCGCTCCCTGTTCAGGAAACATAAATACAATGGGTCGATTACAGGGTTGTTGGTAGTGGGTGAAAACTCGTTGAGCTTCCAGAGTATGCACTGCATCATTAATATCATCACACACCAGTATCCGGCGATGGTTGAAAGTTTGACGACCAACTTGGAGAGTGTAAGCCACATCAGCCAGATTCAAATCGGGATGCTGTTTAAGATGATTTGTCAGATTTACTGTGGCGGTTTCTAAAGCAGAACTGGTTTTTGCAGACAGCATTAATAACTTATGGGTTCGCCCAGCGTTAGATGCTTCGACAGGAGGGGCTTCTTCCAGAATCACATGGGCGTTGGTTCCACCAAAACCAAGAGAAGTAATTCCAGCTCGACGAGGAATTCTGCCCGATTTCCATTCCGTCAGTGCGGTATTAACATAGAAGGGACTGTTGGCAAAGTCGATCTGGGGATTGGGCTGCTCACAATGTAAGCTAGGTGGTATTTGTTTGTGTTTGAGGGCCAGGATGGTTTTGATTAAGCCTGCGATACCGGCAGCCGCATCCAGATGTCCAACATTGGTTTTCACTGAACCAATAGCACAGAAACCATGCTTGAGTGTACTGATACGAAAAGCTTTTGTCAGAGCTTTAATTTCTATAGGATCGCCTAATGGTGTTCCTGTTCCGTGTGCTTCTACGTAAGTGATAGTATCAGCTTCTACCCCAGCAGCAGCAATGGCTTCTGCAATTACCTCTGTTTGACCTTCTACACTCGGAGTTGTGAATCCAGCTTTCAAAGAACCGTCATTGTTGATGGCAGAGCCTTTAATTATTGCATGAATGCGATCGCCATCAGCAAGAGCATCTTTTAACCTCTTGAGAACCACAATTCCGACACCGCTACCGAAAATAGTTCCTTTTGCTTTAGCATCAAAGGCGCGGCAATGTCCGTCAGGAGACAAAACCCCATCTTTTTGATAGAGATAGCCACCTTTTGGTTGCATATCCAATATCGAAATCCCACCCGCCAAGGCTATATCACATTCGTAATTGAGCAAACTTTGGCAGGCAACATGGACGGCAACTAAAGAAGTAGAACAGGAAGTTTGAATTGCATAACTTGGCCCAGTTAGATTTAATTTGAAAGAGACACGCATGGGAAGATAATCGGGATGATTTCCCAGACTAATTTCCACATCGCTTGCTAATTCTCTAATATTGGGGTTTGAATAAAGATTGAATAAATAGTTACTTATAGTTGAACCAGCATAAACCCCTATTGAACCAGAGTAAGTTTGAGGGTTATAGCCGGCATTTTCAAGGGCACCATAGGCACACTCCAAAAAAATGCGGTGTTGGGGGTCTATAATTTCAGCGTCTCTAGGGCTATAGCCGAAGAATGACGCATCAAACAAATCTATATGTTCTAGTGGAACTGCTGCTTTTACATAGTTGGGGTTACTGAGGGTTGCAGAGTCTATACCCGTAGACTCTAATTCTTGAGCGGAAAAGAATGAGGCTGATTCTACTCCGTCTCGTAGATTTTGCCAAAACTGTTCAATATTTTCTGCTTTAGGAAATCGCCCAGATAGACCGATAACAGCTATATCTGCCTCATCTACGTTATTAATTTTTTCTAATTGGTTCATCATCATTTATATTTTTGTTAATTAATAATTAGTTGTAGCTGCTATGTATAGCAATTCTTGTAGGAGTTGTGAAAAATAGTTTTTTAATCGAACCACAGAGACACAAAGAGATAAGAAATAGAGATTTGAAGAAATGATTTAGGACTGCTATAGTACAATACGGTTCAGTTAAGGCTTTACTCTTTGTCAAAGTGAATTTTTTTAACGAACCGCAAAGGACGCAAAGAAAGAGGAAGAAGAGAAGCTTAAGTGAACTGTATTGTGTTATAGGACTCATATTTGATTTCTGAACAAAACTCCATACACTTTCATTTATTCTTCCCTGTTCCCTCTCTACGCAAGTAATTTAAGAAATCAAATCGGATTGCTATATAGTATTATGACTTACGCCAAAACTCTCTGAAACTCTTATTTCTTTGTGTCCCTTGCGTCCTTTGCGGTTCGTTTTTTCATGATTTTGTGTAAGTCCTGAGTATTATCGTTCATTTAATTTTTCCCTTCGTCTTTGACCACGAGAAATACTTTGTTTAGCAGAAAGTATTTCATTCTGCTCAGGGCAGATAATATTAGTAAGGGAGTTTATGGTTGGTGCTTCGTAAATACTCTCTATAGGAATGTCAACATCTAATTTTTTGTTTAATAAAGAAATAGCTTGAAGGGCTGTTAGAGAATCACCACCTAAATCAAAGAAATTATCATGGATGTTCACGTTGTCAAAACCAAAGAGTTCTTGCCAAATGTCAGCAATAATTTTCTCAACCTTTTTACGGGAAGCGGCATACGTATTCCCCAAAGCATCAGGTATTTGCTCAATCAGGGTTTCAAACAACTCATCAGCAGACTTTGCGTTTGAAGTAACTGGGAGGGATTCAGTAACTAAGTTGAAGGATGAGCTAGTCAAAGTTTGATTGCTCTTCATCTGTCCGCCATTTGTTGAAATCTGTTCAGATGTAAAAAATCCTCCTTCTTGCATTTCAACTACGCTTTCTTTGACTGCCAAAACCACTTGCTCAATATCTTCATCAGTATGAGCAGTAGATAGATAAAGGGTACGTCCTTCCCAGACATAAATCCCTTTGGCAAGCAAGTGATAGAAAAGTAAATTACTCAGTTTAGTCTGGCAATTAAAACGGAAGAGTGAGCCAAAATTAACAACTCGAATTGGTACTTGCTTTTGTTCAAAGTAACTATTAAGAGTCTCGGCTAATTGTGTTGTCCGTTGATTTAACTCCTCCTGAAGTTTGGAACCACTGTTTTTTATATGATTGAGTGCAGCCCAGGCGACAGCCATAACGAGAGGATGCTTGAAAAAAGTACCCGCGAAAAAAGTTGTTTTCACCTGGGGATAAGACTCATCTCCATAGTTCCACATACCTCCGTCTAATGCATCCATGAAAGTAGCTTTACCAGCTACTACCCCAATAGGAATACCAGCAGCAACAGCTTTACCATAAGTCGTGATATCTGCTTGAATACCCCATAAAGCCTGAATACCGCCTGGGTGCATCCGAAAGCCAGTAACGACCTCATCGAAAATTAAAACAGTTCCAGTTTCTTGAGTTAATTGTCTGAGTTGAAAGACAAACTCTTTGGGCTGAAAATCTGGCCGACTGCTTTGTATCGGCTCAACTAAAATTGCTGCTAAGTTATGAGCATGATCTTTAAGAATATTGAGAGATTCGGGAGTACCATACTCCAGCACCATCACATCCTCAGCCAAGTATGATGGAATACCTGAAGTCATCGGCACAGAACGCAGCGTTCCGTCGTTGGTTGTTACTCCTTTAACTAGAACTCCGTCAGAACCGCCGTGATAAGAACCAGCAAATAAAGCAATTTTTGAGCGTCCTGTAACAGAACGTGCTATGCGTACAGCCCCCATGACTGCTTCTGTGCCATCGTTACAAAAAGCTGTCCGTTCGGCACCCGTCAACTCGCAAATTAACTCAGCTAGTTGACCTGCAAGACGCGATTGTGGGCCGTTTAGTATACCTTGCTTGCTTTGCTCTTGAATGGCTGCGATCGCAAAAGATGGCGAATGACCAAATAAAAGCGTACCAAACCCCATTGAAATGTCTACATATTCGTTGCCATCGACATCCCAGAGTCTAGCACCCTCTCCACGCTCTGCATGAATTGGATATATCATCTCCTTAATAAAGGGAAAGAACCCTGATACTGCCCTGCTATTGGCATGGCAAGAACGATAAGCTTGGGTGAGTCTTTTGGATTCTTGGGTACGCTTGACAAAACGTGCAATTAAAGCATCCAGATGTTTTTGCTGGCGGGGACTCAACATCATCGATTCTTTCTCGATTTGTTGAGGAGCAATTTTCCGGTCTTTGATTTTTTGCTCAGGGTTTGCCTTAGTAGATGTAGACTGATTTACACTAAACGCAGAGCCATTGGTTGAGCTTTGAGCAATTTGCCCATCTGGATGCATAGCTTCCAATGAAGGCAAAACTTCTCTGGGCAAACTTCCCTTTGGTAATAAGTCTACCAGTTTAGACATAACCTGAAGATGCTGTGAAATTATCTGTTCAATGGCTGTATTTGCTATAGGTTGGTTGACTATTTGCGTATCTGGAATTTTGATTGAGTTGGTAATGACATCTTCTGGTTGAGAAACAGGAATTTCCTTTTTAGGTGATGGATTGTCATCATTAGCTAAGATAGGCTCAATCCAGTATCTTTTTCGCTCAAAAGGATATGTTGGCAAGGGAATACGATGACGTTCTTCATCAGCATAAAATTCTGACCAATCTACATTTATTCCTTCCAGCCAGAGTCTACCCAATGTATTTAGTAAAAACGCCACATCTGATTGTTGATTCTGTGGATGTCTTAGTGAAGAAAGAATTACTTGCTGGGCTGCTTTTTGCTTATTAGCTAAGGTACTTAATGTCCGCCCCGGGCCAATCTCTAAAAGAATTCGCTTTGGCTGTTGCAGCAATTCGGCAATTCCCTCGCTAAAACGTACTGTTTGGCGTAAATGTTTTACCCAGTATTTCGGATCTGTTGCTTGGGCTGGGGTTATCCAAGTGCCGGTGACGTTAGATACAAAAGGAATTTTTGGAGAATTAAGGCTAATTCTGCTAACCTGTTCCTGGAATGGCAACAGAATCGAGTCCATCATTTGGGAATGAAAAGCATGGGAAGTATGCAGACGGCGATAGTCTACACCTTCCTTGGTCAATCGTTTTTGTAAGTCATCAACCGCTTCTTCCAATCCCGAAACTACACACATATCTGGGGCGTTGATTGCAGCTAGAGAGAGTTTTTCCCCTAGCATGGGTTGGATTTTTGGCTCTGGTAGTGAAACAGCCATCATTGTTCCCGATGGAAGCTGCTGCATCAGTTGTCCTCGGTTGGCTACGAGTATTAATGCGTCTTCTAAGGAGAACACAC
Organism: Nostoc sp.; assembly: GCF_036919555.1. Classification (GTDB taxonomy): domain Bacteria; phylum Cyanobacteriota; class Cyanobacteriia; order Cyanobacteriales; family Nostocaceae; genus Nostoc. Next base: position 50,959 of record NZ_JBALCS010000073.1, read on the forward strand.
CAGCAATACAGGCTGCTACATATTCTCCAATACTGTGACCAATCATTGCATTCGGACGTATACCCCAAGCAATCCACAATTGAGCCAAGGCGTACTCAACTACAAATACTGCGCTTTGGGTAATATGAGTTTGTTGTAGTTGTTGTGTTGTCGCTTCCGTCTGCGGATACAATAATGTCCGCAGGTCTAACTTCAGATAAGATTTGAGAAATTCACAACAGTAATCAACCTGTTTGCGGAAAACTCTCTCAGTCTCGTATAACTCTCTACCCATACCCACATACTGGGCACCCTGTCCGGGAAACATAAATGCAATCTGTTGCCCAGAGGGTTCGGTGAATTTGGTGAAAACCCGCTCCGAAACAGGCGTTTCTAAGACTGTAACTGCATCGTTCAGGTTTTGACAAACTAATATTCGGCGATCGCTAAAACCCCTTCGACCCAACTTCAAGGTATAAGCAATATCGGCTAAGTTAAGTTCAGGATGTTGTTTGAGGTGATTAGCCAAATTTGCTGTAGCTGTTTCTAATGCAGATTCCGTTTTCGCAGAAATAACCAACAGCTGATATCCTCTCCCCCACTCCCTGCTCCTTGCCCCCTGCCCCCTGCCCCCTGCCCCCTGCTCTCCCACCGGGGCTTCTTCAAGAATCACATGAGCATTGGTACCGCCAATCCCAAAGGAACTAACCCCCGCACGGCGAGGAGTACCGTTTGACTTCCATTCTGAAAGCTTGTGGTTAACATAAAATGGGCTGTTAGCAAAATCAATCTGGGGATTGGGTTGCTCAAAGTGTAAGCTGGGTGGTATTTGCTGGTGTTTGAGTGCGAGAACAGTCTTGATTAAACCGGCAACACCAGCCGCCGCATCTAGATGTCCGATATTGGTTTTTACTGAAGCGATGGCACAATAGTTCTTTTTATCTGTGGGACGAAAAGCTTGTGTCAGCGCGGCGATTTCAATGGGATCGCCTAAAACTGTACCGGTGCCATGAGTCTCTACATAGCTAATCGTCTCAGATTCAACTCTAGCCATTGCCAGAGCTTCGGCAATTACTTTTGCTTGCCCATCTACACTAGGAGCCGTAAAACCAACTTTCAACGACCCATCATTGTTAATAGCTGAACCTTTAATCACAGCATGAATACAATCTCCATCTGCTAAAGCATCTTCTAACCGCTTGAGAACTACAATACCCACACCGTTACCGCTAATAGTTCCTTGGGCTTTGGCATCAAAAGCACGGCAATGTCCATCGGGAGACATAATTCCCCCTTGCTGATAGCGATAACCAGTTTTGTGTGGCACTTGGATTGAAACACCACCTGCCAAAGCGATGTTACTTTCGCCATTTAGTAAGCTTTGACAAGCTAAATGAACTGCAACTAATGAAGTCGAGCAAGCAGTTTGGACGTTAATGCTTGGCCCCTTGAAATTTAATTTATATGAGATATATGTAGGCAGAAAATCTGGACTATTGCCAATGGACATTCGGTAACTGCCCACCGATTCTATAACTTTTGGTTGTGTATAAAGTTTTGTCAAAAAATACGTATTTAAACTGACACCAGCGTAAACACCAATCCGACCTGTATATATTTCAGAATCATAGCCAGCGCCTTCCAGAGCTTCCCAAGCACACTCCAGGAATAAACGGTGTTGTGGGTCAGTGATTTGGGCTTCTTTCGCAGAAAAATCAAAGAAGGAAGCGTCAAATAACTCAATATCTTCTAATACAGATCCTGCTTTTACATACTGAGGTTGACTCAGCGTCGCTGGGTCAATTCCAGAAGACAACAATTCTTCATCACTGAAAAAAGAAATTGACTCAACACCATCTCGAAGATTCTGCCAAAACTGTTCGATATTTTTGGCTCTAGGAAAACGACCAGCCATACCAACGATCGCTATTTCATCGAGGCTATCAAATGCATTTGGTTGATTCATCATAGCCTCCTCCTAATGGCTTTTTTCTTGATGTTTTTGTCGGAGTTGTCTTTGTTGTTTCTTGGATTCTCTACGAGTATTAACTAAATCATGGCTTGGTTGCAAATCAGGTTTTTCTACTAATTGTTGACTTAAATGTTTCGCCAAGGCGCTGATAGTTGGATATTGAAACATCTCAACAATTGATATATCTTTATTAAGAGTTTGATGCAGTTTGCTGTGTACCTGAACCATCAGCAACGAATGACCGCCAAGATCGAAGAAATTGTGATGAATGCCTACTTTCTCGACGTGAAGTACTTCTTGCCAAATTATAGCAATAGTTTGCTCAAGTTCAGTCTCAGGAGCCACAAGATTTTCTTCCAGATTCATCTGTGGCTGATCGGGTAGCACCCGACGATCTACCTTGCCATTGGGCAACAGTGGCATTTCCTTGAGCAGAACAAAGGCTGACGGTACCATATATTCAGGCAGATGATCCAACAAATACCGCCGAAGTTCACTAATCAGAATAAGTTGCTGCTGCTTAGGAACCAGATATGCCACGAGGTGCATATCCTGAACTTCCTGCTTTTGGGCTATAACTACAACCTCCCGCACCTCTGGATGTTGATCCAGTACCGCCTCAATCTCCCCCAGTTCAACACGATAACCCCGGATTTTAACTTGCTGATCAAGCCTTCCCAGAAATTCAATATTGCGATCGCTCTGATAACGAGCTAAATCTCCCGTTTTGTAAAGGCGCATTCCGGGGCGATCGCTAAATGGATTAGGAATAAACTTTTCGCTAGTTAAGGCGGCTTGGTTGAGATAGCCTCTAGCTAAACCATCACCACTGATATAAACTTCACCGATAACGCCAACAGGAACAGGTTGCAAATGAGAGTTAAGTAGATAAATTTGCGTATTAGCAATGGGTTGACCAATCGATACTTGCCCTTTGGTTTGTTGAGAGCGACAATGGTATACACTGCTCCAAACTGTGCCTTCTGTTGGACCATACTCATTAAATAAAGATGGTTTTGATGGCAATTGGTAATGACGTTCTACTAACTCTGCTGGACAAGATTCCCCAGCAACAATGACGGTACGAAGTGATGTTAATTGTTCGGGTTTTGCCTCCTCCAATAAAATAGTATACAAAGATGGAAGGCTTAATAAATGGGAAACATTATTTTCGACAATTAACTCTAATAGTTTTGGGATGTCCAGTTGCAAACCTTCTTGGGGAAGACAAAGAATTCCTCCAGAACAAAGAGTCCAAAAAAGACCCGCCACAGAACTATCGAACGCAAAGGAAGAAAGTAATAAGAAGCTGCTAACAGGTTCTTGATAGTAAGTAATCCGAGCGGTTGTAGAGTTTACTAAATGGCGATGTGCAATCTGCACTCCTTTAGGTTTACCTGTAGAACCAGAGGTATAAATGAGGTAAGCTAAGTTTTCACTATGGGTTTTAATCGGGGGATTTTCTTTACTCTCCTGAGCAATAATTTCCCAAGCTGTATCCAAGCAAATTGTTTGGGCGTTGTGAAGATGATCCCCCCAACCCCCCTTAAGAAGGGGAGATTTTTCCAGTAATCGTTGTTGAGTCAATAATACTGGTGTTTTGGTATCTTCTAATATGAAGGCTAAACGCTCTGATGGATAATTTGGGTCGAGTGGAATATAAGCTCCACCAGCTTTGAGAATCCCCAAAATACTAACAATCATTTCGAGCGATCGCTCGACACAAATTCCCACCAATACCTCTTTTCCAACTCCTAACCTTTGGAGGTAGTGAGCCATTTGATTTGCACGAGCGTTTAATTCATGGTAGGTAAGTTTTTGATCATAAAATGTAACGGCAATATTGTTAGGTGTCCGCTCTGCTTGTTCTTCAAATAAGTGGTGAATACACTTGTCTTGGGGATAATTAGCTTGTGTTTGATTGAACTCAAATAGAAGTTGATGGAGGTGGCGATCGCTTAAAATTTCTAATTCACCGATTGCACCTTCTGGATGATTTACCGCACTTTCTACTAACTTATGGAATTGCTCTGCTAAACCTTCAATATCTTCTGCACAAAATAGGTTGGAATCATAATGAAACTCTGTCTTAAAAAAATTATTCTCTTGCTGACAAGAGAGCTTTATTTTGAAACGGTCAATGCAGGTGTAACGCTTCTCAATTGAAAATACTATATTATCCGCTAAATACTTTGGATATTCTGACTCTAAATCAAAGCTAATAGGGAAAAAAGGTAGGTTCTCTAATTCGGTATCCGACTCTGATATTTGTTCCCAACTAAAACACTCCTGCCATTTGTAGATAGATTCTACCGATTCATCAACTTGTTGCAACATTTGGCTGAGTGTAAAATTATCTTCTAAATAACAATGAAGTGGTAAATATTTGGCAAACAACCCCAATGCTCCTTTGAGTTCCTTATATTTTCTGCCATCAACGGCTTTGGCTACGATAATCTCAGATTGTCCGATAAGTCGGTGGAGCAGAATCAGCCAGCAAGTTAAATAAAAGATATAAGCAGAAATATTATACTTTTGTGCTAATACTTCGATGCTAGTTACTAGTTCAGAGTCAATTATTGAATTTACTAATTTTGGTTCAAACTTATGTTTTTCACAAATAGTATTTTCATAAGGAAGCTTTAAAGTATTAATAGCAGATAAGTCTTGATCGCGCCAATATTTTCTTCCTATTTTTGTTTCTTCTGCTTCCAGTATTTCATTTTGTAATTCGGAAAAATCGACGTATTGCAGTGGTAATTCCGATAATTCATGGTGCAATTTTCCTGAATAACTAATAGCAAGTTCTTGCACAAAATTATTGAGACTTATACTATCTACACAGAGAGCAGGTAAACCGATAAATAACAAATGCTTCTCGGACGAAAGACTTAATATTAATATACGTAAAAGTGAACTTTGCTCAAAGTCAAAAGGTAGCTGGTTCAATTGCTGAAAGATTGCCTGAATCTTAGCTTCTTGTTGTTGAGGATTCAAACTACTAAGATTGTGCTGTTTGTCTAATATGACTTTTCCGTTGGTCATAACCTGCACTGGGAGATTCATCCCAGCTAAACAAGGAAAATAGGTGCGGAGTATCTCATGGCGATTGACAACATTTTGTAATGCTAATTCTAGGTTATTTATATCAACATGACCTTCAATTAAAATAGAACAATTGCTCCAATAAGCCTCACTATCATCAATTTTTTGTAGTAGCCATAGATGCTCTTGCTGAGGCGAAAGTCGAAATCCCTCCATACTTTCTGCTTGCATATTTATACCTCTATATTTATCAGTTGATTTTCTGGAAAGTGGGCATTAAGATGATTATTCAATTAGCCAAAATTTGAATTAGTGAATTTCAGCAAGCCAAGGATTACATGAAACACAAAAAATTAATATTCAATGCCACCCTTTCTAACTCCAAGCTATCTTCAGCTTTTCAGGCTTAGGTATTTAGCTGTTTCCGGCAAACAAAATAGGTACTACCAGCCTCCCCGTGTATTCTAAAATCACGTTTTGCATCATAAATACTAACTTCCGCAAAGCCCACATTTTCCAGAGTAGACTTAATTTCGGTGTTGGAATGACATTTCTCTAGTAGAGTAGTATCTGAACGCTGCCAGTTTCCTTCTACCAAATTGAATATAGTTAGTTGGCGTCGGTTTATTTTGTTTTCTGGATCATATCTCTGTAGCTCCGCCCAAGCATACTCGTCTTTGACATTCCCAGTCAGGGAAGGTTGCAGATATTTCTGATACGCTTTTTCTGCATCCAAGTTAAAGACGAACAGACCATTTTCCACAAGTGCTGTATGTACGTTACAAAAGACTGACCTTAATTCCTCAAGGGTGAGGACATAGTTAAGGACACAATTTGTAGAAACAACCGCATCAAAGATAGACAGGAATTCAAAGTAGCGTGCGTCAGCAACAATAAATTCAGCACCTGGCGCATTCTCACGAGCAAAGCGCAACATTTCCTCAGACCCATCGAGTCCTGTCACTTTACACCCTTTTATTAGCAGATGTTGTGCTAGTTGTCCGGTACCGCAACCGAGGTCGAGAATATGTGCTTCTTTCGGTATATCTGATAACAACAATTTGTCTAACGGTAGTAGTGTTGGATTAAGGATTTCTTGAGCCTCTTTGTTATATAGCCAAGCTCGATAATCATAGTCTGAGTAAATAGCTTTTGAAGACATCGAATTTTTCTCCTAAATCTACATAATTTTCTGAAATTAAATTCTGAACAATAGACATGAAAAAATTAACTTACGTAGTTTTTTTACATATCTATTGCTTGATGTTTATGATGTCAATGCAAGGGACTATGGGGTTCAGCCATTCCTACTAAAATTTTTCTGGGAGGGATAAATGGATTGCGGGCATGTATTGATAACATATTGTCTAGCATCAATACATCTCCCTTTTGCCAAGAAAAAGTGATCATTTCCTGTTGATAAGCTTCTCGAAGATGAGCTAACACTAATGGCTCAATTGGTGAACCATCCCCATAATATGTATTAGTGGGTAAATCTTCTTCTTTCAAATTGGTCAACAATGAATCGCGTACTGTTGGTTCCAACGTGGAAACGTGGAAAAAAGTCGCGTGATTGAACCAAACCATTTCGCCTGTGAGAGGATGCTTGATAATAGCTGGGCCAACTTGTCGAGTTCTTAAGCGCTCGTCCTCTTTCCATTCAACCTTAATTCCATTACTTTGGCAATACTCCTCTACCCTTGTTTTATCTGTTGTTTGAAATACAGTTTGCCAAGGAAGACCAAATCCATCGCCAAAGTTACGCATATACATGACTTTCTTTTGAATGAAGCGATCGCGGATAGTTGGATTAATCCGCTCAAAAACTTTTCGACAACTACCAATTGGGGTTTCTCCTCCCTCCTGCGCTGGACTCATACAAAAGAAGAATATTTTTAACGGAAAGGTAGGAGAGTAAGCGTGTTCATTGTGAGGAAAGATACTTTGCTCAGGAGGGTAGTCAGTTGAAGTATAAATTCTACCGCCTACTTGAGTTCGTGGAGATGCCCGATAACGATACTCCATTGCTTCTCCACAAATAGCTGCGATGATTTGCTCTAATTCCTCTACTGATTTAACTTTAAAATCCCGAAAAAGTATAGCTCCATATTTCAACAATTCGGTTTTGACAAATTGACAATTGTTCTTAGCCCAGTTTTCCAGATTCACACCTTTGATGCTAGGTTTTATCACTAAAGGAAAGTTAGTGTCAGACTGAATAAACTCTGTTTTTATTAAGTTTTCTGGCGATAGATTGACACTCTTACGTCTGACTATTCCTAAATGATTGATATTGTATCCTTGAGATTCAGTTCTTGTCATAATTTGTATTTCCTTAAGCTTATAATCTGCTATTAGTTCTGCGTTTAACGTTCATTAATTTTTGTTGAATAGTGTTTTGATAAACTTGTTCTTGGGCGAGATTATGCTGCTTGTCTGCTTCAGAGAGAATTGTTTTTAGCTCATTCAATTTAGCTTCTGGATGTGTCGAAATCTTGCCTAAAAGTATTTCAAAATTTCTCGACATCTGGACAATACTGGCAGTGTCAAATAGCTCTGTATTATATTCCCATACACCAAATAGTCCTTTCTCTGTCTCATTTAGCTCTAGGAGCAAGTCAAACTGCACTGTTTTATTTTCGACCTTTAAGGAGCTTATAGTCAGATTTGGAAGTTCTAAAGACGGGGTTTGGGTATTTTCCAAAACTAGCTTTACCTGAAACAACGGTGAGCGATTCAACTCCCGTTTCGGATTCAGAGCATCTACCAGTTTGTCAAAGGGCAGATCCTGGTGAGCATAGGCTTCCAGGGTCATTTCGCGGACTCGTTCTAATAACTCTAGAAAGGTAGGATTTCCTGATAAATCGGTACGCAATACCAGTTGGTTGGCAAAGAACCCGATCAATCCCTTGGTCTCGGCTTGGTTGCGGTTGGCGATGTCAGTACCCACGACGATATCTTCTTGCCCTGTGTACCAGGAAAGCAAAGTCCCAAACGCTGCAAGTAGTATCATAAATAGCGTAATACCTTGCCGTTGATTCAGAGCTTTAAGCTTGTCGGATAAGGTTTTGGGTAACGCTAGAGATTCGCTTGCTCCTGAGAAAGTCTGAATTCTTGGTCGGGGACGGTCAGTGGGTAGTTCGAGTGTAGGTAGGCTATCACCCAATTCCTGCTTCCAGTAAGCAACTTGAGTTTCTAGTTGCTCTCCTTGTAACCATTGTCGTTGCCAAACGGCAAAGTCTGCATACTGGATGGATAGTTGAGGAAGTGGTGAGTGTTTTCCCAGAGAAAAGGCTTCGTAAAGGGTTGCGATCTCACAAATAAGCACGCCTAATGACCAGCCATCAGAGATGATGTGATGCATGGTCAACAATAACACATGATCTGTCTCCGTTAGCCGCAGTAGAGTAACTCGCAGTAAGGGACTTTTGGCTAAGTTGAAAGAGTGTTGAGCTTCTTCATGAGCCAGTCGTATAACCTCAACTTCCCTCTTGTCTTTGGGAAGTTGTTGCAAATCTACCACTAGTAGTCTGAAAGTAGGGGTCGGAGCAATAACTTGTATCGATTGACCATCCACTGTAGTGAATGTGGTTCTTAAAACTTCGTGACGCCTCACTACTTCTTTGAAGCTTTGCTCCAACGCCCCCAGATTTAGCCATCCTACCACACGCATGGACTGGAAGATGTTGTAGGCGCTATGACCAGGCTGCAACTGGTCGAGAAACCACAGGCGCTGCTGGGCAAAGGATAGGGGAAACGAGTTGGACTCGCGACTTTGAGGGACTATTTGCGATCGCAATAAGACGTCCCCTTTTTTATTGTTAAGCCGTTCCAGAAGAAGCTTGCGTTTCTCCGGCGAGAGAGCGGCAATTCGTTGGGAAAGGTCACTCATTTACTTAGTTTTCCAAAGCAAGTATTCTGTAATTAATGTAATCAGCAATAGTCGTTGCTCCCTGATTTTCTGTGCTGTCTTCTTTCACGTTAACTGTGATTGCTCCATATTTTGACCTGAAGAAATCAAAAATCCACTTTGTCATGGCTGTCCAGTCTTTCATCGCGTCAGTGATGATGACTGGCTTACCAACAAACGCATACTCCTTGACAAATTCATCATCCGAAAGGTTACTGCGACGCTCAACAGAATCAATTGGCATCCATACCAACTTACATTTAGTCTTGTGCCACGTTCTCTTCAGCAGATATATGACTAAACGCGTGACAACAATCAGCCCAATTGTCAAAAAACTCAACCCAATAATTTCAGAGAAAGAAAGTGGTGATTCAATAGTCATATCAAACTCAGTTAATTACTTAAGTTTTGTAAAGCAAGTATTGTCTGCGCCTCATCTTCTGATAGTTGTTCAATATCTGCTAAAGCTCTAGTTAAATCTTCCAAATCAGTCTGCTCTGCCAGCTTTTGTACAATAACCTCAGCTAACTCAGCTACTGTCGGCTGATTAAAAAATCCCTTATAAGAAAGTTCTATTTGGAAAGTTTTGCACAGTTGAAAAACTAATTGAGTGGCAAATAAAGAGTCTCCTCCCAATTCAAAGAAGTTGTCGTGAATGCCTACCTGTTCAATACCTAAAAGTTGTTGCCAAATGTCAGTAAGGTTTCGCTCAATTTCATTGCGAGGAGCAACATAAGCATTCGCAAGATTAGGGCGGGAGTGGGTTGATTTGGATTGACTCAGCTGGGCTAATTTTTCCTCTAAGGACTTAGCTGATTCCTTTGGCTTCATCAGGCTGGAAAAATCTTGAGTTGATACAATCACCTGAGGAACTGTGGTACTGCACAAAATACGTTTAAACGCTTCAATCCCCTCAAAAGAAGTCATTCCTCCTGTCAATTCTTCTCCTGTTATCTCCTGATGGCGTGCTTCGACCGGAACTGCCATTCCTAAACTGTTCCATCTATCCCAGTTAATAGATTTGATGAATGTGCTATGTTTGGAAGCACTGTACTGAGCGAAGGAATCAAGGAAGGCATTCTCGGCGGTATAATCTACCATCCCGGATGACCCAATAAATGAACTCATTGATGAACACAAAACAAAGAAATCCAGCTTGGTTTCTTTGAAGAGAGCTTCGAGTACTCGTGTTCCCTGAACTTTCGGTGCTAAAGCATTTGCTGCATCTTCTTTTGTTTTTAGTTGAATCATGCCTCCGCCAAGGACTGCTGCTGCATGAATTACTCCATTGATCTGACCAAATCGTTGATTGACTTTTGCGATCGCTACTGACATTTGTTCAGAGTCAGCAACGTCAGCACTAATGGTCATAACTTGTGAACCCAGTGCTTCTAGGCTTTGCAATTTGCGAATTTTAGAACTTATGGGATCTTGTTCATCATGAGTGCATAGCCATGTTTCCCACTCGCCTGGTTCCGGGAAAAGCGATCGCCCCAACAAGACTAATTTTGCCTTTACGCTCTGTGCTAAGTATTCTGCTAGTGTTAAACCAACTCCCCCCAATCCACCAGTGATCAGATAAACTCCTCTTTCTCTTAATTGAGGATTTTCGGCAACGGTTGCATCTAATCGGACTGGTTCAAAATCTTGCACCCAGCAGTGGAGTCCACGGTAAGCAATAATTTGGTTGGAAGGTTGGCTCACTAGTTCCGCTAGGAGTTGCAGGATAAGTTGCTGCTGTTGCCTACTTTCAGATTTTGGAACAACAATATCAATGCTACGGCAGCTGATGTTTAGATACTCTAACGGTATGACTTGACATGCTCCAAGAACTAGTGCCTTCTCTGGACACAGCACCTCTGCACCCGTTACTGCCTGCATATTGTTTGAGATAACTGTAACTTGAAAGGAATCAGCTGGATTGTGTTCTCCAATTGCCTGGGCAAGAAACAGTAAACTGTAAAAGGCAAGTGCCTCTATCTTCTGGTGTAACTCAATTTCTGATTCTGGTTCAATTTCGGGTGTGACGTTCCATAAGTGAACTATTTTGTTGGGAATCTTATTTAGTTTACGCAGTTCTTTAAACAGAGTATTGTAGTCATCCCGTTCTTGAGGATTAATCGTATATCTGCACTCACTCTCACGCTCAAATTGCTGCCCGATTTTTACAGTAACTACATTCTGACCCGCAAGTGCTAGCTGCTGCACCATTTTTTCGCTCAAGCCGCACTCATCCATAAATATTAACCAGTATCCCGATTGATTTTTCCCAATTGCAGGTATAAATGGTTGCGGCGGCATGGAGCGCTTCCAGGAAGGAATGTAAAACCAGTCGGCAAGATCAGGTCTTTTGTCTGGAGATAATTGAACATCTTCAGGTTGAAGCAAAACTGTAAATGCAGTAGGTGCTGAATCAGTTGTTGAAGCTCTAGCCAGAAATATTTCTTCCTCGAAAACTTCTGTTTCTGAGAAAACAGTGACCTCACCAAACCCATGCGATCGCAGTTTTTCTTGCCATTGCTCTTTGGACAAAAATGGATTACCTCGGCTGCGTTCTTCATCCTCTAAGGGATTCATCAGCAGACCGTCTGTGATGTCAAAATCTAATTGAGGTTTAGTTATCTCCCAGAGCAACAAAAATCCTCCAGGAGCTAACAAAGAGCGTAGGTGCTCTAGAGTTTCTGCAATATTACGGGTCACATGTAATACATTTACAGCAATGATAACATCAAAGCCGTGACTGGAGTAACCTTGCTCAGTGGGAGATTTTTGAATGTCCAGGAAACGATAATCGACGAAAGGATAAGCAGCAAATTTTTCTTTGGCTCGGTTCAAGAACAAACCACCCACATCCGTAAAGGTGTAGTTTGTTTGTTTTGGAGGTAATATAGGCAATAATTCTGTCGTGGCAATACCCTGTCCACCACCGATTTCCAAGATTCTTAAGTTCACGTCTTCCGGTAAGGACTTCACCACTTGTTCCAGACTTGCCCGGAGAATTCGTTTTAAGTAGGTATTTACAGAGAATTCAGATTCTGATGTTTTTGCCTTTTGATCTGCCGTAGCAAAGTACAACTCTAACGGTTCTTTTTCCCCCATCAGCAGGGCTGGCAGATTTTCGCCACACTGCTTAATTAAATCTAAATCTACCATTTGGGATGTGTCTGCCCATCTGTGGTTAATTTCTTCTAGCAGAGTATTTAAATACTCGGTAGAAAATGGCACAAACTTAGTAAACAGTTTCTGATCTTGCTGTAAGTGGCCTTGCTCTACCAACACATCCAAAAAGCGACATAACAATTGCTGATAGCGAGGAATAATATGGCATTGCTCAAATAACTCTTCAAAAGAATACTTGTCATCGGAGTTACCAAAAGCACCTAAACGTCTCAGAGCAAGGTTGATGTAGGCTGTACATAAACTATTCAACCACTGTTTGTTTTCCTGGTAGGTTTGAGCGTCAAACTCAGCTATTCCGGCACTAGCTTGGTTCTGACTTGCTTTTACCAGAAATTGCCAAAGCTCTGTTGCTTGCAACTGTTTTTTTGGAAGTAGCTGTTTTTGTTCTTCAATCCAAAAGCGCTGGCGCTCAAATGGATAGGTCGGCAAAGGGATATGATGGCGTTGTTCATTTGTATAAAAACCAGACCAATCTACTTTGACTCCTAAAAGCCAGAGCCGACCTAAAGTGTTGAGTAAAAATGCGACATCGGACTGTTGCTCTTGTGGATGGCGTATTGAGGTCAGTACCACAAGTTCATCTTTTTGATGTGCAAGTGCGAAAGTACTTAAAGTCCGCCCTGGGCCGACTTCCAGCAAGATGCGCTCAGGTGTTTTGACCAACTCAGCAATTCCTTCGCTAAAGCGCACAGTTTCCCGTATATGCTTTGCCCAATAATTGGGGTCTGTTGCTTCTGCTACAGTAATCCAAGTGCCACTAACGTTAGAAATAAATGGAATTTGGGGAAGATTGAGCTTGACTTTTTCTAGTTGCTGTGTATATGGCTCAATGATCGAGTCCATCATCTGGGAATGAAAGGCATGGGATGTATGCAGTCGCCGACAGATAACTCCTTTTTCCTCTAACTTTTGTTGCAATTCATCTACTGCCTCAGTCAGACCTGAAACCACACATGAAGATGGTGCATTGCTTCCTGCTATTTGTAGAGATGTTCCAGAGAACGTCTCTACATCCAAAAGGAGTTGAACCTCCGACTCCCTAAGTTGCACGGAGAGCATAGCGCCAGGAGCAAGTTGCTGCATCAATCGTCCTCGCTTCGCTACTAGCGCTAAGGCATCTTCCAAAGAGAAAACTCCAGCAAGAGTTGCTGCCACATATTCCCCAATACTGTGACCAATCATCGCTTCGGGACGCACACCCCAAGCCATCCACAATTCCGCCAGAGCATACTCAATCACAAACAGCGCCGGCTGGGTAATATGAGTCTGTGTCAATTGCTGTGCTGTTTCTTGCGCTTGTGCTTCACTTGGATACAGCAGAGAACGCAAATCAAGACCCAGATGCAGTTTGAGTAATTCTGCACACTTATCGACTTGTGAAGTGAAGATAGGCTCATTCTGGTAAAGTTCCAAAGCCATGTTCACGTACTGAGCGCCCTGTGGAGAAAACATAAACACTATGGGGCGATGACAGGGCTTTTGGTAATGTGTCAAAACTCGTTGATGCTCTGGAGATTTCAGGGACTTTACAGCATCCTCAAGATTCTGGCACACCAAAATTCGGCGATGATCGAAAGCTTTACGACCGACACCAAGAGTGTGAGCGACATCAGCGATATTCAATTCAGAATCTTGCTGTAAGTAATCTGCCAAATTTGCCGTGGCGGTTTCCAATGCTGTACTCGTCTTGGTAGAAAGTAACAACAATTGCCAGGTTCGAGAGGGGCTAGAGGCTTTGACGGCAGGAGCTTCTTCAATAATCAGATGGGCATTAGTCCCGCCAATGCCAAAGGAACTAACACCAGCACGGCGAGGAGTGCCATTAGTCTTCCACTCAGCAAGGAAAGTATTGACGTAAAAAGGACTGTTAGCAAAATCAATTTCGGGATTGGATTCCTGAAAGTGCAAGCTTGGTGGTATCTGTTTATGCTTGAGAGCTAGGACGGTTTTAATCAAACCTGTTACGCCAGAGGCGGCATCTAAATGCCCGATGTTGGTTTTTACCGAACTAATTGCACAGAAGCCCTTTTTCTCAGTCCCGATGCGAAAAGCTTGTGTGAGAGCGGCGATTTCAATGGGGTCTCCTAGTGATGTTCCTGTGCCATGAGCCTCAATATAGGTAATGGTTTCGGGTTCAACCTCAGCAACAACTTGAGCGGTTCTAATTACCTTGGCTTGACTATCTATACGAGGTGCGGTGTAGCTAACCTTAAAAGATCCATCGTTATTGATAGCGGAACCTTTGATGACTGCATGGATGGAATCTCCATCTGCTAGAGCATCTTCTAATCTCTTCAAAACCACAATACCGACACCTTCGCCGCTAACAGTTCCCTGTGCCTTGGCGTCAAAGACGCGGCAGTGTCCGTCAGGAGAGCCAATTCCTCCCTCTTTGTAAAAATAGCCACTTTTTCTGGCAGAACTTATGGAAACACCACCTGCTAAAGCCAGATCACATTCACCATTCAGCAGGCTTTGGCAGGCTAAGTGAACAGCAACTAATGAAGTTGAGCAAGCGGTTTGAACTGTATAACTTGGCCCGGTTAAGTTAAGTTTGTAAGAAACACGTGTTGTGAGATAATCTTTGTCACCTGCGATCGCAAGTTGGTGAGAATCTATAGAGCTAATAATATTTGGGTTTAAATAAACATTAAGTAAGTAGCTACTTAAGCTAGTTCCGGCATAAACTCCAATCGAACCTTTGTAGGTTTCTGAGTCATAACCGGCATCTTCAAGGGCAACACACGCACATTCCAAAAAAATCCGGTGTTGCGGATCGGTGATTTCGGCTTCTTTGGGATTGAAGCCGAAGAATGAAGCATCAAAAAGTTCTACATCTTCTAATACAGCCCGTGCTTTGACAAATTTGGGGTCATTGAGTATGGCTGGTTCTACCCCTGAAGATAACAGTTCTTCATCAGTAAAAAAAGAAATTGACTCTATGCCATTTTGGAGATTTTCCCAAAATTTATCAACATTTTTGGCTCCAGGAAAACGTCCGGCTATACTAATGACCGCTATTTCTGAACCATTTCTCGATGCAGATTCTATCTGAGTACTCATTCTTATTTAACTCCTTGATTATTCATTGACTTCATTTTATTCAGGCGTTTTTGTTGTTGAGATTTGCCAGCAGATATTTTTTCTATTTGAATATGAGTTTCATTTAAAGATGATGTTAGATTTTTCCCTTGATTGAAGAATTCTGCGAGAGAGCTGATGGTCGGGTATCTAAACAAATCGAGCAATGATAAATCGGTTTTGAACATTTGATGTAATTGAGTATGAACCCTAACCATAAGTAAGGAATGACCACCGAGTTCAAAGAAGTTATCGTGAATGCCTATCTTCTCGACATTAAGAGATGTTTGCCAAACAGTGGCGATGGCCTGTTCTATCTCAGTTTGTGGCATTACATAAGCAACTTCCAAGTCTGGGCGCAGACTTTCTGGTGCAGGTAGCGATCGCCAATCAAGCTTTCCGTTGGGCAAGAGCGGCAAGGTTGGGAGTACAATGAAAGCCGAGGGCACCATGTATTGTGGTAGCTTCTCCTGAAGAAAGCCACGCAGTTCAGTGACTGTAAGTGTCTGCTCTAGATGAGGGCTGACATAGGCTACTAAGTGCTTATCACTCTGCTCGTCTTCCCAAGCCAGTACTAACGCTTCCCGAACTTTAGCGTGTTGGCTCAATTTCGATTCAACCTCGCCTAGTTCGATGCGGAAACCACGGACTTTGACTTGATGGTCAATTCGTCCAATGTACTCAATCACTCCATTAGGCAGATGGCGTGCCTGATCTCCAGTTTTGTACAGACGTGTCGCCAGTTGTTCGCTAAAAGGGTTAGGAATAAATCTTTCTGCTGTTAGCTCAGGACTGTTTAAATAGCCCCTGCCCACCCCCACACCACCAATATACACTTCACCTGTTACGCCCACAGGAACAGGGTTTAGATGCCGATCAAGCAGATAAATCTGGATATTGGCAATTGGATGACCAATGGGAACTATCTTTTGATGGATGGCGCTATTTTCTTGGTTACTACTTTGTTGCACGCACGCCCAAAAGGTGACATCTACAGCGGCTTCAGTTGGACCATAGAGATTGTGCAATTCAGCATCCAGACGATCAAAGAAGCGTTTTTGAAGTTGGGCAGACAACACCTCACCACTCGTTATTACCCGTTTGAGAGACTTACAAGTTTCCAGACTTTCTGCTTCCAGAAATACTTGCAGCATCGAAGGAACAAAATGTAAAGTAGAAATTTGCTGCTGTCTAATTAAATTTACTAAATAGCTACTGTCTCGATGTCCCTCTGGTTGGGCTACCACTAAAACCGCACCCGTCATTAACGGCCAGAAAAATTCCCAGACTGACACATCGAAGCTAAAGGGTGTCTTCTGCAAAACTTTATCTGTTGCTGTCAACTGGTAAATGTCTTGCATCCAAAGTAAGCGATTGCAGATTCCCTGGTGGGTATTCATTGCTCCCTTTGGTCTACCTGTAGAGCCGGAGGTGTAGATGACGTAAGCAAGGTTATCGGAGGTGATGTTGCAGACAGGGTTTATTATCCTCTCAAGGGCAATAAGTTCCCAGCTGCCGTCTATGCAAATTACTTTAGCACTGTGAGTTGGTAGACTCTCTACTAGATGCTGTTGTGTTAATAATACCTTTGGTTGAGAGTTTTCTAACATGAAAGCTAATCTTTCTGCGGGATAGCTTGGGTCTAGTGGTACATAAGCACCACCCGCTTTGAGAATCCCCAAAAGTCCGATTACCATTTCGAGCGATCGCTCCACACAAATTCCCACCAGTACCTCTGGTCTCACTCCGAGAGATCGCAAATAATGCGCTAGTTGATTCGCTCGCTGGTTCAGTTCCTGGTAGGTCAACTGTTGGTCTTCAAAAACCACAGCAATGGCATCAGGCGATCGCTCCACCTGAGTTTCAAACAACTGATGAATGCATTGGTGTTGAGGATACTCAACCGAGGTATCATTCCACTCCACAAGCAGTGTCTTCTCAGCTTGAGTTAACAGTGATAACTGCGACAGGCGCTGCTGTGGATTGGCAACAATCCCAGAGAGCAACATTTGCAAATGCCCTACCATCCGGCAAATGGTACTTGACTCGAATAAATCAGTGTTGTACTCCAGAGTTCCAACTAGCCCCTGTACCGTTTCTGTCATATCCAGAGTTAAATCAAACTTGGCAGTGCTACTCTCACTTGCCAAAGGACTGAAAATCAAACCAGGCAACTCTAATGCTGACATCGGTGCATTCTGGAGCACAAACATTACTTGAAAGAGTGGTGTGTGACTCAAGTCTCGCGGTGGTTGCAGTTCCTCTACCAGCTGCTCGAAAGGCAAATCTTGGTGAGCATAGGCTCCTAGTGCCAATTCCCGCACACGAGTTAGTAGCTCCCTAAAGGTGGGATTACCTGCCATGTTAGTTCGCAGTACCAATGTATTGACAAAAAAGCCAATCAACCCTTCTATATCTGCACGGTTGCGGTTAGCTATAGGCGAACCCACCACAATATCTTCTTGTCCTGTGTAACGCCATAGCAGGGTCTGGAAAGCTGCCAACAGGGTCATAAATAAGGTAGCCCCTTCGTGCTGGCTCAATTTCTTCAGGGCAACAGATAGCTCAACAGATAGCTCAAATGAACACGTAGCACCCTGAAAAGTCTGAGTGGCGGGTCGCGGATGGTCAGTAGGTAACTCCAGTAATGTTGGTGCACCGTCTAAGTGCTTGAGCCAGTAAGATATCTGCGATTGTAGTACCTTTCCTTGTAACCATTGCCGCTGCCAAGCTGCGAAGTCTACATATTGGATTGGCAGTTCAGCTAACGGTGAGGGTTGCTCATCACAGAAGGCTTGATAAAGTTTTGTTATCTCACGCACCAGCACGCCTATTGACCAACCGTCAGAGGCAATGTGGTGCATTGTTAGTAGTACTATGTACTCTTCTTCCCCAAAGCGCAGTAGTTTCACCCGCAGCAGGAGGTCACTGTTGAGGTCAAAGGGTTGTTGCGCTTCAAAGTCTGCCAGTTGTCTGACTTCGGCTTGTTGTTGATTTGAAGGTAACTTACTGATGTCAAATACGGGCAACACTAGCTGTATGACTGATGAGATAATTGCTACGGGTTGCCCTTCTACGGTCTGGAAATTCGTTCGCAATGCTTCGTGACGACGTAGAATTTCATTAAAACTCTGTTGTAGGGCCTCTAGGTTCAATGATCCTTGTAGGCGAACAGCAGCAGAAATATTGTAGAAGGGACTGTTTGGTTCTAGCTGAGTAAGAAACCATAACCGCTGCTGAGCAAATGACAGGGGTAACTTTTGCGATCGTGAAATCCGCTCAATCTTAGGTGCTTCGAGTCCTAAACTTACCTTTCTGGTTTTTGCTATGTCTTTGGCTAGCCCAGCTATTGTTGCTTGTTCAAATAAGCGACGTAAAGGAAGCTCTTGCTGAAAAACTTGCCGCACTTGGGAAATCACGCGAGTTGCAAGTAGAGAGTGTCCTCCCAACTCAAAAAAGTTATCGTGAATACCTACTTTGTCAATACCAAGCACCTCTGCCCAAATTCCGGCTAGAATCTCTTCAATTGGTGTGGAAGGAGCGGTAAAATCGGATTCTGATAATAGCTGTGTTAACTCAAGTCGAGTTAGTGCTTTGCGGTCTATCTTGCCGTTAGGGGTGAGTGGTAGTGCTTCTAGCATCACAAAAGCTGCTGGCATCATGTAGTTTGGCAGCTTCAACTCTAAGAAGCTCCGCAGTTCAGTAATTGTTAGTGTTTGCTCTGTTTCGAGGACGACATAGGCGACTATTCGTTGTAAATCTGCTGAATCTGAGCGAACGATAACTACAGTTTCTCGTACTGCTGGGTGTTGGCTGATGAATGCTTCAATTTCTCCAAGTTCAATGCGGAAACCACGAACTTTCACTTGGTGGTCGATGCGGCCGATGTATTCTATTTCTCCATTCGGCAGATAGCGTGCTAAATCTCCTGTTTTGTACAGACGTGTCGTCGGTTGTTCGCTAAAGGGGTTGGGGATGAATTTTTCAGCAGTTAGTTCAGGGCGGTTTAAATAGCCACGAGCTAGTCCGTCCCCACCTATGTGTAATTGACCCGGTACACCAACAGGAACGGGTTGTAAATCTTGATCCAACAAATATATCTGTGTGTTGTTAATAGGACGACCAATCGGCAGAATATTGCTGGCACCCTTCTGTATCCAGGCAAATGTCGAATAAGTTGTATCTTCGGAAGGCCCGTAAAGGTTAAAAACTTGTCCTATATTATCCCACTGATAAAGTTGCTGTACAAGCTTATTCTGGAGTGGTTCACCAGCTATATTAATCGTGTACACTGAAACTGGAATACCGTCAGTCCTTAATAACTCTGCAATCACACTGGGAACTGTGTTGATTAAAGTTACACTTTTGGCTACAGATAAAGTTGGTAAATAGAGTGCATTGTCTATCAAGATGACTTTCCCCCCGCACCCCAAAGGAACAAATATCTCGAAGATTGAAAGGTCAAAGCAAATCGAGGTTGACGCCAAAACTCCAAGCAAAGCTTCAGCCGCAAAGATTTTTTTTGCCCAATCCAACATAGCAACCGTGCTATGGTGTTTGATCATTACACCCTTGGGTTTCCCAGTCGAGCCAGAGGTATAGATGACATAAGCCAAGTTGTCAGTAGTTACCTGAGTGACTGAATTTTCCTTACTTTCTTGGGCAATAGCCTGCCAATCAGCATCTAAACAAACGACTTGGGCTTTGTGTTCAGGCATTCCCTTCATGAGCCGTCTTTGAGTCAGCAGCACTGCCACTTGGGCGTCTTCTAGTGTAAAAGCTAATCGCTCTTGGGGATAAGTAGGGTCTAGCGGCACATAAGCGCCACCCGCCTTGAGGATACCTAATAACCCGATGACCATTTCGAGCGATCGCTCCACACAAATTCCCACCAGTACCTCTGGACTGACGCCAAGCGATCGCAAGTGGTGTGCCAGTTGATTAGCTCGCTGGTTCAGTTCTTGGTAGGTCAACTGTTGGTCTTCAAAGACAATAGCAATGGCGTCAGGCGATCGCTCCACCTGAGTTTCAAACAACTGATGAATGCACTGGTTTTGAGGATAGCCAACTTGAGTATTATTCCACTCTACCAACAATTGATGTCGCTCAGGTTCAGTCAACAGTGTTAATTCGGACAGCTGCTGCTGTGGATTTGCGACCATCCCCTCTAACAATGTTTTTAGATGCCCTAACATCCGGTTGATGGTGTCGGCATCATAGCGTTCATTACCATCGGAAGTAATTTTAAGCAACAACTCCTCAGCTGGGTTTACGCTTAGAGTCAGGGGATAGTTTGTCCTTTCAAATGCGCTAAAACTTTTAATCTCTAAGTTTAGATCCAGTTTCCGTAAGGAAGCGTCTACAGGATAATTCTCAAAAACCACGATACTCTCGAACAGAGGCAGACTTCTAGGAACTTCACTCCATCCCTGGACTTTTAGCAATGGACTATATTCATACTGACGTGTTTCAATTTGTTGAGTTTGGATCTGTTTGAGCCAAGGTAGAAGAAACTCTTTTGGTGATACTTTTACTCTTACTGGTAGAGTATTGATAAACAGCCCTACCATAGACTCTGCTTTGGCTAAGGTGGAGGGACGACCGGAAGTAGTAGCCCCAAAAACTACATCTTCCTCACCACTATAACGGCTTAATAGCAAAGCCCAAGCTCCCTGTACCAGTGTATTGAGCGTTAGCTGGTGCTGCTGTCCTAAAAATTGCAATGCTGCGGTTTTTTCTACTGAAAGCTTAATTTCTTGCTGATTATTGCCATCTTTTGAACTGAGCAATTGCCCAAAACCTTTGTCTACCCATAGCCGTGTTGGAGTTGTAAAACCCTTGAGCAGTTGCCGCCAGAATGCTTCAGCCTGGGATAGGTTTTGCTGCTGTAGCCAGACGATGTAATCCCGATAACAACGAATCGGCTCCAGGTATACGTCTTGACCTTTACTGAAGGCTTTGTAACAGTCAAAAATCTCTTTAAAGATTGTGGCATTAGACCACCCATCGATCAGCAGATGATGATGGCTCCAAGTGAAGTGATAATAGTTTTTTGCCAGATGGTGAAGTGTCAAACGTATCAACGGTGGGCGGGTCAGTTTAAAACCAACAGAGCGATCGCTTTTCAAAAAAGCTTCCAGCTGTTGTTGCTGTTCGACTGAAGAGAGATGCCGCAAGTCTAGCAGCACCCACGGTAGCGTCACTTGCCGATGCACAACTTGCACTGGTTCTTTTAAACCTTCCCAAACAAAGCGCGTTCGTAGAATTGAATGCCGTTCTACAATCTGCTGCCAAGCTTGCTGAAATGCCGCAATGTTGAAGTTTCCTTCCAGAGTCCAACTCAATTGCTCAAAATAAACTCCGGATTCAGGAGCAGCAATACTATGGAATAAAATGCCCTGCTGCATGGGCGATAGCGGATAAAAATCTTCGATGTTTTTATTTTTCACACTCATATCACATATCTCCAATTGCTCCTGTAATGGCATCAAGGTCGGCTTGACTCCATTGGCTTTGTTCAAACTTTGCAAAGTCAGAAGGCGTGAAACCGCCTGCATCAGGTGATTGGCAGTGGGTGATCAGCGATCGCAGTGCCTCAATAAACCCTTGAGCAAGTACTTCAACTGTGGTTTGGCGATGCAGCTTCTCGCTATAAGTCCAGCTCATTTGCAGCCGTCCCTGAGATATGCCGCCGTTAATTTGCAGCAAATGAGTTCGCTTGCTTCGTAAACTGTGACTGGGACCGATGGACTCCTGAGCTAAACTAAATAAAGAGGATTCCGGTAAAACTTGGTCAAACTGTCCCAAATAGTTAAAAATCACCTCAGCTTTTGGCAATAAACTTAGCTGCTCAGTAATTTCCTGATCCCTACTAAGGTAGTACAGCAGTCCATAACTAATACCTCGATTCGGAATAGCTCGTAGTTGCTCTTTAATTGCCATCAAAGATTTTCCTGGCTGGAAAGTGTTTTCTAGACTCAGATGTACCGAAAAGATAGATGTGAACCAGCCCACAGTCCGCGATACATCTACATTCTCAAACAGTTCTTCTCGCCCATGTCCTTCCAAGTCAACTAGTAGAGAACTTTTTCCTGTCCACTGGGCAAATGCTTGTACCAGTGCTGTCAGTAATACATCGTTAATTTGCGTCTGATAAGCTGCTGGCACCTTTTGCAGCAAGGCTTGAGTTTCCTCAACAGAAAGTGATACCGACACCTTGCAGGCTGTTGCTTCTCTGTTGTTTCCGCCTAGATAGTCTACGGGTATAGGCTCAACGGGTTGATCAAGGGTTGTGAGCCAATAATCTAACTCTGAACGTAGCGCTGAAGAACGTGCATATTCTTGCAAACGGTTAGACCACTGCTTGAATGAAGTTGTTTTGGGTGGCAACTGTATCACCTTGCCCTCAGAGAGTTGATGGTAAGCTGTTTGAAAATCTTCAATTAAGATTCGCCAAGAAACCCCATCAACAGCTAAGTGGTGGATAATCCAAAGCAGGCGACAAGGTTTCTCGCCACCCAGGTCAAAAAGGGCAACCTGAAATAATAGTCCAACTGAGAGATTCAAGCTAGCTTGAAGTTTAGCAGCTATTGCTTCCATAGCAGCCCCTTGTTCCTCTTTTGGCAGTGCTGACAAATCTAAGTGTGTTAGTGGCACTACATGATTAGGACTAGCAATAACCGCCTGAGTACCAAATTCCTCTTGTATAAATTGCAAACGTAGGACATCGTGATGTCTTTGTAAAGACTGCATCACTTGCTCTACAACCACAGGATCAATACTCTGCTTGAGTTCCAGCAGCACCGCCTGATTCCAGTGATCTGGTTCTGGTTGTTCTTGTTCAAAAAACCATTGCTGAATAGGTGTTAGTGGTAATAATCCAGTTACTGCACCCTGTTCGGCGGGAATTTTCTCATTTGTGCCAGCTACGGCTGCCAGTTGAGCGATGGTCTGGTATTGAAACAGCTGCTTAGGAGTTAAATACAACCCTGCTTGATTGGCTTTGGAGATGATTTGAAGGCTGAGGATTGAATCCCCACCCAACTCAAAAAAGTTGTCGTTTATACCGATATTTTCTAAGCTGAGTACCTGCATCCAGATCACAGCCAACTGTTTTTCAACCCTCGTCTGAGGTGCAATAAAGGCTTCTTCTAATTCTGGGCGTATTTGGTCAGGCACTGGTAGGGCCTTACGCTCTATCTTGCCGTTAGGAGTGAGCGGTAGTGCTTCTAGCATCACAAAAGCTGCTGGCATCATGTAGTTTGGCAACTTCGGCTCTAGGAAGCTCCGCAGTTCAGAAATTGTTAGTGTTTGCTCTGTTTCGAGGACGATATAGGCGACTATTCGTTGAGAATCGGCTGAGTTTGAATGAACGACAACTACAGTTTCTCGGACTGCTGGGTGTTGGCTGATGGCTGCTTCAATTTCTCCAATTTCGATGCGGAAACCACGAACTTTAACTTGATTGTCAATACGTCCTAAATATTTAATGTCTCCATTGGGCAAGTAGCATGCCTGATCGCCAGATTTATAAAGGCGTGCGTTTGGTTGATCACTGAAGCGATTAGGAATAAATTTTTGGGTGGTGAGTTCTGGTCGATTCAGATAACCTCGTGCTACACCAGCACCACCAATGTACATCTCACCCCTGACTCCAATCGGTACTAGTTGTTGATATTCATCTAACAAGTAAACTTGCAAGTCAGGAATTGGACGACCAATGACACTCCCAAAACCAGCTTCTAAGTCTGCCATCGTCAGTGGACGATATGTCACATGCACTGTTGTTTCCGTAATGCCGTACATATTGACTAACTGGGGAAACTGGTCGCCGTGGCGCTCAAACCAGGGTTTTAAACTCTGAAGTTCCAGAGCTTCTCCACCGAAAATCACCAGTCGCAGGCTCAACTTTTTGGCATCTCCCAAGGATT
Source organism: Nostoc sp. (assembly GCF_036919555.1). Taxonomy (GTDB): domain Bacteria; phylum Cyanobacteriota; class Cyanobacteriia; order Cyanobacteriales; family Nostocaceae; genus Nostoc. Next base: position 75,056 of record NZ_JBALCS010000073.1, read on the forward strand.
CCTCTGCTTGTATGAGTTGGCGGAAAGCAGAAGGTGTCTGGTTGAGTACTGTTACTTGCTGCGTTGACAACAATTTGTAGAAGTCTTCGGGTGAACGAGTCACCCAATATGGTACTACCACTAACTTTCCACCATATAGCAGGGCACCCCAGAGTTCCCAAACTGAGAAATCAAAGGCGTAGGAATGGAACAGTGAAAAGACATCCTGTTGGTTGAAGTGATACCAAGACTCAGTTGCTACGAATAAACGCACAACATTGGCGTGATTGACCAACACGCCTTTGGGTTGACCTGTTGAGCCGGAAGTATAGATGATATAAGCTAGGTTATCAGTTGTACAGTTACTGATTAAGTTCTGTTGGCTTTGCCCTGCGATACTTCCCCAATCTGTGTCTAGGCAAACAGTCCTTGTTTGAGATTCTGGCAAATTCTCCCTCAGACGCTGTTGGGTCAGTAGTACTGGTATCTGTGCGTCCTGCAATATGAAAGCTAATCTTTCGGCGGGATATGCTGGATCTAGTGGTACATAAGCACCACCAGCTTTGAGAATCCCCAAAAGTCCGATCACCATTTCTAGCGATCGCTCCACACAAATTCCCACCAGTACCTCTGGTTCTACTCCTAGCTTTTGCAGGTAGTGCGCCAGTTGATTGGCTCTTGCATTTAGTTCACAGTAGGTCAACTGCTGGTCATCAAACACCACTGCTACAGTATCGGGGGTGCGTTCTACTTGAGCCTCAAACAACTGATGGATGCACTGGTGTTGGGGATACTCAAGCGAAGTATCATTCCACTTTACTAGCAGTGCCTTCTCGGCTTGAGTCAACAGTGGTAACTCAGACAGACGCTGCTGTGGATTAGCAACTATCCCAGAGACCAACGTTTGTAAATGTTCAGCCATCCGGCTGATGGTGCTTGACTCGAATAAATCAGTATTATACTCTAAACTGCCAACTAATGCCTGTGCTGTTTCTGTCATCAACAGAGTCAAATCAAACTTAGTACTACCACTCTCACTTGCTAGAAGACTTAAACTCAAACCTGGCAACTCTAAGGCCGACATCGGTGCATTCTGAAGCGCAAACATCACCTGGAACAGTGGCGTGTAACTCAAAGAACGCTGTGGTTGCAGTTCGTCTACAAGCTTCTCAAAAGGTAAATCTTGGTGAGTATAAGCTCCTAATGCCACTTCCCGCACACGAGTCAGTAGCTCCCCAAAAGTGGGATTACTTGCTAAGTTAGTTCGCAGTACTAGGGTATTGACAAAAAAACCAATTAGCCCTTCTATTTTTGCTCGATTGCGGTTGGCGATGGGTGAACCGACCACAATATCTTCTTGCCCTGTGTATCGCCATAACAAAGTCTGGAAAGCTGCCAGCAGAGTCATAAACAACGTAGTTCCTTGCTGCTGGCTCAATTTCTTCAGGGCTTGTGATAGCTCGACAGATAGCTCAAATGAGTAACTGGCACCCTGAAATGTCTGAACGGCAGATCGCGGATGGTCAGTTGGTAACTCCAGTACTGATGGTGCACCTTCTAACTGCTTTTTCCAGTAAGATATTTGGGATTGTAGTACATCTCCTTGTAGCCATTTTCGCTGCCAAGCTGCGAAGTCTGCATATTGGATTGCCAGTTCAGCTAACGGTGAGAATTCTCCAGTAGAAAAGGCTTCATAAAGCGTTGCTATTTCACGAATAAGTATCCCTTTTGACCAGCCATCAGAGATAATATGATGCATTGTAAACAGCAACACGTATTCTGCCTCGTCCAGTCGTAGGAGAGTACATCGCAGTAAGGGACCTTCTACTAGGTTGAACGGCACTTTAGCTTCCTTTGTAGCGAGGCGCAGAACCTCTTTCTCACGATCTGCGTCAGGAAGTTTTTGTAGATCCACTACTGGCAGCTTTAATGCTAGAGTCGGAGCGATGACTTGGACTGGTTGCCCCTCGACGGTACTAAAGGTAGTGCGTAAGACTTCGTGGCGGCGTAGAATTTCATTAAAACTTTGCTCCAGTACGGCTAAATTCAGCGCTCCTGTCAGACGCACGGCCGCGGGTTGATTGTAAAAGGGGTTTCCTGGCTCCAACTGTTCAAGGAACCACAGTCGTTGTTGGGCGAAAGACAACGGGAAAATGTTGGAATCTCGACTTGGAGACGTGATTTTTGTTCGAGAGGCATTTTCTTTTTTATGCCTGAGTCGTTGCAGAAGAAGCTCACGTTTCTCCACAGAAAGATTAGCAATATCTTTAACTAAATCACTCATTTCCTGCTCTCCTCCCAATTGATTCACTGTTGTTCGCCAGCAAGTATTGCTTGAACTTCCTCTTGCGAAAGTTGCTCTAGTTCTGCAAAGGTCTGAGCCAGTAGTTCACTATCTGCCGCTTGAGCTAGCCGTTGTGCAATAGTCACGGCTAAATCAGCTATGGTAGGTTTCTCAAAAAGGTCGCGCAGGGCTAAATCTACCTCGAAAGTGTCGCGTAAACGAGACACAACTTGAGTGGCTAGCAAAGAGTGCCCACCTGAATCGAAGAAATTGTCATGAACACCGATGCACTCAAGCCGCAACAATTCAGACCAGATTTCTGCCAGATGTTTTTCAACAGGGGTTCGAGGTGCTACAAAAGTATCTTCTACATTGGGTCTAGCTGTGTCCGGTGAAGGTAGTGCAAGGCGATCTACTTTCCCGTTGGGGGTCAGAGGCAAATTCTTTAACAGTATAAAGGCAGATGGCACCATATATTCAGGTAGCTTGTTTCTCAGGAAAAGACGCAGTTCGCTAGTGCTAGAGCCTTTACCTTGTCTCGGAACAACATAGGCGACTAGGCGTTTGTCACCGAGTTTATCTTCGCGAGCTATAACTACAACTTCTCGCACCTGGGGATGTTGTCTGAGTGCCAACTCAATTTCTTCTGGCTCGATGCGGAAGCCCCGAACCTTAACTTGGTTGTCAATCCGTCCAAGAAACTCCAGATTCCCGCTGCTCAAGTAGCGAACTCTGTCTCCTGTCTTGTACAGCTTTGCTTTTAGTGTGTCACTAAAGGGGTTAGGTATGAACTTAGTGGCGCTTAGTTCAGGATAGTTTAGATAGCCTCGCGCTAGTCCTGCACCACCAACGTATAACTCACCTGACACGCCAATGGGAACTGGTTGCAGCTGCCGATCCAGCACATAAACCTCTATATTGGCTAGGGGTTTTCCTATGGGGACAGTTTCAGGATAATGATTTGTTTGCTGTTTTTCCACTAAATAGGTTAGCACACCCACAGTGGTTTCTGTTGGACCATAGTGGTTGAAAATTTCACAAGTTGGCAAGTACTGCTGAAGCTGTTCAATTAAGTACCAACTAGCAATCTCACCACCAAGAATCAGACACTTGCGGGGCAGGATTTTCTCTGAGTGAGAAGATGTCAGGAGAACTGCTAAGTGGGAAGGGACAATTTTGAGACAGTCAATAGGATAAAGCTCAAAGTAAGCTGCTAGGGCTGCTGGATCGGAAGCTCGCTCTTGGGACATCACATGGAGACAACCCCCATTACACAAAGCTGGAAAAATTGCTGTGTTGCCTAAGTCTGCTGCAAAGGAGGAAACTGTTGCAAAGCTGGCACTAGGCGGCAGCTCGAGTTTGTCTAAAATCGCATTGATATAATTGAGAAGTTGCCGATGTTCGATGGCAACTCCTTTGGGTTTGCCTGTAGAGCCGGAAGTGTATAGTACGTAGACCAGATTCTCAACTGTCGTCTCACTATTGGGATTTCCATTATTGTGCTGAGTGATCGCATCCCAGTCCTTATCCAAGCAGATTACCTGTGCTGCATTGATCGGTAAATCATTGACTAGCTGCTGTTGAGTCAGTAGCACGGGTACTTGGGCATCCTGCAACCGGAAAGCAAGACCCTCCTTTGGTAATGCGGGGTCTAGTGGTACGTAAGCTCCACCTGCTTTGAGGATACCCAGTAGTCCAATTATCATATCAAGCGATCGCTCTACATAAACCCCAACTAAAACTTCCGGCTTGACTCCCAGTGTTTGCAAGTAATGAGCTAGTTGATTAGCTTTGTGGTTAAGTTCTGCATAGGTGAGTTCTTGGTCTTCAAATATAACGGCAATGTTGTTAGGTGTTTTTTCTACTTGTTCTTCAAAAAGCTTATGTATACATTTATCTTGTGGATAATTAATCTGCGTTTGGTTAAACTCGACTAGTAGCTGTTGGCGATCGCTTTTGCTGAGTATCTCTAATTGACTGATTTTCTCATCTGGATTTGCAGTCGTACTAGTTAATAAAGTTTGAAATTGTCCAGCTAAACGCCCAATAGTATCTGCCCTGAAGTAATTGACATCGTAGTAAAATTCTGTAATTAAAGAGTTATCGCGCCGAGTACAAGTAAGTTTAACTTTGAATGGCTCTATACAGCTGTAATATTTATCAAGATAAAATGAGACGCCACCGACAAAGCATTTTTCCGGTAATTGGTCAAACTCGAAACCAATGGAAAAAGCTAAGGAATTGTCATTTTCTATAGGTTCAGGAACGAAATAATCCTGCCATTCCGTGGCATCATCTAGAGTTTTTTCAGCGAGTTTCAAGACTTCTTGAAAGCGCAAGTCTGGTGTCAAATGATTTTTAATTGGTATCCAGGTGGCAAGAAGTCCTAGTACGTCTTGAAGTTCTTCATAATCCCTGCGATCGCAACCCATGCCAATGACGATATCTGCCTGTCCTGTAAGTCGACAAATCAGTGTTTGCCAACAAGCTAGTAGGACAATAGCAACGGAAGTATTATACTTTTGGGCTAAAATTTCAATCTTGGCTGCCAGTTCCGGAGCTATTATCAATTTGGTAGAGTCTATCTCAAATCCTGATTTTTTTAAAGTTTTATTCTCAAAAGGTAACTTTAATGTAGCTAAGGAAGATAATTTTTGCTGAAACCAGTATTTATTAGCAGTTGTTGCGTCCTCGTCTGCAAGTAACTGATGTTGCCATTCTGAGAATTGTAGGTATTGCACTACTTCATCGGACAATTCTTTTCCTTCTAAGCAACTAGAATATGAATTACTAATTTCATTAACTAGATTCTTGATTGTCTGAACATCTGCACAAAGTGCAGGCAAGGAGACCAAGAGAATATGTGTATTTGGCGACAGTTTCAGTAAATATAAACGCAATAAGGAAGCTGGCTCGAAGTCAAAAGCTTGATGTCTAACCTCCTGAAAAAGCTCCTCTATTTTGGATAACTGTTCCTGCTCAAAACAATCGCTTAAATCAATATCTTGCCATAAAGGGGGACTGCTATTGCCAACGACCATGACAGGAATCTTTACACTAGGCAAGCGAGAAAAATTTGTCCGAAGAATTTCATGCCTATTGACGACTTGCTGTAATGCTGCTTTTAAAATTTCTGGTTGAAGATTGCCTTGTATCAGAACAGTACCTTGAGTTAAGTAAGCAGAACTATCTTGCTGCAAGAACCAAAGGCGTTTCTGATGAGGAGATAGCCTAAAACCGTTAATAGTAGCGTCAGTTATCATTTACCTCCTCCTTGCCTGCCATGAAGTGTAATGTCTTGGCTTTGAATCATTTCTCTCATTGCTACCACAATCTTGCGTTGCCCTTCATAGGGGTAGCGCTCGTGTGCAGCAAACATATTATCTAGCACCAAAATGTCTCCTTTTTACCAAGGAAAGCTTGTCTTCGACTGCTGATAAACTTCATTAATTTCTGCAATGACTTCTTCTCAAAACGCTTGGGCATTGCTGCCGCCACTTGATGTTTCATTTGATATAAATCCTGTCGAGACTGACGTAAACATGGCTCTGTAGTTGCATTTTAGACTATTTTCATCCCAGTTTTTTATAAAGTCTCATTATTTGATTGTTTGCGACAAATGTAGCACATCCTATTAGCCCCAGAAGGGATTTCAAAATCTCGTTCTGCTTCATATATACAAACTTGATCCAATTACTTTATACCCTTTCATTAGCAGCTTTTGTACTAATTCTCCTTTGCCGCAACAGAGGTCTAAAATACGTGCCTTATCAGGAAGATGTTGTAGGAGAATTTTATCCAAACATGCCAGCCAAATATCGCTAGTTTCTGTACCAGAATTGTACGCCAAAGCAACCAAGTCATAGGTTTCACGATTTTCTAAAGACATTTCTAAAGACATAAAAATTTACCTCTTTTTTGACCTCAAATCCTAAACAGGAGCATCTCTTTAGCTAAAGATATTAGCTGATTTTTTAATACTTATTTACCTAAATCCTTACCGTAAATCTACTTCGCCAAGCAGTCATCAAAAGTTCGTTTTATTATTGAACATTCCCTGCCCTGCCACGAGTATGGGGTTTTCTTATGACTCATTAATAATTGCTATACACATAATTGAGGGATATATTGTTTGATCGCTTGTTGAAGTGTATCTGAATATTCTGGACGCTCTGTAACATCAAGGTAGTTTCTAACCATCTTGCAGTTAGTCTCATTTACAAAGTTTCCAGTAAGAGAAATGCAGTTTGTTTCGTTAATTACTTGATGCCACCAACCACTAGGAGTAAAGATAATTTCTCCTGGATTTTGAATACAAATTAGCGGTCTTGCTTGAGCAAATAAAGGGTATTTAGTCAAGTCAGGATTAAATGCATCTACTTCACCAGTATACAAGTAACACTCATCTTCAGGAGGATAAAAAAGCCAGCACTTCCTGCCAGAAATTACTGCGTTCCACGCACTAGTCATAAATCCATCTACGTGCATTCTGCTGCCTGTATTAGCTGGACCTATGAAAAGCCAACTACTAAATTGAGGTCTAATTTCATGTGGTAATTGCTCAAGCCAACTTTTAAAATATTCCGGAATATTGTAATCTTCCAAAATTTCTGGACAGTCATTAGGAAAATACCACGTTCTCAAATAAGAAGGATTTTCTTCTTTAGTGCTTTGCATATAATCGATATACTCACCCAATCTCATTGTACATTGCTCATCTGTTGTCTCAGTTTGTTTCACAGTGGTGACATGGATATCACCATACTTGGATTTAAAAAACTCTGGTGTCCAACACGTCTTCGCTTTCCAATTATCCATAATATCCAAAATTACTACAGGTTTATTAGGTATTGCGTACTTCTATAGAAATTCTTCTTTTGATAGGTTGCTCACTCGGTCAACATGCGGTATTTGAGAGTTATTGCTATTTTTCATTGATAAGTACTCCTAATTCAATGCAAAGATGATCGTATTATCGCAAGCATATCTATAGAACACTGACAACATTTTCATATTTTCCTCATGCCATGAGACTGCCCCCGATCTGAGGCTTTTTCAAGACATTATACTACTTTATGTCAACTCAAATTGAGATGTGCTTGCCCCGGTTAATAGTAGCGTCAGTTATCATTTAACTCCTTTTCCCCTGCCATGAAGTGTAATGTCTTGGCTTTGAATCATTTCTCCCATTGCTACCACAATTTTGCGTTGCCCTTCATAGGGGTAGCGTCCGTGTGCAGCAAGCATATTATCTAGCATCAAAATATCTCCTTTCTGCCAAATAAAGCTAGTCTTCGACTGCTGAAAAACTCCATTAATTTCTGCAATTACTTCGTCTTCTATGGGAGTCCCGTCCCCATAATAAACATTACGTGGTAGTTTGTTTCCTCCAAATAAAGACAACAGAGATTCTCGAACTTCTGCATCTAAATACGCTATATGGTGTAACTGTATTTGATTAAAAAATACCTTGTCACCCGTGTTAGGATGTACTGCTACTGCTGGACGAATTTGACGAGTCCCTAAACTATTATTATCATACCATTCAAAATCAATTCCAGTCTGACGACAGTAATTTTCTACTATAGATTTGTCATTGGTGCGAAAGAAATCTTGCCAACTTACATCTAGACCATCAGTATAATGACGAGTATACATTAATTGTTTTTCGGCCAATCGTTCTCGTAGTTTGGGATTGAGGAGTTGATAAGCTTTACGACAGTCTACAATCGGCGTTTCTCCACCTTGATTAGCAGGTTGTACGCAGAAAAACCAAATTTTTAAAGGAAACTGATGTAAGTGAGAGCTTTCATTGTGGAAAAGGATAGCTATATCGGATGGGTAAGGAGTAGAACCATAAACTTTACCGCTTTCTTCAGCACGAGGTAAGTCACCATACTCACCGAATAAGTCTGGACAAATTGCCTGGGCAACACTTTCAAATTCTGAGACAGAATCTACATTAAAACCTCGAAACAGAATCGCTCCATGTTTCAACAATTCTGTTTTTATAAATAATTTTTGATTAGTTTTAGCCCAAGCCACAAAATCAATCTCGTCAGTATTAGGCTGAATCACTAGAGGAAACGTTTGCCCTGATTCGAGATAATCGGTCTTGATCAAACTTTGTTGTGATTGGCTTACTACTTTGGGAGCAACGCTAATAAATTTTTCTCGCTTGGACGCTTTGCGCTCTCTTTTTTGTAAAGCTTGTTGTTCTCTTTCGGCGTGAGTAAGCATTTCTAAATTGCCGATTCGCGCATCAGGTTGGGACACAATGCTGTTGAGCAGCATCTGGAAGTTGTCTGTCATACGAGTGATGGTGGTGGCATCAAAAAGATCAGCGTTGTACTGCCATTCGCCCAAGATGCCCTGCTCTGTTTCTGTCAAAAATAGTGCTATATCAAACCTTGCTATTTTGTTTTCAACTTCTAACATGCTTAATGTCAGCCCTGACAATTCTAAGGGTGGGATGGGGGTATTCTGGAGGACAAACAATACTTGAAATAGTGGCGGCGTGTTGCTCAAATTACGCTCAGGCTGCAAAGCCTTAACTAATTGATCGAAGGGCAAATCTTGATGAGCATAAGCTCCTAATGCTACAGAGCGTACTCGTTTAAGCAACTCCCCAAAGGTGGGGTTTCCACTCAAGTCGATGCGTAAGACCAGCAGATTGACAAAAAAACCAATCAGTGGTTCAACTTCAGCCCGGTTACGGTTAGCAACATCAGTGCCCACAACGATGTCATCCTGATTTGTGTAGCGTTGTAGCAACACCTGAAAACCTGCCAGCAGGGTCATGAACAAGGTGACACCCTCTTGGCGCGAGAGTGTTTGCAGTGCTTTGGACTCTTTGGAGGGAATGATGAAGGATTGAGTAGCGCAAGGGCTGGTTTTAACTTCTGCGCGTGGACAAGCTGTAGGTAATTGCAATACTGGGAGGTTATTACCCAATTGCAGCTTCCAGTAAGCGAGTTGGGCTTCCAGAACCTCACCCTGCAACTGCTGTCGTTGCCAAACTGCAAAGTCTGCATACTGTATCAGCAGTTCTGGCAGTGGGCAGGGTTTTCCGGTAGAAAAGGCTTCGTAAAGTGCTGCCAAGTCCCGAACGAACACACCCCTAGACCAGCCATCTGAGACAATATGATGTATGGTGAATAATACTATATGCTCTTTCTCGCGGATATGCAGGAGCGTACATCGCAGTAATGGGCCTTGGGCTAAATCAAAGGTGCGTTGGGATTCCGCTGCGGTCAGTTGTTGAACAAAAGCTTCTCTTTCAGCTTCTGGCAACTCCCGCAAGTCCACAACTGGTAGTTTCATAGTTAGGCTAGCGAGGGCGATCGCCTGAAACGGTTGTCCATTTACCGCAGGGAAGGTAGTACGTAGAGCTTCGTGGCGACATACAATTTTAGTCAAAGCCTGCTCCAGCACAGGCACATTCAGAGAACCAACAAGGCGCACAACAATTGTTGAGTTGTACATAGAGCTACCTGGTTCTAATTGATCCAGCAACCATAGTCTGGTTTGAGCAAAAGACAGTGGTAGATTTCCATCTCGGAAGACGCGATTAATGGCAGAAAGTTGTTGTCCCAGTTCTGCCTTCATTAGCTCTCGAATACTTTTAGCTAATTCAACTACTGTCGGTGATTCAAACAAGAGGCGTAGCGGTAGATCTACCTCGAAAGCTTCCCGTATGCGGGAAATAACTTGGGTAGCTAATAATGAATGTCCGCCTAGCTCAAAGAAGTTGTCGTAGACACTTAACTGCTCTAAACAAAGAACTTGAACCCAAATTCCAGCTACCACTTCCTCAACTGGATCTCGAGGTGCAACAAAAACTCTTTCTAGATCAAATCTATCAATTTTCGTTACAAGCAAAGCTTTGCGATCTATCTTACCATTAGGTGTAAGTGGTAGTGCTTCTAGAATGACAAAAGCTGCTGGCATCATGTAGTTTGGCAGCTTTGACTCTAAGTGCTGCCGTAATAGGGGCACAAACTGAGTAGTAGACATCTGCGAAACTTGCTGAGTGTTCAAATCTGCTGCTGACATCTGTCCTTCTACAACAACATCAGATTTAATACTGGGAACTACATAGGCTACCAAACGTTTGTAGTCTGACACATCGATAGATATCACCACAGCTTCTTTAACAGCAGAATGTTGATTGAGTAAAGCTTCAATTTCTCCCAACTCAATGCGGAAACCACGGATTTTGACCTGATGATCGATCCGACCGAGAAATTCGATGTTGCCGTTAGGAAGGTAACGGGCTAAGTCGCCTGTTTTGTACAGACGATTGAATGGGGAATAGGAAATTGGAAATTGAGAACGTTCAAAGGGGTTGGGGATGAATTTCTGCGAGGTCAAGTCTTCTCGGTTGATGTAGCCCCGTGCAAGACCAACACCTCCAATGTGCAGTTCACCTGTAACTCCAATGGGGACGAGTTGGAGATGGCTGTCTAAAATATACGTTTGCGTGTTGGCGAACGGACGGCCAATCGGGACTAGCCCATAAACAGGGAAGTTGACCTTTTCACTCTCAAAATACGTACTGTCAATAGTGGCTTCACTGATCCCATAGGAATTAATCAAGCGAGTATCTGAACCGCACAAACGCTTAAATTCCTCATACTCCTGGAGATACAAACTATCTGAACCTACTACTAGCAACCGCATGAAGTGAAGATCTTGCTTGGTTCTCTCCAGATACTGAACTAAGTTCCTCATAACAGCTGGAACAAACTCTGCGCTATCAATCTTCTCTTGGCGCATGAGTTTATACAGTTTTTCCGGCTCTAAAAGCCACTCACGCAGGCACAACACTAACTTGGCTCCAGAACAAAGCGCGCGAATTAGATCCCCTGAAAAGACATCAAAGGAGAAACTAGCCATTTGAAGATGACTGGTAAGAGACCGAAGCCGATAGGCGTTTTCCCAAGCCTGATATGCATTAATCAGACTGCAATGATTGATCGCCACCCCTTTAGACTTGCCTGTAGAACCTGATGTGTAAACTACATAAGCTAAGTTTTGGGATGTAGCAGTATTAACCAGATTCGCTTCACTTTGCCGAGAAATTACTTGCCAGTCTTTGTCTAAACAAACCACGCGTGCATCCTGAACTGGAAGACTTTCAAGCAGTTTTTGCTGAGTCAACAGCATCGACACACATGCATCTTTAAGCATGAAGGCTAAGCGCTCTTTGGGATAAGTGGGGTCGAGCGGTACATAAGCGCCACCCGCTTTGAGGATGGCTAAAAGTCCTATGACCATAGAGAGTGATCGCTCCACACAAATTCCCACCAGTACCTCTGGTCTTACTCCAAGCAATTGCAGGTGGTGCGCTAGCTGATTGGTTCTAGCGTTCAATTCACAGTAGGTTAGTTGCTCCGATTCAAACACCAATGCGACTGCATCGGGTGTAAGCTCTACTTGAGCCTCAAATAGCTGATGAATACACTGGTGTTGAGGATACTCCAACTGAGTATCATTCCACTCTATCAGCAAATTCTGCCACTCAGGCTCGGTCAACAGTGGCAACTCCGATACGAGTTGCTGTGAATTATCCACAATCCCCTGAAGCAAGGTTTGCAAATGCCCTGCCATCCGGCTTATAGTGCTTGACTCAAATAAATCGGTATCGTACTCCAGAATGCCAACTAGTCCCTGTGCTGTTTCTGTCATATCTAGGGTCATATCAAACTTTGCCGTGCCACTATTACTTTTCAGGGGACTTAAACTCAAACCTGGCAATTCTAACGCCGACATTGGTGCATTCTGAAGCGCAAACATCACCTGGAACAGTGGCGTGTGGCTTAAGTTTCTTGGTGGTTGCAGTTCCTCAACTAGCTGCTCAAAAGGCAAATCTTGGTGAGCATAGGCTCCCAGAGCCACTTCCCGTACGCGAGCCAGTAGCTCCTCAAAAGTGGGATTACCTGCAAAGTTAGTTCGCAGTACTAGGGTATTGACAAAAAATCCAATTAACCCTTCTATTTGTGCACAGTTACGGTTGGCGATGGGCGAACCTATGACAATATCTTCACTGCCCGTGTAACGCCATAGCAGCGTCTGAAAAGCTGCTAACAGAGTCATAAATAAGGTACTTCCCTGGTGCTGGCTCAATTTCTTCAGGGCTTGTGATAGCTCAACAGATAGCTCGAATGAATAACTACCACCCTGGAATGTCTGAACAGCAGGTCGTGGATAGTCAGTGGGTAACTCTAGTACCGCTGGTGCGCCCTCTAAGTGCTTTTTCCAATAAGATATCTGAGATTGTAATACTTCTGCTTGTAACCATTGTCGTTGCCAAGCCGCGAAATCTACGTATTGAATTGGTAGTTCGGGCAACGGCGAGAGTTTGCCATGACTAAATGATTCGTAAAGTGCAGCCACTTCATTCACTAGCAAACCTGCTGACCATCCGTCAGCAATTATATGATGTATCGTGAATAGCAATATGTGCTCGTCTTCTTTCAGTCGTAAAAGACTGCTTTTGAGCAAAGGACTTTGAGTTAAGTCAAAAGAATATCGCGCATGTAATTTAGCTAGTTGTCGAACCTCAGCTTCTCGTTTGTCTAAAGGTAATGCCTGAAGATCCACTATTGGCAAGGTAATGTTTAGTGTTGAAGCAATAACTTGCACAGGTTGCCCGTTTGCGCTTGCAAAGCTTGTCCGCAAACTTTCATGGCGTCGCACAATTTCGTTAAAACTCTGCTCTAGAACTGGCACATTGAGCAAACCTTTCAATAGTAAAGCACTAGAAACGTTGTAAAAAGGATTGCCTGGCTCTAATTGGTCAAGAAACCACAATCGATGTTGAGCAAACGACAGTGCCAATTCGCCTTCCCGTTTCACCCGCTCAATAGCCGTAGTTGCTGAGTTCTGCCCAGCCCTCACTGCCGTTTCAATCAGTTCAGCTAGCCCTGCCACTGTTGGTGTTTCAAATAAACTACGTAGCCGCAGATCTACTTGAAAGGCCTCGCGGACTTGAGAAACAACCTGCGTTGCTAGCAAAGAGTGTCCTCCCAAGTCAAAAAAGTTATCGTGAATACCGACTCGCTCAATACCAAGAAGTCTAGCCCAAATTCCTGCAAGGACCTCCTCCACGGGCGTGCGAGGAGTTGTAAAGCTTGTTTCTAACTCAGGACGTACTTGGTTGGGTTCTGGCAGGGCTTGACGGTCTACTTTGCCGTTGGGAGTAAACGGTAGCGCCTTGAGGATGACAAAAATTGACGGCACCATATACTCAGGCAACCTCGCCTGCATATAGTTACGCAGTTCATTAATAAGGATAGGCGATTCTTGAGATGGTACAACGTAAGCTGCCAGATACTTCTGACCAGACTCTGAATCTCTTGCTAAGACGACAACCTCCCGCACATTTGGGTGGAGACTGAGTACTGCCTCAATTTCTCCTAGTTCTACGCGGAAGCCCCGAATTTTAACTTGGTGGTCGATACGACCTAAAAACTCAATCGTGCCGTTTGGCAAATAGCGTGCCCGATCGCCTGTTTTGTAAAGCCGCGCTCCTTCTTTCTGACTGAATGGATTGGGAATAAATTTAACAGCTGTCTGTTCGGGCTGATTCAGATAGCATCTAGCTAGAGTTGTCCCGCCAATGTATATTTCGCCCTTTAGTCCTATGGGAGCAGGCTGCAAGTTCTCTTCCAAGACATATACCTGGGTGTTAGGAATTGAACGACCCAGGGGAACTGTTTGGGATTTTGGATAGCAGGAAAGGTGGTCATTAAGTTCTACTAGATAAGTAAGTACACCTACAGTTGCTTCTGTAGGGCCGTAGTGATTGAAGATCAGGCAATCTTGTGCATACTTTTGAATCTGCTCGATCAGTTCCCAACTGGTAGCCTCACCACCTAGTATAAGCCGTTCTCTAGGAAGGATAGACCCAGGTGAAGAAGATGTTAACAGAGAAGCAAGGTGAGAGGGAACAATCTTGAGACAGTCAATAGGATGTCTAAGACAGTATTCTGCCAAAGCTGCTGGGTCAGTTGCACGCTCGTAGGAGATTATATGCAGACAACCTCCCGTACACAGACAAGGAAAGATAGCTGTGTTACCTAAGTCTGCGGCGAATGTAGAAACCAGTGCAAAGTTAGCACCTGCTGGCAGGTTTAATTGCTCGATGATGGCATATAGGTAATTGAGCAATTGTCGGTGTTCAATTGCAACCCCCTTAGCTGTGCCTGTAGAACCAGAGGTAAACAGTACATATACTAGATTTTCACTTGTTACTTTGCTATTGGGATTAACATCATTTTCCTGAGTAATAGTTTCCCAGTCGCTATCCAGGTAGATTACTGTTGTTTGCTCTTTGTTATTCGTCATTGGTTCAAAGTTATTTACCAATGATGAATGACTAATGATTAATGACACCTGGGCATTTTGCAATCGTAATGCCAAACCTTCTTTCGACAATGCGGGATCTAATGGCACATATGCCCCACCAGCTTTGAGGATAGCTAAAAGTCCAACTATCATGTCAAGCGATCGCTCGACACACAGCCCCACTAATACCTCTGGTGCAACCCCCTGCTTTTGGAGGTAGTGAGCTATTTTGTTAGCCCGTTGATTCAGGTCGTGGTAAGTCAGTTCTTGGTCTTCAAAGATAACAGCAACTTTATTCGGGGTTTTTCCTACCTGTTCCTCAAATAGTTGGTGAATGCACTTGTTGTGTGGATAATCGCGCTTCGTGTTTACCTGGTCAAGCAGTTGTTGTCTCTCGATTTGACTGAGAATATCTAACTGACTAATTGCTGTCTCTGGATGAGCGATCGCACTAGCTAACAATGTCTGAAATTGCCCGACTAAGCGTTTGATATCTTCTACATTAAATAAGTTTGAGTCATAGTGAAATGCTACATTTAGCGTATCATTCTGACGAATGCAAGAAAGCTTGACTTTGAATTTTTCAATGCAAGTATATAGTTGGTTAATCGAAAAAGATACGTCAGCAGCTACATAATTTCCTGGCAGTTCTTCAAACTCGAAGCAAACTGGGAAAAAACGTAAGGTATTTTGATATGATTCTGCTATTATTTCCCAAGTAAAGTAATCTTGCAGCTTATAAATATTCTCTGCACATTCATTATTTTGATGAAAAATATCAATAAACTTCGATCCTAGTTCTATATTGGAAATTAACGGTAAGTATTTAGTAAATAATCCTATACTATTCTCTAATTCCTGATATTTACGTCCCTCATAAGCCACACCGATACTCAAATTTTGCTGTTTGGTAAGACGCGCAAGTAAAATCTGCCAGGAAGCTAAGAAAAACTCAGCTACTGAAACATTATACTGCTGAGTCAGGGTGTAAATTTGTTCTAACAAAGCAGGGGTAATTGTGAAACTTTGCGTTCGAGGCTGAAATTCTAATTGCTCTGTAGACTGTTTTTCAAAAGGCAGCTTTAATTTTGTCAGCGCTGAAAAATCCTGTTTTCGCCAATAGTCTCTGCCTGCTTCTGTATCTGCCCCTTCTAACAATTCGTTTTGCCATTCAGCCAAATCTGCGTATTGTAGTGGTTCATCGTCTAGTTCTTTACCTTGCAAGCAAGCTGCATAAGACTGGCTGATTTCTTGCACTAAAATTTTGAGTGTTGCTGCGTCTGCACAAAGTGCAGGTAAGCTAATGAGCAAAACATACTTAGATGACGACAGAGTTACTAAAAATAGATGTAATGCAGAACCTTCTACCAAATCAAACGGCTGTTTGTTAACCCCATCAAATAAGACGGATAAAAATACTTCTTGTTCTTGATCTGTGCAACCTCTCAAGTCGTGGTTTTCGTCCCAAGCAATACCGTTGTTTCTAATGACTTGCAAAGGTATAGTCATCCCAGGCAAGCAATGAAAATTAGTACGGAGAATTTCATGCCGATTGACAACTAGTTCTAAAGCTACTCTCAAGGTCTCGATATCAGGATTCCCTTCTATCAAAACAGCACACTGTGAAGAATAAGGGAAGTTGTCACTTTCCTGTAAATGCCAGAGATGTTTTTGTTGGGGTGAGAGTCGAAAACCCTGCATTTCATCTATCATTCTAATTCTCCGTACTTGGCACTAAATATCTTTACTACTGAATTGTTCTGCCATTCCTACTACGACCTTTCGCTGTCCGACAAATGGCATCCGTCCGTGTGCTGCTAGCATATTATCGAGCATTAAAATATCTCCAGCTTGCCAAGGGAAAATTATAGTTTCTTGTTGGTATACAGCACGAATTTCATCTAACACGATTTTTTCAATTGGCGATCCATCACCATAATAAGTATTGTGTGGCAAGTCTTCTTCTTGGAACTCAGCTAACAATGACTTGCGGATATTTTGTTCCAAAGTTGATATATGAAAAAATACAGCATGATTGAACCACACTTGTTCACCTGTTTGGGGATGGGTGGCAACAGCCTGTCTAATTTGGCGGGTTCTCAAGCGATTGCCCTCTTTCCACTCGAATTGTATGCCATTGTGACGGCAGAAGGTTTCTACTTCGGCTGGATTGGTTGTTTGAAACACTGTCTGCCAAGGTAAGCCAAAGCCATCGCCAAAGTTGCGGACATACATCACTCCTTTTTCGATGAAGCGATCGCGAATCTTGGAATCAATCCGTTTATATAATTTTCGAGTGTCAGCGATGGGTGTTTCTCCTCCCTGAATAGCTGGTGTCACGCAGTAAAAAAAGATTTTTAGAGGCCATGTGGCGGCGTATGAATTCTCGCTATGTAGAAAGATAGTTTGGTTCGCTGGATAGTCAGTTGAAGTATAAATATTGCCTTGAATTAGACTGCGGGGTGAAGAGCGATCGCGATATTCCAGCAAATCTCCAGAAACTGTCTGGATAAATTTTTCAAACTCTGCCACATCTGTTACTTGGAAGTTATGAAACAGGATACCGCCATGCTTCAGTAGATTTTTTGCAATTAATTCTTGATTACTTGCTGTCCAAGTTACTAAATTAATTCCTTCTACTATAGGTTGTAACAGCAAAGGTAAGGATTTCTCAGGCAACAAAGGTATTACTTTGATCAATTCTGCATTCGAGAGATTAACACCTTGCCGTCTTTTTGACCTTATTTGGTTGAGGCTGATTTTTGGATAGTCTGGAATCTTCATTATTTATCTCTTACAATTTTTACGCTTCCAGAATTCTCTTCCGTTTTTTATCTAAGGCAAAAATCTTGATTTATTGCTGTAATTTTGTTGCTTCAATGGTGGTGTATTCATTTATTGAATTATTCGCTTTGGAAAAATCTAAATCTAATTCCTCTAATGACTTTACACCTAGCGTTTCCAAAACAAATGGTTGCAATGTGTTGCTTTCAATAAAATTGCTTTTCTCATAATTTTTTCCTTTATAGAGGATGACTAAATTATGATAAAACTGTATGGAAAGAATGTTTTTATCAAAGTATGAAGGAGTGTATCCTGGATTTAAAAATTCCTCATAATTTAATCCATCAACCAGTCTTTTAAACATATTCATCACGGTTTTTGGATCGTTTAGGTCGAGGCTACCACCAATATTTATCCAGTTTTGTAACTCCAAACTATCTTTGGCTAAGTTTGACCACTTTTTATCTTTAAGACTTGGCCAGTATGAGTGGTGGATATTTTCTGCTGCATAAATGCCACCATCTTTAAGTGCTGGGAAAAAAGTGTGGAACGCTTTGATATGATGTTCATTTGCAGAACTACCATCTTCAATGATAATATCTAGTTCGCCAGTTTCTGCTAAAACTTCTTGGATCAAATGTTCATCATTTTGATCACAATTACAAATTTTAATACGGTCTTCTTCTAAATACCTTTTGTCTATTATATCAAGACCATAAACCATACTGTTTGGGAAATAAGTTTTCCACGTTTTTAACGATTCTCCTCCTATTGTGTGATCCTGATAACCTCCTATACCAATTGCAAGAATTTTTAGTTTTTTCCACTTCAACGGAGCAAAATAACTTTGATAGCGATGAGAAAACCGAAGTTTCCATTGCTCATGAGAATAAATAGCTGCTGTTTTACTTAAGTTATAAGGAGCGATAAATGCTGTAAATCTACGCTGAAAATTGTTGAAGCTTTTTTTTGATGACTCTATTAAGTTCATTGATGGTACTCCTAATTTAAATAAATTATCAAAAATTAAGTTGGAGAAATTTTCAGATTTTTTCATATTCCATAAACTGCCTTACGCTTTGTCAACTTGAGTTTTTGCATAGAGGTGTGTTCTAGTTCTTGTTCTTTTATTAGCTGTTTTTCTCTGTCAGCTTTGGCGAGGACTTTAGCTAGCTCGTTAACTCTAATATCAGGCTGTTTAACAATATACCATAGAAGGATTTCCAAATGACTTATCATTCGAGCAATAGTAGTAGCATCGAACAAGTCCGTTTTATACTCCAATGAGCCATTGAAACCTTCTGGACTTTCCCAAATACTTAACTTCAAATCAAACTTTGAAGTACCGCTATCGGCTTCCAACGGTCGCAGAGTCAGCCCTGGAAGTTCTATAGTTGGTATCGGGGTATTTTGGAGGATAAACATTACCTGAAACAGTGGGTTATGGCTTAAATTCCGTTCTGGCTGCAATCCCTCCACTAACTTCTCAAAGGGTAAGTCTTGATGAGCATAGGCTCCTAAAGCTACTTCGCGCACCCTGACTAATAATTCGCGGAAAGTGAGTTCGCCTGATAAGTTAGTACGCAAGACCAATGTGTTGAGAAAAAAGCCAATGAGTTTTTCTGTTTCTCTTCTGGTACGACCAACAACGGGCGAACCTACTATTATTTCCTCTTGATTTGAATAGCAGTATAACAAAGTCTTGAACACTGCCAGAAGCGTCATAAACTGAGTGACACCTTCTTGTCGATTCAAGTTGTTAACTGCTTCGCTTACAGCCTTAGGAAACGTAAAAAATCGTTTTGTGCCAGTGAAGGTTTGTATAGCTGGTCGTGGTCGATCAGTGGGAAGTTGCAGTACGGGTAAACTGCCACTCAATTGCTGCCTCCAGTAATTTACCTGACTTTCAAGTACTTCTTTTTGCAACCATTGTTTCTGCCAATAAGCAAAATCTACGTATTGAATTGGAAGTTTAGAAAGTGATGAGGGTAAGCCATCAGAGAAAGCTTCGTAAATCTCTGCCAGTTCTCGGATCAGAATGCCAATAGACCAACCATCCGAAATAATGTGGTGCATGACTAACAGGAGCATATGCTCCTGTTGTTTCAAACGTAGGAGTTTAGCTCGCAGCAGTGGTGCTTGGGACAAGTCGAAAGGCTGTTGGGCAAACTCAGTTGCAATGCCTAAAGCTGACTCTATATTTGCTCCCGGTAAATCTACAACTGGCAAGGTTATTTTTAAGGTTGGGGCGATCGCTTGGATTGGTCGTCCTTCTACTGCCGAAAAGCTTGTTCGCAATGGTTCATGACGTCCCACGACTTCGTTAAGACTTTGTTCTAAGATCGCTGTGTTTAGCTCCCCAGTTAAATGCACAGCGATCGGAACATTGTAAAATGGGTTTCCAGGTTCTAATTGGTCGAGGAACCATAAGCGTTCTTGAGCAAGGCACAGGGGTAGTTCTTGACTTCGGGGAATAGGCTCCAGCTTTGGCTCTAACGCTGTTTTCGTTGTTAGTTGACTCAGTATTTGCGTTGCTAACCGAACGACACTAGCATCTTTGAAGAAATCCTCGATAGATATTGTGACTCCAAAATCTACTTGAATCTGATTTTTGAGTTCAAAGACCATTAATGAATCGAGTCCTAAAGTACTTAGTGAGACCTCTTCCTTTACTTGAGATGATCCAACTTTTAGTACGCGAGCAATGTGTGTTTGAAGATAAGGTATCAACAGTGGCGGGCGTTTTTCTCGTGGAGTTGCAAGAATTAACTCGCGGCTGAGACTCACTTCCTTTCCCCAGTCATCTGCACTATCAAAGATACTGCTACCTATGATCTCCAATTCGCCTGCGAGAAACTGTGTGCGA
The DNA here is from genome assembly GCF_036919555.1 of Nostoc sp. GTDB lineage: Bacteria > Cyanobacteriota > Cyanobacteriia > Cyanobacteriales > Nostocaceae > Nostoc. Next base: position 95,320 of record NZ_JBALCS010000073.1, read on the forward strand.
GTTGCACGACGTTGAATCTTACCACTGGAGGTTTTGGGAATAGTACCTGGTTTAATTAGCATTACTGCATAGACTTGCACCTCATGTTCTTCTGCAACCGCCTGACGAATCGCACCAGTAACTTCTTCTATATTAGGTTTAGCGCGAAACTCTAATTCTTGTACTACTACTAGTCGTTCTTCCTTCTCTACCTCAACCGAGAAGGCTGCACCACTACCTGAACGCAATGATAAATAGCTACGTTCTACAGTTAACTCTATATCTTGTGGGTAGAGGTTGCGACCTCGAATAATGATTAAATCTTTGGCTCTACCTGTAATGAATAGTTCACCATTATGCAAAAAGCCTAAATCTCCCGTCCGTAGGAATGGGCCTTCTCTGGTATCTGATAGATGAGCGCGGAATGTCTCTTCTGTCTCTTGAGAACGATTCCAATAACCTTGAGCAACACTCAATCCAGATACCCAGATTTCCCCGATTTCACTCCATTGAGAACTCTTGAGTGTTTCTGGATTGGCAATTACTACCTTCTGTTCTGGTATGACTCGGCCGCAACTAACAAAATGATGAACGTTATCATCTTCAACAGATGACTCAACTACTTGATTAGATTCTAATGCAGATTTCTGGATCGTTTTCACAATAGGTAATGTAACCTTTTGCACACCGGAAACAATCAGCGTGGTTTCAGCCATTCCGTAACAAGGGTAGAATGCCTCTTTACGGAAGCCACACTGTGCAAAAGCTGCTGCAAATCGCTCTAAGGTATCGTGTCGAATCGGTTCAGCACCATTAAATGCTACGCTCCAACTACTCAAGTCAAGAGTTTCTTTTTGCTCAGGAGTAATTTTTGACACACATAAATCATAAGCAAAATTGGGACCGCCGCTAGTTGTTCCTTTATACTGGGAGATCGCCTGCAACCAACGATAAGGACGTTGCAGAAAGGAAGCTGGAGGCATGATGATGCAAGGGAAAGCTCCATACAAAGGTTGCAATATGCCACCAATCAGACCCATATCATGGTACATTGGCAGCCACGTCACGAACTTACTTTCTGCTGAATGCTCCATGAATTGGTAAGTTGTCTCGGCATTGTGCAGTAGGTTTCCATGACTAATCATTACACCCTTGGGTGTCCCCGTAGAACCGGAGGTGTATTGCAGAAAAGCTAAAGTATCTCTATGAATAAATGGTTTTTTCCAACTGTCTTCTATTCCTTGTGCAAGATTGTCGGTAGTTAGCCACTGCAACGATCGCACAGCTTTTTCTCTCATTAAAGACTGCACTGTGGACAAAATTTCTGTTGTCGTCAGAGCGATCACAGCTTGTGCATCTGTGAAAATCGCCTTTATTCTCACTGTGTTGCGCTGATTTCTGGGAGGATATGCAGTTACAGCTACAACTCCCGCATATAAGCAGCCGAAAAAAGCAACTAAAAAATCTAGTCCGGCTGGATAAAGCAGTAAAGCACGTTCCCCACTCAAACCCAATGCTTGCAATTGAGCCGCTACTGCGCGCGATCGCCTGTCTAATTCTTGATAGGTTAGCGTCGCTTTTTCTGTTTCCCCATCTGACAAGAAGGTGAAAGCATCTCGATTTGGCTGGGTAGAGCTGACTTTTTGCAGTAGTTCAACAACTGTAGAACAGTTGCGTAGGCGTTCGCGTAGCGTCTCGTAGAGAAGCCCGTCGAAGACATCGGCTTCAAGAAAGCTATGAGAATATTGATTCATTTTTATTTTCGATAGCTAGATGCACCCTAATACATTGCTTGTCTTCCTGTCACTCTCATAACAGAAAAATAAAGTTTAAATACCTCCTGTGAATACTAATTTTCATTTACCAGACTTATAAATCTCAAAATCTCAAGCCTAGTAGTCAACTAAACCAAGGTTTGTTAGTCGAGTTAGATAAAAAATATTTACTTCCTTAACTGTAGGTCTCGACTATCACCAGTAGTACCTAAATGCTAATGGTAGCGATTTAGTTATTGCAAATATTCTCAAAATTATTGCAACTATTTTTGTTTATTCCAGCTTACAATAACGAGAATTAGTGGCTATAGCAATAGGCTATTAATGAGAATTGCTTATAAATATTTTTTTATAAATTAGATATAATTATGTTGCTAATTACATATCTTTAGGCAGGTGATAAACTAAAATTGTTTAAATTTGTCTTAAACTCGATCTATAATCTACGTAATACCACTTAAAAATTGTCTTAATTAATCGAAATTACGTAATTGAGGAAAGTATTTTGGCTTTTTAAAATACTTATTGAGGAGGAGTTTAAACTAAGCTTACGGTCTTTAGTTATGTATCAAGCAAACACCTGCCTTGGAGTAACTGCTGCTTAGTATTCATTTAATTGAGATAAATTATTAACTATCTTGTGTCTTGGGTTACTTCATAATATTATTAAATTAACTTAGATTTAAATGATAATTGATTTCATTAATTATCTTTTGTTTTCGGGTATGGGCAAGTGGTGTTATTGAGTGTCGGGAAATAAATGAAGTTAGATAATTTGTTTCAAAGCCTGCTGCTGACAGGTGCAGTTGTTCTTTTGATCGGCACTCCCGCTAAAGGCAAGGAAGTACGAGAGGATGGAATAGGCGAATCTTCTACCCGATGGTTAGGAAAATCGACATTAGATGATAAAGTTGCAGTCACAGACACCAAATCTCCAGTATCAGCTCCCAGTTCCAGAAAACCCGGAAATTTCCAGTCTCAAATAGCAAGTTATCTGGGTCGGGTAAAGTCGGATAAACCAAGTCAAAACATTCCCCAACTGAGCAAAATCGAACTTCCGGCAACTAGGGCAATTATGCTGGTAGACACACCAACACCAACTAACACACGCCAGTCGCCACCCTTCGGCAATGGCTTCGACATAGAAGCCGGGGAACTCGTTCAAGGTGCTGGCTCCCCGAATCCAGAAACAAGAAGCGGGGAGCAAGTTGTACTGATTACGGGTGTTAAAGTAAATCCCACCGACAAAGGTGTGGAGGTGATTTTAGAAACATCCAAAGGGGAACAGTTGCAACTAGTGAATCGCAGTGCTGGCAATAGCTTTGTCACTGATGTTCCCAATGCTCAACTGCGTTTACCCAGTGGCGATGCATTTACATTCCGGTCAGAAAAACCTATTGCGGGTGTTACGGAGATCACGGTAACAAACTTTGATGCCAATACAATCCGAGTGACAGTGATTGGTGATGCGGGTGTACCAGCTGTCGAGTTGTTTGACAGTCCAGATGAGGGTCTTGTCTTTTCTGTTGCGAGTACTGCAACCTCCACGCCACCACAGCAGCAATCACAAACGCAACAAAAGCCTGAAGCAGCTAATCCTGAGAGTCAAACACAGCCAAGTCAACCACCAGCCGGCGATCAGCCCATTGAGTTGGTGGTGACGGGTGAGCAGGATGGATATAGCGTACCAGATGCGTCAACCGCTACAAAGACCGATACAGCACTGCGCGATATTCCCCAGTCAATTCAAGTAGTTCCACAGGAAGTTATTAAAGACCAAAAAATCACACGCATTACCGATGCAGTCCGCAATGTGTCAGGTGTCACGGTTCAAAAAGATATTAATGATACGACAGACAGCTATAATATTCGCGGGTTTTCTACGAATAATTTCCTTAAAGACGGGGTTTCTGTTCCGTTTCCATTGATAAATCCTTCGCCCTACAACATTGAACGAGTTGAAGTGTTGAAGGGGCCTGCTTCTGTGCTATATGGTCGGCTTGAGCCGGGTGGCATAGTTAACTATGTTAGCAAGCAGCCCCTAAGCGAACCCTACTATTCTGGCGAATTTGCGATGGGAAATTATGACTTCTATAATCCGTCAATCGATATTTCTGGGCCGTTAACTGAAGATAAACGACTGCTCTATCGCTTTAATGGGGCTTATGAATCTTCTGGTAGCTTTGTGGATTTCGTCAATCAGCAGTCGTTGTTTCTCTCACCCACTTTAACCTACAAAATTGGGGATGCAACGACCTTAAACTTGAGCTACAACTACGTCAATACCGATGCTGTCTATCATGGAGGGCTACCGACTGACCCAAGAAGTTTCGATGCTCCGAGAAATCGATTCCTAGAAGAACCAAATGATGGTATGGAGCATACTGAAACCCACTCAATCGGCTTAAACTTCTCTCATCGCTTTAACAAGCATCTGGAGTTTCGTAGCATTTTCTCTACCGAACTTCAAAATTACAATAATGGTTCAGGAGTTTTTCGGACTGGTAGCCTTCAGCCTGATGGTCGTACTGTTACTAGAGACTTCGCCAAAGATATAGCGGACATTGAAGTTTATTCACTACAAAACAATTTGATTGCTGATTTCAATACAGGTTCTATTGAGCATAAGTTACTGTTTGGTGTTGACTGGACAAAACTTAATGCCCTTCAACCATTTTTCCGTGCAGGTCAATTAGATATACCTGTAGCTTCTATCGACCTGTTTGACCCAAAATACGGGGCATCTGCGCCAACGGTATTTGATAGTGGTTCTTCTGTGAGTGGTACTTTCTCCGAAACCTCTGCCATTTATCTGCAAGACCAAGTAACCCTACTGCCCAATCTTAAGCTCCTACTGGGTGGGAGATACGACTTTGTGAACAATGCCAGCAGCGAACAGCCAGTCGATAAGGATGGCAATCCTACTGGTGAAAGCACACGCAACGAATTTTCTGGTGAAGCTTTTTCGCCCCGGATTGGCATTGTCTACCAACCGATAGAACCGCTTTCCTTATACGCTAGCTACAGTCAATCTTTTGTTCCTAATGACGGTCGTAGTCGAACCGGAGAAGTTTTTGAACCCTCACGGGGAACTCAGTATGAAGTTGGGATAAGAGCCGAATTGCTCGATCGCCGCTTGGTTGCTAACGTAGCTGCTTACGAAATTACCAAAACCAATGTGTTGACCACCGATCCAGGAGACAGAGATTTCTCGATCGCAGCAGGTGAAGTCACCAGTCGAGGTATTGAGTTTGACCTAGCTGGAAAAATTCTGCCTGGTTGGAATGTCATTGGATCTTTCTTCCTGAACGATGCCTTTATCAGTAAAGATAATACCCTTCCAGAAGGAGACAAATTAACAGGCGCTCCCAGTCAGGGTGGCAGTTTATGGACAACTTATGAGATTCAATCCGGCAATTTACAAGGATTCGGATTTGGTGCAGGAGTCTTTTTTGCGGGTAGCCGCGATGTCACTTTACCTAACACCTTTAAACTTCCCTCCTACGGAAAAATCGATGCTGCTCTCTTTTATCGACGCGATAACTGGCGCGTGGGGATTAATTTCAAAAATCTATTAGATACTAAGTATTATGAGTCAACGTCCTTTGGTGATATTCGTCCGGCGGCACCGTTTACTGTACTGGGAACAGTCTCCATAAGCTTTTAATACGCCACCCTAACCCTCCCCTTGTCAAGGGGAGGGAACTGGAAATATATCGGGGGGATTAAGGGGGGTGATCCGACTTGTGTTGGTATGACTCAATTGCTCAAGTCCTGATTTGTAAAGGAACTTCTACCATGAACAACAAAACCATTCGCACAATCACGTTTCAACTGCATCGCTGGCTAGGCTTGGTGGTTGGAATTCTGCTGTGTATTGCTGGGTTAACTGGCAGTGTTCTGGTATTTGAGCAGGAAATTGATCACTTCCTATTAGGACATCAAATAGAGGATGTGGTGCCAACAAGCGTTCGCCTCCCTCTCGAAACATTGGCTAAGAAAGTCAACACCACCTATGGGTCTGTGCCTAAGTTCAAACTCACCTATGTCGATATGGTTGAGGGAGAGCCGTATCAGTTCCGGGCGGAAACTGCAAATGGGAAAGATTTTCGGGTGTTTGTGAATCCCTATACTGGAAAAGTGATGGGCGATCGCATCTGGGATGACACTTGGCTTGGCTTTACCTTTAAACTGCACTATGAACTCCTTGCAGGTGCAACAGGAACCATAATTATGGGTATTGTGGCGCTCGTAACATTAATTCTCAGCGTTACAGGCATTGTGTTGTGGTCTGGATGGCGCAAACTCATTAGTGGTTTCAAAATTAAATGGGACGGTCATATTAAGCGCGTCAACTTTGATATTCACAAAGTTGCAGGGATTGTGACTGCGATTTTCCTCACCTTTATTGGCTTTACAGGTTTCGCTTGGAATGTGCCTCAAGCCAAAGTACAAGATGCGATCTACGCTGCAACGTTCACGCCCAAGCCACCAGACCCGGTTTCTCAATCCATTCCTGGCAAAAAACCCCTTTCCCTGACGGAACTGCTCCGACGCGCCGATGCTGCCTTACCCAATGCTCCTACCACTGGACTATTCTTCCCCACTAAGCCCGAAGACCCTTTATGGTTGGGTAAAAAACAGCCTGGAGAAACCAGCAAGGGGGGTAGCACACAACTTTATCTCGACCAATTTAGCGGCAAAGTGCTGCGAATACAAGATGCATTAAACCCAACTCACGCTGAGGTTGTACTCAACTCATTTTCCCCGTTGCATTACGGTACATTTGGCGGTTTACCCACACGCATACTCTATGTGTTTGTCGGACTTGCACCGTTAATTCTGTTTGTCACTGGTATTGTGATGTACTGGTATCGCTATCGGACAAAATTTAGTATGAGCGATCGTTCTATTGCACGATCAGAGAAGCTTTGAACTTAACTAATAACTGACCACCGCAAATCCAAAATCAAAAATAGATATAAGTGCGTACCCTCATTATTCTCTGGCTCGGTCAAATTCTTTCCATGATTGGCAGTAGCATGACCGGATTTGCTTTCACTATTTGGGTGTGGGAACTGACTGGTCAGGCTACCGCTTTAGCTTTGTTTGGTTTATTCTCACAAGTGCCGAAAATTTTAATTATTCCCATAGCTGGGGTGATTGTAGATCGCTGGAACCGTAAATACTTAATGATGCTTGGTGACACGGTAAGCGGACTGTTGACTATAACTGTGTTACTGCTTTACACAACTCATAATTTGCAATTATGGCATCTCTATGTGGCTATAGGAGTCAAGGGAACTTTTAACCAATTTCAAGATCTGGCATTCTCGGCATCAGTATCAATGATGGTGCCCAAGGAGCAGTACAGTCGCGCTAGCAGCATCGGTTTCCTGGCAAATTCCAGTTCTATGATCATCGCACCAGCACTGGCAGGTGTCCTCTACCCAGTCATTGGTCTTATGGGCATCTTAATTATCGATATCACTACTTTTGCGATCGCTGTCAGCACACTGCTGCTAGTAGATATTCCACAACCTACCATTACAAAAGTGAGTACGGGCAGTAGCACAAATCTGAAGCAGGATATCTACTTTGGCTGGCGCTATATTGCTGCACGCCCCAGTCTGCTTGCTATGCTACTATTGATGTTACTCTTTTTGTTTGCCGATCAATTTTGCAATTCACTTTTTACTCCCCTAATTCTGGCACGCACTGGTAATGATACTAAAGCATTAGGTATGGTCTATTCGGCAGCAGGGTTGGGCGGCATTTTTGGGGTGTTGCTCGTGGGCGCTTGGGGTAGTTTCAAGCCCCGAATACATGGAGTACTGCTGGGTATGGTGGGTGCTGGTTTCAGCCAAGCAGTGTTTGGTCTGGGGACAATACCGTTGATTTGGATTGGTGCCCAATTCTGTTCATCTCTTAATTTCCCAATCATGGGCAGTGCCGATGACGCGATATGGTTGAGCAAGGTAAAACCTAAAGTACAGGGGCGTGTTTTCGCGATGCGTTCTATGGTGCTGCCTGTGAGTTCGGCCTTAGCAAACTTGATGGCTGGACCACTAGCTGATCGTGTTTTTGCACCTGCAATGAAGCCTGATGGAAGTCTCGCCCCCATGTTGGGTTGGATATTTGGCACAGGAAGTGGTGCAGGCATAGCACTCCTGTATGTCATTTCTTCGCTAAGTATGTTAGTTGTTGGCTTAGGTGGATATACCTTTCGTGTGTTACGTGACGTAGAAATCATCTTGCCAGATTATGACGCTAATACAGAGTAGTCGGTGCCGGGGTGTAAGAGGATGTTTGAAAAGTAGGGGGCTATTGTAAGAAAGCTCACAAGGCTTATGCTGAAATTTGTAGACATCAACACCTTGTGAGCCAGTGACTAAATCATATCCGAATGATCTAACCTGGGAACAGTGGGAATTAATTGCGGATCTGTTTCCAAAAGCCAAATCTGGTGGTCGTCCTCTCCCAAGGGGAGACGCTCCGCGAACGGACTACAGCGATGTATGCTGTGATCAACGCCATTCTTTACGTACTGTGCCAAGGATGTACATGGCGTGCATTGCCAGGAGATTTTCCACCTTGGTCAACGGTCTATAGTTATTTCCGAGCATGGCGCAAAGATGGCACTTGGTTGAAGGTATATGACAAACTATACCATAAAAGACGTGAGTAATACATTGCTCATTGTTCAGTAGGCAAGAAACCAAACTCCGATTTAATATTCCAGCGCTTACCGTCGTGAAGCAGTAGCGTTAATTTGTGGGCAGTAAACTCAAAATGCAACTGACGCTTTTCAAACTCTGGCCAAGCAGCTTTAAAGTTTTGCTTTTTTAAATCCCGAAACGCAACCGTCATGTGGGGCGCAAAAGGGCGGGTTTTAAAAACCTTGTCAAGAATTCCCAAGTTGCTTTCTGTATAAGCCATTAAATCAGCTTGTAAAGTTAAAAGCTCTTGACTTATGACTACATTAATGTATATGACACGAGGCGCAAAGGCATCAAACCCCCTGAGTGTAATTGCTACTGGCTGTTGTCCACTGGCAAACTCCTTCAAAGATGCCTCTAGCAGTGGCAAGTTAGCATCTGCCCATTCAAAGGGCGGTTGCAGGGTAATATGAGGCGGAGACTTTAGCGCCCCGCTACTAGCATAGTGATCAGCAAAGTACTGCTTAATCTGATTGGCGTAGTCTTGAATGTCTTGCGGTGGTAGAAGGGCAATAAAAAAACGGCTCATCTATATATCTATATTAATTATTTTTATTTTGACTCCTAACTCCTTACTCAAGAACATTGGAATAGTCCTATTTTTATTCGCGTGAATCAGATTCTTACCCTGACCTGGGGGATTACCTTTGCGCTGAGTGCATTGATCAGTTGGCTGCTGCAGCTCAACGTTTCTACAGTCCTGCACATTGTCCTGGTTGTGATCGCCATCTTGATGACGATACGCTTCCCCGCTTGGTATCGCAATCGGGCATTATCAAAGATAGGAGCACAGAGTGATTCGTGACAAGTTAAGGAAAAGCAGGATTTGTCAATCAAAATCGCATCAAACAACCAAGTAGCCCAAACTTGCTTTCTTTTTACCATTGATTGAACCAGTCCATAAATAACTCAACCCCAGCAACCGTTTAGCAGTGTTAAACGCTTCCTGAATTCGCCAGATCAGGGATACCGTCGAGACCGTCTTACGCTTCTACTGCCACCTGAACGTAGTCGAGGCAGATTGTCCAGATTTTTGATTAAATGGCTACTTAAATGCTACTTGAAATAGTAATAACTTAAGCAGGATGTCTGTTGTAACTGGAGTTAACAAGCAAATGCCTTGGTTTGTAAAAATTGAAGAAGGCAAAGTCGATAAACCTACCTTTGACCAATATGTACCTGCCCACAAAGCCTACATTCAGGACTTGATTGCTAAAGGACACAAAGCGCGAACAGGGTATTGGGCAGAGCAAAGAGGCGGGATGTTGCTGTTTGAGGCAGCCTCAAAGGATGAAGCAGAAGCAATTGTAGCTGATGACCCCTTGGTACAACACGGCTGCGTCAACTATCAGCTTTATGAATGGCGAATTGTTATGGAATAACACACACTTACTGACTTTTAATGTTATGCTTTTAGAAGACCTGGATCTATGCGATCGCAACACCCAAATCTTGTCAGAACCGGAAGGTAGCAGCAACACGGGAGGCTTGTGGTAGGCGTAGTCTCCGGGTCGCCCTATTTTGAGGAGCATTCAGCAAAAATGCCTGGTTTTGGAGATATTGTTCAAAAAGCTTTTTACCTCGGTGTTGGATTAGCTTCTTACGCAGGTGAGAAAGCAGGGGGAAAATTAGCCGAAGTGCGATCGCAAGTCCAAAAACTGGCAGATGAAATGGTGGCAAAGGGCGAAATGAACACAGAAGAAGCCCGTCGCTTCGTTGAAGATATGATGAAGCAAGCCCAACAGCCCCAAGCATCTGGTGAAACCTCTGAGAAAACACCCCCTTCTGAACCTCGCCGCATTGAAATCTTAGAGGAAGATGAAGAACCAACTGTGAAAGAGGGATCAAGTGATCAGAACGTGGATAAATTACGCCAAGAAGTGCTAGATCTGCAAGACGAGTTGAAACGATTGCAACGCGATTAATAAAAAGCATTCTTTGATCGAAATATCAGTAATAAGTCGCGCTTTGACAGGGCACTTCAGATAGAAACTTGATAAGATAAATTACCTAGTGTGTACTCTAGTGCTTCAAGCCAGATAGCACAAACCGTCTTGTTTATAGCCTGTAAGGGCGTCAAGTTTATGGAACAGTGGCAAAAAGATTTAGTAGAAATCGTCGAAACAGTGGCTGATGAAGTAGAGCGTTTCTTCCTGGGAATGAGTGAAATGGTAGACGCTTTTTTTGAGATAACGGAAGAAATGACTGAGCAAGTCCCTAACATTGTTACTGAAGTCGATCAGTATTTACAGGATTTGGCTGAACCAATGTTAGAAGCTTACTGGGAACTGGAGGACATTGTAGCCGATGTAGATCCGGGTTTTCCTTATTCAGTAGAACCCACTGCCGAAAAAAATCCTGCCTGTATCGGCTGTAGTCACTATCACGGACAAGTCTATAGTGGTAATTTGTTAGTTTGTGCCATGCATCCCCACGGTTGCGAAGATGAAAATTGTCCAGACTGGGAAAAGGAAGAGTATTGAGGGAAGTTAGGAGTTTGGAGTTTGGAGTTAGGAGTTAATAAGCTATAAAATTACTAATGAATAATAATTAAATAACATACAATTTATGTCCGTGGCTTACCTCACCCTCAATCCCTCTCCTTATAAACTATCCATTACCCGGATCTTTATTAACATTTGCGAGAGTATTCACTCAGTTTTTATAACCCTTATTCGTTCGTTGTTCATTCTCAGTAAAAACGCATTTTTAGCGACAATAGTAAACGCGAATTTGTCAAGTATGCCTAACCCCTCAGCCTCTAAGATAGTTATAAAACGAGGGTTTCAAGATTGTAAAGAAAGATGTGGGTAAGGCATAGCCTTATAAAGGAGAGGGATCGTGAGACAGGATGAAGTTTTGCATTTTATTTAATCCACGTTGCTAAAAGGACGTAAAGACGGGTAAAATAACCAATGACAAATGATAAATGACAAATGACAACTGATAAATTACCTGAAACTGTATCCTGGGCAAGCCAAGAAATTAAGTATGGCGAACGCGACATTGCGGAAGGTAAACTAATTACCTTTCCGAATCCGCGTGTGGGGAGGCGATATGACATCAACATTACTTTGCCGGAATTTACTTGTAAATGTCCGTTTTCCGGTTATCCTGACTTTGCGACAATTTACGTTACCTATGTTCCTGATCAACGGGTAGTGGAATTGAAGGCGCTTAAGCTTTATATTAATAGTTACCGCGATCGCTACATTTCCCACGAAGAATCTGCTAATCAAATTTTGGATGATTTTGTAGCTGCTTGTGATCCGTTGGAAGTAACTGTGAAAGCAGATTTTACGCCTCGCGGTAATGTACATACTGTGGTTGAAGTACGGCATCAAAAGTAACATCATCACTGATTAGCGCAGACGGCATTAATCGGCTTTATTCAGCAATTTTCTTTGCAGCTGTCTGCACTTGCAGCACAACTTTTTTAGACAAAGGAATATATCCGAGTTCCAAACTGGATTTTTGTCCCTCAATTAAAGCCCAATTAACAAAGTTTTTCAGCACTTGCCCTTTGACTCGGTTTGGATATTGGTGATAAGTTAAAAGCCAGGTATAAGTGACGATGGGATAAGACTGGGCACCTGTAGGATCGGTGACAAAAGCAATCAAGTTATTGGCAGGTAATTTGATTGTCTCTAAGGTTTGAGCTACAGATTCTGGTGTTGGCGTAATATAATTACCAGATTTATTTTCTAAAGCAGCCACAGGAAGTTTATTTTGTTTGGCGTAAATATACTCGACATAGCCAATAGCTCCTGGTATCTGTTGAATCAGGGCGGTAACACCTTCGTTACCCTTTCCACCAATTCCCACTTGCCATGCTACAGATTTACCAGCCCCAATTTTACTTTTCCATTCTGGATTTATAGCACTTAGGTGTTGCGTTAACACGCTCGTAGTCCCACTCCCATCAGTTCTGTGTACTACCTGAATCGGTAAATCGGGCAAACTTACGCCTGGATTAGCTGCGGCTATTTTAGGATGATTCCAATTTGTAATTTTTCCGAGGAAGATATCTACGTAAACTTGGCGTGGTAGCCTGAGAGCAGTTGGCACATTGACTTGAGGCGACTGATGTGCAACTCGTGTGAGATTATAAGCCAGCACAATAGAACCGCCAGTTAGAGGTAAAGCGATTACTCCCCGTTTTATCTTAGCTGTTTGTTCATTTGTAATTCCCACATCACTAGCTGCAAAGTCCACAGTACCTTCGATGAGCTGTTGCACTCCAGCACTGCTCCCTATAGCTTGATAGTTAATTTCCACATTGGGATTTTGCTGGTGATAATCTGAAAGCCAGCGCTCGTACAAAGGCGCGGGAAAACTTGCCCCGGCACCTACAAGGGAAACACGGTTGATGTTTCGATTATTCGCAGTGCAAGAAGCAATACTCAACGAAACAGCGATTAGGGGTAGAAGGTAAACGCGCCTCTGGGATTGAAGTTGAGCAGATATAGAAATCTTTTGTTGCAATGTTTAATAAATACCTCTAGTGATTTCCCAATTTGTAGGCGTGTGGGGGTGATTAATTGTAATGTAATAAATAACTTTTAAACGCAAAGCAGCGCAAAGTAAATCGCAGAGGAACGCGGAGGATTAGTTTGCGTCCCTCTGGCTTTAAACTTCAATCGCCGTCTGTTTCTCCTCACCTTTTGGCTGTGAACTTAGCCAATCTAAAATCTCTAAAATCTCTTGTTCAAAAGCAACTTGGGCGCGATTAGTTTTGCCACCCACATACAAGCGATCGCCTTTTTGCAATGCCCATATTTGGGAGTGGGAAAAGTAACTCATCACCACACCCAACATTAGTAAGCCAAACCCTGAATAAACAATTGGTATGCCTGGATCAGCTTTAATTTGTAAGCCGGTGCTGCCAATGACATCGAGAATTTTGAGTTTCACGCCATTGATTTCGGTGAACATCCCAGCGCGGACGGTATCAACAAGTTTGCCAGTGGCATCATAAATTAATACCATCCCTTGCAAGTCTTTAGCTAACAGGGAGACACCCTCACTCAAATCGGGTTTAGTCGGAACCCACGTTCCCCAAATGCGCCCGTTACCGTTGGTGTTCAATTGCGCCATCGGTAGCTGAAAAATCGGGCTATTGTTAAATTGAACGCGAACAGCTGCGATTCCCCAATCAGTTTGATAGAAAGTTACGCCATGATAGCGCAAAGGCTCGTTGACAAAAATCTTCTTGTGGTCAACTTCCTCTCCCTGATTATTCAAGACAGACATATCCGAATAAAATTGATCAATGCCGCCAGATGGTGTGTAGTCAATCCAAAAACGATTGACGCGCACAGACCAATCTTTCGGGACTTGGGCTGCTGCTAAGGGGCCAGCATCGACAATATTTGTCACTTTAAATGTATCGCCACTGGCAACCATTTCCTGAGCCAGAAACCCAGTCATCGCCCCCCAAATTCCCCCTAATAGAATAGCAACGATGCCAATATGAACGATAATTGGGCCGATGCGTCCGACTATTCCCTTGCGGGCGTAGAGGAGGTTTTCTTTTTCTTGATCTTGAAAAATTTTATAGCGGCGTTTCTCTAATATTTTGTACAGAGAATTCAGGGAACCAGTATCTAGTTCTGCACTCAAAGCTAACTTTTGAAATTGCCGTGGTTCTTCGTAATATTTCCAGCGCTGGGCAGCTTTTAAGGCTGGTAACTGACGCGTAAAAGAACAAGCAGTTAAGCTAGTACCAAATAAGATGAGTAATGCCAGAAACCACCAGGTACGATATACGTGGTCTAACCCAACTACCTGAATTACCTTCCAAGTTAAGAAACCAAATAAAGCTGGATGTTCTGGATAGTTAGCCTGGTAGAATGCGGGTGACTGACCTTGTTCAATTACAGTACCGGTGGAGCTAAAGATTGCAATCAATAGCAGTAGTGCGATCGCTAGTCGTAAGTTAGTTAGTACAGGCAAAAGCTCTTGTCGTAAAAACTGCCCAGGTACTGCCCACCATTTTAATTCTTTTGATGCTGAATCTTCTAAAGTCATTACGTGTAAAATCTAAAAAAGGTGTTGATATAAATCCTGATCAAGGAATTAAATTAAAAACTGCCAAGGGGAATCCGAGAAATTAAAGAAAATACACCAAATCCTACCAACAGCGCCCCGCTAACTGGGTTAATCCAACCAGACCAGCGACGCAATTCTAGTAACTTTTTAATTGAAGCTGTAAAAGTACCCGCCAAAATCAATGGTGCTACATAACCGGCTGTGTAAGAAAGTAGCAAAACAGCGCCTAAAATTAAGTCTTGTGTATTGGCAATCCAACCTAGTAAGCTGGCTAAAACAGGCGTGCTACAAGGAGATGCCACTAAGCCGAAAGTCAGCCCCAGCAAATAGGAACGCAATCCTGCTGGTAAATCTGGCGAAATCCAATTTGTTTCACCCAAGGATGGAAATTGCAGAGGTAGTGCTTCCAGTAAGTTCAGCCCCATGAGAATGGCGATAATGCTGACGATAATCGGCAAACCAATTCCCACTTGACCATAGACTTTTCCGACAAAAGCTGCTATGAGGCCAAGTCCTGCCAATGTAGTTGCTAATCCGAAAGCAAACCAAGTTGATTGGGCAGCTGCTTGCAAGCGGCTTTTAGCTTCATAACCGCCGATGTAGCCAATGGTAATTGGTAGCATAGAAAGCATACAGGGTGTGAGACTGGTGAGCAAGCCAGCTGCAAAGATGATACCAATACTCATCACGCTAAGGTGTGTCAGTTGGTTAGAAACAAGGCTGTTGGCAAATTGTTCTAGTTGGTAAATTTGGGTTTGCAGATTATCAAGCATGGGAAATTTATGAGCGGGAAATGCTTACTCTGCTTGAATTGTAGCTTATTTTTGGATGTAGAGTCAGCATAAATAATTATCTGAACCTGATATCATCTAAATTTAAGCTGCCCAAAGAAATGTATCTAAAATACAATTAATCTCACATTATCCCTGAAGAACCACGCCTGGAGTATTTGGCATGATGATTGCATTACCCGGATTTAAAATTGTCACTTTGTTAAAAGCAGGGGTAAAAGCAGTCATATACCGTGGAATTCAGCTTAAAGATCAGTGTCCGGTAATTATCAAAGTACTACGTTCAGAACAGTGTACACCGAATAATATTGAACAACTCAAACATGAGTATGCGATCGCTCAAAGCTTAAACACCGCAGCAGCTCTCATTGCCTACGCCTTAGAGATTTATCAGGGAATTCCTTATTTAATTATGGAGGATTTTGGCGGGCGATCGCTCGACCAGTTGCTAGACCAATTTCAACAGCCTGTTCGATTTCTGAAGATTGCCATTGAAATCACCAACAAACTCGCACAAATCCATACTTATAACATTGTCCACAAGGATATTAAGCCGCAAAATATCTTAGTTAACCTCGAAACTAATCAGGTTAAAATCGCCGATTTTGGAATTGCTGCCTTCATTCCCTATGAACAGCAAAGGATTAGCAGTTCCAGTTGCATTGAAGGCAGTTTACCTTATTTGTCACCTGAGCAAACCGGGCGGATGAATCGAGGAATTGACCATCGCAGCGATTTGTATTCTCTGGGAGTCACCTTTTATGAAATGCTCACAGGTCAGCTACCGTTTCAAGGCAAAGACCCCTTAGAGTGGATGCATTGTCATATCGCCAAATCTCCGCCATCGCCGACAAAGCTGAACTCTGATATTTCGCAAATGCTTTGTGACATCATTATGAAATTGCTCTCGAAGGAGGCAGAACAGAGGTATCAGAGCGCTTTAGGTTTGCAATTTGATCTGGAACGGTGCTTAAAGCAATTGGAGACAACCACAGAAATCCAGTCCTTTGTTTTGGGTGAGCAAGATATCTCAGAGCGCTTTCAAATTCCCCAGAAATTGTATGGGCGAGAACAAGAAATTGCCAAGCTTCTCCAAGCATTTGAGCGAGTTGTTAGCCAAGGAAAACCAGAAATCATCCTCGTCTCTGGCTATGCTGGGGTTGGTAAATCTTCTCTGGTGAAGGAGATTCACAAACCCATTGTTAAAGAACGTGGGGTTTTTATCTGTGGTAAGTTTGATCAGTACAAACGAGATATTCCTTATTCCACCATTGTTCAAGCTTTTCAAACACTCGTTCGACAAATTTTAACACAGCCTAAAGATCAACTGGCCACCTGGAAAAAGCGAATACAAACAGCATTAGGGAACAATGGTAGACTAATCGCTGATGTAATTCCAGAAGTTGAACTAATCATTGGAGAACAGTCTCCTATACCAGAGTTGGGACCTGCTGAATCTCAAAACCGATTCAATTTGGTGCTTCAGAATTTTATCAGCGTCTTTGCTCAAAAAGAGCATCCACTCGTTATTTTCTTAGATGATATGCAGTGGACAGATAGCGCTACTTTGAATTTAATTCAAACTATCATTACTGGATCTAGTATCCACTATCTATGCTTCATTTTGGCGTATCGAGATAACGAAGTAGATGTTGTCCATCCCTTTAGTTTGATGATAGAGAAGGTTCGCCAGTATGGTGCTAGAACAACTGAAATTATTCTTGCACCGTTGAATCTTGCTTATGTAAATCAGTTGATTTCTGAGACTTTACATAGTTCAGCAAAACAAGCAGCACCCCTTGCCCAATTAATTATCCAAAAAACTGACGGTAATCCTTTTTTTGTCAATGAATTTCTCAAAACACTGCATCAAGAAAATCTGTTAAATTTTAATCGCCAACATCGGATATGGCAATGGGATCTAGCTGAGATTGAAGCCCAAGGTATTACAGATAATATTGTCAGTCTGATGATTGGGCGGATGCAAAAAATGCCACTTGCAACTCAACAGATGCTGAAGCTAGCATCCTGTATCGGTAATCGCTTTGATTTAGAAGTTTTGGCACTTGTTGGCGAACAATCTATTGAAGAAACGGCAAATGCACTGGTTGAAGCAATTTTAAGAGGATTAATTATTTGTATTGAGTCAGATGAAAGCGTTGATAAAAACTATCGTTTCTACCATGATCGAGTTCAACAAGCTGCTTATGCCTTAATTGCCGATGAATCAAAGTCGGCTGTTCACTTGAAGATTGGGCGAGTTTTGCTGAAGAATGCTAGTGATGAAAAAGTAAATGAGCAAATTTTTGATCTAGTTAATCAACTCAATCTCGCTGTGGATCTGATTGTTAAACAAACAGAAAAAGATGAATTGGTACGATTAAATTTAATCGCTGGCAAGAAAGCAAAAGCTTCCACAGCTTACACTCCTGCTAAAAGATTTTTTAGCGTAGCCATAAATCTTTTGGCTGAAAATGCCTGGATTGAACAATATGAACAAACATTTACTTTATTTAGAGAACTGGCTGAGTGTGAATTTTTAACAGGAAATTTAGAGCCAGCGGAAGAATTATTTGATCTCCTATTGCTCAAAGCAGAATCTCATGTGGACAAATCTAATATTTATATGCTGCAAATCAGACTCTACCAAGTTGCAGGTAGATATGAAGAGGCGCTGATATTGGGATTAGAAGCTTTAAAACTTTTTGGGGTGATACTCCCTGATTTAAATGAGCAAGTGCAAAGTGCGATCACTATTGAAAAAAACCAGATATTAATAAATTTAGGTGAGAGGCAAGTCTCTGATTTAATTAATGCCCCAGTAATCCAAGATCCGAATATTAAAACACTGATTAGTCTGTTGACGACTTTGGGACCACCTACTTATCTCGGTAGACCTGATCTCTTTCCGTTAGTCGTACTTAAAGCTGTTAACTACTCACTCAAGTTTGGGAATACAGAAAATTCCTGTTTCGCTTACAGTATGTATGCCATGTTGTTGGTTTCCATCTTCCATGATATTCCTACAGGCTACGCATTTTCGGAGATGACAATTCAATTGAATGAAAAGTTGCATGACTTGGAACTTCGAGGAGTTGTTCTACACATTCATGGAAGTCACATCAACGTTTGGTGTAACCATATTGCCACCGATATTCCCTTTTTAGAGCGGGGATTTATTGGCTGTGTGGAAGCAGGCGATGTGACGATGGCAAACTACAACGGTTATCAAGGCTCTTGGCAAATTATCCAGTTAGGCTCCCCACTTTCAGATACATACAAATCTCTAGAAAAATTCACCGCATTTGCCCGTCAGTCTAAACATGAGGCTGTCTATCAGACAATCAGATTAGAGCAAATGCTACTGATGAATCTGCGCGGACTCACTCACCAAAATCTTACTTTAAGTAATGATGAATTTGATGAATTACGCGCTTTGTCTATTATTACAGATGCAGGTTTTGTCAGTGGAATTATTTTTTATCAGATTATCAAATTAATTATCTTTTTTACTTATGGACAGTATGCAGAAGCAGTTAATTCTGCCTTAAAACTGTCCACTTTGCCAGTTAAGACCCTGGCATTACCAATTGAAACAGATTATATTTTATATTACTCACTGACTTTAACGGCTCTTTATTCAACAGTATCTTCTCAAGAGCAAGAACAGTTTTTACAAACCCTAGAATCCCATCAGCAGCAATTGCAATACTGGGCTAACCACTGCCCTGCAAACTTCTTACACAAGTCTCAATTAGTAGCTGCTGAAATAGCTCGGATTGAAGGTCGGGATTTGGAAGCAATGCGCCTGTATGAGCAATCAATTGCTTCAGCCCGTGAGCAGGGATTTGTGCAATATGAAGCTTTGGCTAATGAGCTAGGCGCTAAGTTTTACTTGGAAGGGGAGTTTGAATTAATTGCCAAAACCTACTTGCAAGCAGCTAAAAATGCCTATGTGCGCTGGGAGGCATTTGCTAAAGTCAAGCACCTCGAAGAATCCTATCCTCAGCTATTACCACAACAGCTTGTCTCTAACGGAACGTTTTTCACCACAGGTGAACATCTAGACTTTTTATCAGTAGTTAAAGCGTCTCAAACCATATCTAGTGAAATTGTTTTTTCGCGGTTGTTGAAGACATTAATGCAAATTGTCATCGAACAAGCAGGAGCAGAAATCGGTTATTTGTTGCTTGAAAACGAGCAAAATCTGGTGATTGAAGTAGAAGCTAAGGTTAATCTCCAAGCAGAAAAGCCCAATGTTTCTCGACCTGTATTAGAGGGTGAAATTTCACAGGTTATTCCTCAATCAATGCTGAATTATGTTCAACGAACTCAAGAAACAGTGATTTTGCAGAATGCTACTGAGCAGAATCTGTTTTCAAAAGACGAGTATGTAATTCAAAAGCAACCTAAATCTGTACTTTGTTTGCCGATCGCACGTCAGTCGAAATTACTTGGTATTTTATATTTAGAAAACAATCTTATCCCCAGTGCTTTTACACAGGAAAAACTTTCAGTCCTGGAGATTTTAATAGTTCAAATTGCTATTTCTCTAGAAAATGCTCGTCTTTATCAAGGTCTAGAAGACAGCCAAGCACAACTCAACTTGGCGTTAAAATCTGCCCAAATCGGTGTTTGGGGTTGGGATATTGTCAACGATCGCTTTGACTGGGATGAGCAGATTTATCAACTATTTGGGTTAACACCTGAAACCTTTGCTGGCACCTTTGAAGCAGTTTTAGCCCGTCTGCATCCAGATGATCGAGGATTACTGGCTCAATCGTTGAGTCGAGCGATTAACAAAAGCGTGGAGCATAATTTAGAATATCGAATTATTCAAGATGACGGCAGTATCCGCTACGTAGCCTGTCGGGGAAAAGCCTTTTTCAACGAAGCGGGTATTGCCACACACATGAGTGGTGTTGTGCTTGATATCACTGAGCGCAAACAATCTGAATCCGAACGTATCCAACTGATTCAAGAGCAAACCGCCCGACAGGAAGCAGAAGCTGATCAGCAACGAGCAGCATTTTTAGCTCAAGTCAGTTCAACCCTCGCCTCTTCTCTCGATTACGAAAGTACGCTAGCAAGCGTGGCCAACTTGGTTGTACCTTATTTCGCCGATTGGTGCGCTGTTGACTTGCTGGAAGATAACCAATCAATTCATCGGGTAGCAGTTGCTCATCGTGATCCAGAGAAAGTAAAACTCGGTTGGGAACTTCATCAGCGTTATCCCAGAGATTTGTATGCGGATGAAGGTGTGCTGAAAGTACTGCGTACATGGCTTACTGAAATGGTAGCTGAAATTTCAGATGCAGCCCTAGCAGCAGCGATCCAAGATCCAGAACATCTGCGGATTCTGCGTGAACTTGGTTTAAAGTCTTGTATAATCTTGCCCTTGGTGGCACGCGGACGGATTTTTGGTGCTATTTCCTTTGTGACTGCTGAATCAGAACGTCGTTACAGCGCGGCTGACTTGTCACTGGCCCAAGATGTTGCCCATCGAGCGGCGATCGCCATCGATAATGCCCGCCTTTACCAAGAAGCGCAGCAAGCACAAAGAACAGCAGAGCGAGCCTTAGAGCGCATTGCCCGTCTCCAGTCGATCACGGCTGCCCTTTCAGAATTGCTAACACCAGCCCAAGTCTCTGAAGTGATTGTAGAGCAGAGCATGGCTGCCCTGGGAGCCAGTTGTGCTCTCGTCGCCTTGCTGAATAAAAGTAAAACTGAACTGGAAATTGTGCGGGCAGTTGGTTTTAACCAAGATTTGGTGAATACTTGGAGTAATTTTCCCATAGATTCACTTTCTCCTTTAGCAGAAGCTGTGCGGACTGGGCAACCTATTTGGGCTGAACCAATACAAAATCGGGTAGCTCGTTACCCGCATTTGGCCCAAGCTTACGCCCAATATGACTTTGAAGCCTGGATTTCTATTCCATTGATGGTGGAGGGTTGGGCAGTTGGCGGTATAACTTTGGGATTTGCCCAGCTACAACAACTTAGTGGAGAAGATCAAGCATTTATCTTGGCTGTTGCTCAACAGTGCGCTCAAGCGATCGCTCGCGCCCATCTCTATGAAGCCGAACGAACGGCACGCAGCGCTGCGGAATCAGCAAACCGCGTCAAAGATGAATTTCTAGCTGTGCTGTCCCATGAATTGAGAACACCGCTTAACCCGATTCTGGGTTGGGCAAAACTGATGCGGAGTCGCAAGCTTGACCAAGCAACAAGCGATCGCGCCCTAGAAACTATTGAGCGTAATGCCAAGTTACAAACTCAATTGATTGAAGATTTGCTTGATGTCTCCCGCATCCTTCAGGGTAAACTTAACCTTAACTTCGATCAGATTAATTTGGGAGCAGTGATTGAAGCTGCGATCGAGACAGTGCGTTTATCGGCGGAGGCTAAGTCTATCCAGATTCAGACAATTCTCCAATCTGGTGTCGGGCAAGTTTTAGGCGATGGCAATCGATTGCAACAAGTCATTTGGAATATCCTTTCCAATGCCATTAAGTTTACTCCCACTGAGGGACAGGTAAAAATTAAATTAGAGCAAGTCGGCTCACAGGTACAAATCTGCGTCACTGACACCGGGAAGGGGATTGCACCTGAGTTCTTACCTTATGTCTTTGATTATTTCCGTCAAGCAGATGGTGCGACAACTCGAAAATTTGGCGGTTTAGGTTTAGGATTAGCGATCGTCCACCATCTTGTAGAACTTCACGGGGGAACTGTTCAAGCAGAAAGCCTGGGCGAAGGTAAAGGAGCAATTTTCACTGTCAGACTTCCATGTTTACAGGATGAAAGCAAAGGAATCAAGGATACAAAAGATAACTCCTCAGTTGTGGCGGCTCAGTCCTTACCCCTGTCTGGCTTAGAGATTCTCGTGGTGGATGATGATGCAGATATGCGAGAATTTTTGCCCTTCATGCTAGAGCAATATGGTGCAACTGTTATCGTTACAGCCTCAGCCATTGCCGCTTTAACTGCCCTGAGTCAATCCCAGCCAAATCTGATCATCAGCGATATCGGGATGCCAGAAATGGATGGTTATATGCTGATGCGACAGGTGAGGAGTCTGAAACCAGAGCAAGGCGGGACAATTCCCGCGATCGCTTTAACTGCCTATGCTGGTGAGATAGATCATCAGCAAGCGATCGCTGTCGGATTTCAACTGCATATTTCCAAGCCTGTAGATCCAGAAGAATTAGTGAAGGCGATCGCCTTATTAGACTTATCGAAATAGAATTCAGCATGAATTCAGTACGAGTGAGGGGTCTAAACCCCCACGCTCTTGATTCTGACATCTCGGCGGAGCGTCTCTGGCTTTGCTTTGCAATTCTGACTTCTTCTTCAATACAAAATTGACGATTTCCAGAAGGCTTGTGTGTAAACGGTAGCAGGGATTCGGAGTCTTACTGCATCTGCATTCTGATCATACCACGCTTGTTTGTAATCGACTTATACCTTCCTGCACAGGATGACGCTAGCTCAACAAGCGATTAAACTATGGATAATATCAAGCAATTAATTGTTGCTTTTAGCACCAATTACATAAATTTAATTTCATTGTTAAAGCTAAAATCTTATCCTGCTATATAAAATACCAATTATGTCAGTGTATCAAGTAAGCTCTGGGGAGACCACCGATTTGATTATTGGTATTCACAACCAAGAAAACCTCGAATTACAAGCAAATTCTGCTCCTGTGGGCGCTCTTGCCACAAGAAAAGGAAATTTTTCTACGTTTCTTGCTCCCCTGACTCAGGATACTTTTAAACAAGTCGTTAAGGATGTTGAGCATAAATTACAGATTGTCCATCAAACCCTATCAATGCTGGATTCTCAGGGGTTTGAAACTCTTCTGCAAGAAATGTTGCATTCGATTACCTTGAAAACCGGGGAATTACTGGGGGCAGACCGGACGACCATATTTTTATTGGATGAAGAAAAACAAGAACTCTGGTCAATTCTGGCTGAGGGGGAGGGCGATCGCTCTTTAGAAATTCGCATCCCCGCCAATAAAGGCATTGCTGGGGAAGTCGCCACCTTCAAGGAAGTTATCAATATTCCCTTTGATTTTTATAGTGATCCGCGATCGCATTTTGCCCAAGAACAAGAAAAAAGAACTGGCTATCGCACCTACACCATGTTGGCTTTGCCATTGTTGAATGAACATGGAAAGTTAGTTGCGGTGGTGCAATTACTAAATAAATTAAAATCTGTTAATAATTCCGATGCTCCACTTGCAGAGCGCATTGATACCAAAGGTTTTATCTATGCTGACGAGCAATTATTTCAAGAATTTGCGCCTTCGATTCGTCTGATTTTAGAATCCTCGCGCTCTTTTTATATCGCCACTCAAAAACAAAGAGCAGTGGCGGCGCTGATGAAGGCGATCAAGTCCCTCTCTCAAAGCAGTCTTGACTTAGAAGACACCTTAAAGCGAGTGATGGATGAAGCCAAGGAACTGATGAATGCCGATCGCAGTACACTATGGTTAATAGACCGCGATCGCGATGAATTGTGGACGAAAATCACCCAGGACGATGGTTCAACTAAAGAGTTGCGAGTCCCCGTAGGTAAAGGCTTTGCTGGTCTAGTAGCGGTTTCTGGCAAGAAACTGAATATTGCCTTTGACTTGTATGACCATTCTGACTCGGAGACAGCCAAAGAACTCGACCAGCAAAATGGCTATCGCACCTGTAGCTTATTTTGTATGCCAGTTTTTAACGGCGATGAACAACTAATTGGCGTTACCCAGCTTGTAAATAAAAAAAAGTCTGGTGATTTTCCACCTTATAATCCAGCTGATTGGCCGAAAGCCCCCGACTGCTTCCAAGCTAGCTTTGATCGCAACGATGAAGAGTTCATGGAAGCTTTTAATATTCAAGCCGGAGTCGCGCTGCAAAATGCCCAATTGTTTGCCACAGTCAAGCAACAAGAACAAATGCAACGGGATATTCTGCGTAGTCTTTCCAATGGAGTGGTTTCTACTGATAAAACTGGATTAATTATCGCCGCCAATGAAAGTGCCAAGCGTTTGCTAGGACTGGAGCCAGAAGACCGTTTAGAAGGTAAATTAGTTACTGATGCGATCGCCATAAAAGAAGGTGACTTTAGCAAGTGGTATCAGGATGCTTTACACGCAATTGACTTAAAAGGCCGCCAGCAATATTACCCCGATCGCACACTCATAAGTACTAGCATAAAACCGCACAGTATTAATTTATCGATTAACACAATTGCCGATGCTAGCGACCACGAGCAAATCCGTGGGGCGCTGGTGGTGATGGAAGATATCAGTGATGAAAAGCGGCTCAAGAGTACGATGTACCGCTACATGACCCAGGAATTAGCCGAAGAATTGCTGAAATTGGATGATGCTAAACTAGGAGGCGATCGTAAAGAAGTTTCGATTCTATTTTCCGATATTCGCGGCTACACCACTTTAACCGAAAGCTTGGAAGCAGAAGAAGTGGTGAGTATGCTGAATGAATATTTTGAATCAATGGTGGAGGCAGTTTTTAAACATAAAGGTACCCTTGACAAATACATCGGTGACGCCATCATGGCTGTATTTGGTTCTCCCCTACCTTTGAAAGAACACGCTTGGATGGCAGTGCAAACAGCCTTAGAAATGCGCGTTCGCCTGCACGAATTTAATCTCCGTCGCCACGCAGTTAATAAGCCCAAAATCAAGATCGGCATTGGCATCAATTCTGATACCGTCATTAGTGGGAATATTGGCTCTAGCAAGCGAATGGAATTTACCGCCATTGGCGATGGCGTTAATCTTGGCTCCCGATTAGAAAGTGTCAGTAAACAGTATGGTTGCGACATTATTATTAGCCATAACACTTTTAAACCATGCCAAGATTATATTTGGGCTAGGGAACTAGATTACATTCGTGTCAAGGGCAGAAATGAGCCAGTAGCCATATATGAATTACTGGGTTTGCGTTCCAATCCGATTGAAAGTGAAAAATTGCAAGTGATTGAGCACTATCAGAAAGGGCGCGAGTATTACCTCAAGCGGGAGTTTTATCTTGCAAGAGCTGAGTTTGCTAATGTTTTGGCAGCAGACAATCAGGACAAAGCTGCTATGTTGCATCTGTTGCGTTGTCAGCATTGGTTACAATCACCCCCAACAGAATCAGATTGGGATGAAGGAGTCTGGACATTTCTGGAAAAATAAGTGATATCATGTCCGGGTAATTAGTTGTGATTCCCATAGTCATTGCACCCCACACGCCAGATGCTCCACTTGGGGAGACCCCTCTGAGCGCACTGGCTCCCCTTAATCCCCTCCCCGCTCTTCGGGAGGGGAGACAAAACGCAGCTTTGGCGGGGTGGGGTTTTTAGGGTTTAATAAGTAATGAAGTGAACATGATATGAGTTCGGGACTCGGAGTTTGGTGTTCCGATCAAAAGTATTAGGCGAATATAATTCAATACGCTTGGGTTAAGGAGAATCGGAGTTTTTACTTGTTAACAATTCATGTGCTAATAATCTATCAGCAGCATATTTAATCACATCAAATGATATTCCCGACCTTTCTGCAATATCGAGCAGAGTATGCTGACCATCAGATAAATTTAAAACCCACAAAGTTGCCATTTGATTTAGCCTACTATCTTGATCGCCATTGTCTGCCTGATATAGACCTCTTCTCCCCAACTGTGGCTCACATTTGGGATTTTTGTTGTAGTAAATGTGATTATTATTGAGTAGATGTAAAATAGAACGACATTGAAAGAATGACTCGGCAAGATATTGGGGTTGAACAAAATTTAAATCATCGGCTGAGGTGTGATATTCGGGAAAACATTCATGAGGCGATCGCATCAAGCAACCTACAGCTAAATTAAATCCAGGTGAGCAATATTGTCGCTCATCATAGCCATAGGGGAAGAAATCTTTAATTTTATAATCCTGTTTTGAGTTTCTCAGTACATAAGCAGCAATTTTATCAATTTCAGTGTCACCTCTACGGCTTTTTTTGTAAGTAAAGTTGCCTGAATCTCCTAGACAAGTTAACACCAAGCCATGTTTAATATTATTGACTTTAGCCTCATTGAGAGCCAGCCATGTAATTGAGCCAATGGTTCCTGGAATCCAGAGAAATCGATAGGAATATCTTGGTGTCGTTTGACTTAAATATTTAGCGATAAAAGTAGCGATCGCAATTCCCGAAAGATTATCATTACACAGTGAAGGATGGCAGGCGTGGCAAGAAATTAAGACTTCATCAGTACTGTCTCCTGGAATATAATACTCACCATAGCTCAGATGACCTGGTTCGAGGGAAGAATCAATAAATACTTCATATTCTTGATCATTTAGTTCCAAATATTGATTTTGACTCACGCAAAAACCCCAAGTCTCTTTATAATATGAAGTGCGATAGGGAATCCAGTCAGGAGACTCAGGCACTGTAAATAGATGCGCTTTTAGTTCTGGAAGAGATAGCTTTTGATGTACTGGAATACTATAATTAACAACGTGTAGATTCGAGTTAGCAAAATCTACAATTTTCTTACCTTGGGAGTTTTTGATGTAGGCATCTTTAATATTCCATTCTTTGGGAACTTTCCAATCAAAAACTTGAGTGTCAGTTGGAACTTCATGAACCGATAAAGGAATATACTCACTAATAATCTTGAGGGTGTTTCTAACGCCATTACCTGTAATACTACGACAAATAGGATATAGCTGATCAACTAATTGATAAAGTTCCTGAGCAATTTGCTCTGAGGGTGTTTTTATACTACTAAGATTCATATATTTTCAGCTATTTTGAATTTTAAGGAAGTAGAGGTTTTCTAAATGGGCGGATGCTGATATCAGTAACTTCAGCAGTAGGAGGCAAGCTAAGGGCATTGATGACTACACTTGCCACATCTTCTGGTTGTATTAGGCGTTCTGGGTGATAAATTTTACCCTCCATCTCGTGAATTTTTGCTTGCAGAGGAGTTGCAGTACGCCCAAGAAACACACTAATAACACGTACTTGGTCAGTATTAACTTCTTCTCTAAGACTATCAGCGATCGCTTTTAGGGCGTGTTTGGTTGCTGCATAATGTCCTGCATTAGCACTTGCCCTCAAGCCCACAGATGAGTTGATAAACACAATTTGACCATGCCGGATTTTGAGCATGGGTAGCAAAGCTTGAGTCAGTAAGTAAGGAGCGCGAACATTAATCCGATACTGTTGGTCGAATTCTGCAACGGGGGTAGTTGCAATCGCACCCATTGAGAAAATACCAGCGTTGTGAATCAGGATATCAACTTGCCCAAAATCTTGTTGAATAGAGACTATGAGTTTCTGAATGTCTTCATCCAATGCCAGATCAACCTGATAGCTTTTGGATCTAGGTGAAGTTTCCTGAATAGTCTGAGCGATCGCTAAGAGTGTTTCTAAACGACGCCCCACTAAACATACTACAGCACCTTGCGCCGCCATTTCCAAAGCGATCGCTTTACCAATACCGCTATTCGCTCCTGTCACCACAACAATTTGGTTAGTGAATTGACTGATCATTTTATTTTTTAGAAAAATATTTTTCGACAGTAAAATGCCTCAGCATATTTACTCGGTGAATTTGATTCAATCCCGCGAATTCGGAGAATAGAACGAAAAGTATCTTCTGTAAACCACTGCTTATTATTTTGGGTGGCAAACGCATCCAAAATGTATTGAATTTTTCGGCGGCAAAGTGCCTCATCTAAATGGACAAAGAAATTAGGAATACCCAAATCACCATCGTATTTTGGGATCTCATATTCCAAAATTAAATGATTTCTGAAGGTATTCCAAGTCAACTCAGAAATTAAGCGGTGATCTTGGTGGCGATCGTCTCGGTGGTGAGTAAAGATTATATCTGGTGAAAATTCCTGCTTCAACTGTTCAAAGCATTCCTTCACCTCTATCCCTTGGAAAGGTAAAAAGCCATCTCGAAAATTTTTAATGATAATTTTCTTGGTCTGGATTTCTTTTAAGAAAAGATTGGCACTTGCTGTTGCTTCCTGTGCTCTTTGCTCGTTGGAACTAAAAACAACCCAATCGATGACAACATGCTGGTAATTCTGTATCAGCTTTAAGATTGTGCCTCCACAACCAATCTCGATATCATCGCAATGAGAACCTAGACAAAGGATTTTGTACTCAGATTCTTCTGTCTTGTTTAAGCTAAGTTGGATCATATATGCCTTACTTCTAGTTGTTTATCTCCCCATACTTCCCAAGGTCTTTCCCCTTGAGCATACATATCATCCAACTGTTGCTTCTCTTTAAACGTATCCATTACCCCGAAAAAGCCAGTATATTTATACGCAAAAAGTTCTTCTTTGGCAATCAGTCGTTGAAAAGGCTCAAAAACAAGTTCTTCACCATAATTAATATAGTTAAAAATCTCTTTTTTAAAGATAAAATATCCTCCATTAATCCAAATATCACGTTGCTTGACATCTTTTATATCCTTCACCAAACCATCCTCGTCCATATCAACTAGGTGAAAAGTTTGGCTTGGTCTGACACACAAAAAACTACCGATTTTATCACGCTGATAAAAATGCTGAATATACGCTGGTAGATGCAAATCTGTCAAACCATCACTGTAGTTACCTAAAAATACTTCTTCTCCTTCTAAATACTTTTCTACTGCCTTCAATCTTTGTCCAATATTGGCAGTTAACCCTGTATCTACAAATGTGATATTCCAATCTTGAATATCCCGATTAAATAACTGGATTTGGCTACCGTTGGAAAGGCTAAAATTATTAGAGAGCCATTCATTATAATTTAAAAAATAGCTTTTAATTAGGTCAGCCTTGTAACCAAGACATAAGATAAAATCTTTGTGTCCATAATGAGCATAGTATTTCATTACATGCCATAATATTGGTCTATAACCAATATTCACCATTGGCTTAGGAATAGTTTCTGAATAATCTCTCATTCTAGTTCCTAAACCACCACAGAATAAAACTACTTTCATGTAAATTCCTCTTTTTTGATGAGCAAAAAATATCAACCGCTTAAGAGTAGACATTAACTTCGGGAATTGGTACAATAAATTGACCTCCCCAATCACGAATATAAGCTATTTGTGTCATAATTTCAGTTTTCAAATTCCAGGGTAAAATTAGTACATAGTCAGGCTTTGTTTCGGCAATTTTGTCTGGATGAAAAATCGGAATATGAGTTCCTGGTAGAAATTTACCTTGTTTGTAAGGGTTACGGTCTACTGTATAATCAAGAAAATCTGTGCGGATACTACAATAGTTTAAGAGAGTATTTCCCTTACCTGGAGCGCCATAACCAACAATCGATTTTCCCTCTTGCTTAACTTTGATCAAGAAATCTAGTAACTTCCGTTTGGTTTCTTTGACTTGTTCCCCAAATGAAAAATAGTATTCTAATTGCGTAAAACCAGCCGCTTCTTCTCTATATTTAAGTTCTGATACTTGGTGGCGAACGGGTTTAGAATAATCTTCATTGTGGCGAGCATAAATTCTCAAAGAACCACCATGAGTAGTTAATTCTTCTACATCAAAAATTGTCAAACCGTGAGCAGCAAAAATCTTTTCTACGGTGAGAAATGAAAAATAAGAGAAATGCTCATGGTAAATAGTATCAAACTGATTTTCCTCGATTAACCGCATCAAGTGGGGAAATTCCATAGTAATTACACCATGTGGTTTCAGGATAATTTTCATTCCTTTCAGAAAATCATTAAGATACGGTGTGTGGGCAAGGACATTATTTCCTAGTAATAAATCTGCCTGTTTGCCCTTAGCAATCTGTTCTTGGGCTGTCTGCTGTCCAAAAAATTTGACAACTGTAGGAATACCTTTTTTAATTGCTACTTCAGCAATATTTGCGGCTGGCTCTATTCCCAGCACCGGGATACTTTTGGCAACAAAGTATTGCAGCAAGTAGCCATCATTACTAGCAATTTCTATTACCTGACTTTCCTGGGTTAATTGTAAACGCTCTACTACTAAATCAACGTAGTTCTTGGCATGTTGCAACCAGCTATCAGAGTAGGAAGAGAAATAAGCGTAGTCGCTAAAAATATTTTCCGGGCTAATGTATTCTTGAAGTTGAACTAAAAAACACTCCTCGCAAACATAGACATGCAGAGGATAAAAAGACTCCACTTGGTTGAGTTGTTTGAGACTGCGATAGCTTTCGCAGAGAGGAGACATACCTAAATCTACGAAGGTATGGTGCAACTCTGTCCCACAGAACAGACAGTTACCAGTGGTTGATTGATTATTTGTTGGTTTTGCTAAATTCATAATTTATATTTTTTGGCAAAAATCAGATTTCTAATTACAGCTATTTTCACGTAAATAGGCCACGCAGTAGGGAACATTGCTCACAAGTGTCAACTTAAGCAAAAAGGGCGGTTATAAACAGGCAAAACCCACCTCCGTGGGTTATTGGAATAGCACTAAGAAAAGCCCCCAATGAGCATTGCTGCGCCCCTACGAGAAATCTTACTCCCCTTCCCTACAAGCGAAGGCGTTGGAAGTTACGTTTGATATCATGTCCGCCAGATTACCCATAATAAAAGAACCCCACCCCCAGCCCCTCCCTGCAAGCGGGGAGGGGAGACAAAGCATAGCTTTGGCGGGGTGAGGTTCTTCGGGTTTAATAAGTAATCAAGCGGACATGATATGAGAGAAAGTCGCACAGGGAGCATCTCAATGAGTGCAAATATACCAGATGAGAAACAAGATTCTTGCTCCCTCTCCTTACCAAGGAGAGGGTTGGGGTGAGGTTTTACAAGGCTTTTTACACTCATTGAGATCCACACGGCGTTATATTATGCCGCGATCGCAATTTGTGGGAATTTTAATTCAGTAGCAATATTTTCTCCTAAAATAGCAAATGCCTACCTACTTACCAGTTTGGGTTGTCATGTCTGTACGATGTTCAGCAGAAAGATAACTCTCAGAAATTTCTATACCCTGGCGCATGGATGACACCAGAATCCCAGATGATAAGTCATGAACTGTCTGTCTGTAAAAATGTATCCGGTAAGGTCAACCCCTGAGGATACACCGAAATCGCCTCTTTAATTTGGTTTTGAGCTTGGTAAACTTGACTCAAGCGGTTGTAGATTTCCCAGTTTTGAGGATTGAGTTTTAAGGCTTGGTGATAGGATGCGTAGTTTACGGCCGCAGGCATCGCTTCTTCTAGCTGCTCTTGTTCTTGCAGAATGCTCCCTAAGTTATAATACAACTCTGACAAGTCTGGCTCAAGAGCGATCGCTTGTTGATAATAGCCCAAGACTTTTTGGATATAACCTGGTTTCTGAAGGGGAGTTGTTTCTTCCTGTGTTAACCAACTGAATAACTTTGCGATCGCTTTCGGGTTATGATCTATTTTTAGAGCCTCTTCTAACACTTGCCAAGCTCCCGTCAGATTCCCAGCCTCTAGAGGAATTAGGGCTAATTTTAGACAATAAAGAAAATAATAACTCCGGCATTCGGTCGTAATCTGTGCCGAGTCTTCAATAGGAAAATAACTCTCTGATATTTCAATTGCCCTACGGATGGATATCGTCTGCTTCCCAGTCAGCAAAAGCTCGCTAGTTATGTTATTAGCATGTTGGCGGTAACAAGCTAAAATTTCTGGTTCGTACCACCAATCATAAAAAACAGCAATGCGTTTATAAAGTTCCCAGTCAGTTGTATAGGTCAATTCGGGATGATATACCCCCAATTGTTGGTGCGCCTCTCGACGAATCACCACCGCAGGCATATTCAATAAGTTACTAACTCCAATGCGTTGCAGCCAATTTTTAGCAATCCCTCGCTGCTCTCCATAGACTTGTTTGCGGAAAATTACTTCCCCTTTCTCGTTAATATTTTGATAACCCGTAAAAGCTGCTCCCACAGAATCCGAACACCCTTCTAAACCCTCTTGCAGCCGGGAATAAAAACCTGGAAGAGTATAATCATCGTCATGAAGTAAATGAACCCACCAACCGCGAGTTAGGGCAATTCCCGCATTCCAATTTCCTGGCACACCGAGGTTTTGCGGATTGCGGTAGTAGTGGATTATTCCTTGTCCAATACTATTCACCAGTTGAAATACTGGCGTTATACTAGCATTGTCCATAACGATGATTTCCATCTGCTCTTCTCCCTGCCATTGTGCCAAGACACTGACAAGGCATTCGAGTAGATAATCTATCCGGTTATATACAGTTACCACCACACTCCAGAAAGGACGATTGATTGTATGATCTACTACGGGCTGGATAGCCGGAAAACTGTATTTCCCTACAATTACCTCCCCTTGGGGAATTGGGGGTGTAACTGGTACTTGTTGAAGAATTTCAGCATCCTCGTCAGATGCTAATGCTTTGGCATAGTGGGGATTAATCAGCTTTAACGCTTGTCGATAAGCAGAAACTGCTTTTTGGAATTGCTTCTGCTGTTGGTAAATTTTGCCTAAGTTCAGGTAAACTTGTCCATAGGTGGGATTAAGTTGCAAGAGTTTTTGATAAAAGGCGATCGCTTCTTCTAACTCCCCTTGGGATTGCAGCGCCAGTCCCAAGTTATAATAAGCTTCTAGCAAATCTGGCTGTAGTGCGATCGCTTGTTTGTGATAAATAACAGCAGTTTTTAAATCCCCTGCTTTTTCCCGGGCAACACCCAATTTATGATTTAATTGTGCATAGTACAATTGTTGTTCGCTGGCGAGCTTACCTTGAGCGTGCAGCGCATTACCCAAATTCGCCTCTGCTTCTATAAAGTCTGGCTTTAACTCTAGAGCTTTTTGATAGTAGTTAATTGCTTCGTCAAATAATCCTTGTTGTTGCAGAGCGTAGCCCAAATTGTTGTAAATTGGCAGTGAGTCAGGTACTATGAGTAGAGCTTGACGGTAAGCTTTCTCTGCTTCGGAAAAGTGTTCCTGAACTAAACGCAAATTACCTAAACTGAACCAAGTCTTAACAGAATCAGGTTTAATTTGCGAAGCCGTACTTAGCCACTGTTCAGCAATTTGGGGTTGCCCCATCTGCTGCGCCAATATCCCTAAACTATATAAAGCTTCCAGGTGGTCAGATTGTTTTTCCAGAACTTGACTATATAACAGTTCAGCCTCTACTAAACGATTGGCTCGTTGATGTTGAACTGCTAATTGGAAGATTTCAGTCACTTCTGTTTTGTCTAGCGATTCAGGTTCATCCCCTTGACTTGACTGATGCTTCTGCACCGCGATTTTAATCAGAGATTTTACTTGAGATTCAGAAATATTAGTAGTATTCATGGCTATCTATAGGACTCGTATTTGATTTTTGAAAAAACTCAGTACACTTCTACCCCCTTGTTTCCTGTTCCCTATTCCCAGTTAAGAGTTCGCTGCCTACGCAAGTAATTTCAGGAATCAAATCGGATTGCTATATATTAATTATTAAGTTGATATCAGCTTGTTACGGGTTAGTATAGCCTTAGAGGATGGCTGATAAGTATAAAATATTTCGCCTGTTTCCCCCTCTTAAAAAGCAGGGTAGTTTCATCCGATGGGAGAAAAATAAATGTGTCAGCCCTAAATTTCCAACGGAAAGGAGAGAATTTAAAGCCTCTCTCCTTACAGGAGAGAAGAATGGAAGTTAAGTTTTCCAGATAAGAGTGAAAAGTCAGGCAATTATTCGGGATAAGAGTAGTTTTTCTGGAGAGCAATTAGCCTTAAGTAAATGCTATTGATTGAGAGTTAATGTGACTGGCAGTCACACCTGAAATTAATATTGTTTCTTGATTAAATAAAGAATCTAATTTGATCACAGCACCATCTTTGCTATTTGTTATATTTATACCACCTAGCTTAAGACTACTATTAGTATAATCCCAGCCATCTAATACAATCTTATCAAAACCAACTTGGAAATCTTTAATGATATCAAAGTCATTTCTTAAGTGGGTATCGGCTTTTTTGAAAATAAATGTGTCTTTACCACCGCCACCAACCAAGACATCATTACCACTACCACCAATCAGGACATCATTACCCAAACGGCCATAGAGTGTATCATTGCCATCACCACCATCTAGCCTATCATTACCTTGGCCTGCGTCGAGGATATCATTACCTTTTTTTCCATATAGCTGATCATTCCCCAAGCTGGCATAAAGTTTATCCGCACCGTTAGTTCCGGTTAATTTATCGTTCCAAATCGTGCCATAGATAACATCTTTACCTAAGTTGCCAATTAAAGTATCTCCTGCCAATTCAACGGTACTAGTATTAATTTCAACTACAGCTATGTTGCTATTGCGAGTAAAATTCCGATGATAAGTCCCAACAGCACTATCATTGAGGAAGTCACTACCATTGTTGCTATTAATCTCAGAAATTTTATTCCGAAGGTTAATCGTAACATTGCGACTATTACCAAGGGTCAGATCGGCGATTTGATTAGAGGAGATTAAATTACCCTGGATACCAAAATAATCTAAAACTATGGGCTTATTGGGATTTGTAGTATCTAACACCAAAAAAGCGGTTTTAGACACAGCTTTGTTATATTCAACTTTGGAATTTTCAATTTCTTTAGCTTTCAGCGCTAAATTTGCTGAAAAATCAAAAGAGAAGTTTTGATTAGCGTCAACCCTAAAATTAGCAAGTACTTTTGTTTTGCTTTCGGAACTACCTGTAAACTGACCATTTAATCCAATGACACTAGTATCATTGAAGAGTTTTGAAAAAGTTGTGTCAGCCTTAAAAAAACTCGCTTTAGCCTCAGCAATAGCAACACCCAAGCCACCTTTAACTAATGTCTTCGTCTGGGCATCAGTCAAAGTTCCTGAAGGACTTTGACTATAGTTGGAGAAAACAGTATTCTCTTGAGCGGTAACAAAATTGGGTTTTGGTTTTGGTTTGGGTTTGGGATTTAAATTGGAATTGGAATTGGAACTGAAATTGTAATTGTAATTGTAATTGAAATTTGAAATGGGATCGAGATTAAATTTGACTGTGGAAATAATTAAGTCTGAAACTGTAGCTAGTGATGACATGAAAACCTCTGTTGAGCTTATTAACTACTCAAAGAAAATATGGGCAGTCCAACTGCAACCACACGACAAAGTTTAGCGTATTGGCAGGGTTTACA
Organism: Nostoc sp.; assembly: GCF_036919555.1. Lineage (GTDB taxonomy): Bacteria > Cyanobacteriota > Cyanobacteriia > Cyanobacteriales > Nostocaceae > Nostoc. The sequence continues at coordinate 130,767 of NZ_JBALCS010000073.1, forward strand.
GAAAACCCACAAGTGTTTTGTGCCTTCAGGTATTATTGATTTTCAATAGCTCTGATTTAACAAAACAGAATCAAGGCGTCAGAAGCTAGAATTGAATTGAATGAAAATAGCTAACTTAAAAATCAGGACTTGGAAAACCTCAAAAGAAACTTCCCAACAAGTCGGAAAAACTCAGTACGGAGGTCGAATCAATCGAGATTACAGAACCACTTGCAGAAGCAGAGTTTTGATAAGATTTAAATTTAGTATTTCCAATCACTATATTACCATTACCTGTCGTTGCTAGGTTAGCTGTAGCATTATCACCCCATGCCTCAGATAATCCTGTGCCATTTGATGTGTAATCATCTGTTGACCAAGCTTTGGAAGAACTATTTGCACTAGCAAAAGGGTAACTATCTGACCCGAAAGCGAATGCCCCAGATATCACATTCACTCCAGCAGAACCTAAAATCAATTCGTCTTTTGAAACATTCTGTAAATATGGTAAATCAGCTATTTGCATACTTCCATTTTCTACAGCTTTTTTCAAATCCTCAACTTTCTTGCTCAGGAGTTGGCTGTGAAGAGTTTCGTCTTTGACTATTCTGATGAAGAAATCTTTAACTTTCTTAAAAATTGCTAAGAACATATTTTTTACTGTCTCCTGGAATATTAGTACTTGTGATGTAAAAGTCAAGCAGTATTTACAATTTCTAGGGTAGGCGCGACTTCTGCTGGTGTTGCTCCAACCACAACCCCTAGAATATCATTCCCCTTGCCAAAGTCCGCATAAATAATAGTGTCAAGTGCGCTATAAAAGCTGGCTTGTCCCAGTTTATAATTGAGTCCCTTCTGTAACTGAATGCGATCAACCGTCGGATCGAAGTCTCGTTTCAGCACCCCATTACTTTCCACACCAATCACAGCCGCATCAAAGAGAGTGAAACCCTTACCGACAGTAGAACCACCGAGGTAGTAGAATTGTCCATTACCTCCGAGTACAAACAGGTCTGCCCCAGCCCCTCCGGTCAAGAGATCGGTTTCCCCAAAGCCTAGTGACTTTCCTCCGAAACTTTCCTTGCTGCCCCGACCCACACCGACGAGGACATCATTACCAGCACCACCGATGAGAACATCATCACCGCCGCCCCCTTGGAGGGTGTCATTGCCGATGTTGCCATTTAGAGTATCGTTTCCAAGATCGCCGAACAGAAGGTCATTTCCGAAACCGCCATCGAGGTTGTCGTCGCCAGTGCCCCCTTCCAGATGATCATCCCCAATATAGCCACTGAGGGTGTCATTGCCAGCATCTCCGTAGAGGAAATCCTTTTGGCCTAGCGCGAATATTTGATCATTCCCGTCACCCCCATAAATCGTATCCATTCCTCCCCCTGTAAAGGCATTACCACTGGCTCCTTGGATGAAGTCATTGCCACTTCCCCCATAAATGAGATTATTGCCACTGATATCGAAGATGCGATCATTACCGGCTCCGCCTAATAAGGTGTCGTTACCCAGTCCGCCTTGAATATAGTCATCGCCATTACCGCCATCTACTCTGTCGTTGCCATCACCACCATCGAGGAAGTCATTGCCGGCACCACCCAGAAGCGTATCATTGCCGTCACCCCCAAAAAGCTGATCGTTACCATCACCACCATTTAATAAATCGTTACCCTGGTTGCCCTGAAGGAAATCATCTCCCCCTAACCCCAATAGAGTATCATTACCGAAATTTGCAAATAATTGATCGCTTGCAGCAGTCCCTGTAATTAAGTCATTACCGCTGGTTCCTAGATTAAAAGCCAGATTAAAAGCCACAAATTTTCTTTCCTTAATTTGAAAGTTTAAGTTTAGATTGATCGGAGTTGGATATCAGGTAAAACGACCCGTTTAACCACAAATTTTTAGTTGTTAGTTGTGCTAGGGTTGGTAAATCTATCCTAATTTGATGTTGGCTTCTTGGTGTTGGGGATTAAACTCCAAAGCTTTTTGATAGCAAGCGATCGCTTCTTCTTCTTTTCCTTGTTCTTGCAGTACCACCCCCAAGTTATAATGAGCTTCAACTAAATCAGGCTGTAGTGCGATCGCAGCTCGATAGTAAACAACAGCAGTTTGCCAATCACCTGCTTGTTGGCGGGCAATGCCCAGCTTATAATTCAATTCAGCATAATAGGGTTGTTTCTCTGTTGAGAGCTGCCCTTGGGCAAAAAGCGCATTCCCTAAATTGACTTCCGCTTCTATGCAGTTTTGCTGAAATTCCAGAGCTTTTTGATAGGATACGATCGCTTCTGACCACTTACCTTGTTGTTCCAAGGTGTAGCCCAAATTATTGTAAATTGTCCCTGCATCTGGTCGCAAAGCAATAGCTTTTTTGTAAGCTTCTTCAGCTTCTTGTAACTGTCCTTGTCCTTGATGCAAATTGCCTAAACTAAACCAAATTTTCACCGAGTTAGGCTGAAGTTGCGAAGCTGTATTCAAATACTTCTGTGCTTCCTGTAACGCACCTTTCTGCTGTGCCAGCATCCCTAAACCATATAATGCTTCTGAATAGTCTGATTGTTTTTCGATCACCTGAAGATATAGCTGTTCAGCTTCGTTTAGGCGATTAGTTCGATGATGTTGAACTGCAAGTTTAAATAATTCAGAAACATCTTTGGTGTCAAATTGTCTTGGTTTATTAACCAGCTGCAAAATAAAATCTTCCAGCGCTCTGACTGGTTTTAAATCGCCATATAATTTGTGCTTATTTTCTGCCACTTGCTGGGAGATATATTGCCGATATTCAGCATCTTTCCCCAGACGGATGGCGATTTGTACGTATTCTGCTTTATTTGAGGCGATCGTCTCTTCTATACCCATCATCTGCAAAATTGCCAAAGAATGCCGTCCCCGCATCAGTTCTCCTGGTAAAGTGACAACGGGAATATTATGGGCAATAGATTCTAAAGTAGAGTTACATCCAGACCAACCAATGCTATCCAAAAAAACATCAGCTAAGGCTGTAGTCCCAGCAAACTTTCTGGTATTCATGTGAGACAAAAATAAACAGTACTTTTGATAATCCAACCCAAAGGCTGCAAAAGCATGGTTTAAGCGCTGGCGAAATATTTCTGTAATGTCTTCACTTTCGTGTTTAATAAACACAAATTTAGAATTTTCTAACCCCTTGGCAATGGCGGCAAAAACATCATCATGATTGGGCAAATATTTATATAATGACTGGCAACACCAGAAGAAAATTTCATCCTCTTTTAAACCTATATCTGATTTCTTAATTACTTCAGGTTCAATTGCTAAGGGTGTGTAATGAATAGATAGATTGGGTAATCTAACTAACTTTTCTGTATAATGTTCTTGAGCATTTTCTGGTTCCATTAAGTCACTGCTCAAGTAATAGTCAATTGTCGGTAGTCCACTGGTATCAGGGTGTCCCCAAGATGTCATTTGAATTGGCGCTAATCTCAGACAACCCAGTTTGACTGTCATTGGGTCCATCCCAAATTCAGGGATAATCAGGATATGTAATTTATCTTCTGTGATTACCTTACACCATTGTTCAAGTGAGGGAACACCTTGAACAAATTTATCAAAAGTCTTGGTGGCACTGATTGTTGAATCATCTTTTTTGACCCCAGTATGATAACCAAATAATTCAAACTCACTTCGATCCAGATTTTCTACCCAACCTTTAAGCGGGATTTTCCAATTAGAATGATGACAGAAAAACCCCGAGACGATACCAATACGAACCTTTTGATTTTTATCTAAATTTGGGATAACAAGCGGCTGGACACTTTGGGGATAGCGAGTTGACATAATCTGGTAAATCATTTCCCCATAAGTTCGCTGTAAATCTCGGTCATTTAAGCCTTGATATGTCAAATAAAAGGGCTGTAATGCTCCCACCAACTCAGCTGCTTTTGCCCGTTCTTCCTGATTAGTTAATTCATAATCTTTCGCTAAATTTTGTAAATGCTGTTGATACTGATTTCGTCTAAATTCAATTTCATCAACACTGGAATAGATAATTGGCAGTTGACTGATACAAATACCCAATTTAGCAGGAGCATAGCTTGGCGTAACTTTGAGAGCTTGTTCAAATGCCTGTACTGCTGCTTCTATTTTGTTATTATCTCTAAGTAGTGTTCCTAAGTTGTAATAGATATAATCAACATCAGGTTTAATTCTGATAGCTTCTTGATAGGATTCTCTGGCGGCATCAAATCTATTTAATGCCTTCAGAGCATTTGCCAAGTTGTTATGGGTGATTACCCAATTAGGTTGAATATTTAATGTTTTTTTGTAAGCGTCTATTGCTTCCTCAAATTTTCCTTTTTCCTGGAAATAATAGCCTAAGTTGTGATAGGCGTAAGGATAGTCTGGTTTAATTTTTATTGCTTGTTGGTAAGACTTAAGGGCATCATTGAATCGCCCTTGTTTTTGGAGTACTTCTCCTAAATTATTATGAGCTTGTACCAAATCTGGCTGCAATGCAATAGCTTGGCGATAATATAATTCTGCAATCTTGAAATCCTCTACTTGTTGCCTACTTAAAGCAAACTGCTGATTTAAGTCTGCATAGTGGGCTTGTTCTTCTGGTGGTAGCCTTCCTTGAAGATGGAGAGCATTACCCAGATTCATTTGCACTTCTATGCAGTCGGGTAGAATGTTTAGTGCTTTTTCATAGTAGGCGATCGCTTCTTCTAGTTTACCCTGTTGTTGTAGACTAAACCCCAAGCTGTTGTGTATTCCGGCTGCTTCTGGCTGTAATTCCAAAGCTGCTTGGAAAAATTGCTCTGAATTTTGATATTCTCCCCGCTGCTGCGCCAGCATACCTAAGGCATATAGTGCATCTGGTTGCTGGGGATTTACGTCTATAATTTGACGATAAACCTCTTCAGCTTGAGTGAAGCGCTTGGCTCGGTGATGTTGAACAGCGAGTTGGAGAACCTCAGAAATTGTAGTCATAACTTAATACAAGTATTTTTACTTCATTTGTCTTTTGTTCTTATATCTGCAAGTGACTCAAGTTTCTGAAATTTATAACTTAATTAATTTGGTTAAAATCGACTGAGATACTGATTTTAAGTCTGTTAAAACTGAAAGCTTGCACCATTCTCAACAACCATTGGTAAGGTGCAAAATAAGGGCTTCAGCAAATGGTAGGCAGTGTCCACCCTACTTTAATAGCAATAAAGAATACTAACCCAGAATTTTAATTCAGGGCGGGCAAACAGCACATAACTGTAGCCTGGGTTGAGGACTAAATATTGTAAAAATTTATTGAGTAAACAGTTATTTGAGATCAAATGATGTAGTTTAGGTAAAAGCCGAAAGCTCAAATGAGCAGAGAGCCTTCGGCTATTTATGAATCTATTAGGCTTTCAAGCCTAACTCTACTTGCATGAGTTAATACTCTTTGTGAGTAGAGTTTAATTCTGATCTGGTAGCATATACCGACTATGAATTAGTTAGCTGGTAGCAGATGTAGCCAATGAGTTAGAAGCAGAAGAAGTAGGAGTGGTATTGGTGAAACCAGTTGTTTCAGCCGCGCTGTTGGGACCGAATGCAGTAGCTTGGGTTTCAGAATTAGCTACGTGGCCTTTAACGTTAGCTGTTGAGTTGACATTTTTGGTAATGGTAAGGTTCTCAAACTGGGACAGGTTGATATGTACGTACTTTGTAGCACTAAAAGAATAACCACCAAGAACTTCTTCAGAGGTGTTTTCCAAGTAGTTTAGATCAGAAATAATCATTTGAGTTTCTCCTGAAATTGGCTGTTTGGGAATCTTTGCTGTAACCAACTTGTTTTTGTTGCTTACATAATTACTATAGTTGATTACTCAAAAAAGTCAATCCTTTTTTGAGTAATTTTTGATTAATAAAACTAATAGATTTATGCTGAAAAATCATTATTTATGGAATTAATATAATCATAAAAAATCTAGATAGAAAGTAAAATTATCTCTACCTAGCAAGCCTTATGGCGATTTAAGCTATTTTTTAATCACATCAAAATAGCACCTTGTGGGTGTACTCACAAAATACTAAAAACGAAAAAATATTAAATTTTTAAGCAGATAATATCAGTATCCATAACATTTTTAAAAACTCCAGATATCTACCATAAGTTAGGGGAGATAGTTAGCTACAAAAATATTTGGAATTTAATAACCTATTTAGTCTTGGTGAATGACATATCTAGCAATTTCTCCGGCGATCGCATATTTGCATCTGAGTCTATCTGAGTAACTATTTTCATCGTGTTGATTTGTTGCTTTAACCAATTAGAAAATGATTCTGTAATGATTTTTTGGCGCAACTGTTCATCTAGTTGGGGTTGAATCACTTCTTCCACCCAAATTAAATGCACCCCTTTGGGAGTCGTAATCGGTTTGAGAGCTTGTGGTGGTGCAGCAGCAAATACAGCTGCTGCAATCTCTGGACGAAAATCTTTGCGGTATCGCAATCCCTGATATCCATAAATACGGCGGAGTTCTGGTTCTGGGATATATAAACGAGCAATTTCGGGAAAATTGACTTCGCCTTCTTCTAGGGCATAAAAAAGCTCTAAAGCCAAGTCTCGATTCTCGAAGACGACTTCGTAGGTAATGGCGGCGACATAATCTAGTTGGCGTTCATAAAAGTGCTTTTTGACTTGAGCAGAAAATAGATAATTTGCTAACTTCCGCGAAAGGATTTTGTTGTAGGCTAATTCTTCAAACTCATTCACAGACAGGTGGTGTTTTTCTAGCCATGTCCAGGTTTCTTTAGCTTTGACAAGCTTCTTCGCAAACCGTAATTCATCTCCTTCTTGCTGTAATTCTTCTGGTGTGACTGAAATTCCTAGCTCTTGAGCTGCTTCGGCAATAATGCTTTGCGATGCTATTGCTTCCACTACATCAGGTATTTGACAGGAGAGTTTGAGACTCTGAATGATATCTGAACTAGAAATGGTCAGATTCTGGGGCATAACATTCTCCAATAATTAAGGGAATTGGGCATTGGGCATGGGGCATTGGGCATTGATTATTAATTCTTCTCGTTGTCTTTTTCTTCTCTACGAGACGCTGCGCGAACAATTTTGAATTTTGAGTTTTGAATTTATTTCTCTCTTGTCTGATTTCCTAATTCCAGTGCATAGCTTACCGCCGTAGGTATCCCTCTGACTACATCTGTAAACCGCCTTTTTGCAGTTTCTTGAATGGATCTAAAACAAAGTCAATCACCCGCCGTTGGCGAATAATGACTTCAGCATTTGCTGTCTGACCGGCACCTAATTGAATACGTTTGTTGCCATTTTGGACATACTGCTGTTCTAAGGTGATTTCTAGCTGATAGGTTTCGATGTTCCCTTGGGGTGTTTGGCTAACTTTCGAGTCAGGAGAGATCCAAGCAACTTTCCCTTGCACAATTCCATACTCTTGGAAGGGATAAGCATCAAACTTGACTTTGACTGGCATTCCTACCTTCAAGAAACCACTATCCTGATTAGGTATTTGGGCTTTGAGTACAAAGTCTGTATTTTTGGGTGCGATTTGGGCAATCCTTTGACCGGCTTGTACTACTGCTCCCGCCTTAGTGGTGGGTAATTCAAAAATCACCCCATTAATCGGCGATCGCACCACTCGTTGCTGCATTTGAACTCTTATAGATGTAATCTGGCTTTTAGTCTGAGCCACTTCTGATTGCGCTGCTGTTATTTGGGTCTGTAGGTCTTTTAGCTGTTCCTGATTTTTCATTACAGCCAGTTTCCCGGCTTGCATCAGACTTTTATAGCTACTTTGTTCTTCTTGCAGTCGGAGTTTTGCTTGTTTGATATCAGATTCCAAAGTCTTGATAGTGACTTGATAACGATTTAGTTCTTCCACTAAACCCAATTGTGCTTGTTTGATATCTGATACAGCCTTGTTATAGAGTCGTTTGCTTTCTTGTTCTTCTTTTTGGAGTTGCTCAATTTGGGTTGCAGAAACCGCGCCATCATGAACGAGTTTGCTAAAACGTTTAACTTGCCTAGAATCTATACTCAAACGACTTTTAGCCGATTGCTGATCATCGCGAGTGGTGTAAATCTGCTGCTCTGCTTGCTTAACTAATGCTTGTTTTTCTAACTTTTGGAGGTTATAGCTACTCAGTTTGGCATCCAGGTTTTGATTTGCCTGGTTAACTTGAGCCATTTTTTCTAATTCTTGGGATTTATTTTGTTGCTCTAAAAGGTTAGTTGACATTAAGAGTTGATTTTTGAGAAGTTCCAGTTGAGATTGCCGATTTTGTAGCCCTTGCAATTTGCTCTCGACTTCTTGCAGTCCCGTTTGCAGTAAATCGGAGTTCAGTTCCAGTAGAACCTGACCGGCTCTGACTGTATCTCCTTCTTTGACCTTAACTGTTTTGACACTCCCACCAACTTGAGCGTCTAATTTTTGAGTTGCGCCTTTTGGTTCTATACGCCCTCTGGCGCTACCAGTTTCATCGACTCGCGAGAGAGTTGCCCAAGGTAAGACTAGACCAGCAAAGCCGATGAGTACATATAACAAACCACGAGTCCAAATTCGAGGTAAGGCATTGAGTAATCCCTCAGTACCGTAGTGCAAATCTTCACTGTCATTTTCTGTCTCTGTCTGCTCGTTGAACTCTACAGATTCCTCCTGCTGTGTATAACTTTGATGCTCATCTGGCTGATCTTGGGGAAGTGGCGATGATCTATTGGGATTTGGCATAGTTTTATTTCTGATAATGGGGAAGGTGGGGCCCCTCTGGGGATAAGGGGTAATGGGGAGTGGGGAGTAGGGAGTAGGGAGTGGGGGAGAAATAGCAATGCCCCATGCCCCATGCCCAATCTCAACTAACTTGAGCCAGTTGTTGTTGATTCAGGTAGTAATAATGACCTTTTTTAACGATTAATTCGTCGTGGGTGCCGCTTTCTACCAAAACGCCTTGATCTAAAACCAGGATCAAGTCAGCGTTGCGGACTGTAGAGAGGCGATGGGCAATGATTACACTTGTGCGCCCTTGAAGAATTGTTTTGAGGTTGTTTTGAATAATTCTTTCAGATTCGGAATCTAGGTGGCTGGTGGCTTCATCAAATAGTAATAACCGAGGATTTCCGAGCAAAGCCCGAGCGATCGCTAGGCGTTGGCGCTGTCCACCAGAGAGCATTCCGCCGCCTTCACCAATTTGGGATTCGTAACCCATCGGTAGTTTTTGAATAAATTCATCGGCTCCGGCGTATTTTGCTGCTTGGATAATTTCTTCTAAACAGGCATCTGGATGGGCGATCGCAATGTTTTCACGAATAGTCCCACCAAACAAAAAAGTATCTTGATCTACAACGCCGATTTGAGAACGGAGCGATCGCAACATAACACTCGTGATGTCATGACCATCAATGAGTACTTTGCCATCTGTCGGTGGGTATAAACCTAAAATCAATTTACTGAGGGTTGTTTTTCCAGAACCGCTCCGCCCCACTACTGCTACCATCTGTTCCGCCTGGATTTCAAAGTTCAGATTTTCTAGTACGTTAGTCTCAGTTTCTGAGTGATAGCGAAAGGTGACATTCTGAAAGCGAATATTACCGTGGAGTTTACCCAACAACTTCCGGGGTTTAGTTTCTAAATCTTCTTCTGGTTCCGCCTCCAACACATCATTAATGCGTTCGGTGGAAATCACGATTTCTTGCAATTGATTCCACAGCATAGCCAGCCGTTGGAAAGGACTCAAGACGTTACCCACCAACATATTGAAAGCAACTAATTGTCCAATAGTCAGTTCGCCATTAATTACTTGCGTCGCTCCATACCACATCAATGCAGTATTGACAAAGGTTTGGATGACACCACTGATAATTTGCAGACGATTGCCGATTATCTGAGCATTAAAGCCTTTTTTAACCAAATCATTCAGTAATTCCTCCCAATGCCAGCGCACCGTCTGTTCAATTGCTAATGAGCGGACGGTACGAATTCCACTGAGGGATTCGATGAGATAGCTTTGTTCTTTGGTGCCTGCATTGAAAATCTCTCTGGAGATGCGGCGCAAAATACTTGTGCTAGCCAGCGCCAAGATAAAAAATGGTGGTATAGTACACAGCACGAATAATGACATCCGCCAGCTATAGGAGAACATCAAGGACAGATAAACCACTAATGTCAGCATATCCAAGATGATGGAGAGTGTCTGACCGGTAAGGAATTGCTGAATTTTCTGGTTTTCTTGGATGCGCGAGACTATATCCCCAACGTAACGCGACTCAAAATAGGAAAGGGGTAAGCGGAAGGTATGTTTGATAAAACCTACGAGTAGGGCAATGCTAACGCGGTTAGCAGTATGAAATAGGAGATATTGCCGTAGACCGTTGACAGCGACACCAAACAACCCAAAAACAATCATTCCCACACCAATGGCGTTTAAGGTTGTAACACTACGTTGCACAAGTACTCTGTCGAGCAACAACTGGGTGAATACTGGCGTTACCAGTCCAAATAATTGGATTACTATCGAAGCGATAAAGATTTCAAATAGTGTCCGATAGTGAGGTTTGATTAACTCAAAAAACTTCCAGAAGGTTCTACTTTCGTTTTTAGTGTCTTTTAATAGGGCTGTAGGTTGGAGTAACAATGCATAACCACTCCAACTTGCTTGAAATTCAGCTTTTGTCAAGCTGCGTTGACCAAGAGCCGGGTCACATACAATCACCCGCTTTTTCGTTATTTCATAGACAACAATGAAGTGTTTGCCTTCCCAGTGGGCAATCGCAGGTAAAGGTTGTTCTGCTAATTTCTCAAGAGTGGCTTTCACCGGACGGGTGGCAAAACCCAGGTTTTCTGCTGTTGCTGCCATGGCCTTTAGAGATGCACCGTTGCGGCTGACGTTGGTCATATCCCGCAGGCGATTGATACTAAAATGCTTGTCCCAATAGTTACCAATCATCACCAAGCAAGCAGAGCCACAATCGGCAGCACTTTGTTGGGCATAGAAGGGATAGCTCTTGGTGATGCGTTTCCACCAATGCCCTATTTGTACCTTTGGACTAGGAAAGTAAAAACGTGAGTTTTTTGGCTGTTGTTGTGGCTGTTGAACTCGTTGGGGAAAAGGAATAATTTTAGATTTTGGAGATGGGGAAGTTTTTTCCCCACTCCCCACTCCCCACTTCTGGCCCCACTCCCCACTCCCTACTCCCCACTCCCCCAACTCCGGGAAGTATTCTAATGCTGTTTGTCTATGGTCGTTTTTCAGAATGTAAGCAATTGTTAGTTGTGTTGCTTGCCAATCTCCTTGTTCTGATTGGGCAAAGATTGTACCTGGTGTCAAAGAATGGCCTTCAGAATGCCGCAGTTGACCTCTGTACAATAGCCACAACTGGGAATTTTGGGATATTTCTGGACTTACAAAGCCAGTTTCTAGCTGCTGTCGCTCAAACAGAGATAAGGCTTTGAGCATTCCTGGAACTTGTGATGTATGGGACGGAAATTGCGAGATTTGCCGACATAACAATAGCAAATCCCAAAGTTCTGCACGGGCGTATAGGCGATCGCGAATGTTAGGATATTTCTCTATTAATATTTGCAATGCCTCTTGCCTAAAATAGCCAAGTTTTAGGTTTGTCGAAGCTCTGACTACATAAGGACTAAAGTTAGCTTCGGGAAACAGAGTCAATTCTCCAAAAACAGACCATGCACCAAAGGTAGTGATTAAATTCTCAGAGCTATCCAACAGTCGGACTTTACCTGTAAGGATGATGTAGATACCAGGATTCGTCTGTGCAGATTGCCAGAACTGCTTTGCTACTGGTGGCTCTACAATCTCCATTTCTGCTAGGAAGTTCTGTAATTCTTTTTCTGAAAGCTTTGTACCCAAGGTGTACAAGAGCCTTTCACCCACATCTTGCCCAGAAAGCATTGGTGGCATTTTCTAATCTCCACAATAGAATTTAGTTATTAGTCTGAATCAGATACAAAAATTAATTAAAAGTATTGTTAAATACCATATTTTCATGCAGGAAGCTCCAAGCCTCCTTGGAGTAATGTTGGGACGAAAAGCATGGTAAGAAACCATCTTTCTTTTACATACAAGGTATTTTTGTTTAGCTACATTTACATTTAAGGTAAACATCAACTAACTCCATCAAAATAGTTCACACAAATATGGCTCGCTCATTTTGACAATCAGCGGCCTGGGTAATTGGTGATTGAGAAGAATTATTTTCACATCAGAATTTTGTGAGTGTAGCGATCGCTACGCAAATTCTTCCAGTTCTCAATCACCAACTCCGACAATTTTTTCTAGATCCAGATATTGATTGAAAATTAGCTTTCATGCTCTTAAACAAGACCTGATCCAGAAAAAGCATTAAAAGACTGATTTCAGACATCCCTAACTTTTTAACAGCCTTCTCTTGACTAAAATGGTGTGACATAATTGCATAGATTATATGATTTGTAAATTATCGGCAAACGTAATCCATTGCAGCGGTGTGATCAAAGCTTGACAGCAAAAAGACCACAACTGCACATCTAATTAACCCTACAAGGTTAATTAGATATCTACACAATGTGCAATTATCACCCGGTGTTATTCCGCTAGTATTTTACGAGTCTAGGGGAATAACACAGGGATAGCCTTAGTCTCAATAAAAGTAACCTTGAATACTAAAAAGCTAGTTTTCGGTAGGCTACAGGAAGTAGAAGACAATAAGAACTAGAAAGCACATCATAACTACTTTGGGAGCTTTTACGAACAAAGGCAGAGGGCAAAAGGAAAGAAGTATTAACCGAAACTTAAGTTGTGGATTTAAAGCCGCACTAGTATCAAAATAATTATATCGAGACGCGTAGCCCGATATGCAAAAGGGCCAGTGCGGTCTTGGGCTTTGCTCAAGTGGACTATCTGGTGTTGTTCGGCGTGGGTGCTTCCTGCCTCCTACCTCCTGAATAATCAAGCAAAATTACACTTAAACAAATATTGCTTAAGTTCACTTGGAAGATTCTAGAGTGAATCCTTTTACTGCCGTATGTAGTAGTACCTTTAAGGGAACATCTGGCAAGTCATTTAACGTTTGGATTATACCTCGTTTAGCGGAATAAATGCAAGTGATTAAAATAGATTTGCGATCATGATATTCACATATTTAGCTTACACTGATCAAGTTCAAATTTGAATATTTTAGGACTTTATTCAGGAAATTTTCGGGAAAATCACCTCAGAGATTATTTTTAGCCAAAAAAAGATATATTTAAAACCCATTCATACATTAAATTTTTAAACAGCTAGGCAACCTAGAGTAGTGCGGTGTGAGTCATAACGGCGCGTATTCTTTAATATACTAAGTTGTTTTAATCAGCAGTGAGGTTAAACACATTAATATTGTGATCAAGCACACATACAGTGTTTTTCAGGTAAATGAGGTACACAGGTAGGGGCACAACAATGTTGTGCTCTTACAATAATCTGTACAGAGGTGCTTATTGCAATCTGCTGTATTAGTAAGTTCCCGCAACCATACCTTTTTTCCCAGAGAAGAACCAATCAAAATCGAAACACAGCAAGTGGCACATAGAGATTTCTACGCAGATGAACTGGACAATACCTCTAGGAGTGTCAGTAAACCACAAGCTTTTGAAAACCAACGTAAAAACATCGGTTTCAGCCATCGTGAATCAGAAGTATTCACCATTGGGAATAGAGCGATAAGTCTGACGGCCGGGCTAGCGCTTACTGCTTTCAGCTAGCTAGGGGTATCGCCTAAAATACTCAACTTAAGGTTGTTTGGTGATATCTCTGTATTTAGCTGAAATGTCTGCATGGTAAGAGGATGTTTGAAAAGTATTGGGCGAATAGAATGAGACTGTTGGCGAATTCACTCTCTTGTTAAACCCCCCACCCCTAAAACCTTAGTTTGGCGTTGCTTTCCCGCCCTGCAATAAATTGCGGGCTAATAGCTAAAGTGCGTTAAAACGCACTGAAGATTAAAGAAATTAAGATGGATTCAGGCTGAGGGGTTGGACCCCCTATCAATTCGCCAACAGTCTCATAGAATTCGCTACTACACAAACTTTCGTCTTCCTCCGTGGACTAACGAAAAAGCAAGGTTTTTAACCCAGGTCGGTGAGTTTTGTCTGTATAGCCAAGCCAGTGCGGTCTTGGGGGTTTCCCCCATGAGCAACTGGCGTGTGACTTCCAGTCGCCCGGTAAGTAATAAATTAGACTTGTTCATTCAACCTCTAAGACTTATCAAAAACTTTTTGGTTTACTGACTGTAGAAAGAGCAACTTTGCCAAGTATATTTATTGCGACAAGGCATCTCTGAAAACTGCATAAATATCTCTGTGACTAACTTATGGGGTGCGATGTCTGCGGACAAGGGAGCGATCGCCAGTCTCGTAGTCAGGCTAGTTTCTAGAAAGAATAAGGCTTTGAGATATTTATTATTAATAACTAGAGATGAAAGTTGGTTATGTACATTTATTTTAAACAACAAGTGGAGGTATTTACTTTACTTTTACGTTTTAACGCAATACCAATCGCTACCAAGTCGTTAGACTGCTACCTAATTTATTTCTAGCTTTGGCTCTATTCCTGCTTTCTTTTTGAGATTTAGATAAACGACGGTTTAAGCGTCCCCCTTTCCAGGGGGACGCTTTATATCATGTCCGCTTGATTGCTTATTAAACCCGAAGAACCCCACCCCCGCCAAAGCTATGCTTTGTCTCCCCTCCCGAAGAGCCTACGGTGTATACACAAGTCCTAAAATCCTTGCCTGGTAAGATACAAGCCTTAATGGGCAAGGTTTTGATTTGATCAAGTTGATTATCAATAGTGTCAGATTATTGATAGAGGCATAACGGAAAATCAAGGATTTTAAAAATAATTTTCCGTTCTTTTCTGTCCATTTGATTCCCAACTAGACTTGTGTATACACGGTAGCCCGAAGAGCGGAGAGGGGTTCTTTTATTATGGGTAATCTGGCGGATATCATATTAGACCCAATTTTTCGTAAACGATCTGTGCAGCCAACGTTGAATTATCATACTATTTGGGGTTGGTCACTTGCGGAAAATTGCTATGTTTAGATTTTTAGAATATTTACTAATAGCTGGTTATATTGCAGTACTGCTCGTTATCAGCCATTGGATTGGACAGCAAGCTTACTCCTGGATGCCTCTTGAAGCCACCGCAGAAGCAAAAAAAGTAGATGATTTGTTTAGCTTCTTAGTTTCAATTGGAGCTTTCATCTTGCTTGGGCTGGTTGGCATGATGGTGTATTCGGTACTTTTCTTTCGTGCATCCAAGGATGACTACAGCGAAGGACACCCTTCTAGAGGCGATGTCAGGCTAGAAATTATCTGGACAGCAACCCCGACTCTGCTGGTGTTGTGGATTGCTTTTCAAAGCTTCCATATTTATCAGCAATTAAATATCTTGGGTTTGGGACAAATCGTGCATTTGCATCTGCCGTCAGAATCAGCTAATGCTGCAATAGTGAGCGACGTTCCCAAACCTGCTTCTGAAACTATTGATGTTTTCGCTAAACAGTGGGAGTGGTCTTTCCGCTATCCAAATAATGTTAGCAGTAACGAATTACACCTAAAAGTAAATCGTAGCACCCGCTTGAATATGCACGCACAAGATGTAATCCACGGTTTCTACGTCCCTGAGTTCCGCTTAAAACAGGATATAATCCCCAAACGCGACATTGACATTGTGCTAACGCCTACTCGTACAGGAAAATATAAGCTGAAAGATTCTCAATTTAGTGGTACTTACTTTGCCTTGATGGAGGCGGATGTATACGTTGAATCCCCTGAAGCGTATAACCAGTGGCTTACTCAAACGGCTAGCGAACCAACGACTATAAAAAATCAGGCAGTTGCCGAACATATCCAACCACCAAAGATATTATTTAAAAGCGGTTGGTACACTGTCGTACCCACTCCAAGCGCCGTAGCGAATGAAAGGAAGGTAAGTAATGACACATGAATTTAGTGAAGCGATCGCCGACCAGAAAGAGCCTGTTGATGGCTGGCGGCAATATTTCAGCTTCAGCACCGACCATAAGGTGATCGGTGTTCAATACATGGTGATGACGTTTATTTTCTTCCTGATTGGCGGGCTGTTGGCGATGATCATTCGTGCCGAACTGCTGACCCCCGAATCCAATGTGGTTGACCGCCCCCTTTACAACGGCTTGTTCACCATGCACGGCACGATCATGATTTTCCTGTGGATTATCCCGTTCAACGCCGGACTTTCTAACTACTTAGTGCCGTTAATGATTGGAGCGCGCGATATGGCGTTCCCTTTACTTAATGCCATCTCTTTTTGGATTCTGCCACCAGCAGGTATTTTGCTAATATCTAGCTTCTTACTACCTAATGGGACTGCACAGGCAGGTTGGTGGTCTTATCCACCAGTCAGTTTACAATTTCCGCCCGGTCAACTAATTAACGGTGAATTCGTTTGGATCGTCAGTCTAATATTGATCGGCATTTCCTCGATCATGGGGGCTGTGAATTTTGTGACTACCATCTTTTGGATGCGAGCGCCAGGGATGACGTTTTTTCGGATGCCTGTGTTTGTTTGGTCGGTTTTCAGCGCCCAGTTGTTGCAGTTGATTAACTTACCAGCCTTGACAGGTGCATTGATACTGCTGTTGTTTGACCTCGCTTTCGGTACTCAATTCTTCAAACCTGAAGAAAATGGCGATCCCATCATCTACCAGCATTTATTCTGGTTCTATTCTCACCCGGCAGTTTATATCATGGCGCTACCAGCCTTCGGTATTATTGCGGAGATTCTGCCAGCCTTTTCCCGGAATCCTTTGTTTGGTTATCGGTCAGTTGCGATCGCCACTTTAGGTATTGCTTTTCTTAGCATCTTCGTTTGGGTGCATCATATGTTCACCAGTGGCACCCCTGGCTGGATGCGGATGACTTTTATGTTTACTTCGATGCTGGTTGCCATACCTACAGGTGTGAAGGCATTTGCTTGGACTGCCACTATCTGGAAAAGCAAGCTGCATTTAGAAACACCAATGCTATTTGCAATGGGAAGTGCAGCCATGTTTATTTTCGGTGGCGTTACTGGTGTTATGCTTGCCGCAACGCCATTTGATATTCACGTCAACAACACCTATTTTGTGGTGGGTCACTTCCATTACATCGTCTTCAACACGATCACGATGGCAATCTTCGCAGCCATTTATTTCTGGTTTCCCAAAATAACTGGAAGGATGTACGCTGAAGGCTGGGGCAAGCTGCATTTTTGGCTGACCTTTATTCCTGCCAATATTACGTTTTTTGCCATGCACCCGTTAGGTTTGCAAGGGATGTTGCGCCGAGTTTCTTCCTACGATCCACGGTATCAAGGATTGAACGTCATCGTTAGTCTAGCGGCATTCTTGCTGGGAGTATCTACTCTGCCCTTTATTGCCAATATTGTCGGTTCTTGGCTATACGGGCCAAGGGCGGTTGATAATCCTTGGCACGCTACTGGATTGGAATGGACAACCAGTTCACCACCTTTGCGAGATAACTTTGCAGAGATTCCGATTGTCACAAGACCCCCTTATGACTATGGCGATCCAAAATACTCAGTAATAAAAAATTCTGATAACGGTGAGTAAGGAGTTATGCAACGTCGCACCATTCATTTAGATGAAAGTCCGATCCGTTTTGAAGAGTGGGGGCGACGCCTACCAAATTGGTTGCAGCGCTTTCTGCCAAGTGGTGGTGGGAGTCATGAAGATCATCATGGTAAAGGGATGTTCGGGTTTAGTGTGTTCTTGCTGTCAGAGAGCATCATCTTTTTGAGTTTTATCTTTACTTATGTTGTTCTGCGACTGAATACTACTAACTGGCTACCACCCGGTATTTCTGGGCCAGAATTGTCTACCTTTGTGATTATTAATACGGTAGTATTACTTTCTAGCAGCTTTGTTATTCAACCAGCAGAAAATGCTCTCAAGCGTAATCAACTCAGTAAATTTCGCTGGCTATGGCTGATAACGATCGCAATGGGAACCTACTTTCTAATTGGTCTATTAATTGAGTGGAAAAATCTCGATTTCAAGCTGACTACAGGATTAGTTGGTTCCACATTTTACTTACTAACAGGCTTCCACGGTCTACACGTTCTGGCTGGTGTTGTGCTTCAGATAATTATGCTGATTCGCTCATTCATTCCAGGCAACTATAATAAGACTCACTTCGGTACAAGTGCGACTACTCTGTTTTGGCACTTTGTTGATGTAGTTTGGGTCTTCCTTTTCTCGCTTCTCTATCTTTGGCGGACATGAAAATCTTCAGTTAACCAAGTATTTTCAGGAGTAACTTTATGAATTTATTCTTCCAAGAAATGCCAGCCTCAGAACTCGCTCCAAAAGCAGTTCAAGAAACTCCACCACCAGGTAAAGACCCACTAATTGCACAGGGGTTACAAAAAGAGCAATATATAGGCATTATCGGGCTAGCGATCGCCCTGGTTGCTGCTGTGGGATTTTTTAGTCGGAGAGTTGAATACGCTATTGGATTGGCTGTGATCCTCAGCGCTAGTTTGATTGCTTTGTTTTTATTGCTATAGTAGAAGCTTTGATTAATTGAACATTCTGATTTCACAATATTTGGAAGGGATTTTATGAACAGCCCAGTTTATCAAACTGTGATTGTCGGTGGTGGCTTTACCGGGCTATTTACAGCTTTGCACTTAGCTCACGGACATTATCCTCGCTCTGTTATTTTGATTGATAAAGACGAGCGCTTTTGTTTTAAGCCGTTACTCTATGAATATTTCGATGGCGAGATGGATACTTTCCAAGTAGTACCACGTTTTTCGGAATTACTTAAAGGTAGTGGTGTCATCTTTGTTCAAGATACAGTGCAGTCGATAGACTTGGATCAAAAGGCAGTCAAATTAACTTCGGGTAACTCCTACAATTACAGCAACTTAGTATTAGCTTTGGGTAGCGTTACTGGCTATCATCAAGTTGAGGGAGCCAAAGAAAATGCCTTTCCTTTCTGGACGCAAGAAGATGCGATCGCTCTTGAGCGGCATTTACGCGATTGTTTACAACGAGCAGTGCAAACCGAAGATTTAGAACAACGCCGAAAACTGTTAACAGTAGTTGTGGTTGGTGGTGGTGCTTCTGGTGTAGAAATGGCAGCAACTTTAGCTGATTTCCTCCCTCATTGGTATACCGCGTTGGGAGGCAATCAGAATGAAATTCGCGTGATACTGCTCAATCACGGTAAACAAATCCTCAATGGTGATATTAATGACCCCTTAAGTGAAATTGCCGAACGGGAATTGAAGAAACGCACTGTGCCAATTGAAATACTCACGGAAGCAGAAGCCACTGCTGTTCGTCCCAACACAATTGAATATAAGCGCAATCAGCAAATCGAGACATTAGCAACACATACTACAATTTGGACAGCTGGGACTTCCACCCATCCACTGATTAAAGATTTAGCAATTTCCAAAGAACATCGGGATCATAGCGATCGCCTCCTAGTTACTCCTACTATGCAATTGCTCGACTTTCCAGAAGTTTTTGCAGGTGGTGATTGTACAGTAGTTCAGGATAATTCGCTACCACCTACAGCTCAAGTGGCTTATCAACAAGGGGCTAATATTGCCAGTAATTTGAAAGCATTAGCCTTGGAAAAAGACCTCAAACCTGCTAAAATTAACATCCGTGGAACTCTCTTGAAATTGGGGATAAATGATGCTGCTGCTAACTTATTCAATGTTTTTGAAGTTGCAGGCGAATCCGCACATTTAATCCGTCAAGCGGCTTATTTAACGCTATTGCCAACAGCAATTCATGATTTCAAAGCCACAACTGAATGGGTGGATGAGAAAATTTTTCATCACCACCTCGACCCTCAAGATGTAGGGAAAAAAGTGGTGCAAGCGGTGGAATTAGTTGGTGCTGGAGTTCTGGGCGTTTTAGCTGCCAGAAAATTATTAAAAATGTTAGGCGATGAGGAGTAAGGTATTGTGCGACACAATTCTAAAGAATTTTGTCATGCTTTCGTCACAATGTTGCCATAGCTCTGTCAATATAACGTGTGATGCTAAAGCTCTGGGTTAAAAAATAGGCTCACTCTATACAAAACCCACACACCAGAGTCTACGGAGAAGAATCACTATAAGGCACTAACCCTTATGAGGATGACTCTTCTGATCAACATTGTCAGAATTCTCATAGTTACAAGGAACAAAAAGATGAATTGGAAAGTACTTGCTTTGCTTCCTGCCTTGACTTTAGCTACTGCTATGCCTGCTTACTCTTTAACCAATAATAAAAACCACAATCCGACTACTGCTTCCTACGTTGCTCAAAATATGCCGCAGGGCAACACTATGAAAAAGCCTAATGCTATGCAAAAGGTTCATGCCAATCACAGGTCTAATAGTATGGCAAACCATAGTGATGTACTGAGAGTAGGTAGCACAGGAGAGGCAGTCAAAACTGCTCAGAATTCTTTAAAGCAGCAAGGATTCTATACTGGAAATGTGAATGGTGTCTTTGATCACCATACACGTTCAGCCGTGATGAAATTTCAGATGTCTAAAGGGTTAAGAGCAGACGGAATAATTGGACGCCGGACTATGGCATCTATGAAATAGATCAGGGGTCATAATACAGAATTCAGAATTGGTGAGTACTTTACCTATAAAGGGATAGAGTTTCAATCAGGAGGAATATTTAATAGTGTTTCGCCTACACTTGGGCAAAGCTCAGTGACCACCAGGGGCGAAAGCGCGTAGTGAAATGAAGTGAATTACGGTTTCAACCAATATTCACACACTCCAGGATGAGCTACGCTGCGCTATCATCCAGTCGTACAGAATTCATACTGAATTCTGACTCCTGAGTTCTGAATTCTTCTTATAAAAATGACACAGATTAAGCCGGAAGTAAAGCGCACAGAAGAATTGCGCCAGTTATTGCAACAAGCTAGCTATGCTTATTACGTCCTAGATGCTCCAATTATGGAGGATGCAGTCTATGACCAGCTATATCGAGAATTGCAACAACTGGAAATTCAATATCCAGAGTTGACAGCACCCGATAGTCCGACTCAGCGCGTGGGTGAGCTTAAACATACGCAGTTTACTTCGGTGCGGCACAATATCCCCTTGTACAGTCTGGAGAATGCGTTTAATATCGATGAGTTGCAAGGGTGGGATCAGCGTTGGCGGCGACAAGTATCTAAAATGGACTCAGTGGAATATGTCACTGAACTCAAAATTGATGGTTCTGCTTTGGCTCTTACCTACCAAGATGGCATTCTAGTTAGAGGCACAACTAGAGGTGATGGGGTAATGGGTGAAGATATCACTCAAAATGTGCGGACAATTCGCTCAATTCCCTTGCGTTTGAATTTTGAAGGGTTAGAAATTCTAGAAAGGGTGGAAGTGCGAGGTGAGGCGTTTTTGCCTTTGGAAGTATTTAAACAAATTAACGAGGAAAGGCAAAAAGCAGGTGAGCAATTATTTGCCAATCCCCGCAATGCCGCAGCTGGTACACTCAGGCAACTAGACTCCCGCATTGTCGCTAAACGGCGGTTAGATTTCTTTGGCTACACTTTGCACATTCCTGGTAGAGATGATACCAGTATTGCCAATACCCAATGGCAAGCGTTGGAGTTGTTGAAAAAGATGGGTTTTCCAGTCAACCGCAACCACAAACTCTCTGCCTCGATCGCAGAAGTGGCAGAATATTATGAATACTGGGATACGGAACGGCTGAATTTACCCTATATGACTGATGGGGTAGTAGTGAAGCTGAATTCTTTTAAACTTCAGGAACAGCTAGGGTTTACACAGAAATTTCCTCGCTGGGCGATCGCTTTGAAGTACGCAGCCGAAGAAGCGCCGACTCGTGTGGAAAATATTGCTGTGAATGTGGGACG
The DNA here is from genome assembly GCF_036919555.1 of Nostoc sp. Taxonomy (GTDB): domain Bacteria; phylum Cyanobacteriota; class Cyanobacteriia; order Cyanobacteriales; family Nostocaceae; genus Nostoc. Next base: position 152,669 of record NZ_JBALCS010000073.1, read on the forward strand.
AACAGGGGCGTTAACGCCGTTAGCAGAGATGCGCCCTGTGCAACTGGCGGGAACAACAGTTTCCCGCGCAACTTTACATAACAGCGATCGCATTGCTCAATTAGACATCCGCATTGGCGATACTGTGATTGTCCGCAAAGCTGGGGAAATCATCCCAGAAGTGGTGAGGGTATTAAAAGAACTCCGTCCCACTGACACCGAACCCTTCATTATGCCCACCCATTGCCCAGTCTGCGGTCAATCTGTGGTGCGAGAATCAGGTGAGGCGGTGACTCGGTGCGTCAATGCTTCCTGTGCAGCGATTCTTAAAGGTTCCATTGAACATTGGGTAAGTCGTGACGCCTTGGATATTAAAGGCATCGGGGAAAAGTTAGTGTATCAATTCGTTGATAAAGGTTTGGTACATTCCGTTGCCGATTTATATGAGTTGACAGCAGAGAAGTTATCTGAATTGGAAAGGATGGGGAAAAAGTCGGCAGAGAAATTGGTAGATGCGATCGCACAATCGAAAAATCAACCTTGGTCAAGGGTATTGTATGGTTTAGGCATCCGTCACGTTGGCAGTGTGAATGCCCAATTGTTGACTCAGAAATACTTCACTGTAGACCAGTTAGCTACAGCAAAGCAATCAGATATTGCAGGAATTTATGGTATTGGTGCTGAAATTGCCCAATCTGTGTACCAGTGGTTTCGGATTGATGCCAACCAAATGTTGATAGAACGCTTGCAAGCAGAAGGATTGCAATTAGCTGCCACAGAGGAAACAAAAACAGTTGGTGATAGTAATCAAAAGTTTGCAGGTAAAACTTTTGTAATTACGGGAACATTGCCAACCTTAAAGCGAGATGAGGTGAAGGCTTTGATTCAAAAAGCTGGGGGAAAAGTGACAGATTCAGTGAGTAAAAAAACAGATTATTTGGTATTAGGAGAAGATGCCGGTTCTAAGTTAGAAAAAGCGCTCTCTTTGGGAATTACGCAGTTAAGCGAGGCGCAATTTTTGGAGATGGTTGAAGATTGATATAGCGTTTCCTAATCATATGAGGTACATCATAGTCCCCTCTTCGCTTGCTCTTAGGGGGTTGGGGGTGGGGTTTTTGTACCTCACTCAACTGAGAACCGCTATAAAATAATTCGCAATTCCTAGCGCAGCGTGTCTCAGACAAGCCTCTCGAACGCGAACAGCGTCTCACCTTGGGAGAAGAGAAAGCTTTACGCTGCGCTATAGCGCTTCTCGTTTGCATTAACGTACATTTTTCAACCTTACCCCCTCTCCTTGTCCTCCGGTGTAGACACAAATTATCTGATTACCCAAAATCCTCCAAAACCTCACCCTGTCCTATCTTTAATCCCTCTCCTTACTAAGGAGAGGGACAGGTTTTACTACGTAAAACCAGGGTGAGGTTTCTTAGGGGCTATGACACTTAACCGGAAATTGCGTTCAGAAAGCACTTGTATGTATACCGTAGCGCAAGGAGAGGGGGTAAGTTGACGACTGTATATGTTATAACTTTGTACGGATGATGTTTGGTGAAGCTCACATAACTTCAGGAGTACTCACAGTGAATCAGATACAACTGACTTTAACTATTGGTTATCTGTTAATGACATGCTATTTTTTAAGCAATTGGTTAATATTTTTCCTACGTCATCCTGTTTCCACTCCCGAAGATAAATTTTTATCGGTTGTGATGTTTATGGTAACAACTATCTTCTGGCCTCTGATGATTCCGATGTCTTGTTTAGAAATGGTTCAAAAAAAGCGAATAGACTTTAGTAAAATGATTCCTGTTCTCTTAGCAATATTTGTATTTAGTATTTCATATTATTTGACCGAATAATTTATAATTCCTGGTTAGAATTGCATACAGCGTTTTTCAGGTAAATGAGGTACACAGGTAGGGGCACAACAATGTTGTGCCCTTACAATAATCTGTACAAAGGCGCTTGTTGCAATCTGCTGTAAATATAAGAGGATGTTTTAAAAGTTTATTTTCGTGTATCCTGGCGATTATAAATCACGGCTATATGGGTAAAATCGGGGGCATCTCACTTTCGTCGGAAGCCTAAACCTCACCCCAGCCCTCTCCTTATTAAGGAGAGGGAGCAGGAGTATTGTTTCTCCTATGGTGTATTTGCAAAACTAAGATGCTCCCGGTAAAATCCGGTTACGCGGGTTAGAAAACCCTTGATTTTGCATTAGTCCACGGAGGTGGACTTTGCTTGTGTAGCCGCGACTTCTAGTCGCCCGGCTTTACTTGTTACCCTCCGGCTTCTTTGTGCAACACCTACCTTCACTTCTTAGGCAATCTATTTATTGAATTTGGAATTTCCTAACGGCGTCTGCTGCCAAAACCACTTGAGCGGCGGGATGGTGAACTACGCCCACTACCAAAACCACTGCCAGAATTGCGTCTGATAGTGCTGGAGTTACCAGAGGGTCGCAAGTTACTACCACCAAAACCAGAACCAGAAGGACGGTTATTACCTGTAGTGCTACGCGGTGTATTGCGTATAGTTGAATTTCCAGGATATGACCTTCTAATTGTCCCTGTATTACGGAACGCAGTGCGATTTGTCACAGCTGCGGGTGGCGCATTGTAACGAGTTTGGTAGTTTTGAACTGCTTGGCCATAGCTTCCACCATATCCACCGAAGCCACTTAATCCTTGTCCTGATTGATAGACAGGGGGTACATAATATTGGGGTCTAAACAACATACTACCAATTGCCTGACCCGCCAAGCTACCAGCCACAGACCCAGCAAACGGTGCCCAAAAGCTGTTTTCTCGACGGACTACAACCGTCTCTTGTTGTCCTGTTTGGGGATTGGTTTTATTTTCGGTAACATTGTGGACGTACTCAATTTTAAAGTCTTCCGTCAGATATAAAATCGGTTGTCCTTTTTCTACCTTTAGATAGGTTTTCTTACCCTGCTTGATTTCATCATCAGTTAACCGTGCCATTTGCAAATTTTCGGTTGCAAAGGTTGGGGGCTGATTGTTAAGTAAAAACAGGTTGTACTCACCACCTACATCGTCGTATGTAACTTGTTGTATTTGATACTGTCCGTCACTCAGCTTGGTGGTATTAGAGCTTTGGCTAACGTTCTTAGGTGAAGAATTAGTTTGGTTTTGGCCTCCACAAGCGACAGTTGTCAGACACAAACTCAGAGCTAAAAAAACGGCTGTAAATTTACGTACTATGGTCATGATCATGGGATTATTGTCCTATCTCTGAGCTTAACAATTTCTCAATGGAATTAGTAAGTACGGACTACCCAACAGATTACAAAGGAATCAATTCTGGGTAATATTGCAACAATTGATCGTTAGTGAGTTCATCGCCTAACTGTGCTGGCGAGAAATGCACTTGGATTGCCTGGAGTTTATGTTTGTAGTGTAAATTGATTAAGGCTTTAAAAGCTTCCTTCAGAGACTGAACGTTAGAAAGATCAGTTTCTAATTCTGGTATTTCTCCTTCGTAAGCTACTGTAATTATCACAATAACGTTGCGGGTTACAGGTATAGATAAAGGTTCATTTAATCCAGAGTCAGAACTGTAATTTGGTTCACTGAGATATCTTTGGGCAGAGTCAGTAAATAATTCATTCACGTAATCTCCCGCCTCGCCTTCGTCCCAAAATACATCGCCTTCGTTGGCAGCAGAAAGCCAATATTCATCGTATTGCAGCAGGGTTTGACTAATTTCTACCAATGCTTCTCCCAAAACTTCTAAGTCGCCATCGGCATCGATCGCATTCCTTCCAGCACTATTTAATACTCCCAAAATTGGTGCTACCTCGCCTCCTCCTAAGTGCAGAAATAGGCGAAAGACTACATAGCGATTTCGACCGATCATTTTATTAAAGGTATCGCGCATTTTTCTCCTCCAGAAATTTACTTTTTGTCATTTGTCCCATGCCCCATGCCCAATGACTAATGACTAATATAGTGAAATCCTTTGACAAAATCCATAACCATATTTAACGAAGGTAATATATATTTTGTTGATTCACTGGATATATGATCATCAGCTGAAACATTGAGGGCAGAGCGATTAATAAATCTTTTCCCAAAGTGAGGATTATCATGGACAATCAAAGTGTAGGCGCTGGAATTCGTTAAAATTATTTGGGTTGGAGCCTTGCAAAAATTCAACTTTGCGGCTACTTCGATATTTTTTTTCATCTGTTTAATTGTTGTAGCCTGACTCATGGCTTGCTCTAGAAGAATATTTAATTGTTTCACCATATTGGGTAATTTTAAATCTTGGTTTGCAACAACTTGACTGTTAATACTTTCCACCATACTGGAAATATTCTTTTGGGTAGATGCCGCATCTAGAAAGGGAAGAATCGCAATGTAAGCAGTGGGAAATAATCCTTCATCGCTATCTAGATGAAATGTGAAAACAGTTCGACGACGCCCACTTTCTATGCTTGGAGGTTGTTTCAGCCCCCGATATTCCTGAGCAATTTGATAGTAAGCACCAGCGATCGCAAAATTAGCTTCATGTTCTAGGGCTGCATCAACAATAATCCGAATTGTTGGCGGTGTTTCGTTAAAAAAATCTCGTGAGTCTTCTGAATCAAAGTTTTGGATAATGGAGCGATCGCCTGCGGGACTAAGATCAACCCATTCACAAATCATACCTTCGGTTTTTAAACCAAATCTGGAGGTGGCATAAAGTTTTGCCCCAGTTAAAGTTGCTCCTGTTAAGTCAGCACCGATCCATTCTGCCTTAATTAATTTTGCCTGAGTTAAATTGGCGTGTACAAAACTCGTATTCGTTAAATTGGCATTGCTTAAATCTGCGCCAATTAAATTAGCCCCGCTCAATTTTGCACCGCTCAAATCTGCCCATCGGAGATTCGCGCCGCTCAAATCTCCCCACCGGAGGTTCGCCCCGCTCAAATCTGCCCCGCTCAGGTTAGCATGGCTGAAATTAGCTTGTCTGAGTTCAGCATCTCGCAAATTTGCACCGCTCAAGTCAGAACGACTGAGATCACTGGCATTTAAGTTAGCCATCTCCAAGTTAGCTCCCGTTAAGGAAGCGCCTCTCAAGACAGCTCCACTCAAGTTAGCGTGACGGAGATTCGCTTGGCGGAGTGTCGCTTCTCGCAAATCAGCACTGGTGAGGTCAGCCTCCAATAAGTCGGCGCGACTGAGGTTAGCGCGAATTAACTCGGCGCGGATTAGCGAGGCTCCTCTAAGTTGAGCGCGACTGAGATCCGCTCGAATCAAATTAGCGACGTTGAGAGTGGCGTTGTTTAAGATGGCGCTAGACAGATTCGCGCCACTTAGTCTGGTTATATTCAACTTGGCATTGCTCAAGTTAGCTTCACTCAGATTCGCGCCACTCAGGTTGACTATACTCAAATTAGCATCGCTAAGATTGACGCCACTGAGTTTAGCCCCACTCAGATTAGCTTCGGAGAGGTCAACACCACTAAAGTTTAAGACTCCTGCTGCGTATTGTTTCAGTAATTCCTCTACAGTCATCGATGCTACCCCTTGGATGCCAACTTTAATAGTTGGTAAAGTCATAAAAAACGGAATGTCAAAATCAAAAATGAATATTGGGATTTTAGGACTGGGACTGATCGGCGGATCTTTGGGTTTTGATTTGCGATCGCAAGGACATCATATCTTAGGAGTCAGCCGCCGTGAATCTACCTGTGAAAAGGCAGTTGCTCTCGGCAGTGTTGATCAAGCATCAGTTGATCTGAGCCTGTTAGCAGCCGCAGAAGTTGTATTTATTTGTACACCTCTAGCCCTTATTGTGCCCCAATTTGAACAGTTGATCGCTCATTTGTCTGTCGCTACCGTTATGACTGATGTGGGTTCGGCGAAAGCACAGATAGTTAAGGCGATTTCTCCCCTTTGGAAGAATTTTATCGGCGGTCATCCAATGGCCGGAACAGCAGACAGTGGGATAGAAGCTGCACAGAGGTATTTATTTGTCGATAAACCTTATGTACTAACACCGATAACTACAACACCAACCACGGCAATTACCGTTGTGGAAGAAATTGTGCGATCGCTGGGAGCGAATATCTACTATTGTCAACCTGAGCAACATGACCGCGCTGTTAGTTGGATTTCCCATTTACCTGTAATGGTCAGTTCCTCGTTAATTGCTGCTTGTTTGAGTGAAACTGACCCCGATGTTTTAGAATTAGCCCAAAAGTTAGCTAGTTCAGGTTTTCGGGATACCAGTCGTGTGGGTGGTGGGAATCCGGAGTTGGGCGTGATGATGGCGCGGTATAATCGTCAAGCATTGCTGCGATCGCTGCAACAATATCGCCACAATCTCGATGAGTTGACTAACTTAATTGAGCAAGAGAATTGGACAGTTTTAGAGTCAAAGTTGAAATCAACTCAACAGGCACGACCTGATTTTCTTGAATAGTTGTCGGGTGCGTTCAGTTATCGATAACGCACCCATTTTCACATTTCAATTCTAAATTCTGAATTCTGACTACTGAATTCTTTTCTGATAAAATCTTTAAAAAATGCTACTTAACAGCTTGATAGTCACCAAACCGATGTAATATAAAGATAAAAGATAAATTTACAAAAATCAACAATGGTAGAACGCCCAATCAAGAAATCGGAACGTCAGTCCCAAGGAAGTACTGACAACAATTCCGAAAAATCGGATTCTATATCTCCGATTGAATCCAACCCCAAAAGCTCAAAACCGACCCGTAATCGTTCGTCTGGCACAGAGAAAAAGGCATCCTATGGGGATGATAACAGGCAGCCGGGGAATCCTGCCCTAGCGCGTGGACCAAAACCCGTTAAACCTCCAGCCAAAGTCAAAACAGAAGAACTTGAAACCGAATCTGAAGCTATCTCTGAGGAGTCTGAAGACTAACATTACAAGTGTTGTATGTGATGTGGGAGGCTATAAGCAGATGAATACCGGGATTTCTGGCTCCGAAGGCAGCGATCGTGCCCCACATCACCATTAGGTTATTTTTATGTTGAATGCTTTTATATTAGACATTTATCGATTTTTCAGGCGCTGATCACAACCCTGAAAAAGCTCGTATATCTTTGTCGTTCCCAGGTAGGAGCCTGGGAACGACAAAGATTAGTTGTAGAGACAGGAAATTTCGCGTCTCCACAGGTTTTTCAAAATAAAAATGACAGACTACTATGCTGAAAGTTACGATAATGTAACACGAATTAGTGCAGATTAAATTGGGACTTCCTTTAGCTTTAGCTGGGGTGTTTCAAGGTATTTTATTCTTTTTTCTTTTAGCAGCAGATATATTAATTTACAACCGAGTGCGAATTAGATAAGAGGGAGATGAGGGATCTGGTGAGCAGGGGGGAAATAACCAATGCCCCATGCCCCATGCACCATGCCCAATAATTAATATTTAAGGAGATTTAATGTGTTCAGTCATAAATTAGCTCTAAGTTTGAAAGTAGCAATCATTATATTGCTTACTGGTGTTAGTACTTTGGGTATCAGTCTGCTTGTAGGCACAACTAAATTTAACCATCTGTTGGGAATTCAAACACCAAAAGGTAAGAATACGAGAGCGAGTTTAGGTAGGACGATGAGTGCATCTGCACAGGTTGTTTCCCCAGCAATAAACCAGATGAATGAAGTGCCAAAGCCTTTTCAGGGAACAACCATTTATCAAGCGAAACTAAAAGCAAATGAGAAAGTCATCGCCTTGACTTTTGATGATGGACCTGGCCCCAAAAACACGACACAGATTTTAGAAATTTTGAAGAAAAATGATATCAAAGCGACATTCTTCATGATTGGAGAAATGGTGAAATATTTTCCCAAAGTTGCCAAGCAAGTGGCTGCTGATGGTCATGTAATTGGAAATCACACATGGCATCATTGGTATCGCCATATGGATTTAGCAACTGCGGCTAGTGAAATTGATCGTACAGCAGAGATCATTTATAAGACTACTGGAGAGAAAACTACTCTGTTTCGTCCCCCTGGTGGCTTTTTGAATAATGGATTAGCCGAATATGCCAAAAACAAGAAGTACGCCGTCATGATGTGGTCAGAAGAGTCGGGAGACGCTGAACGTCGTTCGCCTCAAGTGCCGATGCTGGTCAAAAATGTGCTGAAATATGCAAAACCAGGTGCAATTGTACTGTTGCACGATGGGGGCGGCAACCGTTCCAAATCTGTCAAGGCTTTACCAGAAATGATCGCAGGTCTGAAAGCCCAAGGCTATCGATTTGTGACGATTCCTCAACTACTGGAAATACAAGCCCAAGAACAAAGTGTGGTAATGGCACTATCACCTACAGTTACAAAGGATGAACATCCAAACAATCAGCTTAATCATCAGTGATACCTAAAAATTGGAGCTTAAACCCACACGAAAAGTAAATCCAGGGCTATATATGCGATTAACTCGCTCATATTGCTCACCGAGTAGATTTTCTAAGTAAACTGTCAGTCCTAAATTGCTAGTTAGAGGTATACGACCGCTCAAATCTAAATTCACAAAAGATGGTGCAAAATCTGTAGCCTTGTCACTAGAGTTAGCGAAGATCGATCTGCGAGCGCCACTATTGTAAGTAACATACAAATTAGCCTGCCAACCCGCATTTTGATAACCTACACCACTTTGAAGTACAGAGTAGGGAATCAAACCTAACTGCAAACCTTTTTCTGAGCCTGTTTTTATTTGGGAATCTGTATAAGTATAGTTGAGGAAAGTTGACCAGCCAGCCGCAATTTTTAATTGCAATGCAGCCTCTAAACCATTGGTATCTACTAGCCCAATGTTTGCCCATTTTCCATCTATTACTCCCAAGCGATCGCCTATACTACTACCAAAGTAAGTAAACTGTCCAATGAGATTTTCTGAAAAATTGACATCTACTCCCGCACTCCAAGTAGAGCCAGTTTCCGGGCTTAAATCAGGATTAGGTTCCCAACCATGAACTGTATCATAAACATACAACTGATCTAACCCAGGATTGCGTTGTCCCCCTGCCCAACTTCCACGCAATGCTACTATTGGTGTGAGGGCATAACGTAAGCCAACACTAGGGTTAAGATAATTTCCAAACTGGCTGTCAAAGCTTTGTCTTAGCCCTAAATCTATCAGAAAATTCTCGCCAATATTCAAAGTATTGACAGCAAATAAAGCTGTATTGAACAAACTCTTATCTTCAGTTTCATTTTTGGCAATCCTACTAGGATCTGTACTCAAAACATCACCGGTTAAGTCGGTGTTTTTCAAATCTAATCCCCAGCGCAATTTATCATTGGAAGTAACTTTCCACTCATGCTCTACCCTAGCTGTGAGTTGTTGTGTATCTAAAGCACCTGTACGGTAAAATGCTCCTGTAGGGCCATAGGTGCTGAAGTAATCTTGGTTATAACCAATTGAGGTTGTAAGATTAGAGTTTTCCCCATTGCCTAAACGAGTTTTCCAGGATAAACCAACGTTTAAACCATCGTGGTCTAATCGATCTCTTTGGAGAGGGAAACCGAAATAAATTAAGCCGCGACGACTGCTGAGTTTAGTAACATCTAAATTCAATGAATTTTTCTGATCTAAATTCAGTCCAATGCTACCAAAGTAAGTACTTGTAGCTGTATCTGCATTCGATAAAAACCCCTGAATATCACGATTTGCTGCACCTACAGGGACGCGGTAACGGTTATCTGTAAAGAACCTTTCAAAGCTGAAGTTGTACTTAACATTAGCAGATGAACCACCATAGCTTACTTGTTGATTATTTAAACTCAATGAGCCAAATTCGGCGCTAGCACTCAATTTAGGTTTGCCATAACCTTCCTTGGTGATGATATTCACAACTCCCCCAAAGGCTGAGGAACCATACAAAGCGGAGGCTGTGCCACTATATAATTCTACTCGTTCAATCGCCTCTACGGGAATACTATTTAAGTCAGTTCCACCATGATAAATGTTGACGTTATTGTTAATTGGTCTGCCATTAATCAGAAATACAGACTGATTAATTGAGGCTCCCCGGTAGTATGTACCTATGTGAGTATCTGCACCATGACCGACATCATTGATCGCAAAACCAGGCATTCTTTTCAAAATATCGGCTAAACTTGTAGCGCCCTGCTTTTGAATTTCTTCTTGATCAATGACGTAAGTTGGAGTAGATTGAGGTAGGTTCTCTGGTTCTCCGATCGCTTCTATAGAAATGTCTGGATCATCGCTCGGACTTTCCTCTGTTTCTCGATTAACTTCACTCGGCGCAGATTGTTGAGTTAATAATTCGGCATTAATGGCGGGTAGCTCGATTTCACTCAAACTCGGAATATCTGAAATCACTTCGGTTGATTTATCAGTTCTCTGCTTAATTTCACTCTCAGCAGCAAAGCCAGGAAACGCTATCAGTAAACTCGGTAAAGCTACTGTTAGCAACGAAAAATCCTTTTTCACGTTCTCTTTCACACCAAGTCAAAACAGTCACCAAGTAGTATTTTGGCTCTAATAGTAAAATCATGTCAAAAGACGGGCTGTCATATTCCCACGATTCACATACCCGACTTTTTTGAGAAATCGGGAATCTTGTTGTTCACAAGAGAAGGAAGAAATGCTTACAGCATTTTTCATGTATTTGAACCACATCTATCGTAAGGGCACAGCATTGCTGTGCCCTTACCGCGTGGTCTATTTACCTGAAAATAGCTGTAATATCATGTCCGGGTAATTAGTTGTGATTCCCATAGTCATTGCACCCCACACGCCAGATGCTCCACTTGGGAAGACCCCTCTGAGCGCTGGCTCCCCTTAATCCCCTCCCCGCTCTTCGGGAGGGGAGACAAAACGCAGCTTTGTCGGGGTGGGGTTCTTCGGGTTTAATAAGTAATCAAGCGCACATGATATTACGCATCCAGTACGAAATGTAGGGGCAATTCATGAATTGCCCCTACGGTAATATCAAGGCTTTCACTGCCTTTCTACCTAAGTCCTGTGCTTAGGAACGTGGATTAATAAATAAAATGCAAAACTTCATCCTATCTCTAGCTTCCCTCTCCTTTATAAGGAGAGGGATTGAGGGTGAGGTAAGCCAGGGACATAAATTATATATTATTTAATTCTTATTCTTTAACTCAATTGTATTGATCTAAAATCGGGTTTCATACTCAACTTGGAATTGATTTTGATCATCCAAATTAGTTGAGCCTCGCATGAGAATTTCGTCATTGACTCGATATAGCACATTGTAAAGGAAAGAGTCATCATTGTTAGAAAGAGGGTGTGATAAAGAGGCAGAGAAATTTTTATTGATATCAAACACACCTTCTGCTGATAAATTAAGAACTGAAGCGATTGCTGCTTTATTAGTATTAGTAGATGGAGTCGGATATATCCGAAACTCACTGAAACCAACAGCCTGTCCGATCGCAGTGATACTTCCTTGCAAACCACCTAAAATGGTAGAACTAGCGAAATTAGTTAGCCCTTGGGTTGCATCTGTTTGACCGAAAGAATTCAGAATTGAGCCACCTAGCAGAGCAACTATTTCTCCCTTACTACGGCTAGGTTCACTCGTCAGTTCTAGATTGTCGCCCAATTCACTAGCTGGCCCGTTCACCCTCGCTTCAACGGTAACGGTACGTAAAGTCCCAAAGTTGTTTGCAGAAACATCGCTGACTTCAGCAGACAATGGTGATTCCAAAATTCGACTATTTATTGCTGATGCTTCCGGTACAATTGCGGTAAGTCGGACATCTAAGGTCGGGTCAAGTCCTTGACTTGGAATAAACCGCGCAGTTTGTTCATAGCCCCGCGCTAAGGTGAACTGAGTGGAAAATAAGCTCAGTCCTCCTCCTGTCAAACGAATGACTCCTTCAGGAAGCGGCTTGGCTAATGTACCATTGATGGTCAAGTCGCCTTTGGCATCAAAGCTCAATAGGGGCTGACTCAATGCGGCTGCTCCGGGTACAAAGTTCAGTAGGGACTGAGTAGCAACACGAATCTTTTTGTCTAAAATCAACTTTAAATCTGCAAACTCTATAGGTAAATTGGGTGGAGTTACTGCGCTAGTGCTACTCTTTGCTGTAATCACTGGGTCAGCGCTATTCTCTGCTGTAGCCACTGGGCTAGCGCTATTCTCTGCTGTAGGTTTGACGTTAGGGTTAACCTCTTCTCTGTTTATGACATTAGCGTTAGCTTCAGCTGTCGCTGCTGATTTTTTATTAGCAGTAGCCGAGTTTCCAATAATCACCTGACCATCACTCAGTTTAATCTCTCCACCAATTACCGGTTTTAACGCTGTTCCCCGAATTACCACATCGCCACCGACACCGCCTTCATACAGTGATGCCAGCTTGAAATTAAGTTTATCTGCTATTGAGACTGTCAGGGGATTCGCTGCGGCTTGCTGAGGAGTAAAAATTGGCAGGATACCTGATGCAGTCACTTGCCCTTTATTGTAAGTGCCTTGGATACCTTCGACATTCAGTGTATCACCATTAAATTGCACTGTTCCTGTGACATTCGTTAGGGGAGCAGATAAGGCTTGAGCGCTAAAAGTTGCATTATTAAGTGTGGCATTTCCGTTAATAATTGGTTCCTTTAAAGTACCCTGAACGTTTAAATCTACTTTTCCTTGACCGTCTACCCAAGCAACTTGATTGTTGGTAAACAGGTTTAACAATGCCAATCCTTCATTTTGCACATTGGCGTTGATGCTGATTTGATTGCTATCCGGTTGCACTTTGGCAGAAGGTAAGGGAGCAGGTACGCTACCTGTAATGGTAACTGGCTGCGTTCCTGTTACGAGTAAAGTACTATCAAAATTCAAGCGAGCTTTGTTGTAATCAAAGTCCACCTTTCCTGTTTGCACAGGTTTTTTATTGAGAGTCGCATCCGCCAGCGCCACTTGCCCTTTAACACTAGGGTCTTGTAAACTACCTGCTAATGTGGCGTCAGCATTTACTTTCCCAGTGATATCTATGGGGTATTTTTGGATAAAAGGCTCTAAAAGTGATAAAGGTAAACTTGCTACATTAAACTTTCCAGATAGTTGCTCAATTCCTAACTGTCCTGAAAACGCTACCAGTCCTTGATTTATCCCAACACTCAAGGGGGAAAGTGTGACGATACCATCGGCAAAAGTGCCTTGAGCAATAACTTGATTAATAGAATACTCACCCCATTGCCAGTTTGCACCTTGAAAATTAAAGCCGACATTCAACCCAGATTTTAACGAGCCATTCGCTGTAATTGCTCCGCTCAAAGCACCCGTTAATTCTGCAAGGGTGGGCAAAGATGGAGTTTGTTTTGTCTCTACTTGCTGTTGTTTTGCTGCCAATGCGCTAATTTTTGAAAAGTATGCTAACTGTGTTTTCAAATCTGCATTGGGCAAACTGATAGATTCAGTGTTAAGTACTTCTGCTTTAGCCAACTTCGGAGGCTGCAACCCGGTACTAAAGTCTTGAAACCCAAAGATATTGAACGCTTGTAAAAGTCTCTGGATTTTGGCTTGATCAAAATTAGCTTGAAATTGAAATTGCGGATCATTCCCTGTTTGCACATTTCCACTCAGGGCGATGTTGCTATCTCCAATCCGCAATTGACCATTAGCCAAGCTAGCAGTACCATCGGCATAATTGATCGTACCGCGAAATTCATCTGCTGCAACTCTGGCAACACGAGGCGCTGCGATCGCAACGTCTCCCGCGATCGCATAATTATTTAGATTGACAACTAAATTCCCCGATAAGTGCCCGGCCAGTGGTTTCAATTGATTGTTAGGTAAAAAGCCCCCAATCAGAGCGATGGGAAACTGTTGGGCGTTGATGAGCAAGTTATCTCCCTCAGTTCTCCCTGTGGTGAGGGCGCCATCACGTCGAACTAAAAATGAAGTGGGACGATAATCTGCACCCAGGTTAAGCGCAATCCGATTTTGCTTCCCAGCTAATCGCAGACTTGCCCCCTGTCCCCCTTGAAAATTCACGTTTCCAGTTAAAAGTGGGTCAAACGTCAAGTCACTCACCTGGAAATTCCGCAGTTGGATATTGCCATTAGCTTGGGGAACATCTGGAGTGCCTGTAACTTTTCCATTAAAATCAACTAGCCCCGCTACTGCTACGTCACCAGGAACTTGAAAGCCAGTATTTTTTAAGTTGAAATTCTGCGCCAGTACATTTAAATTAAATCCGGCGATTTGGGGTGCGCCAGTTGGTGGAGACTGAATAGCGATCGCACCATTAGCACTCAATCCTGGGGTACTTGCGTTTTCAACTATAATCTGCTGTCCATTCCACTTAAATTGCGCTGTCAGCGGTTTTTTCAGCAGTGCTATCCCTTGAGGAAGGCGGATTTGTCCGGCGGCGCGAATATCTGCAAGCTGGAAAGATTTTGTTGTGCCTGCTAACTGGATGTTGCTATTTAGCTGTCCTCGCAGTTGTGGTGAGAAACGGTTGAGTTGAATTTGCGAAGTGTTGACAACCCCTTGCCAGCGTTGTTGTGCAAGTTGACCTTGAGCTGTGATTGTCCCACCTGCGACGTTCAAAACTGCATCTGGGAAGAGAATTTTCTCCCCTTGTTTAGCAACCACAAGTCGTCCCGTAGTGGGATAGGTGGCTTTCGGCGCTTGTACCCGCGCTACTGTTTGCAGATTGTTCAGAGTACCAGAAATATTCGCATTTGCCGATACCTTCCCAATGGTGATCGAAGGTGAGGATTTGTAGGCTCGTGCGATCGCATCCCCTGGTAAATTTTGTGCTTGGACATTAAATGATACTCTACCTTTGGGTGCTAGCTGAAGTTGACCGCTAGCTGTAACTTGCCCTCCCACCTCTGGATTTACCTGAACACGAGCAACGTTCACGTTTAAGGGTGTACCTAAATAACCAGAGATTTTAGCGTTCGCAGATATACCACCAACCTTAATTGGAGTTGAAATGCCGTAACCTTGAGCGATCGCATTTCCTGGGATACCTTGAGCTTGAATATCTACGCCTACCTGACCTTGGGGAGTCAGTTGAATTTGACCATTGGCTGTTATTTGCCCCCCGGCTGGCGGCGTCACCTGAACACTACTAATATCAAGTTTCAACGGCTGTTTAGCAAGTGAGCCAGAAATTTGGGCTTTTGCTGAAATATTCCCCACTGCGATCGGTAGAGTAACGCCATAGCTGCGTGCTAGTATATCCCCTGATATACCATCAGCTTTAGCATTAAATATTACCTCCTTTTTAGCTCCCAATTGAGCTTGACCGCCGCCTGTAATTTGACCACCGGCTGCGGGGACTATTTTCAGATTGGAAACAGCAAGTTGAGATCCAGTTTGAGATACATTCAAGCGGAAATCAGTGTTGACGGTTTTTAATTGAATGCGGTCAACTTGAATAGGTTTTGTGTTGCTTACTGTACCATTCACCACTGGTTGCCCAAGTGCGCCTCGTACCTGAATATTTGCTTGAATTTCGCCACTAGCTGGGACTGACGAATTCACATTCAATGTGTCTAAGATATTTTTCGCACTAACTGGTTTTATCTGAGCAGAGACATCAAAACCTGTTTGAGTATTAATTGTTCCATTCGCTAGAATCGGAACTTTACCAAAGTTCGTATTCAAATTATCTAAAGCAACTGTCTGACCTTGAAATATAAATCTGCCATTAAAATTAGAAACCTGCTGAGGAATATTTTGAATTTTAGCAGTGACTTGATTAGCTGTAGCTGTTCCCGTAATTGCTATTTCTGACAATTTGGGTGGAATCTGAACCTCTAAGTCAGCATTTAAATACCCTGCTTGCAAAGCAATCGGTAACTGAATTAATCGACTTACCTCTGATGCTTGTAAATTTTGTGCTTGCAGCTTGAGGCTAGTTTGTTGAGCTTTTAGTTGTGTTTCGCCAACAATTTTAACAGCGCCTCCCCTAGTGAGTTGAGCATTGATGTCATAACCGATCCTTTGATTTTGATCTGAAAATCGGGCAATACCACCAACTTGATCTAATATTACTGAGCCTTTCGGTTTAGTTGGTGCGGCGAATGGCATCAACTTTACATCGCCATCTTGAATTTGAAGTGTCTGCAACTCAGTTTTAATAAAGCCTTGTCCCTCCCCAGCCTTAACTTGGGCTGTCACCCAACGACCATCTTTATCTTGTTGAATGTAGACATTGGGCTGAACTAACGTGACATTTAATGCCAGTGTTCGGTTAAAAAGCAGTTCCAAGGGCGAGAACTGCACCTCCAAAGCTTTTGCTATCACCTGATCTTGATCGGTGGGAGTTGCTGGTATCGATAAAGAGCTAAATCTTAGACTAGAGAGCGAAAAACGCTCAACTTTCCCGATTTTTACTGGACGCCCAAGCAATTGCTGAAGATTTTGCTGGACTAACGGTGCTAAATCATTATATACATAGTTTCTAGCCCACCAAGCACCAACTGCAATTCCAACCAGCAAAACCCCACCTAGAGCCAAACTGGTACGTCCTAAAAGCAGAAGCCACAGACGATGATTAGATGGTTTCTGATTATTTCCTGAATTTGGAGATGGCTTCATGATCGTTATTAGTACCAGTACTTTTTCTGGAGTCAGGCGAGAGAGAGACTAGTTGCAGTTGAATCAGCAAGTTACAAGCTATGGTTTCACAAAATTAGGACTTACGCAAGAACTTTGAGGTAAGCTGCTTTTATTCTCTAGGAGAGGCTGCGCCAACGAGACGCTTACAAATTCGTCTATGTTATTTGATAATTTTGCATAATTCTTGAATATATTTCGACTAATAATTTGTCACCAGACATTAGTTGTGTTGGTCTACTGGTATTTATTCTATCTTTAAACGGAATTCTCTAATCATTCAAATTGGTATCTTTAGATAGATTTTATTTGCTTAAGTAAGTATTATTCTTCAGGAATTAGGTAATATTGGGATCTTAAATTACTTTCCGATAACTTCTGTATATACAACCCTGGTGATAAAATTCAACCTCTGTAGAATCTAACTTCCTATAGATGACGATGGCAACTAATCTTAAATGGGGGAGTAATGTAAAGTGGAATGTCACTTTCTAAAGCTGGATTTAGATCGCCGCTTCTTAAAGAAGTCGGGGATCTAAATATCCTCATATATAGTCCATTAAAATTTCTGTATTTAAATAAATATGAGTTACACCAGAATGTTACTAATTTTTTTATATCGCTAGGACTTACGCATCAAGTACCAAATGTAGGGGCAAGTCATGAATTGCCCCTACGGTAAACCAAGGTTTTCACTGCCTTTTTGCGTAAGTCCTGATAGCGTTTCCTAAGTAACTGAGGTATAACTTAACCTCACCCCGATAAAGAATAAGCTTTATCTCTCCTCTCCTTAATTAAGTAGAGGGGTTGGGGGTGAAACTTGAGATGTACTTCACTCTTATTGGGAAATGCTATAAGATAAGTAGGCGAGAAAATTCCCAAGTATGTAACGAAATATAAATTTAGCACGTACCTTACAAATTCGTTATTTTACCGTTTTTACAAAACTGAATATATATCGGTTTTATCGTGCCTACCTACTTATACAACAAGTCAATAACTTGTTACTTTTAAGCAGCATAATCAATCTCGTCACATTTGCGTCATGAATTTGTCATAGATTTGTCAAACCAATGTGCAAATCTGAGCATGAATATATTTATTCATTTGCATAAGGTGCGATTACCTGCTTTTTACTTATCTTTAAGTTTTTTTTCATCGCCCAACCACGTATTTCAGAGGCTTAATTAATGTCTTCTGAATATCTCGTTTTAGCATGATAACTGCCGTGTATGACAGAGAGTTTTTCAGAGCTTTATTTATCAAAATCAGCACGAATAAAACAAAACTCTTGCCTCAATTAACAGTCTGTGGGATAATCCAAAACTGATACTAATGAAATTACCGAGGTGAGTAAGTCATATTCAGGATTTTTTGGTTTTCTATAATACCAGCCAAGTGAATCAACGAATTATTTGCTTCTAGAAAAATAACTAAATGAAGCCAAGGCATTTCAGCATAAAAAAATTGTAACCCTAGCACAATCGAGTTGAGTTTGTGAGTTTATTCAGTAAAGTATCATGGACATACAAAATAATCGCTTTAGGCCGACTGGTTTTGCTCTTATTCCCCTCGTAGCTTTAGTAATATTTGTGGTAGTTTTTGTAGGAAGAAAGATCCAAATAAAACTACTTTGGAATAGTGTCGAAGTTGCTCAAGAACAAAGAGACAGTACAGCAAGAATTGAAGCGCTGCAAAAACTGGTTAACACTGATAACACCCTGCATAAGATTCCATTGAATAATGTCGATTTCTCCAGTGTCAACCTTGAAGATGCTGACCTTAAAGAAGTCGATCTCAAGAGTGCCGACCTTGAAGGTACCAACCTGGAACGTGCCATTCTTAAAGATGCCGACCTCAAGAGTGCCGACATAACCAGTGCCGACCTTAAAGATGCCAACCTAACCAATACCGACCTAACCAGTGCCAACCTCGGCAATGCCAACCTAACCAGTGCCAACCTCAGCAATGCCAATCTAACCAGTGTCAATCTCAGAGATGCCCACCTTCAAGGTGCTAACCTCAGCAGTACCAACTTCAGTAGTGCTAACCTTCAAGGTGCTAACCTTCAACGTGCTAACCTTCAAGGTGCTAATCTCACGAGTAGTAATCTCAGCAGTGTCAACCTTCAAGGTGTCAACCTTCAAGGTGTCAACATCAAGAGTAGCAACCTTGAAGATGCCAACCTTCAAGATGCCAACCTTGAAAATGCCGACCTCAAGAGTACAAATCTTCAAGGTGCTAACCTTCAAGGTGCTAACCTTCAAGATGCCAACCTTCAAGATGCCCAAAACCTAACTCTTCAAAAGCTCAAAGCAGCTAAAAATTGGGAAAGAGCTTGCTACGGGCTAGAATTTCGCAAACAACTAGGCTTACCTCCAGGAAATCACGGTCAATGCTGACCAATTTTCTTGTGCAGTTGAAGTTGTGTTTGAAGAGGGAAGCTTTCATCGCATTACGAATATCTTTATAATCCCAATGAATCAACGAATCATTTACTTCTAGGAAAACAACTAAGCAAGTGGGCAAAAATTAATCAAACTATGTTATGCAATCTAAAAGTAATTGAATAGGCTGGTAGTAAGCTGGTCTACCCCTATTTAAAGGTTAAAGCCGCTTACTACAAATCTTTAATTATTCACGCCCACTTACTTAAATAAAGTCAAGGTATTTCAGCAGGAAAAAGCTGCAAACCTAGTGTAATCGAGTTGAGTTTGTGAGTTTATTTACCAAAGTATTATGGACATAAAAAATGATCGCTCTAGGTCAATTCGTTTTACTTCTATTCTCCTGGTGGCTGTAGTAATATTTGTGGGAATTGTTGTATACAAAAAGATAGAAATAAAACAACTTTTGGATACTGTCGAAGCTCTTCAAGGGCAAAAAGACAGTACGGAAAGAATTGAAGCGCTGGAAAAACTGGTTAAGGCTGGTAGCACCCTGAATAATATTTCATTGAATGATGCCGACATTGGAGGTGCCAACCTTGAAAATGCTAATCTCTCCGGTGCCAACCTTGAAGATGCTAATTTCTCGACTACCGACCTAAGCAGTGCCGACCTCAAACGTGCCAACCTCAAACGTGCCAACCTCAAACGTGCCAACCTCAATACTACCGACCTAAGCAGTGCCGACCTTAAAAGTGCCAACCTTGAAGATGCCAACCTTGAAGATGCCGACCTAAGCAGTGCCGACCTTAAAGGTGCCAACCTCAAGAGTGCCAACCTTGAAGATGCTGACCTCGAACACGCCGACTTCTCCAGTGCCAACCTCTCCAGTGCCAACCTCAAACGTGTTGACCTCAAAGAAAGTACCCAAATCGGAGATCCTGACTTATTTAATCTCAACTTTGAAGGTGCCAATCTCTCTAGTGCCAATCTCAAAGATGCCGACTTCTCCAGTGCCGACCTCAAGAGTGCCAACCTCAAGAGTGCCAACCTTGAAGGTGCCAAGTTCTCCAACGCCAACTTTAAAGGTGCCAAACTCTCCAACGCCAACCTGGAAAATGCCAACTTTGAAGGTGCCAAACTCTCCAACGCCAACCTGGAAAATGCCAACCTGGAAGGTACTAACTTTGAAGGTGCCAACCTGGAAAATGCCAACCTGGAAGGTACTAACTTTGAAGGTGCCAAGCTCAAGAGTGCTAACCTGAAAAGCGCTCGTCACCTAACTGTTCAAAAGTTAAAAACAGCTGAGAATTGGGATCAAGCCTGCTATAATCCAGAATTTCGCGAACAACTGGGCTTGCCTTCAGAAAATCCAAACCAATGCTAGAGAAGAGGAAGTGCAATATGTTGTTGGGCTAAAAGCAGGCGATCGCTGCGCCAACGTCTGCAACGATCGCACTTCTTTGGTAAAAATGGTCAATTCTGCGATTAATCCCTAACTAACGTCAGAGTTTGATTTTACCTCCCAGCGAAACAGCCGTGGCAATTGAGATACATCTATAGCGTAGTTAACAATCCATACTACCAATTCAAAAACTAATAAATATCGTACCCACAGCAACTCGCTTTTAGAATCCAAAAGTGTCAAACCCTCATACAACTGCCAGAAGCGGTAAGGCAAGTATATATAAGGAATCATCACCCACACTACATTTTGCAACTGCCTGAGCGTTACTGTCTCAGAGATGATTTGCAACCCTAATACGATAAAATACCAACCAAGCACAGTTAACACACTGCGATCGCCCCACCATACACCCCACAAAAGCATCGCTACTAATGGTAGCACTATTCCTAGTAGTTGCATTGAGCGAAACCAGATTTTATACCAAGCCGGAAATGGTAGAGGTAGGGTATAGGGCTTTGTGTCTTTCTACGCCCAGTTCACAACCACAATAAAAAGTGTGGCAATTAGAAAAAAGACGAGATTTTCTAGCAACAGATAGAGGTTGATGTTTAAGGAAGTCACGTCGCTTCTCTAACGAGACGCTGCGCGAACGCTCCCAATTCAAAATTCAAAATTCAAAATTAATAATCCCCATCAATTACGAAAAATATATCAACTTTTGTTTGCTCTATTTTCTTGTATTACATGAATAATCGATGGTACTAAAGAAATAACTATAATTAATCCAGTAATGGGTAATAAATACTTATCTACCTGTTCAGGTGGCAGAGATTTTCCTAAGAAAAACCCTAACATGGTGATGCCGAATGTCCAAAGAAAGCCACCGATTAAGTTGTAAGACATAAATGTGCGATAATGCATCGCACCAATCCCAGCCACAATCGGCGCGAAAGTCCGAACAATGGGTAAAAAACGTGCTAAAACAACCGTTTTTTTACCGTGCTGTTGATAAAAGTTTTGGGTTTTCACAAGATGTTTTTTATGAAACAACCATGAATCTTCCTTCTGAAATAGTCTTCTGCCAAATTTATGCCCAGTAAAATAGCCAACATTGTCTCCTAGGACTGCACAAATAAAAGCACCAAAAATCAGAACCCAAATGTTCAGTAAATTCTGAGATGCGACAAATCCAGCAGTGAACAATAAACTATCTCCAGGCAGAAAAAATCCAATTAACAAGCCAGATTCAGCAAAGACAATCGCCCATACCCCAAAGTAGCCGAGTGATTTAATCAGTTGTGGTAAATCCAGATGCATAGAATTTCTTACTTTTCAACAATAGATCCACAACATCTTAACGTTTAGCAATTTTCCTGAATAAAAAGTAATATTAAATTTACATAAAGTTATTGTGTCATCTTGATAAATATAATTACAGATGGCGTATTTTGGGTTATGGGTGCAAGATGCGAAGATATTTGAAAGTACTAAGACTATTTTGGGGTGCTGCGATCGCGGCAGAGTTGGAGTATCGGATTAATTTTTTCATAGCTACCCTCAGCAGCTTGGGAAATCTTGTCGGCAGCCTCTTTGGCCTATTCTTGTTTTACCGGACTGGCTACACTTTTAGTGGCTGGTCATGGGAAGCAGCTTTAGTAGTTCTAGGAATTTTTACCTTACTACAAGGATTTTCTGCTACTTTTCTGGCGTCTAACTTGAATCGCATTGTCCGCCATATACAGCAAGGCACTTTGGACTTTATATTATTAAAACCTATCCGCAGTCAGTTTTGGCTTTCTACCCATACTCTTTCACCTTGGGGACTGCCGGATCTAGTTTTTGGTAGTATTATTATTGGCTATGCAGGTAAACGCCTCGGTGTAGGGATAGACGACTACCTACTTGCTGTACTGCCGTTATTCTTCAGCTTGGTGATTTTGTACAGCCTGTGGTTTATGCTAGGAGCGACGAGTATTTGGTTCGTCAAAATACACAACGTTACCGAAGTGTTGCGTGGTTTGTTGGAAGCTGGACGATATCCCATCGCTGCATATCCCACTGCTTATCGCTTTTTCTTCACCTTTGTGATGCCAGTAGCTTTTTTAACAACTATACCAGCCCAAGCGCTGTTGGGTCGGAGTGAAATTAGCTGGCTGATAGGTGCGGCAATATTAGCAGTAGTGCTATTTTTCGCTTCTACTTGGTTTTGGCGGTTTGCGTTGCGGTTTTATACCAGTGCTTCGAGTTAGAGAGGAGCGTAGACAAGGCAGCGCCTTGCCCAAAGTTGTTGGAGCAACAATAAAGTTAACATATGAAAAGTAATCAAATTCCTCCTGGAAGCTTTGGTATACCTGTATTCGGTGAAACACTCTCCTTTATTTTCGACCGCGATTTTGGCAAAAAGCGCTATCGCCAGTATGGGTCCATCTTCAAAACTCATCTTTTTGGCAGACCGACTGTAGTAATGGTAAGGCCGGAGGCATTAGAGTTCGTTTTGTCAAGCCATATGGATAATTTTTCTTGGCGCGAGGGATGGCCTAATAATTTCAAGATATTACTCGGTGAATCACTTGTTCTCCAAGATGGAGAGGAACACCGCAGAAACCGCCGCTTGATGATGCCGGCGTTGCATGGTCCAGCATTAGTGAATTATGTCTCCACAATGGAAGATATTACGCGCGGCTATCTCCAAAAGTGGCAGAAAAAACAGGAGTTTACTTGGTTCCAAGAATTTAAACAGCTAACCTTTGATATTGCCAGTCAATTGTTGTTGGGTACGCGTCCTGGGCCTGAATGTGTGCGCCTCAGCCAGTTGTTTACAACCTTGGGGAATGGGCTGTTTGCTATTAACTCGTTGTCTTTACCATTTACTGCATTTGGTAAAGCTATAGCCGCTCGTAATCAGATTTTAGAGCATCTAACTCAAGTTGTCAGAGAACGTCAGCAAAACCCAACTAAAGATACCATCAGCTTGTTAATACAAGCTAAAGATGAAGATGGTAACAGCCTAAGTGAAAAAGAAATCATTGCCCAAGCGGTGCTGTTACTCTTTGCTGGACATGAAACGACTACTTCGATGCTGACTTGGCTGTGTGTAGAGTTAGCCCGTCATCCAGAAGTACTCAAAAAAGCTAGGGAAGAACAATTACAACTTGCAAGTAAAGGTGACTTGGATTTAGAACAATTAGGGAAAATGCCCTATTTAGAGCAGGTTCTATGGGAAGTTGAAAGATTGCATCAATCTGCCGGAGCTGGGTTTCGTGGTGTAATTAAAGACTTTGAGTTTAAAGGTTATCACGTTCCTGCTGGTTGGCAGTTGCTTTATTCAATTGTGATAACTCATAGCCTAAAGGAAATCTACCTTGAACCAGAGCGTTTTGATCCAGATCGTTTCAGTCCGCAACGCCAAGAACATAAAAAGTATCCTTTTAGTTTAGTTGGTTTCGGTGGTGGGCCACGCATCTGTATTGGTATAGCCTTTGCCAAAATGGAAATGAAGATTATTGCTGCCCACCTTCTACGCAATTATCATTGGGAGATATTACCCAATCAAAGTTTAGAAACAGTGTTCTTTCCCACTAATCGCCCCAAAGATGGGTTACGGGTTCGATTTCAACCTCAGTGAAATGTTTTATGGAATCCCAAATAGACATACATTTGCCTAACGGAGTTTTAGAACGCTTGCAAAATGTAAAAGATTTTGTGGGCGGAAGCGTTAACTCTCTAAGTAACTCAGCACAACAAGTTGAGGAGTCTTTGAATACAACAACTGATAGAGTAATTGATAGAGTTACGACAGGTTTAGAACAAAGCTGGCAAACGGCTGAACAAGTTAAGAGTACAACATCGGGAGTAGTAAAAACAGCAATTAGTTCTTCTGTGAATGATTGGCTGACACAACACCCAATATTTTTTCGGTTAGTTCAAATACTAGGTTGGGCGGCTAATCACTCAATTATTAGTGTAGTAATTCTGCTGTTTGCACTTGCTCTGCTTTGGAGCATCATCAAAGCAATTGTCCGCTTGATTGAAACAGCTAGTTGGTCAATACTCCAAGTTCCGATACAATTACTTCAGGTTTTGATTAAAGTTAGTTTTCTATCCTTAACTAAAGTTGGCAGTTTTGCTATTCAACGAATGACAGCTACTAAAATAACTGATAATCTGCCTATTTTACTACCTGAAAATTTTCAACCAAATAAGCAACAACGATTAGCAGAAATTTCTCATCGTTTAGAAGCAATTCAAAAGGAACAAAATGAGCTTTTAGAAGAAGCAGCAGATTTGATTGCTGCTGACACAATTGATATAGAAATATCAAAAATTCAACCGCTAAAAAGCGTTGAATCACACCTTGGCTTCAAAGAATGATTAATAAAAGCCTAAAACGACCTATTTTGGTAAATACATACCATGATTGATTTGTACAGTGCGTAAGTCTAGCCCTTTCAAGGTGAACGTTTGTACTATTAAATAAATGATATTTTAACCCAATTTTCGTATGTTGGCGTATGTGATCGCTTAATTTAGAGTCCAAAAATTTGGAGTTTAATACCTAAATTCTTTGTTCAATTCCAGCCGATGCCTGAAATGCCGTAAAAAGTTTGATAGTACATCTGCTCACCTTGAAAGGGCTAGTCCTAGCTATTTAACAACCATTAGCCAGATGTTGGAAATCTTCGTGTAATTACAGCGTTTTTCAGGTAAATGAGGTACACAGGTAGGGGCACAACAATGTTGTGCCCTAACAATAATCTGTACAGAGGCGCTTGTTGCAATCTGCTGTAGTAGTTTAGTTTACTGGGACTTGTGTCAAGTCCCAAAAACCCAGCTTGATGAGGTTTTCCTCGTTCCCATACTCCGTATGGGAGGAATGCATTCATTGAGACTCTGGCTCAATGTCTGACTGGAGGCAGCAGCCCCTAATCAGCCATTCCCATGCAGAGCATAAGAACGAGAGAACAATTTTATTGATAAAGTTTTTCATTAGTACTTGACATCAATTATCAATCAAGGCTATATTCTTCTACAGTGTTCTCCTCTCTTTTAAGGATCGGCAGACGGGATTAGCCAGCAGCAGCAGGCTCGTCCCTCTTTTTTGTGATTAGGTATTGGAAAATAAACAAAGGACTAATGACAAAAGAGAAAAATGCAAGATATTGATGCGATCGTGATTGGGTCTGGGATTGGCGGATTAGTAACAGCGACCCAGTTAGCGGCGAAGGGAGCGAAAGTGCTGGTACTGGAACGTTATTTGATTCCAGGTGGTAGCGCCGGTTATTTTGAACGCCAAGGCTATCGATTTGATGTCGGCGCATCAATGATTTTTGGGCTGGGACACAAGGGTACTACCAACTTACTCACCCGTGCATTATCAGCTGTAAATGTCAGCCAAGAAGCGATCGCAGATCCAGTGCAGATTCACTATCATCTACCCCAAGGTTTAGACCTGAAGGTTGACCGGGTTTATGAAAAATTTTTGCAAAATCTTACTGCTCATTTTCCCCATGAAGAACAGGGGCTTCGTCGCTTTTATGACGAATGCCAAAAAGTATTCAAGTGTCTCAACAGCATGGATTTGCTATCGCTGGAAGAACCTCGGTATCTACTGCGGGTATTTTTTCAGCATCCTTTGGCGTGTCTCGGTTTAGTTAAGTATCTCCCCCAAAATGCGGGGGATTTTGCCACACGCTACATCAAAGACCCGCAATTATTGAAATTTATCGATATGGAATGTTATTGCTGGTCGGTGGTTCCATCAGATATGACACCAATGATTAATGCTGGAATGGTCTTTTCTGACAGGCATTATGGCGGAGTAAACTATCCTAAAGGCGGAGTGGGACAAATTGCCCAAAAACTGGTGGAAGGTCTAGAGAAGGCTGGAGGTAAGATTCAGTACCAAGCTAGAGTCACAAAAATTCTCACAGAACAGGGAAAAGCGGTAGGTGTGCAACTGGCTAATGGTCAAGTATATCGGGGTAAACGCATAGTTTCTAATGCTACACGCTGGGATACATTTGCACAATTACTACCAGTAGAAAGAATGCCAGATAATGAGAAAGAATGGCAACAAAATTATCAAAAATCTCCAAGCTTCTTGAGTTTGCATATAGGGGTAAAGGAGTCAGTTTTACCTGCGGGGACAGAGTGCCATCATATTTTGCTGGAAAATTGGGAAAAGATGACAGCAGCAGAAGGCACAGTTTTTGTTTCGATTCCCACATTGCTTGACCCAGATTTAGCACCAACTGGATATCACATCATTCATGCCTTCACCCCTCACTGGATTGATGATTGGCAAAAACTTTCTGTGAGTGAGTACGAAGCGAAGAAAGAAGAGGCAGCTTGGCGAATTATTGACCGCCTAGAGAAGATTTTTCCAGGTTTAGATGCTGGATTGGATTATCTGGAGGTAGGCACACCGCGCACCCATCGCCGCTTTTTGGGTCGTGAAGATGGCACATACGGGCCAATTCCCCGGCGCAAGTTGTGGGGGTTATTAAAGATGCCCTTTAATCGCACAGCTATTCCAGGACTTTATTGTGTAGGGGATAGTAGCTTTCCGGGTCAAGGGTTGAATGCAGTCGCTTTTTCTGGATTTGCTTGCGCCCACCGCATTGCCGTAGATTTAGGATTTTAATGTACATCAATCAAGGTGATCATAGGAATAGCCTTACACATAATTTATAAAACTTTTCAATCAATTGTGCTTTAATAGGGAGCGGTTTTTGTTTCTCAAGAATTTTCCTCACACAAAGCGCTCACTGATGATCCTCACACACAAAGAAAATATTTTAAAATTTAGCTTGCTTCTACCCAGCTTCTTAAGTTTGTTCCTGTTTGGCTCTACTGTCAAAGCTGCTGCGATCGCTAATTGGCATTTTGATAGCAATCGCAATCATCTGGACTTCACCACAGATGAGAATGTTCAACCGAAAGTACAATTACTTACCAACCCTACTCGTCTGGTAATTGATTTGTCTGGAGTTACATTAGGATATCCACAGACTAGTCAAAGAGTGGGGTTAGTAATTCAAGAGATTCGCATTGAGCAGTTTAACGCACAGACTACCCGCATGGTAGTTACTTTAGCACCCGGTTACACCTTCGATCTAACACAGGTAAAGTTGCAAGAGGAATCCCCTAATCATTGGTCTGTGCAGTTACCCAAGCCATTACCACTGACTGCAACCCAGCCGAAATATCTAGAAATAACTCCGAGTATTTCTCCAAGAGTTAGTGATCATAGCACTCTGTTTGCTGGCGTGGTTCCTATGCATTTACCGATGAAAGCGCTGGAACCTGAAATTAAAGCCTTGATGAATCGCTACAGTTTTCTCAAAACAGGAATGTTTTTCCTGGATTTGGATACTGGGGATTATTTGGATATTGGAGGCGATCGCGTTTTCCCGGCTGCAAGTACAATTAAATTGCCAATTCTCATCGCCTTTTTCCAGGATTTAGATGCTGGTAAAGTCACTCTGAATGAAATACTCACCATGCGGCGTGACTTAGTTACCAATGGTTCTGGAACTATGCAGTATGAACGAGTTGGTAAGAAGTACACAGCTTTGGAAACCATCACTAAGATGGTTACTATCAGTGACAATACCGCCACCAACATGATTATTGATCGCTTGGGTGGGGCAGCGAAACTAAATCAGCGTTTCCGTACTTGGGGACTGAAAGACACGGTAATTCGCCATCTTTTGGCTGACTTGAGAGGAACCAACACCACAAGTTCTGAAGATATGGCGCGGGTGCTGGCTTTAGTTGTGAATAACAAGCTAGTTTCTTTACAGAGTCGGGAGCAAGTTTTAGATATTCTGCGTCACACCACAATTCGCACACTGCTTCCCGCAGGTTTGGGGAAAGGTGCTGTCATCGCTAACAAAACCGGAGATATCGGCTTTCTCATTGGCGACGCGGGATTTATTACTATGCCCAATGGTAAGCGCTATTTGGCGGCTATCTTCGTCACCCGTCCGTATAAGGACAGCAGGGGGAGAGACTTTATTCGTCAAGTTTCCCAGCTTGTTTACAATTACCTGAATCAGCCGAATCCAGTCGCCTCGCTTAATTCGCCTAACAGTGCTACGAGATAGCAGCTCACAATTGGGTTAAAAATCAATACAGTTCAGTTAAGGATAATTGTAGGTTGGGTTGAACGAAGTGAAACCCAACAAACCCTGCAAAATGTTGGGTTTCGTTCCTCAACCCAACCTACGCTGGTTTTGGTTTTTGGCTCTAACCCAACCGTATTGGGTTAAAAATAGTGTCAACTTAGAGCCAGGGCGAATAGAATAGAGCCTCCGGCACGCTGACGCGAACGCGGCTACACAAACCAAGTCCGCCTCCGCAGACTAAGGAAAAATTAAGGTTTTATATCATGTCCGCTTGATTACTTATTAAACCCGAAGAACCCCACCCCGCCAAAGCTACGCTTCGTCTCCCCTCCCCGCAAGCGGGGAGGGGATTAAGGGGAGCCAGCGCTCAGAGGGGTCTCCGCAAGTGGAGCATCTGGCGTGTGGGGTGCAATGACTGTGGCAATCGTAACTAATTATGCGGACATAATATTATAACCGCCTTTTTAACCTTAAGTAATTGATACAGGCTTTCGGTGTATTACGGCTTCCGTAACGCACCGAAAGCCTGAAATAATGCCGTCCTCTCAGCGATAAAACACCCTACAGCTACAGTGGTTTTATATTTAATTCAACCCACCTACTTGGATTAGATAATTGTGATTTTATTGACTGCTTTCGTAGCTTTTTCCCTAGCCTCTTGGACATTAACACCTTTCGCTAAAGCTACTCCCATTCGCCGATATGGATGAGCATTAGGTTTACCAAATAATCTAATATCTACATCTTTTTCTGACAAAGCATCGGCTACACCTGTAAAACCGATAGAATCAGATTTTTCTGATGCTAAAATTACCGCACTGGCTGATGCTCCTAGCTGTTCTATATGAGGAATTGGCAAGCCTAAAATTGCTCTTAAATGTAGTTCAAATTCATTGATATTTTGTGAGATTAATGTCACCATTCCCGTATCGTGGGGTCTGGGAGAAAGTTCGGAAAAAATTACTTCATCTTGGGTAATGAAAAACTCAACGCCAAAAATTCCGGCTCCTCCTAAAGCATCAGTGACTTTTATGGCTATTTCTTGGGCTTTTAATATCTTATCTTCAGAAATTAGTGCGGGTTGCCACGATTCTTGATAATCGCCTCGTTCTTGGCGATGACCAATAGGAGAGCAAAAAATTGTCGGTGCATTCCACTGTTTAATTGTCAGTAAAGTTATCTCAATTTCAAAGTTAATAAATTCTTCTACGATCACCTTTTGACTGTCTCCTCTAGAATTAGCGATCGCATAATTCCAAGCTTTCTCAACTTCACTTTTTTCTTGCACCACAGACTGACCTTTACCAGAGGATGACATCACAGGTTTAACAACATTACTAAACCCAATTTCATCAAAAACTGCAATTAATTCTTGTAGAGTAGTTGCATAACCATATTTAGCCGTTCTGATGCCCAATTCTTGATGCGCTAGTTCCCGAATTCTGTCGCGGTTCATTGTATAGTTAGTAGCAGCCGCAGTCGGTATAACTGTAATTCCTCGCTGTTCAAATTCGATCAGTTTTTCTGTTCTGATTGCTTCAATTTCTGGTATAATAATATCTGGCTGATGTTTTGTCACTACAGCTTCTAAATCATCAGCACTGAGCATAGAAATAACTTCATAAGCATCAGCAACTTGCATCGCCGGAGCATTAGCGTAGCGGTCAACGGCAATCACATAATTACCAAGACGTTGAGCTGCGATCGCAAATTCTTTGCCTAGTTCTCCTGAACCCAGCAACATCAATTTTTGGGGCAACTTAATATTCATTAACTTATCCAGGACAATTTCAATTCAATAATATTATAATTTTTTGTGTTGTTTTAATTACCATCTTCTCAAGAATTAAATCTAGCCCCACGTAGTTGTAAATCTTGACGTTGCAGATCATTTAAACCAGAACCTACGCCAAGCTGACACTTATCTACTAGAGTCTCTAACCAAATAGTCTCGTTAAGAGTTGCACCTCGTAAATCTGCATTTCTCAAGTCGGCTTTCGTAAAATTTACAAATAAGAGGTCTGCATCAACTAAACTACTACCTTGTAGATTTGCTTCTGATAAGTTTCCTCGGATGAGGTTTACACCATCTAAAATTAAACCAGATAAATCTGCTCCGATAAGATTAGGAAATTTTAGCTGACTTGGATATTTAAAAAAACGCATTATACAAATGACATTTGCTTCATTTAGTTGTATTTTGGTTAAAAAATCATAACGAGCTATGCCCAGTTGCTTAAGAATTTGTAGACGCTGTGTGGGACTTTGTTCTAAAAACTGGATGGCTGTATAGCGTAGGTCTTGAGTAGAAAGATTTAGCATAATTCTTAGAGGATGTTTGAAAAGTATTAGGCGAATAGAATAGAGCCTCCGGCACGCTGACGCGAACGCTACTACACAAGCTCTCGTCCACCTGCGTGGACTAATATAAAATCAAGGGTTTTTAACCATTAAAAATTTAACCGTGAATTTAGGCAAATAATAGATAATATCAAGTTCGGATAATTAGTTATGATTCCCACAGTCATTGCACCCCACCCCCAACCCCTAAGAGCTCTTCGGGAGGGGAGACAAAGTGTAGCCTTGGCGGGGTGGGGTTCTTGGGTTTTATAAGTAATGAAGCGGACATGATATAATATAGAAGTCTTAAATCATTTTTGAAAACAAGAACCCCGACTTCTCAAAGAAGTCGGGGTTCTAACGTGTATCGATAACTACTTACCTAACGTCCTGCCAATAATGCTTTCGTGGCAGATTCGCCTGCTAATCTCACCTGCCTTGTCAACTGGAAGTTTAACAACGCTAGAACACTCAACTCACCTAGGAGTGCCATAAAAATTGTTGTCACCCCAGAGTATTCTATAGCTGTCCAAGGAAAAGTTGAAAATAACCAAACAGTTGGATATTTCGATGAGGAGATGTCGAGAAATTGTAGAATTATCGGTGGTAGAAACATTGCTGTACCTAAAGTCCCAATTGTCCAAAAATAACGTTTAGGAGTTTTCAGCAAAAGTATCAATTGGGCGATGGTAGCGTAAATCATCATTAAGCTGATAGACAAAGCTATAGCTAAAACTACTTTAAACCTGTCAATATCGTTACTCAGCCAAGTTTGGCCATTGTTTGCATCAAAAACAGATGTAAGTGAAACCCAAACTAGCCAGGGGATAGTAACAATTGTCAGATTAATAGCAATCGCCACGAGTGCAGGGCTTTTTTCAGCCGAAATTAGATCCTGCCATAAATTTTTGTGGCTAGAAACTCTCTGATATCGATATCTTGCCCAATCTTGTACATCTTGACGGTGAGGGGAAAGAACCACAATTAAACTTAAAATCAACACAAAGTTGTACACTGCCAACAAAATGAGATTTCCCCCAACCTGTTCATCCCATCTTTCTTTATTTATACCGAATTGTACGGTAAACCCCCACATCATCAATTGGCAAAATGCTACTAGGAAATAACTTTGTTCCTTGCTGATTATTGAGGCTTGAGGATTACGGAAGCAACGTTTAAGAACTTGCAAAATACCGTAACTGCACAATCCAAAGTTCAGCAAGTGAAAACCAACAACACTCACAACACTTGTCCCTAATGGTAAATAGAAAAACTGGTAGTTTTCCAGGGCTAAACCATTGGATATATGGAACAAGTTAGGAAATAAATAATTTGTTACATCCCAAGGATTAAAGAGTCTAAACCAAGCAGTTGAATTATTTAAACTCTCGTTATAAGACGATGCTAGCACCATCGTTGTGAACAAAAAAAGGAAAACTGCACCACTACCTAACCAAGGCTGAAAACCGCTAAACCAACGACTAACTAAACCAAAGAGTAGTGCAGCGCTGTAGAAGAAAATACAGCTGGCAGCAAGAATTGCGTAGTAACTCAAAATGTAACTAAAGGCAAATTTGGCAGAAAGCCCAGCCCACAAATGTAAAGGAATTGCAACTAAGATTACGAGATAAATTAAACTCGGAACTCCTAGAAACTTGCCAGTCAATATAGTTGTTTCTGATTGAGGACTGAGACGGATGAAATTCAGTGTACCGCGAGTTTCTTCTTTGGCTAAATCGTTGATTAGCAAATAAGTTCCTGCAACTAATAGTGTAAATACAAAAATTACACTAAATGTTAGGAATATATATTCCCAGTGGTCTCGCCACCACAACTGCCAATCAATTTCGTTTTGGGGACAAATCTGCTTTGAGATTAAATCATTGAAGTCAGCATTTTGGAAAGCCTGTTTTTGTTGCTGTTCATATACTTGACTAGAACGACAGTATGTGCTATCTAGCGAATATTTATCATCAGGAAACTCCCGTAACTGATATAAAAAAACTACCAGTTGCAGTAGTAGAGATGTCACAACTGCGATCGCTACATTAAAAAATTTCAGGCGTCCTTTGAGTTCCCGGAATAGTTGCGGGTTCCAATCGCCGATTTTCTCTACTAAATTGAGCATCATAAGAAAAAATTCTCCAAAAATGGGGAGTGATATTTATTGACGTATCAAGATGCTTGTTTGTGACCTAATTTTAAGAAAATACTTTCTAAGTCTTCTTGCGTGCAGTGAAAATCATTTAGGGGAATCCCTGCTTTGATCAGCGATCGCAATAACTCAGCACTATCTTCATCTTTGCCCGAAAAATTCACCCGCACGCTGTTTTTTCCTGGTATTACCTCCCACTCTTCTACTAAATGATGATGTTTTAGTTCGCTCAAAAGTGCCTCTAAGTTTCCCAAAGTTGATAACACAATTTGCTGATGGGCAAGACGTTGGTAAAGTTGCTGTAAAAAGGTACTTTCTACCAAGAAGCCAAGTTCCATAATTCCCACAGAAGTACACAATTCCGCTAAATCACTGAGAACATGGGAGGAAATGATTACAGTCATCCCAGCTTCTTGCAAAGCCTTGATGATTTCGCGGAAGTGCATTCTGGCGATGGGGTCAAGCCCAGAAACAGGCTCATCTAGTAGTAGTAAAATCGGTTCGTGGATAATGGTTCGCGCTAAACTTAAGCGCTGTTTCATCCCCCGCGACAGGGTAGAAATCTGGCTGTGGCGTTTATTACCAAGTTGGATTAGTTCTAAAACTTCATGTAGGCGTTGAGTGCGGCGTGGTTCTCGCAAACGATACAGACGCGCAAAATAATCTAGGTAGTCCCAGACTGTCAGATCCTCATATAGCGGGTAGTCATCGGGTAAGTAGCCTAGACGACGCTTAAGTTTGGGGTTACTCTTGTCACGGAGTAGGCGATCGCCATTAATATAAATCTCACCTGTAGTTGGTTCCTC
Organism: Nostoc sp.; assembly: GCF_036919555.1. Taxonomy (GTDB): domain Bacteria; phylum Cyanobacteriota; class Cyanobacteriia; order Cyanobacteriales; family Nostocaceae; genus Nostoc. The sequence goes on from NZ_JBALCS010000073.1 coordinate 186,420, forward strand.
AGCTGTTGCCAACATTCGGATGAGAGTTGTTTTACCCGCGCCATTCGGCCCAATCAATCCATATACTTCCCCCCCCTGAATTTCTAAATCAACATCATTGACAGCAACGTGCCGGTCAAATTGCTTAGTTAATCCACGGGTGCAAATTGCTAATTCTTTTACCATTGCTGCTGGCGTGCGGCTTGTGATTAACACTTAACCTAGCCTTTTCTAAAGCTTTTGTCAGGCTGGTTTCAGAAATTGAAACTGAGTTTATATAAAGTTGCTTTGTGTAATGGGCATTATTTACCACTATTTCAATGAAGTTTTAAATAATACTAATCATTAAGTTTTACTACGGATAATACTAAAACTAGAAATCTCTAGGTCTTCTCAGTTAATCAGGTAAAAGCTGTATGGATTTTGAATCGATTATGAATATGCCTGTTATCGGGCAAACTATTGCTAGTGCGATCGAAGATGGTAGGTAATGGGGACTATCTTTTGCCAACAATTTTTATTGGGTAGGTAATAGAGATAATATTGCAAACTTGATGATATTAGAGTCAACCGTTTGGTCAGTAGGCAACGGTATTGTAAATGGACTCATAGGATTAGCTGGAATACCAACTGATATTGCGATTACTTTGTATTCCAATGTAAAATTAGCATCCGCTCTTTTTGCCCTTTATGGCATTGATATAAGAAGCGAATCTGCACGACTACTAGTTTTAGCTACTGCTGCTGGAGTTACTGTATCTGAATTTGCTAATCAATTAGGAACTAAGGCAGGATCACAAGTTATGCAAAAAGCTTTGATGTCTATCCCTGGTAAAACTTTTGCTGAGATAAACAAAGCTTTAGGAATTAAGTTAATCTCCAAAGCAGGTGAGAAAACTTTTGTGAACGTAGCAACAATAATGCCTTTTATAGGCTCTGCGGTTGGTGGTACAGTCAATGGAGTAACGATGAACGCTTGCGGATATTCAGTGGTTGCCTTTATCAAGGTTTGGAAGACAGCATAAGGTAGGATGACATAGCGATTATCTAGATTGTCAAGTCTAGGCGATCGCTATGACGCCTTTATTCTGTTTTGATAAATATATAGCGGTTCTCACTTGAGTGAAGGTACAAGAACCCCACCCCCAACCCCCTCCCCGCTCTTCGAGAGGGGGCTATGATTTACTTCATGTCATTAGGAAACGCTATATTACTGTCTAACTTTCAAGGTGACTCTAATGGGACAAACCATTACTCAGGTTGATGCTTTTACGAATACACCTTTTGCAGGTAATCCTGCTGCTGTGTGTGTTTTGCCTACTCCTCAAGACGAACGCTGGATGCAGAATGTGGCGCAGGAGATGAATTTATCTGAGACGGCTTTTCTAGTTAGACAAGATGATGGCTTTAATCTGCGTTGGTTTACGCCCACGGTAGAAGTGCCGCTTTGTGGTCATGCAACTTTAGCTAGTGCCCATGTACTTTGGTCAGAGGGGCATCTGTCAGCTAATGAAATTGCGCGTTTTTACACCAAAAGTGGAGTGCTGATTGCTAAGTTGCAAGGTGAGTGGATTGAGTTAGATTTTCCTGTAAATCACTCACAAGCAACGATCGCTCCTCCAGAACTTAATGCTGCTTTGGGTGTACCATACAAATCTGTCTTGCAAAATTCACTAGGTTATTTAGTGGAATTGGAATCGGAAGACTTGGTGCGGCAAATGCAGCCAAATTTTCAACTCCTAAAAACGTTGCCTGTTTCTGATGTTATAGTCACCAGCATTACGCAATCTGATCCAAATTATGATTTTATCTCTCGCTTCTTTGCACCAGGAGTAGGTATTAATGAAGACCCCGTGACTGGGGCTGCCCATTGTTGCCTTGCTGCGTTCTGGCGCGATCGCTTGCACAAAGATGAGTTTTTGGCTTATCAAGCATCAAGTCGTGGTGGGGTGGTAAAAGTACGTTATACAGGAGGCGATCGCGTCTTTCTGGGCGGACAAGCGGTAACTGTGATGCGAGGTGAGTTAATTAGCGCATAAACCTATATTACAAATCAATCGCATCCGGCAAAAACTCAGCATCAAAAACTTGGGAAATGGAATAAGGATATTCCACTGGAAACGTATCTATTGGTAGTTCAATTTCATTACTAGCAGCTTTCAATCCGCGATCGTAGCACTGGGCTAAAACTTCTTCTGGATAGGACTTGAGCCTGGGACTCTCTTGCAACAAATCTGCAATTCGGTTGCGTTGCTTATCAATCGTATTTCGCCAAGAGCCACTCCGCAAACTTGACTGATAATGCCACTTGAGCAAATGCTGCAATAATACTTCTAAGCGGCTTTTCAACTCCCGTCGATCTGACCGTCCCAAGCTTTCAATCTCCTCAATTACAGCATCCCAGTCTACTTGTGCAAATTGTCCAGCACGAATAAGTTGCACAGTCTTTTCTGTCCATGCTACAAAATCCGTTTCATACAACTGGGCTGCGCTTTTCGGAATCGGGGTCATCAGCTTCCTGCAATCCACCGTAGACTAGCAAAAGTTGAGATATTTTACAGTTATTTTAACGTCAGCTATGCGAGGCGATCGCGTTTTTCTCGCCGGACAAGCGGTAACTGTTATGCAAGGTGAGTAGGGACAATTCATGAATTGCCCCTACTAGCGTGTAGTTTTGTGTAAGTCCTACTTTAGAGAAGTGCGGTGGAAAATACTAGCCATCGACTCTACTTAATTTTTGCAAGCCGACATAATGCCATTGTTAATTGATACAATGCCATTGCAAGAGGTTTAGTTAAAATAACACGGCAATACAAATACTAAATTGCAAGAGCGTACTTTTGGGAAGAAGCGACTGTCACAATATTTAAACAAACCTCTATTTTAATTTAAAAAATGTCTGCTAAACACACAAATAGTAGAAGTCCTATCCAATCTCGTGACTGGCCAATTGAGCAATTACCTGGACTGAGCCAAGAGGAACAATCTCAACTGCAAAATTGTGGGATTACTAGCACAGTACAGCTAATCAAACAAGGCAAGACTCTAGAGGAAAGAGTAGCGTTAGCTAATAAACTACAGATTCATCTTCAGTATGTAAATAAATGGATAGCTTTGGGTGACTTGGCACGTATTCCCAGTGTTGGGACACAATATTGTGGTTTATTGCTCCATGCAGGTATTGGTTCTGTAGCACAGTTAGCTCAAACTCCCACTCACAGATTGCACCAACAAATTATGCGCTTGCAGGTAGCAACAATGCAGCGACGAGATTTGTGTCCAGCAATTGAGTTAGTACAACAGTGGAGTCAGCAAGCACAAGCAATCATCAGTTAGGAGTTAGGAGTTAAAACTCATAACTGATGATTTATAATTCATAAGCTGTTATATTATATCCGCCAAATTACCCATAATAAAGAACCCCACATCCATCAGTATTGAGTTAGGCATCTTTTGGCAGGCATAGTATTGACATACCCCCCGACCTAAAGGTAGGGGGATTCTAATTCATGGTTCACAGAAATCCGCTTGCTATATCAAGTTGCCCATCAATAGTATTGGCGGTCTTCTCCCCATGCTTTCCCTCAATAGAGGCAGATCCCTTTTGCCCAAAGGTACTGTTATTTTGCCACTCAATCCCTAATATCTTCATGCCCTTTTTGAGGATATTAATCGCAGCGTTTGTATCTCTGCAAATCTCTATCCCGCAGTTGGAACATGAATGAGTTCTGGTGCTAAGTGACTTTTTTACTCTATGTCCACAATGGCTACAGTCAATAGATGTGTAAGCGGGCGTTACTGCTACCACCACTTTATCCCAAATCTTGCCGTAGTAGTCTAGCCATTGAGTGAATTGATACCAGCACGAGTTTATCTAATTTATATTTTATGTGTAAAAAATCATCAATCTGACTTTTAAATATAGTTCCAACAAAAAAGCGCCCCCCATTTCTAGAGGGCGCTTTTTATTTAGCTAATACTGAACTGAAATATTAACCGTTGATAGCAGGAGCAGTCATTGCTACAGGATAAACTTCACCAGCAGCTAAGTCTAGAGGGAAGTTGTGAGCATTGCGCTCGTGCATTACTTCCATACCCAAGTTAGCGCGGTTTATTACGTCTGCCCAGGTGCTGATGACGCGACCTTGGGAGTCAATGATTGATTGGTTGAAGTTGAAACCGTTCAGGTTGAATGCCATCGTGCTGATACCCAAAGCGGTGAACCAGATACCAATGACAGGCCAAGCTGCGAGCAAGAAGTGCAATTGACGGCTGTTTTGAAATGATGCGTATTGGAAAATTAAACGACCGAAGTAGCCGTGGGCTGCAACGATGTTATAGGTTTCTTCTTCTTGGCCAAACTTGTAACCATAGTTCAGAGATTCAACTTCAGTTGTTTCACGAACTAAGGAAGAAGTTACCAAGGAACCGTGCATTGCAGAGAACAAGCTACCACCGAATACACCAGCCACACCTAACATGTGGAAGGGGTGCATCAAGATGTTATGTTCTGCTTGGAACACAATCATGAAGTTGAAGGTTCCAGAGATACCCAAAGGCATACCATCTGAGAAAGAACCTTGACCGATGGGGTAGATCAAGAATACTGCACAAGCAGAAGCCAAAGGTGCGCTGTAAGCTACGCAGATCCAAGGACGCATACCTAAGCGGTAAGAAAGTTCCCACTGACGACCCAGGTAGGCAGCGCAACCGATCAAGAAGTGGAAAACTACCAACTGGTAAGGACCACCGTTGTACAACCACTCATCTAAAGAAGCAGCTTCCCAGATTGGGTACAAGTGCAAGCCGATGGCGTTTGAAGAAGGAACAACTGCACCAGAGATGATGTTGTTTCCGTAGATCAAAGAACCTGCAACTGGTTCACGGATGCCATCGATGTCTACAGGAGGAGCAGCGATGAAGGCAATTACAAAGCAGGTGGTCGCAGCTAGCAGGGTAGGAATCATCAGAACGCCAAACCAACCGATATATATACGGTTGTCGGTGCTGGTGATCCACTCGCAGAAGCGATCCCATACGTTAGCGTCAGAGCGCCGTTGTAAGGTTGTGGTCATTGTTTTATAAGTGCGATGGGTTGTTAAATATGGAATAAGCGAATTTTTTTCCGCCTATTTAATTACAGTTTATATGAATTTACTTTGATGCGATCTGTGACTTAATATTCTGTTACAAAATTCTTTAACAAGCTGATCAAACTGTAAATTTTTCCTACTATGAAATAATAAAAAAAACTAATGAATTGAGGCTTTATAAGCCATTTAAACACCAAACTAGCTATAACTATCAATGATGCGATCGCATAGTACACTGTGGCGAAAGTTTACCTACCTTCAATAAGGGGCTTAATCAATTGTCTGGTTAATTGAGATGGTAGGTAGATTTACGTTGTGCTATAGTAGTAACTTACCTTTACACTTCTTTACAATCAGCTTGTGGAAAAATTTTAAGCCTTGCTTATTTGTAACGACATAAGAAACCTTGAAACGCCTCCCTAGAGGATTGCAGCTTTTATCCCAATAGGTTTCTATTGAAAAGTTACTTAAATAATCTTTACGAGTCTAAACGAGATAGTTAGGCTCAGTTTTTCGCTGCTAATACAGTCCTATTCCTTTTCCCCAAACAAAAATCTGTCTTTAAAGAGGAAATGCATGTTATCAGGTTTTTCGCGTGTTTTCAACGATAGTTCCAGAAACGTTAGACGTAAAGTTATCAATATTTATGCATTCCTGATTAGCGTGAATATTTTGGTTTGGGTAGTTGCACTGATTGCATTTCACAGCTATCCCCTTCTGCTTGGGACTGCCGTATTAGCTTATAGCTTTGGTCTACGTCATGCTGTGGATGCCGATCATATTGCGGCGATTGACAATGTTACCCGTAAATTGATGCAGGAGAACAAACGACCTGTTGCTGTTGGGTTCTTTTTCTCACTGGGTCATTCCACCATTGTGGTTTTAGCCTCTGTTGCGATCGCTTTGACCGCCTCGACCATCCAAAGGGACTTTCCTAGTTTTCAAAAGGTTGGTGGGTTAATTGGCACTAGTGTTTCTGCACTTTTCCTACTGGCAATTGCAGCGATTAATATGGTGGTTCTCTGGGATGTCTATAAAACCTTCCAAAGCGTAAAGCGGGGAGGAACCTACGATGATCAGTCCTTAGATGAATTTTTGAACCAACGTGGGCTGTTAGGTCGCTTCTTCCGTCCCTTGTTTCGGCTGATAGATAGTAGCTGGAAAATGTACCCTTTGGGGTTTCTTTTTGGTTTAGGCTTCGACACCGCGACTGAGGTAGGACTGCTTGGGATCTCTGCAAGTCAGGCAGCTAAAGGTCTGCCGATTTGGTCAATCTTATTGTTCCCAGCTTTGTTTACAGCAGGTATGTCCCTAGTTGACACTACTGACGGCATTTTAATGCTTGGTGCTTATGGCTGGGCTTACGTAAAACCAATCCGCAAGCTTTACTACAACATGACCATCACCTTTGTTTCTGTACTAGTCGCTGTAATCATCGGAGGGATTGAAGCTCTGAGCATCATTGGTGATCAGTTAGAGATGAAAGGTTCCTTTTGGGATTTTATTAGTAACCTAAGTGATAATTTCGGCACAATTGGCTACTTGATCATTGGCATCTTTGTATTAAGTTGGTTACTCTCGACTTTCATCTACAAAGTCAAGAAGTACGATGAGTTGGAGGTTACTACCACTACAACCCCTAAGCAGAGGAGAGATAAGTGAATGGATAGAATCAAAGGCGATGATCAATCTTAAGTGTGGACAAGGGTTGCAGTCAGTATCCGACCTGGAAAGTACGAATTCAAGTTGACAATTACGTTGCTTAACTCCATAAAACCGCCTTCGAGGTTTTTTGCTATTGTCTAATGTTTGAGTTAATTTTTTCTGGGTTGGGAAATTTTAAAAATCAAAGTAGATGTAAGGCAAACTGCCTTCAGGAGCTAATAACCAAACAGCGTAGAAACATAGAGGGGCGAAGACAAGCTTAAGAGGCCAGTTCAACTCTAACTTCAGAATTCGGTTGAAGGCATAGACTACAGCCATAAGGGCAGCGATCGCTAGAAGTACCCAAGTGAGTTGATATTGGCTCATATTTAAGGCTTCCACATAGACCTTTTGGGCAAACTGGGCGTCAGCAGGATAACCCCAAAGATGCCGAATTACCAAAGAAGAGTCTTGGAGATTAGGTAGGCGGAACCAAATCCAAGAGGTAAAAACCATCAGTTGCGTCAATAACCAAGCGACAAAGATACCCAGAGGATTTTGCCAGAATTCTTCTAAACTTTCAAACCGATCGCTCATCGCATCTGTAAGTCGATGAACCACCAAGGCTAACCCGTGGAATATGCCCCAAACGACATAACCCAAAGCAGCACCGTGCCAAATACCAGCAATTAGCATTATAGTAAGTAAATTCCAGCAGGTACGGACTAAACCCCGACGGGAACCACCCAAAGGAAAGTAGATATAGTTACGTAGCCAATCTCCGAGAGTGATATGCCAGCGCCGCCAAAATTGGGCAATATTGGTGCTGAAATAGGGAAAGTCAAAATTCTCAGGTAGAACCAAGCCGAAAAGCATAGCACTACCACGGGCAATGTCTACGTAACCGTTGAAATCTAGATATAACTGCAACCCGTAGGCGAATGTAGCTAACCAGAGATCGGTACTACCCGCCCGTTGCAAATTACCAAAACATAAATCAACAAAAATTCCCAGATGGTCTGCGAAAATACCTTTTTTGACTGCGCCCCTAGCAATCAACCACAGCGCTTCAGCTACTCTATCGCTACTGGGGAAGTCTAGTGTATTGAATTGATTTGCTAAGTTGTGATAGCGCGTAATCGGGCCGGAAATCAGTTTAGCGAAGAATAATTTGTACGTGGCAAATTTGAGAAACTGCTCAGTCGCAGGGGCACCGCGATAGACATCTATTAAATAAGCAATGCATTCAAAGGTGAAAAATGAAATTCCCAAGGGTGCAATCAATTTAAAAGAGCTATCTGGTGAGTTTGTTTCTAGATGAAAAACAAACTTGAATAAAGGGGTGCAATACTTAAAACCTAATAACAGTAAAACATTTAGAGTTATACCTAGCCATAAAAGTTTTAGACGGCGAAGATTCCAGTCACCTTGGGCAAATTGCCACTCTTCGTTAGAAATTCGCCAGTCACCAGAATGTTTTCCTGGTGATGTGTTGTTTCCAATCTCCAGCCCCACACGGAAATTAATAAATGTCAATGCTAAGAGTAATGGTATGTACTGGATCTGCAAAGATGCGTAGAAAACCAAACTGGCAATTAGCAGCGTCCACAATCGTAATTTCTGTTGTGCTAAAGACCAGTAAATTCCTAACACACTCAACAAGAACAGCCCATAGAAAATTGATATAAAGTTCATTTTTTAGTCATTGGTCATTTGTCATTTGCCATTTGTCATTTGTTATTTGTCATTTGCCATTCGTCATTTGTCATTCGTCATTGATTATTCTCCTTGTCTCCCTCATTCCCCACTCCCCATTACCCTTATCCCCAGAGGGGACCCCACCTTCCCCAGCTCCTTACTTCACTGGCCAAGGAATCATCGGGTCATTCGCCAGCTTTTTCGAGACTTCGTATGCTCCAAAGCGGTTGAGGTGGCTAGGATCAGAAAAGTAGTCATTTGATTTTATCCACTGTTGGCTCAAATCACGATAAATAAAGTTGCGACTAGTAGCCAAATGCAACATATATTGCTGAAATTCTTGTTCATATTGTCTACGCACTGGATCTAAATAATCTCCCGTCAGAGGCATGTTGACAAACACTAAGGAAATTTTATGAGACTGGGCAAACTGAAGCACTTCTTGACAGGCAGCATCTTGCTGTCCTTCTATTTGAAAAGATTTATAGTCGTTGTCGTAATTTCCGGGAACTCTAGAATGTTTTTGATAGTATCTAGCGGGATTGAAGCGAATAGACAAAGGTAGAAAGCCATCAAAGTCAACTGCTTGTTGGGAAGTACTCTCATCTGAAGTACCATCTGTTAACTGTTTTTCTGATGCAACTATCTGATTAGGGCCAGGTATAAGCAGTTGTTTTTGCAGTAAACTTTTAATTTGATCGCGGTTTTGATAGCTAGCAGAAACAGATGCTAGAGCCTGATTTAACGAGTGATTGACAGCTTCATAGATACTAATCTCTGGTTTTTCTTCGTTTGTCTTTTCTTCTCCCGGATTTACTGGATTTTGTGGCAAATCATTACTATTTGCAATTGTTGGTGTTTTTTGGAATGCTTGTTTATAACCAGCTGATGCAGCGATCGATTTAAAGGTAATATCCTCGCGTCCACCGTTGAAAGCACGGGCACCATCTGCCCAGATAATTATTTTAGGTAGTTCTGATGGTTCCAGTACCTGGCGAATCACAAAGTCTACAACTTGTGCAGTAGCACCGTTGATCCCAAAGTTAAACACGCCAAGATTTGGATAGCCCTGACTCGCTAAAGCTTTAGAAAGCGCTGCGGGATCAACTCCCCTGAGGGCGCGAGAGGAGCCAATAATCAACACATCTGGCGGACTACCAGTTCTAGCCAAACGCTGTTTATACAGTGCTAGTTGCTCGTCTAACTGCCTGACATTGAAACTTGGCATCTGCGATCGCGCTGCTAAAAGAATAGCGGTAGCGGTTGCTTTTTCCTTCAGTGGTGCAGCTGCCAAATTCTTGATCGGGATATTATCACTTTGGGTAAATTCCGAAGCATTAAATACAGAAGTCTGATTTGGAGGAGATTTTGTCTTGGAAGTGCTGGTAAAAAATGTCGTTTTCTGACTCTGATTTTTCCCAGATGTCAAAGATGCCTTTTGCCCAGATGATGATGGGGGTGAGATATTGGTGGGCGTAGTGTGTGCGATGATTTGACCTAACACCCAATCAGTTTGGAGGGTGAGTAATAATCCCAGTGTTCCCCAAACCAGAACCACCTTAAGTCCTTGAGCATCAGGGTTTGCCTCGGCTGACTTGTGGCTTTCGGTAAATAGCTGGCTTGTCAACAGGAATTTTTTCGCTGTTGCACTCGCTGTTACTATCCAACCTCGCGCTACTTCTGTCACAAAAGTTTGAACGTCTTCTGTCGTTAAATCGGGGCGCAAAATTGGTTCATTAGTTTCAGAGGTTACTAGATCGTTAACGTATTCAGAGGTAGCAGCAAATTCTGGAGTTGCTTCGGGGACTAAACGCTGGCGATGCTCAAGATCAAGTCCATAGTGCCAAAAAGGTTCTTTATTCCCAGCCCGGCGTCCGTAAACACGTATCCCCATAATACCAGGAATCTTTAACTGGCGGATAAACTGGGTAATTTTGTTTGCTACTTGTTCACGCCCTGGACAAACAGGTGCATCACACATGATGTGTAATAAATCATTTTTGGCCAGCAGGAGTACGCGAATTCCACCTGTCAATAGCCGCCAATCCAAATCAGGATTGAGTAAACGCTCCAGTAAAAATACGATCGCTGGTTGATCGCCACTATTCGCCAAATCTAGCGGTGATGTGGCAAAGGCGGGATGCTTTGTCGCGGGTAAAGCTAGCCAATCAATCCAAGTTGGTTGGTTGTCACCGGCTTTTTGTCCGTAGACGGTGGCGGCGAGAATGCCTTGAGGTGCGATCGCTTCTAGCTGGGGTAAAATCGCCTCTAAGCATACTACTTTGTCGGGGATTGGCGCAGTTCCCAAGGGATCAAAAGCTGGAGTACAAAAAATATGTAGCGTTGATTCTTTCAGAGAAACTTGGACAGCAACTTTTAACTCTGACAATACCTCAGTTAACAGTCGCGCGATCGCTTGGATATCCCCCCAACGCGCCCACTCCTTCAGCATTACCTCTGGTGGTGTCAAATCCACCCGCAGCAGCCAATCAGGGGCAGTTTCGCCGCTCACCTGGGAAACAATTACTGCATCTTGATAGCCGGAAAGCTTGAGATAACGCAACTTTTGCGCGATTGGTTCAGCAAGCAATGATGCATCAGGACTATAGCTCGACTGGCAAAATATCCACAGGCGATTTTCTTCCGGCTGAGAGTTCTTTGGCTTATATAGCTTAATTTTTGCTTGTACCGATACACCTAACATACTCAGAGTTTCGCTGAGATATCTAGCGATCGCTTCTGGGTTCCCTTGGCGTGCCAAACTTTCGTTAGAGACAATCAGCGCCCCAGCCGATTGTTTTGATTTTTCCGAGTCTGCTAGCAGCGCTTGCTGCACCTGCTCCAGATGCTTATCTATTTGATTCAAGTAAACCCGATGACACCATTTGGGGCGCTGTTCCCCTTTTCTACGGCCATAGACAAATACTTGATATATTGACGGTTCTTCCTTGCTTGTAAGGATATCCAAGTCAGTTTGCTGTAATGCTTGCAGCAAGTCAGACAAAGTGCGCCAACGCTGCGGACATTCTGTACCTTCACAAAGAATATGAAGATCATTTCCCCGCAACCGGACTTTCACTCCGAAAGTGTTGATCCCTGTTGCTTGGCTTACCCATTGCAATAAGGATTGCTGGCGATCTGGTAATACTATTTTCATCGGAATTTAAATTTACAGAAAGCGATCGTTGGGGGATAGTGCCTGCACTTGTAAACTAGAACCATAGGTCTATCACACTCTGAGGGTTTTTTTTTAACAATTTTGTTACCTTCGTAGCTCACAAAATCGGACAAGATAGTGTTGTACAGGTTGCAAGTCTGACTAATGTTGAGTTTTGCGTTTATTTTACTAATAGGGAGTCAGAAATCAGAAGTTAGGAGTTAGGAGTCAGAATAATTCTATATGACGAGCTGATGACTTGTCCTTATAAAGTTGGACTTGCGTCCCACTGTGCCAACGCCCCTAATGGGCAAAACAAACAACAAGCTGATCTCATTTAAACTCCATCCCTTAATCGTTGGAGTCATCTTAACTCTTGTACAGACGCGATTAATCGCGTCTCCCTTTTACTCACAATTCCCATAACCAAAAATTAGCAATGTCTCCTACCAAACAACAGCTTTCACCTAACCCCGCATCCAATCTGGATTTATTTACCATTCCCCAGTCTTTCCTTTTGCAAATAGGTACAGCGTCTATATTACTATTGCTCATTACCGGAAAAACTACAGTCAGAGCATTAGAAGCCATAGGGGAAGCCAGTGAAGAATTATTTCGAGGCGATCGCCTACCCAACCTCGACTTCCCAGATGAACACGAAACTAATCCAGATGAAAATATATACACCAAATAATTATTTGCTCAGGAACAACCCGGTGAGCATTAAGTGCAAAGCCTAGAACCGTAAACAGTAATTAGCTTTACAAGAATAGAGAATATGGGTTCCCTTTTATACTCTTCGTCTCAAACTGCGGATATATACCCGGTGTCGGAATTATTTTTGCGTCATCGTCTCCAGGTAGTGGAAGAATTGTGGGAGTCAGTTCTCCGGCAAGAATGCGGTCAAAATATGGTAGACCTCTTGGGGCAGTTGCGCGATTTATGTTCACCAGAAGGACAAGCAACAAACGATCAAGCATCCTCAGCCGTCAAATTAATTGAACAACTAAATATCAACGAAGCAATTCGGGCGGCTCGTGCTTTCGCTCTGTATTTTCAGTTGATTAACATCATAGAGCAGGAATATGAACAACGGCAGCAATTGAGTCGCTATGAGGCAGAAACAGAGGCTACAGAGCCGCAAACACCATCCAATGTCAACTATTCCTCCAATCAAAGAGAAGATGACGCCCCTGTTAGCAGGGGAATAGCAGCAGACATCCTGAGAAAGAGTTATGTAGAAAAAGCGCCAGTCAAACCAAAAGGTACTTTCGCTGCCTTGTTTCCCTATTTATTCAAACTGAATGTACCACCCCAGCAAATTCAACGTCTAATTGCACATCTGGATGTGCGCTTAGTTTTCACAGCGCACCCGACGGAAATTGTGCGTCATACCATCCGCGATAAGCAGCGACAGGTGGTACAACTATTACAAAAACTGGATGCCTTGGAAAACCACTCTGGTAGCACACCAGGAGCATATCCTTGGGAAGCAGCAGATGTCCGTGAACAATTGCTCGAAGAAATTCGCCTATGGTGGCGCACAGACGAACTTCACCAGTTCAAACCCACAGTGCTGGATGAAGTAGATTATGCCCTACACTACTTCCAAGAAGTTTTATTTGATGGCATTCCCCAACTGTATAAACGTTTCAAACACACCCTATCCAATACCTTTCCTTGGCTAGAACCACCGAGTAAAAACTTTTGCTCTTTTGGCTCCTGGGTAGGCTCAGATCGGGATGGGAACCCATCAGTTACACCAGAAATCACTTGGAAAACAGCTTGCTATCAGCGCAAAATGGTGCTAGGGAGATATATTCAGTCAGTGAAACAACTGATTGAATTGTTGAGTGTGTCGATGCACTGGAGTGATGTTTTACCAGATTTACTAGAATCTCTAGAATTGGATCAGTCACAGTTGAGTGAGGTATACGACGCACTGGCGCTGCGTTATCGACAAGAACCCTATCGGCTGAAACTGGCTTATGTGCTGAAACGGCTGGAAAATACTCGCGATCGCAATCTAGCTTTGTATAATCGGGAAACGCCACCAAATCAAGACAGTCCCCTGTATCTTTCGGGAGCCGATTTTTTAGCAGAACTGCGGATGATTGAGCGCAACTTGACAGAAACAGGTTTAAGCTGTCGAGAATTAGAAAATCTCATCTGTCAGGTAGAAATTTTTGGTTTTAACTTGACACAGTTAGATATCCGCCAAGAATCATCCCGCCACGCCGATGCGCTCAATGAGATACTGGAATACCTGCAAATATTATCTCAACCTTATAACGAACTATCTGAGGAGCAAAGAGTCGCTTGGCTGACAGCAGAACTGCAAACCCGTCGGCCATTAATTCCGGCAGAATTGCCATTTTCCGAAAAAACCAATGATGTAATTGAAACTTTTCGCGTCGTGCGATCGCTCCAACAAGAATTTGGTCTTAACATCTGCCAAACTTACATTATCAGTATGTGCCGCGACGTCAGCGACGTGCTGGAAGTATTGCTGTTAGCCAAAGAAGCCAGACTTTTTGACCCCGCCATTGCTGTGGGAACCATTCAAGTTGTCCCCCTGTTTGAAACAGTAGAAGATTTACAACGCTCCAGAAGCGTCATGCGGAAACTGTTTGAATTACCGTTATATCGCGCTTTGTTAGCCGGCGGCTACGAACAGACAAAAGCAGAGAATGCCGACGAAAATTCATCCTCCCCTGCTCCCCTGCTCCCCTGCTCCCCTGCTTCCGCCTCCCCCCTCACCCGGAACTTGCAAGAAGTGATGCTGGGGTATTCTGACAGCAACAAAGACTCTGGTTTTTTAAGCAGCAATTGGGAAATTCATAAAGCCCAAAAATCACTGCAACAAATAGCAGAAAACTATGATCTAAATTTGCGGATTTTCCACGGACGCGGCGGTTCTGTGGGACGTGGTGGGGGACCTGCTTACGAAGCGATTTTGGCTCAACCGGGTCATAGTATCAATGGGCGAATCAAGATTACTGAACAAGGAGAAGTTTTAGCTTCCAAATACTCCTTGTTGGACTTGGCATTGTACCACATGGAAACCATCACCACTGCTGTAATTCAAGCTAGCTTGCTGCGAACAGGGTTTGATGATATTGAACCGTGGAATGAGATTATGGAAGAATTAGCAGCGCGATCGCGTCAACATTATCGTGCTTTAATCTACGAACAACCTGATTTTGTTGACTTCTTCCACCAAGTAACCCCGATTGAAGAAATTAGCCAGCTACAAATTAGTTCCCGTCCAGCCCGCCGTCCATCTGGTAAGAAAGATTTAAGCAGTCTGCGAGCTATTCCTTGGGTATTTAGCTGGACACAAACCCGCTTTTTACTTCCTTCGTGGTATGGCGTTGGCACAGCTCTACAAGAGTTCTTGAACGAAGAACCAGAAGAACACTTGAAATTGCTGCGCTACTTTTACGTTAAATGGCCTTTCTTCAAAATGGTGATTTCTAAGGCCGAGATGACTTTGGCAAAAGTAGATATGCAAATGGCACATCACTACGTCCAGGAATTGTCAAAACCAGAAGATCAACTTCGTTTTGCCAAGGTTTTTGACCAAATTGCCAGCGAGTTCTATCTTACTAGGGATTTGGTCTTAAAAATCACCGATCACAATCAACTGTTAGATGGTGATCCTGTATTGCAACGATCTGTACAGTTACGCAATGGCACAATTGTACCTTTGGGATTTATCCAAGTTTCACTACTCAAGCGCCTACGACAGTCCCTAAATACTAGTGCTACTTCTGGAGTCATCCACTCTCGTTACAGCAAAGGCGAGTTATTGCGAGGGGCATTGTTAACTATTAATGGTATTGCTGCTGGGATGAGAAATACAGGTTGATTAGGAATGGGGCATGGGGCATGGGGCATTGGAATAAGGGAAAAATGACTAATGACTAATGACAAAAAATAGAATTTTAATTTGCACTTTTTTGGCGCTGTCATCAGGTTTTTTTGGTGCTTACACCAGTGGGCAAATTACCATAATGCTGCATAGCCAAAAGTGCCAAAACCAACCTTGGGGTTTAAACCAGATATGCAACGCTTGGATGACACCTGGAGCAATATGGCAAGGTAGCACAACAGGACTATGGACAGGCACTATCTTAGGGGCGTTTGTTGGGGGTTTGGTGACGCGACAAATTCGTAATTAGCCTTGGCGGAAGGTGATTCGCCAGTTTTGAACCGCCCTTTTAACGTTACAGCTATTTTCAGGTAAATAGACCACGCAGTAAGAACCCCACCCCGCCAAAGCTATGCTTTGTCTCCCCTCCCCGCAAGCTCTTAGGGGTTGGGGGTGGGATTCTTTTATTATGGGTAATCTGGCGGATATGATATAAGTTGACACAAATCCACATCTGTGTATCCATAGCAAAAAAGCTAGTAAGTAGCGTTGGTGTTAGCAAGACTGGTAAAATCTACCCATAGCGAAGAAGAACAAATCACCATGCCTACCGAAACTAACTCAGGGAATCAAACTACCACAGGTGCTGATGCTATTGATGAAGCGATCGCACAGGGAATTGATTTTGATGGTTCTCCCATTCCGCCTGCCAAGCTAGAACTTTATGGTAAAGTTATGGCGCTAGAAGGTAATAGACAGCGCAGTGGCGTATCTAATACGATGCGATCGCGCATTGTGCGAATTGGTGCAAAACACATTCCCCAAACGGAACTCGACCAATTACTTGTAGATGCTGGTTTCGCACCTCTAAAAGAGAAAGAAATTGCCTTTTTCTATAGTGGCAAATAAATATAGCAGCACAACACAGCGAATAGAATTCGCGGCTACACAAACGAAGTCCGCCTCCGCGGACTAAGAGAAAATTAAAGTTTTTAACCCAGGTCGGTGGGTAAAGTCTCGTGTAGACGCGGTTTCTAACCGCCCTTTTAACTCTTTATCTCAAATATCCCAAATTGGCATCTTTATTTTGGCTTCTTGAGTCTTTTCTTAATCGGGTTGAAAAGTGTATCTTCAGCAAGATATTGTCAACTTTCCCTTGTTTTTGAATTCGCACACAGCTATATCTACTTAAGTAATAGCTGAGAGACAAGGAGAATAGATGTCAGGAACTACGTCAAATTCAGAAATGCTATACCGAGTTCTCGGCAGTACAGGAGAAAAAGTTTCCGCCATTGGATTGGGTGGTTGGCACATCGCCTTGAAGCACGTTGATGAGCAACTGGGTATCCGAATTGTGAGAACAGCGATTGATCGCGGCATCACCTTTATGGATAACAGTTGGGATTACAACGATGGAGTTAGCGAGATTCGCATGGGAAAAGCGCTGCGCGATCGCTATCGAGATAAAGTGTTCCTGATGACGAAAATCGACGGTCGCTCCAAGAAAGAAGCAGCAAGACAGCTAGACGAATCACTTCAACGCCTGCAAGTAGATTACATCGACCTTGTGCAGCATCACGAAATTATTCGCTATGAAGACCCGCATCGAGTTTTTGACAAAGAAGGGGCGAATGCTGCCTTAATTGAGGCGCAAGAAGCTGGCAAAATTCGATATATTGGCTTCACTGGGCACAAAGATCCCCATGTTCATCTGCATATGCTGGAAGTTGCAGCCACTCACGGGTTTAAATTTGATACAGTGCAGATGCCGCTCAATGTGATGGATGCCCACTACCGGAGCTTTGCAAAGCTGGTTGTACCAGAACTTGTTAAACAAAACATCGGCGTTCTGGGGATGAAAAGCCTAGCAAACGGTATTCTTTTACGATCAAAGGTTGTAACACCAATTGAGTGTTTACACTATGCTTTAAATCTGCCGACATCGGTTGTGATTACCGGAATTGACAGCATGGAGATTTTAGAGCAAGCCTTTGAAGCAGTGCGAACATTCCAGCCAATGGACGACCAGCAGGTGCAATCGCTCTTAGCAAAAACAGCAGAAGCGGCATCACGCGGCGAGTTTGAGCCATTCAAAACTTCATCAATTTTCGACAGCACTGCCCAAAATCCAGATTGGCTGGGAGAGGAGCCACAGCGCATCCAACAATTGATGTCAGCGTAATCGCAGAGCAGATTGTATTGATTGATGTGTGACGCCAGAGCTAACGTAGTCTAGAAGATTAGCGATCGCTTGGTGCGATCGCACTTTTTTTTCTCAAAAACGTATGTTATGGCCTGCGTTGACTACTAATTGAGTATGCTACCACTGATATCTTTCTGGTTTCATTCGCTCCCAGGCAAAGTTTAAGCGGAAAGGGCGGTTTGATGAAAATTTCTTCGTTGACCTTGCCCACTGAGTTGGAACGTTGCCAGATTCTCAAAATTCACTTAGAACGGTTTGGTATAAAAGTTCCGCAGGAATATTTAGAGGCGATCGCTAAAATGCTGCAACGAGCTACCCAAAGTCAAAAACCAATGACTGTGTTAATTAAAGCAGAAGCAATTGGTAACGATATGACCCGTGCAGCCTCTGAGTTACGCAAACTGTATATCTTTGGTAGTGGCAGAAAATTAGAGTTTGCAGAAGTAAAAGAGTTAGTGCCATGTCAAACTCAGAGTAGCCTACAACTGGCATCTGCTATTCGTCAAGGAGTAAAGCAATCAAGTTTTGCACCTGCTAGATGATTTATCACGCTCGGAACCATTAATGATGATTGTTAGCACTCTCTTAATGCAGTTTAGAACTTGGCTGTGGGTTAAGCCTGCGATCGTTTCTGGGGTTAAGAAAGATAGTGAATTAGCTCAACTGTGCAGTATCAGCAATCCTAATCGTATTTACTATTTGCGTCAGGAGGTAGCAAATACAAGCATCAACGTTTTAGCTAAGGCAGTGACTATGGTGTTGGATTTGGAGATGTCTATCAAGAGAGGTGTTGAAGGTAAGGATTTACTACCAATAATTCTTAGCATTAGCAGGTTATTCAAGTTAACTTAATCAACTTAGAAATGACTGATAACTTTGGATTTTGGATTGTATATTTGATTCCAGTAGAAAATCCAAATTGACTAATAATGATATTAGTATATAACAAAACTTACACTTTGTTTATACATTATCTCGCCTTAGACAAAATCAGCGCTATTAACAAACCAATTTTCAATGCTTAGATCATTAAAAAACTCAAAATCAGAAACATTATTTGTTACCAAAATTAAATTATTACAGTAAGCAATACTCGCAATTTGACTATCTACAAAAGCAGGAGTTTTGCCAATCTTGGATAATCTAGACCTTTCTTGGGCGTGCTATTGTGCCGCCTTTAAATCGTAATCAAGGACTGGTAAATTTAATACCGATTCATGAATGTAATTCCAAAGAGACTCTCGCCGCTTAGATTCTGGCAACCGCAAACAGCCATGTAACAGTTCATGAACAACAATACTAGAAACGACAACTTCTGATTTATGAATATCTAGTTTGTGTAAAACATTGGCATTAGGAATAGGACGTGCTGGCTCTGAGAAAATATTGGTATCAAGTAAGAATTTCAAACTCATAAATCAATTTCTCTGCCCACACCACTATCTCGTAAATCAGCAAAATCCTCATCAGTAAAGATAATCCCCTCGCTTTGGATTACCTTTCTAAATTTTTGTAATCCCTGCCAAAAATTATCTCCTCTAGATTCCTCTTTTTTTTTACGGAGAAACTCAAATAAATAGTCCTGTTCTTCTCTAGGCAAACTTTCAATAGAATTAATAATTTCTTGTAAAGTCATCAGAGAACCTCCTAATCAAGTAAACTCTACCTTTACTAACTCTATTTTAATCTCTAAATCCAAAGCCTCAGCCTCTTAAATTTAGCCAATTTCCGCAAAAATATGATATACGGGCGCATGTTTATGGAGAGCAGAAGCAGCGATTAGCGTAGGCGTAGCCCGCCGCAGGCATCGCCAGGGCAATCATCAATAATCCACCAATTTTAACTTTAGATTAATCTACAGCTAATTTAGATTCTTTAACTGAAAAAGCAATCAAGTTTTGCCTTCGCTGGATGATTTACTGTCCACTTGGACGGAATAGGGTTATTTGCTTCCAGAAGGAGGAAGTAAATAACCCTATTCCCAGTGTCCGTGTTTGCCCAAAGCTTGGATAATATTTTCAAGCTAATACCTTGGCAAGCTGCTACCCCGACTCCACTACTATCGTCGAGTTCACAACCTATCTTCCTCTTAGTGACAGAAAATTGAATTTTTAATACATTGCTAAGTAGCTCGATCGACAGTTTAAGTTAACAATGAGCCACATCAGTTCGTTCTAAATCTTTAGCGATACTAGCGAGGCAATGGTTATGAGTCTACAGCGATTTGATTTTTTCCCCGATGAAATGTCCCTTTTGTCGCCAGTCGCTTCCCCGACATCGGTGGTACAGCGAATCGCAGCCCGGCCATCGCGTCAGCGCGGTATTGTGTTGACCGAACACGGCTGGAAGAAGCTCCTGGCGATGAAAGTGCTGCAAAACCAGCACGGAGAATGGCATGCTTATGAGCTACTCGGCGATCGCACGCTCCTGAGTCCGCGCACCGTTTCCAAGATTGTTGGGCGTGAAGTCGGTGTCGATCGCCACACGCTCAAGCAATTCTTTGATGCCTTTGACTTACCGTTGGAAAGCGATGACTACTGCTTGAAGAGTTGTTGTACAAAAAAGTCCTCAAATCCTGGCTACAAAGCTGTAGCATTTGTATTTCATTTTCAACTATAGATTGAGATTGGCGATTCCACGTTGGAAGGCAGTCACGACAGCTTGAGTGCGATCGCTCACGCCCAGTTTTTGCAAAATGTTAGTGATGTGAAACTTGACGGTTCCCTCGGTAATGCCTAACGTTAAACTGATCGCTTGAGTTTTTTTGCCTTTAGCTAACAGCTTGAGCACATCATTTTCACGGTCGCTCAGTTGCGGTCTAATCATCCGATCAACCAATTTTGCACCTACGAGCACCGGAATATACTTTTGTCCAGCGTGTACTGCCCGCATTGCCGCTAATAGCTCACTGCGATCGGCATCTTTGAGGAGATAGCCTTTGGCTCCAGTTTGCAGTCCGCGATAGATGTCTTCGTCGCCATCGTAGGTTGTGAGAATGATGATCCGAGCCTCAGGGCAGTCTTTGAGAATCGCGGTAATGGCTTCAACTCCGGTCAATTCTGGCATACGTAAATCCATCAGCGTCACATCAGGACGTAGCGTCCGGAATTGCGCGATCGCTTCGACACCCGTTTTAGCTTCGCCGATCGGTTCTAGACCCGGTTCAGAATGCAGCATGGTGGTTAACCCAGTTCGCACAACGGGATGGTCATCGACTACTAAAACGCGGATGTTGTCGGATAAAGTCATAACAATGGGCAAGTGAGTGGAATCTGAATAAGAATGCAAGTCCCTTGTCCTGGTTGACTGCGGAGGGTGAACTTTCCACCCAGACGATCGCAGCGTTGTTGCATTCCCAGCAAGCCAAAGCCCCCGCGATCGTGAGCCGACGATAGATCGAAACCGATTCCATCATCTTGAATACAAAGCGCGATCGCATCTACCCCAAAGGTAAGTTCGATCTGTAGCGTTTGCGCTTGAGCGTGACGCAACGTGTTGGTAGTGGCTTCTTGTCCAATTCGTAACAGATTGATGCCGATATCAGGTGGCACAAGCTGAGGCGTTCCCACGATTGCCACATCGGTTTGCAGGGAAGTATGCAGCGTCAGTTGAGTCAGCGATCGCTCTAATGACCCCGCTAAATCTCGGTACTCATCAGCATCGGGGTGCAGTGACCAAACTAAACGACGGGATTCGACCAGTCCAGCCCGCGCTAGGGTTTTGACTTGCTCAATAATATCCCAGGCGATCGCGGCATCAAGATTTGCGTAATACTGAGCGTTGTTGAGTTGCAGCGTAATTCCGGTAAAAGTTTGCGCCAGCGTATCGTGAATTTCCCGTGCTAACCGATTTTGTTCTTCGACGATCGCAACTTGTTTCGCCTCTTCAGCCAACCGCGTCAGTTGCAGGGCTAACACGACTTGCTGCGCCAGAGCAGTAACTAGACGCAAGGCTTCAGGAGAATAGGAATGACTTTGCATGTGACTGATCGTAATCACACCCAGAAGTTTGTTACCAAACACGAGTGGAACCCCCAGCCCTGTTTGTACGCCGTCGCGCAAGATTGAGAGGTCTCGAAAGATTTTCGCGTCTGGATGGTTGGGCATATTCGAGATGAGATATGGCTGAAGGTGCTCCCTCAGGGTTTTCCGACCTGAGGTCTTAAGGGCACACAAAGGAACGGGATGCGGTTTATAAAGATCGAGCGGTTCGGGCGCAAGCTGCGTGTTCCAGTAGCTTAAGTGCGGCGTTGCCATGGTTTGTTCGGCATTGTCTAACCAGATATCGGCAGCATGGGCATGAAGTTGCTCTACCATCGTGGCGAGGACTTGTCCCAAAAATTTGTCGAGTTCTGGTTCGGTGGCAAGCAGCGCCAGGGCACCTTGCAGTGCCATCTGCTGACCTTGAGCGATGAATTCGGCTTCTTTGCGCTGGTTGATGTCTTGCACAACGGCAATCAGGTAAGCCGGGTTTCCGGCAGGATCACGCACGAGTGAAACGTTTAGGCTTGCCCAAAGTAAGGAGCCATCTTTGCAAATGTAGCGCTTTTCGGTTTGGTAGGCAGACAGTTCGCCATTGATCAAGCGATGCACCGAGGCGCGGTCGTCCGCCAGTGTGTCGGGGTGGGTAATGTCGGCAAAATTGAGCGCGCGCAGTTCAGAGTCTGCATAGCCCATCATGTCACAAAAGCACTGGTTGCTTTGCAGCAAGTAACCCTCTAAATCAGTAATCGTCATGCCGATCGCGGCTTGCTCAAAGGCACGACGGAAGCAATGATCGCTCTCGCTCAGGGCGGTTTCAGTCTGTTGCCGGAGCAGGATTTCGGCTTGCAGCGCTGCGTTGAGGGTTGCCAGTTGGGCGGCACGGTCTTGCACGGCTGTTGCTTGGGCTTGCAGAGCCAATTCTCGTTGCCGTAAATCAGCAACTTCCCCCTGAAAAGCGGCGTTCTCTTGCTCTAGTTGAGCGATGCGCTCTTGTAATTGCTGCAACTCATTCGGCTGCATTTGCATGTTGACCTCTTGCCCTCGCCCCTCTCGATATTGTTTTCGCCTGTGTTAAGACTGCTTGTATGGTGTTTTAAATTGTATAGACTTTTACATTGAAATACTCGCAAGCAATTTTAGCATAGATTGTGCCACAATTGATACTTAAAATTTTGCTTACTCCCACAAGGGTAAGAGTTCACAGTTATTTGCTGGTTGCTTATCCTTATAGTAGGCTTTGGTATTTTCTGCCAGCAAATCAAGAATAGATTGATTATTTAATTGTATATTTTTTAACATATTCACCAAGTAGTAGTATTTACTTAGAATGAGGGAATCGCAGCATCCCCTTGTAAGTGGAGTTTTTCATTGAGGTGTATAATCCGCCGAAAGGATATTCTCAGGAGGTGAAACAAGAATGTTTTCCCACTGCTTAACTTGCGCTTTAACTGTGCAAACGTGACTACTTAGCAAGATTGGTAGTGAGATCGTAGAAATAGATTTCAAACATCAATTCAATCGGGAGAATCAACATGAGAGTGACTGATCCTGAAACGAGCGAACAATCCATTAACTCTGGATGGTTAACGGCGATCGCGGTTCTCATGATTGTGTTGGGCATAATTTACGATTGCGTTTCCCTTCTTTGCTACAGTTGCTTCAACCTGAGCGTTTGGCTGGGTGTTGATCATTGCTGGAATCAGTTTAGTCAGAGGGTAAATTGATGGACGAAAAAAGATTCAACAGCATTCTCTTCCCGAAGTTGAGCGATGCCCAAATTGCCCAGATTGAAAAGTTTGCTCAACTGAAATCATACAGAGACAGGGAAGTTATCTGTGAAGTCGGCGATCGCGACTTCTGTTTCTCTGTCATCAAGTCGGGCAAAATGGCGATCGTCGATCGCTCCGGTGGCGAAGAAAAGATAATGGCTGTTGCACAGGAGAAACAGTTTACGGGTGATGTTTCCCTGTTGACAGGCGATCTTGCCGTTTTGAGCGCGATCGCCCAGGGAGATTGCGAAGTCTACGAAGTTGCCGCTGCCGATCTCAGACAAATCCTGCGGGAAAACTCCAGTTTGAGCGACATCATTCTTCAAGCGTTTATTGCCCGCAGGCAATACCTGGAAGAGTTGAAAGACTTTACGGGTCTCAGGGTGATTGGATCTAGATTTTCGCGTGACACCTTTCGGATTCGGGATTTCCTGGCTAAAAACCGTGTCATGTTCACCTGGCTCGATCTGGAAAATCATCAGCAGGTTGACGCGTTGCTCAAGCAGCTTCAGATTAGCGAAGCCGATACGCCCGTTGTCGCTTATGGGAACGAGTGGGTCTTAAAAAACCCAGCAACGACAGAATTAGTCGAACGGCTGGGCATCAAAAAACCGATTCAGGAGACGCTTTACGATTTAGCTGTTGTGGGTGCGGGGCCTGCCGGATTAGCAGCGGCGGTGTATGGAGCCTCCGAAGGACTAAACACGATTGTCCTGGAACATATTGCCCCCGGCGGACAGGCGGGCACCAGCTCTAAAATTGAGAACTACCTCGGCTTTCCTACGGGCATCTCTGGCAGCGATCTGGCAAACAGTGCTGTGTTGCAGGCGAACAAGTTTGGGGCGCGACTTGCGATCCCCTGCCAGGTTGTGAAACTGGCGTTTGAGGATGGCATTACCGTGCTGCATCTGGGTAGCGGTGAGCAGGTGGCAGCAAAATGTGTGTTGATTGCGACGGGAGTTGAGTATCACAAGCTGAACGTCGAGGGACGCGATCGCTTTGACGGTGCAGGCATCTACTATGCCGCCACCACCACCGAAGCGCAAATGTGCAGTGGTTCGCAGGTGGCTGTGGTCGGTGCGGCAAATTCTGCCGGACAAGCGGCTGTCTTTCTGGCTGAACACGTAGAGAAGGTCTGGCTGCTGATTCGGGGCGATGACTTAGAAAAGAGTATGTCCCGCTATCTAATTTGTCGCATCGAGCAGATGGACAACATTGAATTACTGTGTAACACCGAAATTAGTCAGTTCGGCGGGGATGACTGTCTCCGTTCGATCAAGGTTAGCAACCACAAAACGGGTGAGACGCGATCGCTTGATGTCACTGCCGTTTTCACCTTTATTGGCGCAGTCCCGCGAACCGACTGGCTTTCCCCAGCGCTCGAAACCGACGACAAAGGCTTCATCAAGACCGGACTGGCTGTAGCTGACTCAGCCGGGTGGTCGTCTGCTCAACGGCAGCCGTTTCTACTAGAAACCAGCCGTCCTGGAATTTTCGCGGCAGGCGATGTGCGGCTCGGTTCCATCAAACGAGTTGCCTCTGCAGTCGGCGAAGGATCAATGGCAGTGCAGTTTATTCATCAGTATTTAGCGAGTATTTAGTGAAAATTTGACTTCTATTCCTTTTGAAAAAGAGGTAAGGGAGCAGTTCTTGTTGGGAGCAAGGGGGATGGTTCAAATGCGGATTCGACACTTCGACAAAGCTCAGTGACCACCCCACAGCCACGAAAACCACTTAGCAGAAGTGGGGGACTCATACCCATGTTCCCCTCTGCCCCCTGCCTCTTTCTTGATTTGTATTCGTTAAGTTGCGGCTTAACAAGTCAAACATAGCAGTAGAACTGACAGCAATCAGTAAAAATGAGGGCAGAAATTGATCATTGCACTGAACGGAAGACCGAAATGACACAAATAGAAGCAACAGCAAAGATTGCCCTCGTTGGTGGCGGTCCTGCCGCACTGACTGCCGCGATCGCCCTCGCCCGTCGCGGCATTCGGACGACGTTTTTCGAGCGGGATGCTCATCCAGAGATTGCACCCCGCTTCAACCCGGATCGCTCCTACGCGATAGACATCACGGGGCACGGACTTAAAGCACTGCGCCACATTGATGCCTGTACTTACTTTGATGAAAGGGTGCTGCAATTTAAGGGAATCAAGCTGGGGAGAGAGGCGGGGGAGTGGAACTTACCGGGTTGGATTGGGTCGCGCGGCGATATCCTACGATCGCTGATGGCACTCGTAGTAGAAAAGTACTCAGAATGGATATCCTTCGAGTATGAATGCCCCGTAACTTCAGTAGATGTCCTGACATGACAGCCTCACCTATGAGTCTAAGTCGAATGGTACGCTGACGAAGCAGTTCGATTTGATCATTGGTTCAGATGGCACAGGTTCTGTCGTCCGCAAAGCAATGCTTGAGCAGATTCCAGGATTCACCGCTCTGACCCAATCATTTCCTATCTACTGCACGATGATTGAGCTCGATCGAGTTGGCGATCGATGGGACAAAAACTACCTTTATGACCTATCTGTTATCCCCTTTTTCAGCTTTGCAGGCGCGATCATGGGAGGTCAAGGCTCCGACCCAGTCCGTTGGTTCTGTGCTATCGGTACCGATGCACCGCTGGAGTTCTCCTCCACTCAAGAAGCCCAGCAGCTTTTCCGCGATCACTTGCCACAGGTCAGCGAATTGACAAGTGAGGAACAGATCGCAGCATTTGCGAAGCGCGCCTCCAAACATATTGGTCAAACGCTGACTTGCTCGCAACTCTATGGTGGAAAGGCTGTATTACTCGGAGATGCAGCAGCGGCGTTTCCGCCGATTGGACAGGGAGTCAACGCGGCGATGGAGTCTTCAATGACGCTCGACCTCTGCATTGGCGAAGTAGGCAATTCACCAACGCAACTTCTCGAAGCAGCCAAACTCTACAATACTCGATGGAAACCAGAGGTGGATGCCGTCTCGTGGATCGCTATCAAAGGTCTCGTCGAAGAGGATGACGAGTCAATGACTGGTTTGGAAGTACTTAACCAATCCAAGAGCGCGGAAATCTCCTATTCAGAAGTCAGATGCAAGGCTGAACGGCTTTAGCAGAGGGGATTCTTGGTTGATTAACTCGCTGTTAGATGGTAGAGTTATCGGCTCTACCTCCCATCTTAATTGTACGCGAAATTTATTAATAAGTTTGGTTTTTCCATGCCGACTTACTTATTGGACTTTGGACAAAAAGGGAGTTCCCGGATAATTTACGCGAACAAATCTTTTTTGTCCAAAGTCCAATACTTAACCATGCTGCTAAATTCTTGAGAATTGTGGATTTAGTATTCTCAGATATGCGAAAAAATTTTAAAACACTGGAATTGCAATGATAAATTCTGTTCCCTCTCGCAGCACCGAGTTAACAGTGAATTTACCAGCGTGAGTTTCTTCAACGATTTGACGAGCGAGCGCCAATCCCAATCCCGTACCTTTCCCCACCGCTTTGGTAGAAAACAAGTGGTGAAAAATATTTTGTTTTACTTCTTCATTTATCCCCTTGCCATTATCAGCAATAGTAATTTTCACGCCTTCATTTTCTAAGGAAGTTTTAATTACAATTCGGTTAGGATTGGTCGTAACTTCCTCAAAACTTTAGACTGGGGTAAATTTCTGGAACAATAAATTAAATCGATTTTGTGCCGCCGTTGCTGATAAATCTGGTGCTGGTGGTTGCTTACCAATAATCCGTTCTAATTCCGGGATGACTTCAATAATTACCTGTGCGTTTTCGCCAACAGCATCTAATATTTTGTTTTTCCATGCCTGAATTTGAGCTTGCAGGTCAAAAATGAGCGAACGTACAGTTTTTAAGGTAGCTGAAAGCGGCGTTGCAAAATAGATATATGAATTAGGGCGATCGCGTGATTCATATTGTTGGTTCAGCAACGCCCTTTCGCTTTTCCAATTTTTTTATTATTAAATCTGTTTTAAGTTGCGGCTTAACAGGACAAACATAGCAGTAGAACTGACAGCAATCAGTAAAAATAAGGACGTAGCTTGAAGCTAGGACTTCAGTTGCGCCCGTAGCACTGTAGGAGTCTTTCTTATGGCTTTTGGACTTCCGCCTCTGCCATATGCTTACGATGCGCTAGAACCCTATATGTCTCAAAAAACATTAGAGTTCCACCACGATAGGCATCACGCGACTTATGTTTCCACGCTCAACACACTGGTTAAAGGGACTGAATTTGCTAACAAATCGCTAGAAGATATCATCCTGGCAACCAATAACGACACGAGCAAGGCAACGATCTTCAACAATGCCGCCCAAGTGTGGAACCACACCTTTTTCTGGAACTGCATGAAACCTGGCGGTGGCGGTCAACCGAATGGAGATATTGCTGAGAAACTCAACGAGGGCTTTGGCAGTTTTGACCAGTTTGTCACTGAGTTCAAAAGCGCCGGAATAGCTCAGTTCGGCAGTGGCTACGCTTGGTTAGTGTTCGACCAGAACCAACTCAAAGTTGTCAAAACTGGAAATGCGACGAATCCAATGGTGAATCAGCAAATTCCACTTTTGACGTGTGATCTTTGGGAACACGCCTACTATCTCGATTTTCAGAATCGTCGTCCTGATTTTCTTCAAGCGTTTTTAGAGCATTTGGTGAATTGGGAGTTTGTAACTCAGCGATTGCAGATGTATCAATATAGCGCATATCTGATTGGTAGTTATTCAAAATAACATGGAACACCTTTTGCATTCCAGATTCGGAGGTTGAAGTGAGTAGTTTAAATCAGCAAACTGTAATTTTGGGTGGTGGTTTCACAGGATTGTTCACTGCTCTTTACCTCAGCCAGCACCGATATTCTGGTCGAGTCCTCCTAATTGATAAATCGGAGCGATTTATCTTTAAGCCGTTGCTGTATGAGTTTCTCAATGGACAGATGGATGGTAATCAGGTCTGGCCCAGATACCAAAAACTGCTGCAAGGCACTGGCGTTACCTTCTTGCAAGACACGCTGTGTCAAATCGACTTGACAGAGGCAAAGGTGGAATTAGTCTCTGGATTGCATTACACCTACACCCATCTGGTGTTGGCAGTGGGAGGCGCAGTTGGCTACTTTGGCACACCGGGAGCGGCTGAATATGCTTTGACATTTTGCACAGGAGAGGATGCATTAGCGCTACGGCAGCGCATTATCCAGTGCTTTCAACGCGCCAGCCAAACTGAAGACCCCCAACTGCGTCGAAAATTGCTGACGATCGCCGTAATTGGGGCAGGTCCAGCAGGTGTTGAACTCGTAGCCACTTTGGCGGATAGCTTACCTGTTTTCTATGTCCAATTTGGCGGCGATCCTCAAGAAATTCGGATTGTGCTGATGAATCGCAGTTCAGATATTCTCGCGGGCGATGTCAATGGTCGCCTACGTGAAACAGCCCGAACTGCTCTGCAAGAGCGGGTGATTCCGGTTGAATTGCTGATGGGGGCTACGGTAACAATGCTGCATCCAGGTCAGATTGAGTATACCTATGACGGTCAGCCTGCTGTTTTAGAAGCTGAAACAATAGTTTGGACGGCAGGAACAGCAGTACATCCGCTGATTAAAAATCTTCCCATTCCGGAAACAGACCGCGATCGCCACGGTCGTCCTTTTGTTACCCCGACTCTCCAGTTAATCAATTATCCAGACGTTTTTGCCGGCGGCGATTGTGTGACCCAACATCTACCGCAACCCGCCTTAGCGCAAGTGGCTTATCAGCAGGCAAAGGCGATCGCTCAGAACTTGATTGCCCTCTCCAAGGGTGAAACCCTGAAAGACAGTCAGGTGTCTTTGCGAGGCACCTTAATGAAGCTAGGCATGGAAGAGGGGGCAGCGGAGATTTTTGATCGGTACGAAGTCAAGGGCAGACCGGGATACCTGATCCGGCAACTGGCATATCTGGAGATGCTGCCATTGCCTTCGCATAATCTGAAAGTGACGGCTGAATGGCTGAGTGATGGAATTCTCCACCATGCTAAGTACAAGCTCTGACCGTACAGATGAAGCGGTAATTAATTTATGCGGGTGCGATCGCGTTACATAAATTTGTGAATGGATGATCTCAGGAGGTTCCATGTCCGATGCTATTTTCGACGTACATACCCATCCCCTGCTCCCTACTTATGTCCAGGCGCTTACTGGGGAGTCGGGGAGTGCCGATGGCGTGACGCTGCCGCCCTGGTCTGCCGAGCAGCATATCGAGGTGATGGATCAACATGGCATTGATGTCGGCATCCTGTCCCAGCCAGCTTTGGCAGAACATCTCGTCGGGAGCGAGGGTCAGGCGATCGCACGCCAGATCAATGAGGAACTAGCAGCACTCGTCGCGCAGTACCCTTCGCGCTTTGGTGCGTTTGCGGTTGTGCTGATGGACGACATGGATGCGGCGATCGAAGAAATGACTTACGCGCTCGATGTCCTGAAGCTAGAAGGCTTAGGTGTCAGCACACACCGGGGTGGTAAGTACCTGGGCGAACCCGAATACGATCCCTGGTTCGACGAGATGAATCGGCGCGGTGTGACGCTGTTTGTTCATCCGGTTGCCCCGGACTATTTTGATGTCGAGACCAGCCGGATCAACGTTTCCGTCCTCGAATTTATGTTCGACTCCACTCGTATGGTCACAAATCTAGTGCTGTCCGGCACCAAGCAGCGTTTCGACCAGATCAACATCATCTCCACCCACGGCGGCGGCACGCTCCCCTATCTGGCACATCAGATCAGCATTGCAGATCCAAATGTCCTGGGCGTATCGAGACAGTGCCAAGCGAATCGAATCATTAGCGCCTCGGATTACCGAAGTGACTCACGAGTGGAGTTGGATGAGCATCAGCCTGGACAATGGCGATCGCATCAGCCTTTGGGACATTCTCGACAATGGCAAGGAGCAAGCCTTTGCGACAGTTCTGCATCCCAATGGTCGTCACGAACTTGTGGATATCGAGCCGCTGGCAAAGGATGCCACCAATATCTGGACAAGCGAGGCGACTGACCATCGCTATCCCACGCGCTGGAGCGTCTCGATTCCGGCACTGAAGGCACGCATTGAGGTCGAGCCGAGGATGCGTGAACAGGAAGTTGTCTCTTTGATCGAGGCTCACAAATATGAGGGTGCCAACACAGTTTTCGGCGAAGTGCTAGGCAAAAGCGTCACGGGACACGCCGTCGTCGAACTCGTCGGTAACTGGAAGTAGCGGTTCCTGGGAAGAACGGATATTGACCTTAAAATATGTGAAAATTCAATGAGTGATTCTGTGTTCGATCTTCTCCGTTCTGTTCTCTGTGTTGATTAAGCCTATGCCAGCTAAATTCATCAGAATCAGTCATCCTTTGCTGAGTGCAGCACTCTTCACTGCCCTCCTGCTGAGTGGTTGTGGAAAAAAAGATCCGGCAGCAACAGCTAAAGGCCCGCCACCGGCGGTAGTTAAAGTGCAAGAAGTAGCCACCCAAACGCTCCAAGAAAGCTCTGAGTTTGTCGGAACGCTAGAAGCTGACGAGAGAGTCACCCTAAAGCCTCAGATAGAAGGTCGCATTGACCGAATCTTGGTTGTTAATGGCGATCGCGTCAAGCAGGGAACTCTGATTGCCGCCCTCAGTCTCGATCAAACGCAAGCCGATGTTGCCAGTGCCAAATCAAAGATAAATTCAGTGCGATCAACCGTGGTAACGGCTCAAGCTCAACTGCAAGCATCCGAAGCCGATCAGGTCAGCGCTCAGTCTGATGTCAAGCTTCAGCAAATCCAGTTCAATCGGACAAAGAAATTGGTCAGCGAGGGGGCACAGGCACGACAAGAACTGGATATTGCCCAGAATAATCTGGAAACAGCGATCGCCAAACTGGATGCGGCTAAAAAGAAAGTCAACGCCGATGAAGCGTCTATTGCTCAAGCCCAAGCAAACGTGCAACAATCTCAAGCTGAGACAACGGCCACCAGCGTGAATTTGAATTATAAACAGGTGTTGGCTCCGATCAGTGGCATTGTGGGCGACTTTCAGGTCAAAGTCGGAGACTATCTGAATACTGGTCAAACCATTACCACCATCACTCGCAATAACGCTTTCAATATGCGAATCTCGGTGCCGTCCAACTACGCTGCCAAACTGCGTCCCAGATTGACCGTGAACCTAGTCGATCCTAAAACGAACAAACTTCTGGGTACGGGAAGCATTTATTACATCTCCCCTCAAGTCGATACAAGCGCACAAGGCATCTTGATTAAGGCTCGGTTTCCCAATCAGGGTGGCAGACTGCGAGATGGACAGTATGTTCGAGCCAGATTACTCTGGGCAAGCAAGCCAGGGGTGTTGATTCCCACATCTGCCGTTTCCCAGGTGGGCGCACAAGATTTTGTGTTTGTGGCCCAAAGCCTATCCAAAGATGGAAAAACCGTTCAGGTGGCGCGGCAACGCCCCGTGAAACTTGGTGTGATTCAAGATCAGAACTATCAAGTCATTTCAGGCATCAAGTCAGGCGAACAGTTGATTGTGTCAGGGATTCAAAGTCTGGTTGACGGTGCGCCAATTCAACCGGATAATGCCAATACGTCCAGTCGTGCTGTCTCCACAAACCCTTAAAAAGTAAAAAGTAAATACCCATAAATAAATTTACTTGCTCTAAACCCTTTTTTATTTCTTCCTTCTTTTGGCTTTTAACTTTTTACTTGTTTGGTAACAAAAACGCTTCTTTTTTTGTCGTATCCCTTCTGATTATGAGCATTGCCAGCAACTTTATTAAGCGACCTGTTTTGACCACCGTTTGCACAATTCTGATTGTGCTGATTGGAGGAATTTGTCTGCCGCTGTTATCACTTGACAAGCTGCCGGAACTGGCGCTGAAACAAGTTTCTGTCACCGCTAATTATTTGGGTACCGATGCCAAAACAGCGGAAGAGAATGTCACGACGGTCTTGGAACGACAAATTAATGGCACAGAGCAGGTTGTTTATATGTCGTCCCAAACAACCAACAATGGACAAACCAGCATTAACATTTCGTTTCCAGTTGAGATTGATCGCAACACAGCTCAGGTACTGGTTCAGAATAACGTGGCGGTGGCTGAAGCTGCCCTGCCGACCGTAGTCAACCAGACAGGGGTAACAACCCAGAAACAATCTCCAACGATTACGCTTGCCTATTCCATTGCCTCCAAGAAAGATGAACAGGGGAAGTATTTCTACGACAGCGTCTTTTTGAGCAACTATGTCGATAAGTTCATTCTGGATGAGGTGAAACGGATTCAGGGCGTGGGGAATGCCGTGATTGTGGGGGAACGAAAATATGCGATGCGGATCTGGCTCAATCCAGATGATTTAGCTGCCAGAGGGGTGACAGCCCAAGATGTCATCAAAGCCATCTCTGAGCAAAATATTCAGGTGGGGGCTGGACGCATTGGGCAGCAGCCTACGCCAGAGTCACAGCAATATGAAATGGCGCTGCGGGCGGTAGGGCGGTTTTCGACGCCGCAGGAAGCCGAAGATATTGTCGTGCAGGTTGGCAAAGATGGCACGATCACGCGCATCCGCGATGTGGGGCGAGCCGAAGTGGGCGCAGAGGACTACAGCACAGCTTCTCTGTTTAACAATGACCCGGCTGTGACATTACTGGTTTACCAGCTCCCTGGAACGAATGCTTGGAATACCGCAGAGTTAGTCAGAAGCCGGATCACCGAGTTAGAGAAAAAGTTTCCCCCTGGTATCAAAGCGACGCTCTCACTCGACAATACAGAGTTCATTGCGGCAGCGCTGAATGAGGCGGTTAAAACCTTAATTGAAGCGATTTTGCTAGTATTTTTAGTCATTTTCATCTTCCTGCAAAACTGGCGGACTACCATCATTCCGGCTCTTGCCATTCCCGTGTCTTTGATTGGCGCGATGGCGTGCGCCTTTGTCTTTGGGTTTACCCTCAACCAGTTGACCTTGTTCGGCGTGATTCTCGCCACAGGTCTGGTGGTGGATGACGGGATTATTGTAGTGGAAGCCGTTGCGGAAAAGCTCTCCCAGGGAATGCGACCGATGCAAGCCGCTTTGGATGGAATGGAAGAACTCACGTCTGCTGTCATTGCCACTTCGCTGGTGTTGATGGCGGTGTTTATTCCGGTTTCGTTCTTCCCAGGGACAACGGGCATTGTTTACAAACAATTTGCGCTGATTATTGCCTTCTCGATCGCCATTTCCACCTTTAACGCCATCAGCTTTTCACCTAGCATGGGCGCAATCCTCATGCGTCCTCCTCGCCAATCTCATGGGCCGCTCGCCATCTTATTTCGCTGGTTTAACCGATTTTTCGACTGGATGAAAGCCGGCTATGTGCGATCGCTGCAATTCCTCGTGCGCGTGCGATGGGGGGTGATGGTCGTCTTTATTGCTGCATTGGTTGCTACGGGCTGGATTTACATCACAACCCCGCAAGGATTTATTCCCGAAGAAGATCAAGGATACTTTTTTATCATCGGTGAAGGTCCGCCGAGTGTTTCTCTGAATTACACGGATGCGCTCGTGCAGCGAGTGGAGAAAATGATTCTCAAACATCCAGAGGTTGAGGGGATCACGGGTTTAGCAGGGTTTGGATTTGAAGGAAACGCCAGCAATAAGGCGCTGTTTTTCGTGAAGCTCAAACCCTGGGAAGAGCGTCCAGGCGCGGAGCATTCAGTCTTCGGCATCTTGAAGAAAGTGAACCAGGAGCTATTTCCGATCGCCGATGCCCGATTAGTTGCTGCCAATGCACCGCCAGTCGATGGATTGAGCAGCACTGGTGGCTTGGAGCTTTACATTCAGAATCGAGCCGCCCTGCCGATGGCAGCCCTGGTGGCTAGCGCTCAACAATTCATGGGGGCGGCTCGGCAGCGCCCAGAAGTGGCAGGTGTGTTTACCCAATTCACAACCGCCGCCCCAATTATGCAAGTGTCGATCGATCGCAACCAAGCTAAAGCCCAAAACATTAATATTGATGACATTTTCGGAACCATGCAGACGTATCTGGGTGGGAATTATGTCAACCAGTATGTGTTGGGAGGACGACTTTACCGAGTCTATGCTCAAGCCGAAGGAAGCTTCCGCTCCAACCCAGGGGATATTAGTCGGCTGTATGTGCGATCGCAAGATGGTAATCTCGTGCAAATGAGTACGTTAGTCCGCACGGAACAGACCTCCTATCCGCCGATCATCACCCACTACAATGTGTATCCGGCGATCAAGATTAATGTTGCGCCTGCACCGGGCTATAGTACTGGACAGGCGATCGCGGCAATGGAAGAGGTTGCTAAACAGTCATTGCAGCCTGGATTTGAGTACGAGTGGACGGGAACGGCGTTTCAGGAAAAATCCTCCGGGGGTGCTGCACCGATTATCTTCGGTTTAGCCTTTGTGATCGTGTTCCTAGTGTTAGCCGCGCAATATGAAAGCTATATCGATCCCCTGATCATTTTGATGACGGTGCCGCTAGCGATTTTGGGTGCGCTCGGTGCGATTGTGTTTCGGGCTAGTGTCTTTCAAGCAGGGGGTGTATGGCCCGTTATTAATAACAATATTTACGCCCAGGTAGCGCTGGTCATGCTGATTGGTCTTGCCAGTAAGAACGCGATTCTGATTGTGGAATTTGCCAATCAATCTCGTGAACTCGGCATGAACATCACGCAAGCTGCCATCCGGGCGGCTGAAGAGCGGTTACGTCCCATTTTGATGACGGCACTGGCAGGGATACTGGGATTCTATCCTCTGGTGGTGGCCTCAGGCGCAGGAGCCATGAGCCGCTGGTCACTCGGTACAGCGCTCTTAGGCGGTTACGCCTTCTCAACAGTCTTGAGTTTGTTTTTAGTTCCCGTTCTCTACGTCGTCATCAAGAGTTTGGAAGACCGATTCTTGCGTCCCGGTAGACCGAGGAAACCCGGTGCAGGTGGAGATGAACCACCGACTGAATCGACACAGAATCAAAAAGAGGTAGCGGCTTCAACGTTCAACCATGAAGCGTCTCCACAAGGCGAATAACACAGAATTAAACTTCAGGAGGACAAGTGGATGTTCAGGAAATTATTCGGGGATTGGGAGTTGGATGATTGGGTAGACCATCTGATCTTTATTCCAACCGTTATATTCCTCGTTTATTCTTTGTTCTTTCATGGCAGTCATTGACAAATAAGAGGATCAAAAAATGTCTACAAATCCAGAAAACAAGGATACTCCACTCAGCGATCGCATTACCCAACTCGAAACGAAAATTCAACCCTTGTCGCTTTCAGAACGAGTTGAGAAAATTGAAGCAACCTTACTTTTGGTTGCGGATGTTTATCGATTTCAGAGGTTAAGTGAGTTACTAGCAGTAGGCAAATGGCGAGAAGCTGATTTAGAAACAATTCAAGTGATTTTGGAAATTACCGGGCACACTGAGCTAGAGTCCATTACTCCCAATGATGTCAAGCAGTTCTCGTGTAACCAACTGCGGGTTATTGACAAACTGTGGACAACCTACAGCCAGGAGCACTTTGGGTTTAGCGCTCAGGTTCAACTGTATCAAAGTGTAGGCGGGAGTCTCAATACCACGATCGCTCAGGATAATTCCGTGATTGAACGTTTTGGCGAGCAAGTCGGCTGGCGAATCAATGGTCAGTGGCAAAAATGTGACGAACTGGACTATACCCTGAATGCACCAAAAGGCTGTCATCCCTCCCGCTGGTGGAATTCCCCCTTCGGCTCAAAAATGACGAACTACTTCTTCGCTCGTCTGATCACCTGTGCTATTTAAGTAGGACTTACGCAGAATAATGAAAAAACCAACCGCTCTAGGTGCAGAGAACACTGA
This sequence comes from Nostoc sp., assembly GCF_036919555.1. GTDB lineage: Bacteria > Cyanobacteriota > Cyanobacteriia > Cyanobacteriales > Nostocaceae > Nostoc. Next base: position 222,636 of record NZ_JBALCS010000073.1, read on the forward strand.
GAAATAAAAGTTTGGGAGAGTTTTTGCGTAAGTCCTATTAAGCTATGCCATTTAAGCAGTCCTAGCTTTCTTCTTGATCGCGCTGTGCTTTTAACTCTCGAACACAGGCCTGTCCAACGCCGGCGACAAAGCCTAATCCGGCTCCAATCAGCGCATAGTTTCGATATAAGTTTTGGTACGATTTGCCTTCATACCTGAGGTGATTGAAGTCGCGTTGACCCAGTTGAGCGGCTCCTAAGCCAATCACTGAACCGATCAGTGCCGTTATAACTCCAGAGAAGAAAATCAGTCGAATGTTCAAAATTTTCCCCTTAGTTGAAACTTTGCTTTACTATACGCAAAAACGATTCAAGATGTTTATATTCAAGCACAATCTACTGCTTTTGTTAATGCTTATCCCTGCCGTATTGATAACAGTAGACAAGGCAATGGGAGCGATAGGAATGATCGCGTTTGTATTGGTTTATTTCTCGAAAGGCATCAGGCACCATTAGTTCAACTCATTGATGCATTAGGCGATCGGACTCCATGAATTCTCAACTCCAGCAATTTCTATTCAATGGCGATCAATTCATCAAAGCGACCTTTTTCAAAGTTGGAGATGCGTCAATCTCCCTGCTGTGGCTACTAAAACTGACGCTGGTATTCCTGATCGTTATTATCCTCTCGACTCTGCTGAAGCGTTTACTCAAGCATCGATTGCTACGGTTACACCCAGATTTAGCGGAGGGATTCGCTCATGAAATGACGAAAGAGACGGAAATTTATCAAAATGTGCGGCAACAATTGCAAGATATGGGCTTGCTGGGTATGACGGAGCATCACTTTCAGTTTACTGAGTGGGTGCAGGCACGCTTGAAAAACCTGTTTTCGGCTCGCTCGCCCTTTGCAAAGAGTACGATACCCGATTTCCCACCACCGCCAGCAGAGCCGAATTAACATCTCCGTTAAGCATTGGACACCATAATTAAGAAATAAAAAGTAAAAAGATAATCCCCATAAATAAATTTAGTTGCTCTGAGACCATGTTTATTTTTATTTCTTTTGCCTTTTAACTTTTTACTTTTGCCTTGTTCGGTCAAATTACTCATGCACACGATACTATGAGACTTGAAATTCCTGTTTGGATTGGTACTACGATCGGGATGTTGAGCATGGGAATGATGCCAGATCTTGGTGCTGAACAAATAAAATTTTCTTACAGTATTTTAGAATTTTCTGTTTCTGTTGCTGATTTAAAAACTTATGCTCAAGAAGGTAAAATTAGCAGCCAACTAGCATCATATACAAAGCGGCTCAAACCAGAGGATGTTGCTCAAGGGCGTCAGGTTTTGACTGAACAACAACAATTAAGTCCCGTAGCAATCTCTCAATTTCTCTATTCAGACATCGGAGAATCGATGTTAAAGTCTGCGGGTGAATTGATTGAAACAGATTCAGGACAAAACGGTTTTTATGCAATTCGTGCGGCGTTGATTCTAGCTGCGGCTGACCCAGGAGGATTGACACTACTGAATACTATGCGCTACTTCCCTTCACAGAGTATTCGGATTAACTCTGAAAAGCTTTTAGCACTGATGAATCAACTTTCCAGTCTGAAAAACGAGACAAATCAAGCTCTCTCCGTAATCGATCAACAGTCTACTACAGAAGCATCTACTGAACCATCTGTCAATATCTCAAAATTACCAGATTTATATAACAAGTCAGGGTCATTTTCTTGGCAGAAAAAAGCGATCGCTTTTATGGATACTAATCGTAGATCCCTAACTGGCAGCATTAAAACTAGGGTCATTCAAACAGATATCTATTTACCTGAAAGTCAAACACCTGCACCAGTTGTAGTCATTTCTCATGGACTAGGTTCCGATCGCGATAGCTTTGCTTACTTAGCAGAAAATTTAGCATCCTATGGGTTTGCTGTTGTTGTTCCTGAGCATTCTGGTAGTGATTCTCTCCAAATGCAAGCATTATTAACAGGGAGAAGCCAACAAGTATTTGCAGACACCGAATTGATTGATCGACCCTTAGACGTAACTTTTGTACTCGATCAATTAGAACAGCGCTCAAAATCCGATCCCTGGCTACAAGGAAAAATCAATGTCCAAGAAGTTGGTGTGATTGGACAATCTTTTGGTGGTTACACAGCTTTAGTCTTAGCTGGCGCACGCATCAATATTAATCAGTTGCACAAAGATTGTAAATCTGAACCCGATCCGGTCAATGTTTCGTTGTTATTGCAGTGTCGTGCTTTAGCACTGGGAAAAAATTCTCCTGATTATGAACAAATACAACAAAACTTAAGTAATTTAGATTTAGGCGATCGTCGAGTGAAAGCTGTGATTGCTCTGAATCCAGTCACGAGTAGTATTCTTGGTCAAGCAGGTCTTAGCCGAATCGAAATTCCCGTAGCCATTGCTGCTGGAGCCGCAGACACGGTTACTCCCGTCTTTTTGGAACAAATACAAGCATTTAACTGGTTGACTACCAAAGAAAAGTATTTGGGTATTGGTGACAAAGGGACTCATACTGATTTGATTGCTGGTGTGAGTACTGTAGTTTTACCATCTTCTAACCGTTTTTCTGGTTTCTCTGGGCGCGATCCAGAATTAGGACGCATTCATGTTCAGGCTTTTAGTACCGCTTTCATGAAAGTATATCTTGCTCACCAGACTGAATATCGTCCTTTTCTAAGTGCATCTTATGTGAAGAACTCGAATCTTGATGAACCAATAAAGGTTTATTTCGTCAGGTTGCTACCACCAGGATTTCCCCATAAAAAGTAAAAAGATAAAACCGACATTCCGCACTTCAAGATGTAATACATCGATATTCAAGAATATTTACTAATAATGCTCAATTATTAAGTATTAATATTGACAATTATTGGGGATTTGTGATTGCTATTTAACCACCATTAGCCAGATGTTGGAAATCCTCGTGTATTACACGATGAAGTGCAGAATGTGGGGTACAAGCTCTCTTTGATTCATTAGGGCTAATGACATGGGAATCTTTTGTGAAAAACCGCTTACCTCTGTTGAATCTGCCCGATGATATCTTGGAAACTCTACGTCCAGGGGAGATTGCCTACACAAAAGCTACTGCAATTGCACGAGTTAAGAATGAGTTACAAAGACAATCCTTGCTTAAAAAGGTAATAAACGAACACCTATCTTTAAGGGATAAGTGATAGAGAAACTGTAGAATAAATAAAGGAAAATCCTTATCTACAGTAGTTTATAGGGATGTCATCTTATAGCAATGAAGCTCCATTTGATGCAATCAATGTTAGTCCATTTTCGTGAAAGAATCAGTGTCGTTCTAGTCAACAAAGTAAATCAAGGAACGGTAAAGAAGATGCTAGAAACAGCATCTTCGATTAGCACCGAAAAAAAAACAGAAGAACCAGGAAAAGAAGATAGTACGCTCAAAAATCGGGGAAAATTGATATTAGATGCGACCTGTGCGCCAGGTGATATCAGCTATCCGACAGATTTAGAGTTGTTAAATCACGCGAGAAAGCAGACAGAAAAAATCATCGACTTACTTTATGAACAGGTGAAGCTTCAAGTAGATAAAAAACCAAGAACAATGTTAGTAAAGAAAAAAAGAAACAAGATTTGGAATCCTCTCGGATTCGTAATTGTATTGAGGGAAAATTTGGGCAAGGTAAAAGAAGATTTAGCCTGGGTAGAGTCATGGCTAAACTATCTCATACTTCTCAAACTGCAATTGCTATTACTTTTTTAGTGATGAATCTTTCTACTCACCTGTCACGGCTTTTTTGTGCTTTTTTATGTCTATTTTTCAAAAATAGAACTTTTTTGCCGTTTTGTATAATTAAAAATTATCATTTTTGCAGTTATAGACAACAAACGCTTATATTTGACTTTGTTTGAATAACTAGTCAACCCTCCTCTTACTTTTTTACTACTTTTTCAGCAAACCCTAACTATTAATCAGGAGTTGCGTACTAATTTGGCATAAGTTATAAAGATAATTACGGGTAATATCATGTTCGGATAATCACTTATGATAAAAGTAGGGATGAAAACGCTGAACTATGCCGAAACGAATCAGTATAACCACGCATTTAGATAT
>NZ_JBALCS010000074.1:0-70663 GCF_036919555.1 Nostoc sp.
GGCTGAACACCACGCTATTGACCCAACTGCTATGTCCACTCAGGGTTTGCAGAGGTTTGCCTGTGGCTGCATCCCAGAGTTTGATGGTCTTGTCACCACTAGCTGAAGCCAGCCTTTTCCCATCGGGGCTGAACACCACGCTATTGACCCAACTGCTATGTCCACTCAGGGTTTGCAGAGGTTTGCCTGTGGCTGCATCCCAGAGTTTGATGGTCTTGTCATAACTTGCTGAAGCCAGCCTTTTCCCATCGGGGCTGAACACCACGCTATTGACCGAACTGCGATGACCTTCTAATGTATTCAGTTCTTGGAATTTGTTCTCTGGTTGTAAGTACACAGCTTTCCGCAATGTTCCTACAACCCGCGTCTGGGTATCTACTGCTACCTCACCTGCGTTTTTCAGTTTTCCGCCTGCTTTTAAGCCTTCTGTCAATGCCTCCCAGATTTGCCCAGAGGCAGAAAAGGTGGCTGAAGAGTTAGCAAGGGCGTTGATTTCACTGATTGCAGCTTGTTTTGTTTCCTTTTCTGCCCTTTGTGCTGCATCCCAGGCTGTAACTGTTAGTCCAGCTAAGACTACTCCGGCTGCAACTGAACCAAAAAGGGCGCGTTTGAGAAAGCCATTGAGTTTTGCGTCACTCAGTTTTCTTTGTTCTCGTTCTTTTTCCAGTTCCGCCATTACCTGCTTTAACTTCGGTTCTTGTTGCTGGCGGATAAAGGCGGCGATGTAGTCGTGTACCAGTTGATAACGGTCAGCTGGGTTATCTGGTAGCAAAACCACCAAGCCCGATTGGACAAAAATTTCTACAATCAAATCTAATTTGCTGATATCAAAAGCTTTATCCTCCCTAATTTCTGATCCCCCCGCCTGGGTTGACCCCCTTAAAAAAGGGGTGAAGAGAATAAAGCCCTGCTTTTTAAGGGAGGTTGGGGGGATCTCCGAGAGATGAAAACTACTAACCGAGAAGTACTCCTGTAAATCGCGTTCCAACTCAGCACGAGTCTTTAACGGGCGAGTTCCTTTTTCATCCGTCAGCAAATACAGTAATATGTTTGCTGCTTGCTGATTTTCTTCACCACAATCATTAATAACTTCATCCAAATAACGCTTAACCAATTCGTCTTTAGTGCCAAGCTGCCGATATTCTGCCAGAGTTCTAATATTCTCCGTTTGCAGTTGTGCCCCCACAACCTGCAACTCAATGGGACGAACTTCGCCCAATTCCCCGGCTAAATCTTGCACCAGTTGTTCAACTAAAACATCCTCTAAGCGAAAACTAGTATTTGCAGTTAAACGCTGAATAATTGACTTCGCATCAGCAGGTGAGAAATTCCCCAACTTGTAAAGCACATTATTACTGAGAATGTCATTGCCAATAATCTTCAGACTGGGCAAATCATTGCACTCCAGCAAGTAATGGATGTAATCCACCCGCAGCGATAAGATAACTTTTACCGATAGAACATTCAGACACTCTCCCAGAAACTCAAAGAATTGCTTCCGTTGTGCAGGTTCGGTGTAAACAAAGAAAAATTCCTCAAATTGATCAAAAATTAACACCGTGCGGAGGTTGCGCTGTTCGTTTTCTTTAAGCCTGGATATTAAATATTGCGGTTCTCTAACCCCTCTGCTTACCAAGGAGAGGGGAGTGTTTGCGTCAGCAAATACGGGGTGAGGTTGCGACGGGATTGCACCGAAGTCAGAACCGCTATATTGCGGAGTTTCGAGTTCAGAGGCTCGACTTTGACCTTCTGAGGCTCGATGTTGACCTTCTGAGGCTGAACGTTGACCTTCTGAGGCTGAACGTTGACCTTCTGAGGCTCGATGTTGACCTTCTGAGGCTCGACTTTGACCTTCTGAGGCTGAACGTTGACCTTCTGAGGCTGAACGTTGACCTTCTGAGGCTCGACTTTGACCTTCTGAGGCTCGACTTTGACCTTCTGACCCTCCCTCATCCCCCTGATCCCTTTCATCTCCCCTATCTCTTCCCAAAAGCCTCCCCAACTCTTCCACCCAGTTGGTGTAAACGCGCATTACCACTGGTAAATAATCTTGAGTACCGATCGCTTTATTCTTTAAAGCTGGTACCAGTCCCGCATTCACCAGAGAACTTTTGCCTACACCCGATTGCCCATGAATTACTATCAACTTTTTATCAGGGCGACCCATGTATTTAATTAAACATTCTACATCCAATAGGCGACCAGATGCAGCAATTTCTGGGGCAATATTTCCTTGTGGAGAGTTTGAGCGCAATGTCTCTACAAATGCCTGTTTTGTAGCTTCTAACCTACCCGCACCAATAAAAGCCCGCAAGCCGAATTGCTGTTCAATAGAACGCCGTTGCTGTTTGATTTTGTATGCTTTGAGATATTCTTTCTGCTCAAAGTAAAGCTGCTGCAAAAACCTGAGAATATCCAAGTAAAGCCTGACATCTTCTAGGGGATTCCCCTCATCCCTAGCAGTTTCTAAGCTGAGAGTCGCCTCTTGAGTTTGACCTAAATGGTATTGAGAACGACCTAAGATAAATTGATATAAGCTCAAATCTTTTGATTTGAAAACCCTTTCAGGAATATCAGATAAAACCCCTGATATATTCGCTGATTCTAGATTGGGAATCAGGGCAAAAACTTCTAAGGCTTGCTGAACTAACTGATTTGCTTTCACCCAGTTATTTTGAGCCAAAGCCACCTCAGCTAAAAAACCGTAGTCCTTGGCTAATTCCCTAAGCTGGTTGTTAGTTTGATGTATTACTAAAGCTTGTTCTGAAAGACTCTGCAACGTTTTCCACTTTTGCAAGTCTCGCAAGATATCACCAAATTTCACTACTGCATTAGCAATTAAATCTTGACTTCTGAACTGATAAATAAAATTTATATACTCTTGAATATAATGCCAAGTTGCTTGCCAATCTGGATGATTAATATCTTGATGTTTAAAAGCTTTGAGATAACAACAAAAGCCAATCTCACCGAGGACTTTTACCTGTCGTTCTAAATTATTACTTTGCTGCCAAAGCTCTAAAGCTTTGTGATAATGCTGTAGCGCCGAATTTTTGTGATTATTTATCTGTTTGATAAAACCTAATAAAGATTCTAAATTAGCTTGAGTTTCTAAATTATAAACATCTGGCTGATTGAGTAAATATCTTCGCGCCGCTTCTAACTCATTTCCCAGTTTGATATATACATCGACGCTAAATTTTAAGTTATTAGTAAACCATTGATTAGCCGTTTCGCTGATAAAATCTACCAATTCCTGTGTTGATATGGCAAAATTTCTCGTAGTTGCCCAACTTTCCAAATCTGGTGCAAGCTGTATTAGCTGCTTGTAGATTTCATCGTCAATCCACAACACTAAGGGAAAAGCAAAATTCTTGCGAAACTCTTCCCGCACCTGATTAGCAGAAGTTAACATCACAGACAAATTCTGCACTGATTCCAAACCGACAACCATTACACAGGCTGGTATTTCTTCGCCGAATTCTGACTGAATCGCAGTATAAAGAGTCCTGTGAGATTGCTGCACCGCCAAGACACGAATTTCGACTTGACAAATTTCCCGCAATTTGGTGATTAAGCGATCGCGGAGGCTAGCATAATTACACCGTGCCAAAATCAGCTTAAACTGTCCCACAGAGGACTCAATCGCCCAAGCTAATTGTTGCAAAGAGTGTAGGCGAAGCCCGTCGTAGACATCGCTGTTTACATGGTCATCTTCTGGTAATTGCGAGTCTGTCATACCAATTTTGGATTTTGGATTTTGGATTAAAAGAACCTGGGCGAATAGAATTCGCCCATTTCGCGTTAAGTAGACTACAAAATTAAACTTCCTGGCGTTTTAACTCCTGTATCAATATTTGAGTGCGTTTGCTAGCTTCTCTTGCTTGTTGTCTAAAATACTTGGCTTGCTGACGGTCACTTAAGCACACTTCAGATGCTTTTTTACTAAATTCAACAGCTTGTTTACTGACTTCTTTAATACGAGTCTTTAACTCTTGGATTGTTTTCATATCTCATCCTGTTCGGAAATTACAATCTCTAAATTTTCAATTTCTTCATAAAGCAAGAGACGCGATGAATCGCCGTCTCTACAATAATCACTGCAACTCACTCGCCTCAGCCAAAACGGGATTAACATCAAACCAAGACTCGCCACCATCCCGATATTCAAATACAAACCGACTGCGGATCAGTTTTTGATATCCGTGGTCATCACTCACCTTTTTCCTTTCCTTGACATGACGTAACAATTGCCACTCTTTATCAGAAATCGGTAATATTATTTCATTCCGTCGAGAACGAATAACTTGCTCTAAGGTTTCACGGGTTAGGGGAAGACTCATTTCTTCCATAATCCAGGTATTTAGCAGCCTCAGCACGTCCCGCACATGACCACCGCTCATTTTACATAACCGCTCTAGGCTAGCAGCACTATCAAAAATCTCGGTAATTTTACTTAAACGTTCCTCTGGTGTCAAGTCAGGAAAAGCTCTCGCTAATACCATCTGCTGCATGAGTGCCATTCCCTCTAGATGAACACTGCCATCAGTCCTTTGTACAGGTACCATTGGCAACACCTTGGGATCTTCTGGGAAACGCTGAGTCAGCATTCCGTAATCATTGGAAAACTTCAAAGCCAAGGGCATGGTGTAGAGTAGATGACAATTAAGCTTCGTCAAAAACTCACCCTGATCGACAAATAAATATTCTTGCTGCGGACGACCCCAAGATTTGACACGATTATCTATGCGGTCAAGATTATCGACAATTACCACCAGACCATTTTTACCCTGCTGTTTGAGTTTAGCGATCGCAGGTTCTAATAATTCTTGATTAATCGCTTCCAGCAGCTTAGTTTTTTGCGGTGCCAAATACTGATTGAGTTTTTCTCGCAGGGTTGAGTCATTTTTTATCTTTGTAGTGATTTCACCAATGCCCACAGACAGAGACAACTTTTCTTTTTCTGAACTGACACCAAAATCGCCGACATTTGGAACCTTAACTTTTACTCCCGTTACCTCGGAGTTTAAGACCTTCCAAGCACCTTGGAGCAACTCATTAAACTTGTTGGGTGCCTCCAGGGTAATTTTATCCAGACTTTGACTCACACGACGAGCGATCGCCAGCAGCACATCAGCAATATCGACATCAGTCATTTCCAGGTCTTCACTGGACTCAAAATAGACGACATGGAAGCCTAACTTTTCCAGTTCTGCCTGTAACCGTAGTAATTCTGTCGATTTTCCACAACCAATATGCCCAGTAAATAAAGTGCAAGTGGGTTCATTGGGCTTAAAAAAAGTAATCTTCTGCTTCAGCTTGCCAAGAATATCACCACCTCGTACCGAGGAAAAATCTATGTAATACTTGCCATCAGAGCTATTATTGACAAACAGAGTTCTGCTCGGATCGCTAGCCTGATAAAATTCCCGTAAATCTATGGGCATAACCTGGTAGTGCAATTATCTCGTATTGTCTTAACATATCCTTGTTTAAAAGGATAAAGTTATTTACATCTTCGTATCTCAATATTTCGGAGAATTTTCGCTTTTGCTGCCTCAAAGGTGAGTAAACGGTATTTTTAGGTAAATTCAATTATTAAACGAGGTAATGAAAAGTTTGGTTTACCACCATGTCCAAGCGACTAAAACTCTTAGTATCTATTAGGAGAGGGCTATTCCAGGTTAGGATGATGACTAGCGATGCCTTGAATTAGATATCGATATTGAATTGTTGAAATTTTATGGACCATAGTCCACAAGATGGCAGTATCAACCTCCTCTGAGCTGGCGAGGAAGCCTCCCAGCGCGGGGGAGACTTAGGAGATATATATCATGCTCACACAGGATATTCGGGATTTACTGACTGATACTACCGATTTAAACCAGTTGAAATGGGATTTAAATCGCTTACAACCTGTGGATGTGGGAGAATACATTACACAATTACCTGAAAAACAACGCGCGATCGCATTCCGTTTACTCAACAAAGCTCAGGCAATTGATGTATTTGAATATCTGCCCACAGAGGTGCAGGAAGAACTAATTAATTCTCTGCATGATGTGCAAGTAGTGCAACTTGTAGAAGCGATGAGTCCCGACGAACGGGCAGAATTGTTTGATGAACTACCTGCTGGGGTAATCAAACGGCTATTGCAAGAACTGAGTCCAGAACAAAGGCAAGCAACAGCAACGATTCTCGGCTATCCAGAAGGTACTGCTGGGCGGGTGATGACAACTGAATATGTCAGGTTGCGAGAAGGATTGACTGTAGGCGAAGCCCTAAGCAAAATCCGCCGTCAGGACCAAGACAAGGAAACAATTTACTACGCTTACGTCACAGATGACAACCGGACGCTGGTGAGAGTAGTTTCACTGCGCCAGTTATTGTTTACCTTTCCCGATGTTTCCATCGGCGATATTGCTAGCGATCGCGTCATTAAGGTGACAACTGAAACTCCTCAAGAAGAAGTGGCGCGAATCATGCAGCGCTATGACTTAATCGCTATCCCCGTGGTTGACCGAGAAGACCGATTGGTAGGCATTGTCACCATTGATGATGTCATGGATATTTTGGAAGAGGAAGCCACAGAAGATATTCAAAAACTGGCGGGTGTGAGTGGTGATGAAACAGCTTTGTCCTCTCCTCTACTCACCATCCGCAACCGCTTGCCTTGGCTATTGGGCATCATGGCACTGTATATTGGTGCAGCCAGTGCGATCGCGCCTTTTCAATCTGTAATTGCCGCAGTGCCAGTTTTAGCAGTTATCATGCCAATATTTTCTAACACTGGTGGTACTGTTGGTATTCAATCATTAACGGTAACAATCCGCAGCTTAGGGGTGGGCGAGGTAACACCGAAAGATACCTTGAAAATTCTCCGTAAAGAACTTTTAGCTGGTTTAGCCACAGCCGTAGTTTTAGCCACAACGATGATTATGCTTTCCTTAATTTGGGCGCGACCTCAAGAGCGATGGGTGGCTTTAATTGCCGGAATCGTAATGGCAACTAATACAATTATGGCTGTTACACTCGGCACTTTACTGCCAATGGGTTTGAAACGACTGAAGCTTGACCCGGCCTTGGTTAGTGGGCCGTTGGTGACTACAATGCTAGATACAATTGGTTTTTTAACGTTCCTTACCCTGATTTCTTGTGCTTTAAATGTTTTTCATTTACCAAGTTAATAAGCTGAAAAACGTCTAATTGAAAAAAAGAGCATAATTTTTTATTTGTTAAAACCCTTGCCCCGTAAGGGTTTTATTATAATCAATCGTCAATGACCATAACGATTCATCTACGCAAAAATCGGCTGTAAATTTAAAATAAAACCAGGGAGAACATCTTCACCAGATAAACTTGTAGGAGATTGTAAAACTTCTGGTGCAAGATTTGGACGATAAATTATTACTTGTTTCTCTTTGGGATTAATTAACCAACCAAGTAATAATCCCGAAGCTAAGTATTCCAGCATCTTGGCTTGAGTGTCTTCCACATCATCAGTTTCGGAAACCAATTCTACTGCAAAGTCAGGACACAAGGGGAGATATTTTTTTCTTTGTTGTGGTGTGAGAGCATCCCACCGTTCCATCTTCAGCCAAGAAGCATCAGGAGAACGAGTTGCACCATTGGGAAGTTTAAAACCAGTGGAAGAATCAAAGGCTTTTCCTAAATTTTTTTGACTGTTCCAAAACCATAGTTGACCTAACAAATCAAAATTACGGTTTCCCGTTTCTCCTCCAGTGGGTGACATGATTACCAATTCTCCTTCAGCAGTTAATTCCAAACGCAACTCTTTATTCACAGCAACAATCTGCTCAAATTCCTCATCCGTAAATTTGAGATTAGGAGGTAATTGTAAAGTTAAAGCAGTCATAATTAATTCCGCTCCACGAAATTCTAGTTGCGTTACACCCATGCGCTGCCAATAGGGAAGACTAAACCTCTACCTCTACTTTAGACAGGTAGCTAATTTGATAGAACACAGATGATATCATTTCCTCTGCATATGTAAATTAAAAAGCTGTAGAGACGCGATGTCTGACGACAAGCCGCTTTGCGTCTACGCTCGGATCTCTATACAGGAAACTGATTACTATTTATGCCTACTAACACCTGGAATCGTCATCACATTCTTTCCCTAGCGGACTTCACTACCACTGAATATGATACAGTTTTGCAAACTGCTGCCAGTTTTGAAGAGGTGCTATCACGGCGGACGAAGAAAGTACCAACCTTACAGGGACAGGTGGTGGCGAATTTATTTTTTGAACCCTCTACCCGAACTCGTAGCAGTTTTGAAATCGCTGCCAAACGCTTAAGTGCAGATACGCTGAACTTCGCCGCAGCCACTTCTTCTATGACTAAGGGAGAGACAATTCTGGACACGGCGAAAACCTATTTGGCCATGGGAACTGATATTATGGTAGTCCGCCATCGAGAGGCAGGAGTACCGAATGCGATCGCGGCTGAAATGGATCGTCTCGGTGTAAAAGTTAGTGTCCTCAATGCTGGTGATGGTCAACATGAGCATCCTTCCCAAGCATTGCTAGATTTATTTACCATTTGTACTCTAATTGACCCAGATCACCCCCGACTGGATCTTTTAAAGGGTAAAAAGATTGCCATTGTTGGGGATATTCTCCATTCTCGTGTGGCGCGATCGAATATCTGGAGTTTAATTGCCAGTGGTGCCGAAGTGCATCTAGCAGCACCACCCACCCTCTTACCCAAGTTATTTGCCGAGTATATCTCGGAGGAAGTAGGGGGCAAAGAGCAGGGAGCAGGAGGAGACAAATTAATTCTCTCATCTCCCTCATCCCCCATTACCCCTTATCCCCAGAGGGGACCCCACCTTCCCCAACTATTTCTACATTGGCAACTAGAACCAGCTTTACAAGATGCCGATTTTGTCATGACTTTGCGCCTACAAAAGGAACGCATGACGGCTCATTTACTGCCAAGTTTGCGAGAATATCATCAGTTATTTGGCATTACACGCACAAAGCTGCAACTTTGTAAACCTAACGTCAAAGTTTTGCATCCAGGCCCAGTTAACCGTGGTGTTGAAATTAGTTCTGAATTGATGGATGACCCGGAATTCAGTCTCATTCAATCACAAGTTACCAGTGGTGTAGCCGTTCGTATGGCGCTGCTGTACCTATTAGGTAGCGGCAAGGCTTAATATAATCTCTTTTAATATTAGTCCCATCGGACTACCTTACGGAAGAATACCTAATCTCATAGAAATTATATATTCCTCCGATCGCATGAGGACAGAATTCTGTAATCTTGGCACACTGGTATCGTAGAAGTTAAGAATTTCATGACTTCTAGATGACTTCTAGAAGTGTCGGAGGTAAATATGAAACGAATTTTTTTGACGGCAGCAGCCATACTCAGCACGCTATGTTTAGCTGCTCCCATCCCCGTCAAAGCAGAAAACTCCGCCCCTGTCCGGCGCTTGCTCGAAACTAGAGAATGTTCCGGATGTAATTTAACAGGAGCAAACCTCAAAGGCGCTCATCTCATAGGTGTTGACCTGAGAAACGCAAATTTAAAAGGAGCTAATCTCGAAGGTGCTAACTTAGAAGGTGCCGATTTAACTGGTGCTAATTTGAAGTCTGCTAATCTCACAAAAGCATTCGTCAGCGATACTATCTTAAATAATGCCAATCTTACCAACGTTAATTTGAGTAATTCCCGTTTATATAATACTGACGTAGATGGCGCAGTTTTGGCTAATATTGATTTAAGCGGTGCTCATGTATTTAATACTGCCATTAGCATCGGTGGTGAATACTAATGATGAGTTAAGAGTTATAGCGTTTCCTAATCATATAAGGTACATCATAGCCCCCTCTCGAAGAGCGGGGAGGGGGTTGGGGGTGGCGTTCTTGTACCTGACTCAACTGAGAACCGCTATATATTCAACTCCTAACTCTGCACTTGCTAAGTTTTATTCACCAGTAATCGACAGTTCATTAACCCAGATTTTCGGGCATACTCCCCCTGGCGTTAACTCCGCTTCTTTCTCTACATAAATAATTGACTTTAAGAGTTCCAAGAAATCACCAGCAACTGTTGCTGACTCAATACTTGTCCTGACACCCTTATTAACTAGCCAACCATCAAACGGCAAAGAAAACGAACCTTGCAAGGATTTAACTCCAGCATGGAGAGCCTGTAAATCATCGATAAAAATCACATTTTCAGCAGTTTCTAAGCTAAACTCTTGCTCAGGAGTTGCTGTTGTAAAAACGTGATAAAAATTGGGACTGACGCTGACTTTTGCACCAATACTGGCATTACCTGTTGGCTGGCCATTTAACCTTTTAGCAGTGCCTGCACTATGAAGAAAGCTTGTTAAAACACCATTTTCAATCAGCGAAATCTGACGAGTCGGAGTTCCTTCACCATCAAAAGTTTCTGCACCAACGTTAGCTGGGTGCAGTGCATCATCAAAAACTGAAAGCAGAGGAGAAGCAATTTCCTTACCTAAATCATCAGGAGTAGATAGGCTTTGATTGTCCAAAATACTTTGGGCGTTGAACAAGTTAGAAAAAGCACCCAACAGACTTAAGAAAGCTTCCGCAGAGAAAACAACTCGATATTTACCAGTTTTGATTTTTTCATAATTCAAGTGACTGATAGTTTTATCGGCGGTTTCTTTGATGCAACCATTGATGTCTAGATTATCTAAACTTTGGTTGATTCTAAAAGCGCCTGCACTACGCGGTTTTTTCCCTTCTTCCTCAGTTTTGGTGTAAAGATAAACTGATGCTAATGAGTGAGATTCAGTTCTCACTGCACCGTCGCTATTGAGATAAAACCTGTCAATATCTCTTTGCGATAAACCATTATAAGGCACACCTTTAATTGCTGGATGAGCTGCGAGTAATTCTTTTTCAGCTACCAATAATCTTTCTATGAGTTCAGCAACAGGTGCTTGGGGTGTCTTATCTTGAGGTTTATTTGGAATAGGAACAGTAGCTTCGGGACTAAAATCAGGAACATTTTCCTTAACACCAAAGAAACTGGCTTCGTAGGCAGTTTTCAAAGCTAATTCCAATCCCTTGGAATCTACATCTGTGGTGCTGGTGACACCCATTGTATTATCTTCATTCCAGACACGAACAGTAACACCAGAGCGATTTGAGGCTTTGACTTGTTTTTGCTCACCTTGGTCTACTTGCACGCTAGTATCATCTACTGTTGAGCCATAAATGTCGAATTTCTTAATACCAAGCTTATCAGCATTGTCCTTGGCAGAATTTGCAATCTCATTGATATTCGGCATAGTCAATTTTAGATTTTGGATTTTAGATTTTGGATTGGAAGCGATTCCATTTTGGATATTAGATTTTGGATTTTGGATGTTATGACTTATATTTTTCTCGTGGTGTTTTTATTGATGCAACAGTCATAGCTAGAATTTCGGTAGCTTCTTACATTAGGCTTTTTAGTTTTTCTGCTGTCATTAATCATGATTCAATCAGAAGCTCAAACCAGTAAAGCGTTTCATCAGTTTCTTCTTCCACGATACCGAGTTTGGCAATTAAATCAGCTGTTGATTTAGCTCAACAGGCTGCTCGATAATTAGCACCAACTGAAGTTGCTGAACGTAACAACTGTTTGCCAATGACATCAGCAATTCTAGTTTGTGGCAGTTGCTCAACTAGACGAATAACTCGTAATGCCAGCTGCTTTGTTCTAGCCTTAAACTCTTGCTCATTCACAATCCCTTCGGGTTCGGCAGTCGCTCATGGGGGAAACCCCTAAGACCGCGCTGCTTCACCAAAATCCAAAATCTAAAATCTAAAATTCTTATCGTCCACCTACGGTAATGGAATCGACCTTGATGTGGGGTTGTCCGACTGTGGTGTAAATACTCCCACTCACAGAGCCACAAAAACCTGGTGCAAGTTCCAAATCTTGGGAACACATGGAAATTTTATTCATAATTTCCTTGGCTTCACCGATGAGAATTGCTCCCTTTAAAGGTTTGGTGATTTTGCCATTTTCAACCAAGTAAGCTTCATCAACACTAAAGTTAAATTGACCTGTAGCACCAACACTACCACCACCCATCTTTTTACAGTAAATACCTTTATCAACAGAGGCAAATAATTCTTCAGTGGTGTATTCGCCAGAATCGATATAAGTATTACGCATCCGGCTAGCAGCAGCAAAGGTATAATTTTGGCGACGTCCACTTCCAGTTCTGGGGTGTCCGGTGCGTGCAGAACCTGTTCTATCTGCTAAGAAGTTTTTGAGAACGCCTTTTTCAATTAATAGGGTTCTTTGAGCCGGCATACCTTCGTCATCCATGTCAATTGTCCCGAAGGCATTTTCTGAGCGCCCTTCATCCCAGGCTGTCAGACTTTCGTGGGCAATTTTTTCGCCTTTTTTGTCAGCAAAGGGAGTGGTATTGCGTTCAATTTGAGTGGTTTCTAGCAAGTGTCCGCAAGCTTCGTGGAAAATTACGCCGCCAAAGTGATTGGCCATAATGATGGGATAAGTACCCGATTCCACGTAATCTGCATAGAGCATTTTTCCAGCAGATTCTGCTATTTTCTCAGCAGCTTGTTGAGAATCCCAAGTTCTCAAGAAGTTGGCATCGCTGGTATTACCAGCGCGATCGCCTATTGAGGTACGATTAGCACCATCGGCACACAACAGGTTAAATCCTACTGATTGGGTGAGGCGAATATCACGGGCAAAAGTGCCGTCACTGGCGGCGATTAAAACTTCTTGCCAATCCCGGAAATAGGTAGCACGGCGCGATTGGACGTGGCTAGCTTTTTGCTTCAGGTGGGCAGTACCATCAAGGAGGACTTCTCCCATTTCGCGGATGGAGCTACACACTGGTAGCCATGCATCTTTACCTCTTTTGGTGGCGTAATCTCTCAATAATTCCAGGTTGATTTCTGGGATGAAAGCTTTAGGAGCAGGTAATTGCAATCCCAGGATAGAAAGACCTTTTTCTAAGGCTGATTTCAAACCGGAAAACGAAAGGTCATTGGTACTGACATAACAGTCAGCTTTGCCGCGAAATACTCTGACTCCCGCACCTGTAGACAGACTGGGTGAAATACTGGTGATGGAGTCGTCTTCTGCAAGACAACTAATATAGTTGCGACGCTCTAAGAATAATTCTATGAAGTCAGCGCCAGCGGCGCGTCCTAGTCCCAAGAGGGTAGCCAGGGGGGCTTCCCAGGTTTCATCGAAACGCTCTGGTGTGGAGGAATATTGTAAGGTGGGAAGTTGATTCGAGAGAAGTAGCGTACTTGTAAGCATGGGTAGCCTCGTCTGCTGGCGTAATTCAGAGATTTGACTGAAAAATCGTAGTGTGTTCAGTCTAACAAATGAGCGAAAGCCAGAGTCGGCAATTAAGTAGTAGGGGTTTCCTCACCTGGGAGACTCACTCCCCCCTTAAAGGTCAGTGAAATATTGTAAGTAACGCCCTTTCGAGAGCGATCGCTATCATGTAGAGTCGAGATAGAATACAGTTTCATTTTGCGACAATAGGGGTAAAAGTTCTACAGCATTGCTAATATCCGCAGGCACTGTTTTACCTATAAAAGGAACATAACAAATGAGTTCGTATGCTTTTTGGAACAACAAAGGTGGTGTGGGAAAGAGCTTTCTTTGCTTTATGGCTGCTGCTGAATATGCTCACCGTTATCCCGATACAGATGTTTATGTAATTGACCTATGTCCCCAAGCCAATGTCTCAGAAACCATACTAGGGGGATATCTCAATAGTCCTAAGGCACTACATTCTTTGAGCAGTAAAACACCGCGTGCCACGGTACTCGGCTATTTAGAAGCACGTCTTAACTCCCCCTTCCGAATGATTACGGATGTATCTCCTTATGTGTGTGAGCCAAGAGAATTTAACCCATAAATACCAGAGAATCTGAGGCTCGTGTGTGGGGATAATCTTCTCGAAATAATTTCTGAAGCAATTTGCTAAAGCTATTAAGGATGTTGATGCCTTGTTACAATATCTTGTCGCTGTTACTGACCTTGGCATGAAGCAAAATATTCAAATTATCTATGGCATAGTTGCACCCTGGTAATAAATCAAGAGAATGTTTAGAGAATCAGTTGCAATACTGGGTGTAGTGTTTTAGACGCAGAGAATCAGCAAGCCAGAAAGTTAAAACCTTCATACATAATTGGAAGGCAGTCTTAGACTGTCTTCCAATTTATTAAAGTATAGGAAGCAATATCTACATATATTGGCAAAAGCAACAATTTCATCAAACTTATTTTTGATTTCTGCCTTGCTCATAGCTAGAATGACATCATTGGGATAAACATTTTTCCATCCACTTAATTTTGTGCAAAACCCTATTTATTCTAAGGTTTATTTACGATTTGCCATTTTCAGTGGAACTCTTGTTGTTTCTTGCTCATTAAAAGTCTGAGCTAAATTGGAAGTTTGCCCTGTAGATGATAGATTCTTCAACAGGAGCTTTAGTATTCGAGTAATAGTTTTAATAACTTTCATTTTGCTGGCAGTCGGCTTTTGATCGTATCTCAAAACCATTGGAACTTCTATGATTTTTGGTTTGAGTACTTTGGCTTTCAGCAGTAAATCTATCATACAAGCAAATCCACTTTCAGTAAATAAACTGTCACCATAATACATATCTAGTGTAGTGACGAAAGTACGGTTATACAGCCTGTAACCACAAGTGTAGTCTCTTACACCTGGTACACAGGCTGCAATTCTAAAAAGCCAGCTGGCTCCATAACTCATCAGCTCCCTAAATGTTGATAAGCCTATGACTTTAGAGCCTTTTCGATATCTAGATGCGATCGCAATATCATAGCTACCAGCTATCATGGTGTCATACATCTTGATTAATAGTTCTGGTGGTTGAGTGTTGTCGCAATCCATCGCGGCTAAAAAATCGCCTTCTTGAGAAATTTCTAAGAAGGTTGCGAAACCTGTTTTGATTGCTTGACCTAAACCAGCATTTTTGGGATGTTGTACTAATTTCAGTAATATCCCCAGTGATTGAGATTCTTCTAAAGCAGTTTTAGCAGTTGTATCACTACTGCCATCATCAACAAGAATCAGTTCTATCTCCATATTAAAGATTTGCTGCAATGTCTGAAACCTTTTGAACAAGGGACGAATTGATTCTTGCTCGTTGTATGCGGGTAAAAGAACAAAAATACTCATAAAGACCTCGTATTATTTTTAAAATAAAATACCATTACTTGAATTTCAATAATTCAGTAATGTTGATTTTTTGAGAAATTCATCGACTTGTCGTACAACTGCGTTGTTGTTAACGCTATCGTTGACCAACTGTGAGGTATTGACGACGAAAAAATCATCGTTTTCAGTACTCACTTTCGGAACAAGACTTGAATAATCTAAAACTTGTAGTGGCTGTACTTTAATCGCTCGATTAATGTGTGCTGCCACAATATCATCTGCTTTGAGTTCTGGGAACATCAAACGTATACCCTGGAAAAATACTTGGCGCAATTCATCATCTGGCTGTTTTAATAACGGGTTAGTGGAAAGTATATATTTTGGTAAGAATGTCATGTGATATCCTGCCGTTTCCTGTAAAGAAACTAAGTTACTCATACCGATAACTCCGGTAAAGGGAATATTTCTATCGGCAATATTTACTACGTAATAAGGAACTAGAGCCTTACGAGTAATAAGTACCATGCAGATTACACCCAGGTATTCTACTGTTTCACCTGTGTCTGAAACTTTCACCAGTTCATTGGCAGCAACCTGTTGCAAAATATTAACTGACCCAGTAAAAATGACTTTATCAAAATGTTCCTTTTTACCCTGAGATTCTACCCAGATTCCACCCCCTGGATGAGGAGCGATATATTCCACCGCAACACCTGTGTGGATATGACCGCCAGCCGCGTAAATTAATTTTTCTATCTGGTCAAAAACAGTTTTGTAACTACCTGAGACATAACCAAGTTGTTCTTTATTTAATGAAGAATCTCGCGCTGAAAATAGTCGTTTAATATAAGCCCAGATAAAAACGGCTGATATTCGCTTATAATTCTCTCCTAATTTGGATAGAAGCAAGGGTTTCCAGAGCTTTTCGTATGTGTTTTTACCACCGAGTTTCAATAGCCAATCTTCAACTAAAATCTTCTCTAAGCGGGGCCAGTTATTAAGGCGTGAACCATACAGAAGAGTAAAAGCTAATCTGATTTTACCTATAAGTCCAAACAGAGGAAATCGCAGAAATTCGATAGTATTACTAATAGAATAAAATTTTTGATTGTCGTAAAAACCTGTTAAACTTCGATGCCAACGCAGTTTCTCTCCAAGACCAATATCTCTGAGAAAATTGATTAAGTGAGTATCAGAAGGTAGGATAACGTGATAAAAGCGATCCCAGGTAAATAATCCGTAATCATGATAGGTAGTAAGTCCACCAAGCTGCTTGTTGCTATCGAATACAGTTACTATATGTCCTTGATGTGAAAGACGTTGGGCTAATACTAGCCCAGTTATACCCCCGCCAATAATGCCTATATTCATAAATTTATATTTTTGTAAGGATACTTTTGAGATTTATATTTCAGAGGCATTTAATATTAATAACCTCAAGAATTGCAGTTTTAGCTCTTAATGTACAACCAGAATTACGCCAGTTATAATAATGGAAATTCCTAACCACTGCCTAAACATAACCTCCTCTTTTAAAAGATAGTGAGAAGTAATTGGTATAAGTGCATACATTAGTCCGAGAACTGGAAATGCTTGACTTAGAGGAATTGTCCGCAATACATAAAGCCACAATATAGTCATAAATGTATAACAGATAAACCAAATCAAAAAATAACGAGAGAATAATAGATTTTTGATAGATGTGCTTTCTCCCTTAGTAGGACTATAAATGTAAAGTCCATACTTGAGTGATACGTTAGCTGTTGTTCCAAATAAAACTACAAGCATTAAAATTAGCCAAGTAATGATGTTCATTTGTCAATACTTTTTGTGGAATTTACTATAATAAATTTATATAGACTTTTTAATGGGAATAGCCACTAAAATAACACCCAGAAAAATAGTGATGACTCCTGCTATTCGAGTTACTGTAATCACCTCATTAAAAAAGTAGTATGAACCGAAAAGTATGCCGACATAATTTAAACTAGTGAGTGGATAAGCAATACTCAATTTTACAGAACGCAGAGCAAATATCCAATTTACTACTCCCAAGCAATAAACACTAACAGCTAATGTTAATTTTTGAATAAATACCCAAGTAAATAATTCCTCATTTGTATTAATCATAGTATGCTTCATCAGCAATTGCCCAGAAATACTAAATAAAATACTGACAAACAGGATGATATAAGGAAGTATTTTAAAGTCGGAAATTTGCGACATAGATTTTCTAATATATTTACCTCAATCGAGATAGTAGGTATGAACCGAACAGTAAACAGTTCGTTGTTTTGAACGTTTCCGATCTCGGTAACACCTTCTGTACAATTCGACTTCCACTTCAGTAAATAGACAACAAAATTAGGGAGGCTATGTTGAAGGGACTGATATCAAAATGACTGGTGAAGCTCATGTCCTAGAGTTAGCAACTAAATATTATCCAGGTTGGATAATAGTACCTGTATTATGGAAGCGTCCGATATTATTCAGAGTAGAATACGCTAAATTTGTTCACTGAGTTATAATCCCAGACAAACCAGTTTTCTTCTTGGCAATTGGCATAATCAATTTAGGCTTTCTTTAGACCAACTGTGAATTACAGAAACCTTCTGTGTTAGCCAGTTATGCTTCAAGACTACTTTTGGCGCGATCGCAATATCTAGGTTATAAAGGATACAGATATAGTGAAGGTTGCGGATTTTGCCACAAATTTGCTATGATACCATACAATTGATCTAGGCTCACAAACATATCTGTAACCTCGGCTGAGAACTAAGCCGATTCATAAAAATTTGTACTCAAGGACATTTAAACACAACAAATTACAGAAGTCTGCTTGGCTGCGGAAACCATAGATAAATCAGTCTACAGGAATGCGCTTTACAGGTTTCTGGGGAATTTTACTGAATGTCCAAATTGAATTTTTAATCACACTAACGGCTAATATAAACTAGCGTTGGGTGATCAACTCGCAGTTAATGTTGATTGCATCTGATTTGAGATGTTTTTACATTACTTAGTATTAGGTTGGCTTAACTTGTTCTTAATTACATGAAATTTTAACTACAGGTTTACTTTAACTTTATTATTACATGTAATTACCTACTAGAATACCATGAGAAAAGCATGTTGCAAATTTATCGCCTCACTTCATCAAAAATTCATTTACCGAAAATATACTTAAACAGAAACTTCATCAAATCTAAACTTTCCTCTAGATGAATTTTCATTTTTAAGGATTTGTGCATTTATGAAGCACTTTCTGGCTAAGAAACTTGCAGAAGTAGCGATTTAGTCTCAGACTCTAGAAGTGCAAAGCTAAGAGTTTGAGAAAGCAGAATTTCAATTTGAACAACAGTGTAAACAGTGGCAAATTGTAGTACAGAAATACATTATTTGCAGCACAAGTTATAAATGCAACCAAGAGTCTGAATAGTTCTGAATAGTTTTTTATTTATCTACGAAATTTTTCAAATCCAGATATCTCAGACATAATTTAGTTGAGAGCTAATTCAGACACTAAGTAAGTTGGAAGAGCCTATTTCTGAATTCTCTCATCAAAGTTTATTTGATACTACGATTGATTGTAAGTATACTTTTAAAAGTTGGCTTCGCCTTACAGATGGAAAATCTCAACAATACCTAACCATAGCGTTTATGGGCTGAAGGAGAAGATCAAGTTTGCCATTATTAGGAAATATTTCATTTCAAAAGCAAGTAGAAACTGGTCAAAACCATACTCATACAGAAGAATTTCCCATAAAACGTTATCAACTTCCGTGTTTAAAGATATTCCTGGGTTAGGTGTCTGATAATTTCCAGCAGTTTAAAGTTAAGAAAAAATTATTGAGTGGTAGTTGGTATTATTTAATTTCTCTAAATTGTTTTCTTGTGGCTTGAGTTTGTTTTAACTCATTTTCCTGCAAAAGCCTGTTAGTAATAATTAAGACAATGATTAACAATCCAAACTGAATCTGCCAGGGTGCTAATACTAAGCTTAAAATCAAGCTAATAGCTGCAAATACACCTGCAAGATATGCAATTTCATCAGTACTCTTTTTAAATAAGTAGCCAGTAGCTAAAGCCGTACACAGTGGTATCAAGAAAAACAAAGGCATTTTAGTAACCTCTGAACAAAAAACTATTGTGGTTATAAAACAAATTGGAATTGTGGTTAATTCTACATCCAATCAGGTTTTAGCCACAACAGTCGTTTGAAATAAATATTATATAAAGTCAAGATTACGCAACGTTGTATATTACACCAATTGGAATATAGCGCTTCTATGTTGAGTAGACATCTCCAGAAATTAAATATGCGTTACCCAGAACCCTTGTAGAGACGTAGCACTGCTACGTCTCTACATTCATTTTCTTTTCCTTTGTCTATTAGACATAGGAGTGAAAATGACGTAGGGACAATTCATGAATTGTCACTGCCAAGGATTTCGAGCAACGCAGAATTAATTTTCACTCCTATGTCTATTAGGCGGACGCCATCTGAACCACCGAACTGACATCAGCATAGCTGCGCTATGCTATTATCGTTTATCTACACGGATTAAAGTGAATCCGTTAATTGTATAGACATCTCTGGATACCCAAAAATCGAATCATCATAATTTACTACAAAAAAAAGAGAGAAAGGCTGCCGTTGGCAGCCTTTCTCATAACGATTATCATTATTATAAATGTATATTTTATTCTCTGGAAGTCCCTAAGAGGATTGTGACAAATTGTGTTCCTCAACTCAAATCAACGGCTGTTAAGGGTTCTGGAAAACTTTTAGATCTACTGAAACTGGTTTACCCCTATTGTGATAAATTGTTTTTTGCGTAAAAAAAGTGCCATCATTGATTTTCGGAATCCACTAATTTCAAAAGTAAAATCATGGTAACTACATCCGCAACAAGTCAAATATCAATAACCTATGGAACCGATGGCACCAAAATTGTATCGGGAAGAACCCAACGAGGTGCAACAAATTGGCAACAGCATAAAGATGATCAAGTTCCGCTATCAATTTATGTAGAGATTGACACTAGTGCTGCTGGGTTTGCTGAGACACCGATATATGTAACATCAATAGCTGGGGATAAACATCATTACGGAACGACTGGAGCTAGTTCTGTTTACAAATCTTCCCCTACAGGCTTTCGTATACAAATCAGATGGGAGAGAGGCTACGTAGAGAGTACTCCAAAGCCTAAGATAGAAGAACTTACACCAGAATGGGCTAATAGTCGTAATTGGTATATCAATTGGATGGCTATTGAGCCTTCTCCACCCATTGGAGCCAATGAATTGCCAAAACTAGGTTGTGAGAATGAAAAATCACTTCGTTCAGTTGAAGGCGGTGCTGTCAGTGAGATAAACTTCATTAACAAAACCAGTTCTGTGGTGAAAGTTGTTTGGATTGACCACCAAGGTCAGCGTAAATTCTACCGTGATTTAAAGCCAGGAGAGTCGTATATACAATCGACCTACGTTAATCATCCTTGGGTGGTGACCGATGAAAAAGGAGGATGCTTGGGTCTTTTCCTCCAGTCTGAGCGCGATCGCAAAGATGCCATCATCAAGAAGTAGCAGACCTGACTCCCTGACAGTAGGTCAAACTCGCACTCGTACAATTCGTTATCCTACTGTCAAAAAAAGTACTATAAAGCCCAAAAAACCAACACCACAATCTGCTTAATCCCGTGATTTTTCAATTTTGGAGTGTAAAGCTTGTGACTCAGTTATCCTGAGTTACTTCGTCATGGGTTTAGTCTAGTAGCGTGCGGTGTAAATACGCCTACCATTTCTCAAGACTGCAAATGATGATTGATTTCAAGGTTCATAATGATGGGTTTATTTCCGCCATGCTGTACTAGCATATTACCTTTAGTAGTAGCATTTTCATTTTAGACACCCAATGCTGAACATTCCTCAATTACTCGCAACTGAAATAAACCTCAAACCCCATCAGGTGCAAAACGCGCTGGAACTTTTGGCGGAGGGTGCAACAATTCCCTTTATTGCACGTTACCGCAAAGAGCGCACCGATGAGATGAATGAAGTGCAACTACGTGAACTGGCTGATCGATATACTTATTTAACAGAACTGGAAGAACGAAAATCGGTGATTTTAAGTGCGATCGCTCAACAAGATAAACTTACAGATGAACTCAAAGCCAAAATCTCATCCTGCTTACAAAAAACCGAACTTGAGGATTTATACTTACCCTATCGACCAAAGCGACGCACCCGCGCCACCATCGCCAGAGAAAAAGGACTCGAACCACTGGCGGAGTTCATCAAGTCGCTAAATGTCAAAAATGCTGTAACGGCTTCCCTGGAGTCAGAAGCGGCTAAGTATATTTCGGAAACCAAGGGAGTAAAAACAGCAGCAGAAGCGCTTAAAGGTGCTGCTGATATTTTGGCGGAAGAAGTAGCTGAAAAAGCTGAGTTACGCGCATATATCCGCGACTATCTCCTAGAAGAAGGGGTATTTGTCTCCCGCATCAAAGATGATTATCCCGAAGGTACAACCAAATTTGAGATGTACCGAAACTATCAAATCAGGGTAAAAAATATTGCAGCCCACAATATGCTGGCGTTGTGTCGGGGTGAAACTGAGAAAGTATTAAGCTTTGAAATTGCTTTTGATGAGGATACAATACTTTACTATCTTGAATCGAAAGAAATTAAAACCAAAGTCCGCACAATTCGGGATTTTTATCAGGCGATGTTGAAGGATGCATTCAATCGTTTGATGAAAGTCTCTCTCATGGGAGAAGTAATTTCTGAGAATAAAGTTTACGCAGACATGGAATCAATTAAGACATTTGAAACTAATCTGCGGGAGTTACTGCTGTCTGCGCCCGCAGGAATGAAACCAACGCTGGCGATAGACCCTGGATTTAGAACTGGTTGTAAGGTTGCAGTCCTCGACCAAACTGGGAAATTTTTGGAATACCAAGCGGTATTTCCCCATCAAGCGGCTGAACAACGACTCAAAGCAGCACAAACTGTCAAAAATCTCATTGAAAAGTACAAAATTGAGTTAATCGCCATCGGTAACGGTACAGCGTCTCGCGAGACAGAGGAGTTTGTGACGCAACTATTGCAAACCATAGAACGCAAACCAGTTAAGGTGATGGTGAATGAGTCTGGCGCATCTATATATTCTGCGAGTACTGTGGCGTTAGAAGAATTTCCCGATTTAGATATTACCGTGCGCGGTGCCATTAGCATCGGTCGCCGTTTGCAAGATCCTTTGGCGGAACTGGTGAAAATCGATCCCAAATCCATTGGTGTGGGACAATATCAGCACGATGTCGATCAGAAGTTGTTGAAAAAGAAATTGGATGACACTATCGAAAGCTGCGTTAATTACGTCGGCGTAGATTTAAACACCGCCTCCAAAGAACTTCTGACTTCCGTCTCTGGGATTACGGCAACAGTTGCCAATAATATTGTCGCCTATCGTAACCAGTATGGAGCCTTTAAAAATCGCCGCCAACTTTTGAAAGTTCCCAAATTGGGGCCGAAGGCTTTTGAACAAGCAGCAGGTTTTCTGCGGATTCGCGGCGGTGACAACCCATTAGATAATACAGCAGTGCATCCAGAGAGTTATTCTGTAGTAGAAGCGATCGCATCTGATCTAAATGTGCCATTAAATCAGGTGACACAAATTGCTGAAAAACTTAAAAAGACCAACCTGAAGAAATATGTTACCGATAGCGTTGGCGAACCCACACTACGCGACATCCTCAGCGAACTGGAAAAACCAGGTAGAGATCCTCGTGCTGAGTTTAAGTATGCCACCTTCAAAGAAGGAATTAAGGAGATCAGGGACTTAAAGGTGGGAATGGAACTAGAGGGAATCGTGACAAATGTCGCCAACTTCGGCGCGTTCGTTGATATCGGCGTACATCAAGATGGTTTAGTGCATATATCCCAACTTGCTGATAGATTTGTAGACGATCCCAACAAAGTTGTCAAAGTTGGACAAGTAGTTAAAGTGCAGGTGCTAGAAATCGACGAGAAACTCAAGCGGATTAGTTTGTCGATGAAAGCAGTTAAACAATAATTAAAAATAGCAGATGGCAGTTTATCAAGTTCGATTCCTCAATTCTACACTTGGGTTAGATCGCACCATTCAAGTACCAGATGATCAATATATTCTGGATATGGCAGAAGAAGCTGGTATTCGCCTACCATCTGGGTGCAAACAAGGCGAATGTTCTGCTTGTATCGCCAAACTTATTAGCGGTGAAGTTGATCAAAGTGAGCAAAAATTTCTGCGTCCAAGCGAAATACAGGCTGGTTATATTGTTACTTGTGTAACTTACCTTTTATCTGATTGCACTTTAGAAACCCATCAAGAACAAGTCTTGTATAAATCAGCCCTTTACTATCAGCCTGAGTCGGGAAAATCCGAGTGATTGTTGGACTATGACAGTGAACTAATCTTAAGTTTGTCGGGTGCGTTAAATTTGTTTATAGCGGAATACGCTTGGGTTATATCATGTCCGGTTAATTAGTTGTGATTCGCATAGTCATTGCACCCCATACGCCAGATGCTCCACTTGGGGAGACCCCTTTGAGCGCTGGCTCCCCTTAATCCCCTCCCCGCCGGCGGGGAGGGGAGACAAAACGTAGCTTTGGCGGGGTGGGGTTCTTCGGGTTTAATAAGTAATCAAGCGGACATGATATTACAGCAGTTTTCATGTATTTGAACCACATCTATCGTAGGGGCACAGCAATGCTGTGCCCTTCCTCAAACGCCACTTGCTTAAAGTCGGGAAACCGCAAGGGCGCAGTGCTTCCCCAACCTACACAGTTTAAGGTTTTTGGCGCTAACTAAACCGTATTGATTTATAGCGCTTTTCGTTTGTATATAATACAGTTTTACCTCTCTCCTAAAAGAAGCTACGGTGTACATACAAGTCTTTGATGACGCAATGCAATTTACGGTTAAGTCTCATAGCCACTGAGATACCTCACCCTGGTTTTACGAAGTAAAATCTGTCCCTCTCCTTAGTAAGGAGAGGGATTAAAGATAGGACAGTGTGAGGTTTTAGAGGACTTTTGGGTAATCGGATAACTTGTGTCTACACCGTAGCCTAAAAGAAGAGAGGCTTTGAATTTTACTTCCCAACGCTACAAGGGTTGGGGTTGGGGGTTAGGTCTGTATTGGACTCAACAGAGAAGCGCTATAACGCACCCTTAAAAACATTACATCACGGCAATTGCCTATATTATAACCGCGATAGTTTTCTCAATCATAGACCTAATGGTAGAAGTAAATTCTATCTTGCAAGAGAGGTTAAAACGTAGCAAATAGTTAAAGATGAGATAAGAGGTTTCAAACGAAATATCTTTAGTTCTTAGGTAAAAACAATGTTGACTCCATTATTAACCGCGCTAGCTACAGCTTTGAGCCTGTTGATTGTTGATTTAATTGTTCCAGGCGTTAATATTGCTAATTTTCCAGCAGCTTTGATTGCCGGATTAGTAGTTGGTCTAATTAACGGTTCATTTAAACCAGTTCTGTCTACTCTTTCTCTACCACTTAACTTTGTCACATTTGGGGGATTTTCGCTCATCGTCAATGGTTTGTGTTTCTGGTTAGCAGCAGTGCTGGTTCCTGGGTTCTCAGTTCACGGAATTATTGGTTTTATTCTAGGACCAGTAATTCTATCTTTTGCTAACACCTTCATTAACAACTACTTTGTTGAAAGAAACCTTTTAACCAGCAGTGGTGATGTAAAAAGCCAAAATGAATTACCTTCCAGATAAGTATTAGAGGGAGTAGAAATACTAATCTTACTGATCACGTCTCTACTCCAAATATAAATATCCGAAGGTGGATTTCCTCATTCGGCATCTTCAAATTAAACAAAATCACAAAGTTGTAACATCATGAAAATAGTTCGTTTTCTTCTAGGTTTGCTACTGCCTCCTTTAGGCGTTTTCCTGACAGTTGGAGTTGGACCAACTTTGTTTATTAACATTTTGCTCACATTTCTAGGTTGGCTACCCGGTAGTATTCATGCAATTTGGGTTATTGCCAAGCATGAAGAACAACTTAATGAAGGAGGACGTATTTACTAGTAGGCAAGATTAATTTTAGGGGCTTCTAATTAAGTAAGGTGCGTTAGCTATAACAGCGTAACGCACCAGTTTTTATGTATGGAATCTACCATTGTGTTAAGGGGATATTTCAAGATAATTTGTAAATCAAAAAATTTCTGTAAAGCCTCTAACGGATCATACTATAGCGGTTATCAGTTGAGTGAGGTACAAGAACCCCACCCCCAACCCCCTCCCCGCAAGCGAAGAGGGGGCTATGATCTAGCTGATTTGATTAGGAAAAGCTATAAATCAATTAAAGACTAAAACAGTCTATTTATGAATAGTCTCCCGCTCTTTAGCAGCAGGTTCCTTATCTTTGAATAAGTCAGCTGCCGTTAACAGTAACTGCCTCAACGTTTGTTTGATTTGGCGCTCTTTTCTCGCTAGAGATGTACCAGCTTCACCTAGTTGATCTTCTAGCTGCGATCGCTTTTCTCCTACCTGTGCAGCCATAGATTCTGCTTGGGGACGAGCTTTATCATACCAGTGTTTAGCCTCGTCTAGATAATCTTGAACCTCCATAGTACGTCCGCCATAGCGTGCTGCTAAGTTAGCTCGGACAATGGCTAGCTGCGCTTGCAGTTGCGCGTAACGTTTCTTTAACAATCCTGCTTCTTCACTATCCTTAATAGCATTGACAGCAGAATCAATTGCAGTTTTGGTACTAGGAGTTTTTTCCTTACCCGTCTCTTCAATCTCTGCCAAAATCACATCAACCTCTTGCTGGAGTTGTTCTTCTTCACCATCTAGTTGAGCCTGTAGTCGCTTGATATCTGTCTGAGTTTTAGCAATGCTTTCGTGTCTTTGACTATTAATTCCTTCCAGCGCTCCTTCAATGGAAGCTGTCACATCATCTTTGAGTTCGCTACCTTTTTCTTGGAAGTTTTCAACTACAGCAGAAACTGCATCTCTAACAAGGCTGCGAAGTTCACTAGAACCTTGTTTAAACTCAGAAGCTACTTGAGAAACTGCCGATTTTACAATTTCTCGAATCCGATCAGTTCTTAATTGTCCGGTTTCTTTCGCTTGTTGCAGGTCTGCTTGAATTTGTTGTTTGATATTGTTAGGCATTTTTAACTCTTGGGATTTAACTAAAATATTTTCTAGACTTGTTCATACACCCATATTATGGCGTAGTCTGATTGGGCTAGGCACTTCCTTTAGATAGAAAATTACAGCCCCAAAAAGTTCAGGAGTGCTGAGTGCTGAGTGCTGAGTAACCAAGAGAGATAAATCTAGGGGATTGAAGTCAGGACGGATTATAAATTGATTGCACTCTCCGCTCGAAATAAATGCATTTCTTCTTCCATACCGTCGATGTTGCGGCAACTCTTGGAGACGCAACGCGAACAAACATGAGTGTGCTGTTAGCGATAGCGGGGCGTTTAGCCCGTGCAATTAATTTTACTTTTTACTCAGCACTCGTTCCTGGGCACTCAGCACTGTTTCGGTGATGTGTAATATGTTGCCCATTTATGAGATGATCAAGATTTAGCGGTAGTCATTGGGAGTGAAATATGTGGCGAGTAAATATTACTTGTTCGAGCGATGCCTGGAAGCGTTATGGTACTGAATTTAAAGCGATCGCAGAGAAATATCAAGGTGAATTGATTGGTTCCAAAAAAATGCCAGATGGTACGCGCATCATGTCCTATAAAATTGAGGATGTTAGTGATGCAGAAGCATTTCAAGAAGATTGTGCAAATTTTGCTGGATTTTCAACTGACTTTGAATCCCTATAGTATTGGTTCTGACATTTATGCCTGCAACCAGTATGTCAAAATCAGGAGAAGTTAATTGAAAAAAATAATCACATTAGTATTAGTAACGTTTTTGTTATTAATCAGTACTTTTACTTTCCGTGCTAGTGCAGCAGACACAGTTAATGGTGAACAAATATTTAGTGTTCATTGTGCTGGTTGTCATATCAACGGCAGCAACATAATCAGGCGAGGTAAAAATCTCAAAAAGCAAGCGCTCAAGAAATATGCTATGGATTCCATAGAGGCAGTTACATCTATAGTAACCAATGGTAAAAATAATATGTCAGCCTACAAAGAGCGCCTCACTGAACAGCAAATTCAAGAGGTTGCTGCTTACGTTCTCGAACAAGCTGAAAAAGGCTGGCGTTAGAAAGTTAGGAGTTGAGAGTTAGGAGTTAGGAGTTAAGACTTTAGCAGTTATTAACTCTAGCAGTCCGAAATCATTCATAATAAAGTAGAAAAGTTAAAAAGGCTGTAAAAACCCTCTTGTCAACTCACTAATTATTAACTCTTCTCACTCCTCATCCCTCACTCCTCACTCCTCACTCCTAACTTATCACTTCCAACTTCTCACTCCTAAACTTGAAAATGAACTTACCCGCAGCTAGCCGTTTCCAATTCACTCCCGATTTGAATATCTGCCGCATATTAAATGGGATGTGGCAAGTCTCCGGCGGACACGGACAGATAAATCCCCAAGCCGCTATTGAGACTATGTTCAAATATTTAGATGCAGGCTTTACCACTTGGGATTTAGCAGACCATTATGGCCCCGCTGAAGACTTTATTGGTGAGTTTCGCTGCGAACTAATTGATACTCGTGGAAAAGATGCTTTATCTCAGGTGCAAGCTTTTACAAAATGGGTCCCTCGTCCAGGTAAAATGACGAAAAAACTCGTCGAGGAAAATATTGATATTTCCCTGAGAAGAATGAATGTGGAATCGTTAGATTTAATGCAATTCCATTGGTGGGAATATCAGGATAAAAATTACCTGGATGCCCTGAAATATATGGCAGAACTTCAGACTGAGGGTAAAATTAAGCATCTAGGTTTAACTAATTTTGACACGGAACACCTGAAGATTATTACCGAAGCAGGTATCAAAATTGTTTCTAACCAAGTGCAATTTTCCCTTGTTGACCGCCGTCCCGAAGTTAATATGGTGGAGTTTTGTCAACAGCATGACATAAAGCTTTTTACTTACGGTACACTGTGCGGCGGTTTGTTATCAGAAAACTATCTGGGGAAACCGGAACCGCGAGTATTTGATCTGTCCACCGCTAGTTTGAAAAAATATAAAAATATGATCGATGGTTGGGGTGGTTGGCAATTATTTCAAGAGTTGCTGGCGATCCTCAAGGAAATTGCTAATAAGCATGGGGTAAGTATTTCTAACGTAGCAGTGCGTTACATCTTAGATCAGCCAACTGTGGGAGGTGTGATAGTTGGTGCAAGGCTTGGTGTATCTGAACATATAGAAGATAATGCCAAAGTATTTAGTTTTAGTTTAGATGCTGACGATCGTGATCACATCAATGCAGTATCTCGGCAATCACGGGACTTATATCAGCTAATCGGCGATTGTGGCGACGAATATCGGCGATGATAACTAAGCCTTTAGGAATAGGGTAAGCTTTCAGTAATTGAGTGATCATACGGTCAAGGTTATTGTGGAAACTACCCCTACAGGCCATGCCTCTAAACCTCACCTTCGCCCTTAGTCAACAGCAAACTTTTGAACTGCGCTTCAACAATGTCTCACATCACTTGAATAAAGCAGAGTTGGCAGCGCTGATTGATTTGTGTGAGCAAAATTACTATACTCAACAAACAGTAGCCTTACCCGACCTCACCCAGTTGGGACGACAACTTTATCAATGGCTGGATGGTAATGAGGGATGGCTGAGAAGGTCGCTAAATGAAGCAGATGAGCAAACAATTTATCTGGATTTGATTCAAGCTAGCGAAGCACAGGGGTTGAACCCACAAACAGAAAGAGTAGCATTGGGATTAGTACATTTGCCTTGGGAATTACTACATGATGGTGCAGGGTTTTTAATAGAACGCCGGGATATTTCCGTCTTGCCAGTTCGTTCTGTACAGCAGCGTCAAACTCAAGTGATTGGCGTGCAAAATCGCCCATTGCGGTTGCTGTTCATGGCGACTTCACCTGAAGATCCCAGAGTTATACCACTAGGGTTTGAGCAGGAAGAAGCGAACCTTTTGCAAGCAACTAAAGAGCAGCCTTTGGTATTGATTGTCGAAGAAACTGGCTCAGTTGCAGAGTTAGCTAATTTGGTACAATCCTACCCAGAAGATTATTTTGATGTCTTTCACTTCAGCGGACACGAGATAATTTATACCAAAAAAGATTACGGCTATTTGCTGCCACCAAGTACAAGATTACCAGACAATACTCCTTGCTTGATTACCGAGGATGAGGTGGGGAATTTGCAACTTACTACCGTCAATGACTTAGCTAGAGCCTTTGGCGATCGCTGTCCCCGTGTAACTTTTCTCTCTAGTTGTCATCCGGGACAGGTTCCTAACAAGGAGATAGTATCCTCGATCGCCCAGGCATTGGTAAAGGCGGGGGCAGGTATAGTTTTAGGCTGGGCGTTTCCAGTGTTTCATCGCACGGGTATTGTCGCAGCACAGGCGCTCTATCGAGCTTTGGCGACGGGGGCAACTGTTGAAGCAGCAATCAAAGCGGCGCAGCAGGAGATGATTGACAAGGAATGTACCGACTGGCATCTGTTACGGATCTATCGGCATACGCGCCCGATCGCCGAACTAGTGACACCACTGAGAACAAGAAATCGCCAAAGGTTGAAGTTCACAGCGCCAGAGCCAGAATTTCTGGATGAGAATAATCAAATCAAAGTTGCCAGTCGGTTTGAATTTGTCGGACGCAGGCGACATTTGCAACGGTGTCTCAAGGCATTGCGGGAAACCAGCGACCAAATCGGTGTGTTTATTACCGGGGTGGGCGGACTGGGCAAAAGTAGCTTGGCGGCGCGGTTATGTACCAGGGTGCAGGCGCAGCGTACTAATTTTGCGCGAGTCGTGTTGATTGGCCTTCTGAATGAGTGGGGTTTGCTGAATCAGCTTTCCCATAAATATGAGCGGTTTGCAGATGTACCCACACTTTTGAATCAACCAAAAGTAACTCTCAAACGGCGGTTGCAAAACTTTTTTAAAGCAATTGAAAACGTCCACAACCAACCCCTGCTGCTGGTGCTGGATGACTTTGAGCAAAACATCCCCAACCGGAATATTGAAGATGGCTCATTGCGGATGACGGTAGAGGCTTACGAGATTTTAGAGGCGATTTGTGCAGCATTGGCAGAAACCGGGGCAGAAAGTCGGCTGATTGTCACCTGTGGCTATTTGAAAAAAGACACCTTGCCACCCCATCGCCTGCACTTGGAATCTTTGGCAGAGATGAGCAGCAGTGATATTGATAAAATCTGCTTTTCCTTAGATAAAGAAGTTAGGCAACAGTTAAAAACTCAGAGGATTATTAACATTGCCAATGGCAACCCTGGTTTGCTGAAGTGGCTGTTGGAGGTGATTCCGCAACTAGGACTGGCGGCCGATGAACTACTGAATCGGCTGGAGAAGACTGAGCAAAAGTTTCGTGAAAATATTTTGGCACAAACTCTGCTGGATGCCTTGCAACCGGAAGAACAAAAGTTTCTCGCCCAGTTGAGTGTGTTTCATCTGCCTGTGACAGAGAAGACAATTAGTGTTTTCATGCAGAACCTCTCGCCAACCCTCCTCCTACAAGGAGAGGGGGGAGTTAGGCCACACTTACCCAAGCTTCTGGGCCTTGCAAGCATCCCAATTTTGCACAAATACCTGGCGAATAGAATTCGCCACTACACAAACCAAGTCCGCTCCGTCCCTGGCGCGGACACCAGAGGAGAAGTTCTGATGCCTGGGTTGGGCTACGCTAACGTCGGTTCCCGTCCTTCAGACTTCTCTGTGCGCGGACTAATCCTAGTCTCCGTATTACTTCGCAGAAGCCATGCCCCTTTGAGAAAGCAAGCTAAGAGCAGCGTCTTTGTCAGGAAAAAGCTAGGCAGACTTTGTTTTAGCCCCACCAAACTTTCAGACTGTTCGCGTAGCGTCTGCTTGAGGGAGGGCATTTTGCACATTTGGGATGCTCCCGTCAGCCTTAGCCTAGTCGAGTCCGCCACCACTAACCCCACCCAGCCAGCTAATTACCGAGTGACGAAAATTTTAAAACCATTGCTGGAATCAGTGTTGAGTGAGTCAGAGTGGCAAGCAACCCGACAGCAAGCGGTGAAGAAAATCTATCAAGTTTGGTGGCAAGACTTTAACCAACGTACAGAAGCAGAAGGACTGGAAATTGTCCGTTTGGGGCTGCTGGCAAGAGAGCAAGAAATTACTGTTAGCGTTGGGGATAGGATTGCAAGCGGTTGGGTGAAGAATTCCCGCTTTGTAGAAGCTTTTGATTTATGTGAGCAAATCTTGGCAGTTTTTCCAGACTACCGCATCTTGAGAACCATTGCCCGTGTCGAAGAGGTTTTGGGTTTTTCGCAAGAGGCTGTTGTCCATTTTCAGCAAGCCTTAGACCTTTGCCCTGAAGAGAACTTGCAAGAACAAGCCGCGACGCTACACGAAATGGCAGGGTTAAAAGCCGAACAAGGAGACATCTCAGGAGCGATCGCTTTCTATAAACAGTCTTTGCAAATCGAAGAAGATATCAACGATCTACTAGGGAAAGCCACAACACTACACGAAATAGCAGGGTTAAAAGCCGAACAAGGAGACATCTCAGGAGCGATCGCTTTCTATGAACAGTCTTTGCAAATCGAAGAAGATATCAACGATGACCTAGAGAAAGCCGCGACGCTAGTAAATCAGTCTTACTGGGCGGCTGAAACTGGAGATCAAGCTAAGGAGTTAGATTACAATTTGCAAGCTGCTGTCACACTTGCAAAAATACGTGCATACATTAATTTGGTGACGGTTCTGACTAACTTAGGTGTAGCAGATGAAAGTAACGGTTTGGTTTATCTAGCTCAAGCAATCTGGCTGACACTGAAGATTCAACCTCCCCTAGCAGAGACAATTGAGTTAATCAATGTTTTATATAATAGAGTGCCTCAAGGTGATGAATTAGAAGCTTTGCTAGGAGCAACGGCAATTTTCTTTTGCAACTACCGAGGTGAAGGTGATCCGCAGTTAGAAGAACTCCAAGAGTGTAGTTTCGAGATCATATCAGGGGCGGCGGATAGCCAAGGAATTGAAACAGAGGAAAGGTTTAATACTTGGTTTACTCAGCAACGGTTCAACGATCCAGAATATTTCCTGCCTCGACTCAATCAACGCCTAGAGGAGATAGTCGGGGATGGGTGGTTGTTTGACCCCAGTCAAGTTTAGATGGCGGGATCAGGCCAGATGCGATGGGAGCATTTCAGTTTTGCAAATATACCATAAGAGAAACAAGATTCTTGCTCCCTCTCCTTACCAAGGAGAGGGTTGGGGTGAGGTTTTACAAGGCTTTTTACACTCATTGAGATGCTCCCAGATGCGATCGCGCTACTCTTAAATTAATCGCTAACAATGTAACCAGCTTATGCAGTCCTTCAATATCACATTGCCAGATGCGATCGCTAATACTCTCAATACTTATATCAAAGATCAGGAAGTTTCCATACCCGCGAATGTCGATTTAATGCTAGTTCAGGTATGGCGATAAACAACTATTGTTGAGAGAAAAGATGCGATCGCGTTACTTTTAGATTACAGCAGAATTCAAGTATTTTAACCACATCTCTGGTAAGGGCACAGCAATGCTTATGAGTGTCAACTTAAGCTTAAACCCTTTTAAACACCTCGTTTCTAGCCTCTGGCTGGAAATGCGTCTCCTGGCGGCTCTGCCGCTTTTCAAGAGGCTCCGCCTCTTGAACGGCATTCCCAGTCGGAGACTGGGAACGAGATAATCTAAAAGCTGCTTCTAGGCAAGTTTTCAGGTTAAGTTGACACCAATGAGCAATGCTGTGCCCCTACCGCGTGGTCTATTTACCTGAAAATAGCTGTAATTAGCGACAATACCACGTTCACAAATATCAAAGACTCATTCATCCACCTTTGATACTCATTCATCCACCTTTGATACTCATTCATCCACCTTTAATACTCATTCATCCACCTTTGATACTCATTCATCCGCCTTTAATACTCATTCATCCACCTTTGATACTCATTCATCCGCCTTTAATACTCATTCATCCACCTTTAATACTCATTCATCCACCTTTGATACTCATTCATCCACCTTTGATACTCATTCATCCGCCTTTGATACTCATTCATCTGCCTTTGATACTCGCCCTGGCAAATAGAATTTGCGGCTATATAGACAAAACCCACGAAGGTGGGTTTCAAATTCCTGAGTTCGCGCAGGCGGACTTATAGCTTTTTCCTAATCAAATGAGCTACATCATAGCCCGCTCTCGAAGAGCGGGGAGGGGGTTGGGGGTGGGGTTCTTGTACCTCACTTAACCCAGAAACGCTATAGTTTGTCTAGCCGCGATTTCTAATCGCCAGGTATATTTATTTACAAAAGTCAAATGCTCTCATACATCTGTTTATGCTTGGCTAAAAGCTCTTGATATTTCTCATTTGTCTTTGCTTCTACCCACTTGGCTTTAAATATTGCTGCTGATTCCGCTTTAACTGAGTCTACTTCATCGGGAAGAATCTCTTTTTTGTCACCTGAAGTTTCCGAATTTTGTTTATATTTCCTGCCGCTTTTATGATTAGCATAACGGCGAGAGCGAGTATAACCCATTTGGATAAACTTACGTGCCATATCCGCTCCGACAAAATCATCTTCTTCTAAATAATCAAGAAACATCTCGTAGATTTTTTCACTTGACCCTCTAGCAATCTCAGGAGTTTTAAATCGCCAGTAGGGAAGGATTTCTGATTTGTATGGTTCTACCAAAAGTACACCCTGCTCACCCTTTCCAACACGATAGAGTTCAGGATGTTGCCGAAAATCGATATTTTTAAAGTCTAAAGAATAATCAAAAGCCATGCGAAGTGTTTATTATGAATAATAAACTTTAAGAAAGAAGTTGAACTTCTATCTCTGTAGGGAAATTTTGTTTTATTATGCTATCTAGTACCCAATCCGTAAACAGTGTCCTAGCACCAGGGAATCTGCGTAAAGTGCATCACATTGCCCTCAACGTCCAGGATATGCAAGCTTCGCGCTACTTTTATGGCACAATCCTGGGTTTGCACGAACTCACAGGCGAGGAAGTACCCGCAACCCTGGTGGAACTTGTCGCATCTGGGAAAGTAGCCAACTTCATCACCCCAGATGGGACAATTTTGGATTTATTTGGGGAACCAGATTTAAGACCACCAAATCCAGATCCAGAGAAGACCTTCACTAGAGCGTACCATCTCGCCTTTGACATCGATCCGCAGTTATTCGATCGCGCGGTGACAGTGATCAGAGAAAATGAAATAGCGATCGCACATGGCCCAGTCACTCGTCCTACTGGTAGAGGAGTGTATTTTTACGATCCAGATGGCTTTATGATTGAAATTCGTTGCGATCCAGATGACCATTAAATAATTATTTGTCAGCAAAAAACGGGAAATACTGCTATGACAGCACTGACATTAAACCTTAATTCGATTCTTAAACTGACAACAGAGCAGTTTTATCAGCTGTGTGAAGGAAACCCCGATTTACAACTAGAACGCAATGCCCAAGGAGAATTAATCTTAATGCCACCAACAGGAGGATAAACTGGAAAAAGTAACGTTAATTTAATTCTGCAATTAGCATCATGGAATGAACAAAAGCAACTAGGCGAAGTTTTTGATTCTTCCACTGGATTTACTTTACCAAATGGTGCTGACCGTTCTCCTGATGTTTCGTGGGTAGAAAAATATCGTTGGGATAGTTTGACAAAAGAACAAAGAGAAAAATTTATTCCTTTATGTCCTGACTTTGCAATTGAAATCATGTCGCCATCTGACACTTTGAAAAAAGTTCAAGAAAAAATGCAGGAGTATATATCAAATGGTTGTCGTTTAGGTTGGCTGATAAATCGAAAAAAACAGGAAGTAGAAATTTATCGTCCAGGACAAGATGTGGGAATTTTAAAATCACCTCAAACTCTTTCTGGAGAGACTGTTTTACCTGGTTTTGTACTAAATCTGAAAAAAATTTGGGGATAATAATGTTTGAAAATGCCCGAATGGATAGAACACACAATAGTTAAAAGGACACTATAGGAATCCGGTTTGATTTCTGAAAATATGCGTAGGATGTGTTAGCGACAGCGTAACGCATCAAACCCGTGATAATAGTGCGTTACGAACTCCGTTCTAACACACTCTACAATACCTAATTTTGTTCAAAAATCAAATAGGAGTCCTATAGTTAATCTACTATGACCGCGAAACTCATGCAAATATTTAAAGTAATTGAAGACACAATCACAAAACCGCCAATTCCACACGAACCATACAAGCAATCATTGAAAGCTTGGGCGATGTATTGTTTGCGAGACAAAGGTTTTATAGTCGTTTATGCTCAAAATGCCGACTTTGCTATTGAAAGAAAAGGCGCAGAAAAGCTATATTTTAAAGTTTCAAATAGCCCCGATGATTTAGATGATTCTATTAGCTGGATTGTTTGGGATAGTGCAACCAAAAGCGCCAGTCTCATTCCCAAAAAATAGACTGATGTTAAAAAATCTTATATCATGTCCGCTTGATTACTTATTAAACCCGAAGAACCCCACCCCGACAAAGCTGCGTTTTGTCTCCCCACCTGAAGAGCGGGGAGAGGGGATTAAGGGGAGCCAGCGCTCAGAGGGGTCTCCCCAAGTGGAGCATCTGGCGTGTGGGGTGCAATGACTATGGGAATCACAACTAATTACCCGGACATGATATTACTCCCCTTCCCTTGTAGGGAAGGGGCTGGGGGTTAGGTCTGTGCGCTATATCTTCCTTCCCCAGACAGCTGCTGCACAAATATTTGATGTTCTGGCGAATTTAATCCCAACTGCAACACAGCCAATACTTGCTGCATATTGCCAGCAAGTAAATCTGAGATTGACAACCACAAACCAGGAAATACTTCACTTTTGATAATTCCATCTGCGTCCACTTCTAAAGACACATATTCTCCTTGTTGCAGGCGAAACCAATCTAATTCATTTTCAAATATTTGCCAGACAATGTATTCTTTTACCCCATTACGACCATAGACTTTTTTCTTGTCATGTAAATCAATAGCAACACTGCTAGCTGCTATCTCTATTACGAGTTCTGGCGCACCTTCTATATAATCATCATCGCTCAAACGAGATTGTCCTTTAGCTTTTGGTGTGATTAATAGCACTCCATCAGGTTGCGGTTCATTGTCTCGATCTAAGCGGACTGTTGGCTCAATTCCCAATCTCACACCAGGAGTGGCAATTTGGTAAGTCCACAACCAACCTATTAGATGACCATGTGGTTCAGCATGACTTTCAAAGCATAACGGGGATGCCAAGTATACAACTCCTTCAATCAATTCTGCCTTTTGATGACGGGGCATTGCTTGATAGCGTCGCTCAAATTCGTAGCGAGTCAGGCGATCGCCATTTTCTAAAGGAGGAATTCGCTGCTTGAGTGATAGGTTGACCATGATTTTCTGCTCTGGCAAGGAGTCTTACTTTATTATGGCTTGATGCATATTTTTTTTGTGATATACTGCCCAAGCCTCATCTCGTCAATAAATCGCTAGAATCAGGTTTCTCAAATACCATTAAATGTTGTTGAGGTAACAAATTTTTAGTTTCCCGCCAAACCAAACCAACAGCTTGCATTTCTTTACGGACTTGCTTTTGAGTCATCTTGTGTAGACCTTTAATCATGATAAAGGGATTTTCGCCCCGGTACTCAACCAAAACCACCCTACCACCTGGTTTCAGTGCTTTCATAATCCCTAGCATCACTTCTTGGGGATACTCAAGTTCATGGTAAGCATCCACCATCAGCGCCAAATCGACACTTTCAGGTGGTAGGTTTGGGTCAGTAAGGGTTGCCAAAATAGGCTCAACATTGGTGATGTTTTTCTCTTTTTTGAATAACTCAATGATTTCCAACATTTCTGGCTGAACATCTATAGCCAACACTTTACCTGCTGTTAATAGCGGCGCGATGCGAAAACTCAAGTAACCTGTACCAGCACCAATATCCGCCACCAGATCATTAGGTTTCAGATTGAGGACGTTGACTACCTTACTTGGCTGTTCCTCTCCCTCTCGCCTTGGACGTTCTAGCCAGCCAGCACCTGTGTATCCCATAACTTTGGCAATTTCTCGCCCCATGTAATATTTGCCGATCCCATCTGGATTATGGATAATATGCTGTTCGTAAACCGTGGTGGATGAAGAAGCGGCTTGTGCTGTCAGGGTTGGGTTCAGCAACGAGCAACTCAACATCACAACAAGAGTTACTATAAAGTGGAGAAAATTTGACATTTGGTTATGACTGATCTGGATAGCTATAAGCAGCAACTAAGAGAATTTTATGGTAGTAGAACGACTTATGACCATGAGGAAGGGACTCGCCATCCTCTAGAAGCCAAGCTTCTACTTGAATTTGTGCCGCTAAATTCGGGACAGAAAATCCTTGATGTGGCGACTGGAACAGGTTTAGTTGCGATACCCGCAGCTGAAAAAGTTGGTTTAGATGGCTCTGTGATTGGGATTGACATGACCCCTGGAATGTTGCATCAAGCAAGACTTAAGATTGCAGCAGCAAGATTACAAAACATCGAGTTGATTGAAGCAGATGCAGAAGATTTCAACTTTAGTGATAGTAGTTTTGATGTTGTCTTTTGCTGTGAGGCAATTGTACTTTTTCCTGATATCCTTGCTACTTTGCAAAAGTGGTATCGCTTCTTGAAAACAGGAGGGTATGTGGCATTTACCTGTCCTCCCGAAACTGCTTTTACGGCATCTCTTCAGCAGAGGATCTGCGCTAGAGTTTTGGGCGAATCGCTACCACATATCCTTGAACCACTTGGAACTCCAGAAAAATGTCGAAATTTGCTCAATCAGGCAGGTTTTAGAGATATCGAAATTAAGATTGAGCCATCAGGACGTTATCGTCCTCTTAGGGATAGCAGATTATCTAGAACAATAATTAATATAAATTTTAAAGATAATCCTCTGTTGTCAAAATTATCACAAGAACAATTAAATCAGTTGCAAGTTGAGTACAAAGTAGAAATTGAAAAGCTAGCAACTGATCAAGGTGTTTGGGAAGACACTACAAAATTCTTTGTTCGCGCTCAAAAATAAGTTGATGAGAAAAGCTTTACTCCTGAACTGACAGCTTCGAGCGATCGCGCATGATCATCTTGCCGTTAATAATGACAGTTTAAGCTCCTAGGCCGATGTAGAAATAAACATTTTCAGTATTTACTTGAACAGCCCCTTGAAAAATTTGTAATCCATCTTTGGACGCTTATATGCAAAACCTGTCCCTGATGTTAGTGCCTGTACTCGCTGCACAGAAAGCAGCCGGTGACGGTTTAATTAAACCTCTCGGTCATCATGAGCTGCTATTGGTGCTGGTGCAACTGTCACTGTTGCTTCTGGTAGCGCGGGGATTAGGTGAGTTAATGCGCCGGATTAACCTACCGCCTGTTGTTGGGGAATTATTAGCAGGTGTGCTGCTTGGCCCTTCTATATTTGGTTTGCTTCTTCCAGACTTACAGGCGCAAATCTTTCCTAAAAGTCAAAATCAGTCTGATTTACTTTCGGTGATTTCTTGGTTAGGCGTGTTATTTTTGCTGATTGTGACTGGCTTGGAGACGGATCTCAAGCTGATTCTTCGTAAGGGTAAAACGGCTTTGCTGATTTCACTGGGCGGAATTATTGTCCCGTTTATCACCGGATTCGGATTGGGCTGGCTATTGCCAGATAGTTTTTTAGCCGACCCAGATAAGCGACTGGTATTCAGTCTGTTTATCGCCACAGCAATGAGTATTTCGGCAGTACCAGTGATTGCTAAGGTGCTAATGGACTTAAACCTGATTCGCCGTGACATAGGTCAAGTCACCTTAGCAGCTGGGATGACTGACGACACCATCGGCTGGATTTTACTTTCTGTGGTTTCAGGTTTAGCTACTAGCGGCAAGTTTGACTTTGGGACAGTTTTTCACTCCGTGAGTGCGGCAGTATTGTTTCTAGCGATCGCTTTCACAATCGGACGTACCATCGTAGACCAGATTTTGCGCTGGGTTGATGACTACGTTGGCGGAATCTCCGCTAGTATATCAGTTGTGCTGATTCTTTCGCTCTCAGCAGCAGCACTTACCCACGCATTAGGTCTGGAAGCAGCATTAGGTGCTTTTGTGCTGGGGATTCTGGCAGGTCAATCCCGCCGCTTTAGCAATGAAGCTGGACATCTGCTAGAAGTCTTCACAGCAGCCTTTCTAGCGCCAATTTTCTTTGCTTCAGCTGGCTTGAAAGTTAACTTGCTAACTCTGTTAGTCCCTCAAACGTTGATATTTGGCTTGATTGTTCTTACTGTCGCCTGTGTTGGTAAATTTACAGGTGCTTACATTGGTTCTCGCGTGGGTGGCTTGAGCCATTGGGAAGGTTTGGCAATGGGTTCCGGGATGAATGCTCGCGGGGCGATGGAAATTGT
The DNA here is from genome assembly GCF_036919555.1 of Nostoc sp. GTDB lineage: Bacteria > Cyanobacteriota > Cyanobacteriia > Cyanobacteriales > Nostocaceae > Nostoc. The sequence continues at coordinate 39,780 of NZ_JBALCS010000074.1, forward strand.
CGTTGCCACGATTGGTTTATCTTTGGGAGTGCTGAATCCACAGATGTACTCGATTATTGTCATGGTAGCGATCGCAACTTCCTTAATGGCTCCACCGCTTTTGCGCTGGTGTTTGTCGAAGGTGGTTATGAGTGAAGAGGAAGCGCGACGTTTGGAACAAGAAGAACAAGATAGCCAAAGCTTTATCAAACAAATCCAGCGTGTCTTAATACCCACTAGCGGTGGCCCCAACATCCAACTCGCGGCGCAACTAGTCGGTTACATGGCTCACCAAAACTCCATAGAAGTCACATCTCTATATGCCCTGAGTGACAAGCAGCCCCAAAAAAAAGCACGTCGAACGGCAACCCAAGTTAAAGACACCGCCGCCGAGGAAGCTCTGGCTTCTGTTGCTGAAGAAATGCAGCTACCTGCTGATACCATCCTGCAAACAAAAACGGAGTCTGGGCGTAATAAGGCGGAGGTGATTCTGAATGAAGCGAACAAAGGCTATAACTTGATCGTACTGGGAGCTTCTGAACAGATCCGCCCCCAGAAAGCATTGTTCAATTTGCTTGTAGACCGGGTAGTACAAGATGCGCCTTGTGCAACAATGGTGGTGAAGTCGCACTTACCCCACCCTAAAGGCGAGATATGCAAAATTGCTCAACAACATCTGAAAAAAATTCTGGTGCCTACGGTAGGGACAGAATATAGCAAAAATGCGGTAGAAATGGCAAGTACGATCGCTGCTCAAACAGGGGCATTAGTGATGATCGTTAACGTGATTAATTTGCCACAGGTTGAGTATATTCTTTACGAACAGCGATCGCTAGCTCCAGTGAAAGAAATTGCCCATGATATGCTCGAACAGCAAGCAGCAATTGGCCGCAATCTGGGTGCTGATGTCAAAACCTATATTCTGCAAGGAACCAGCTCAGAAAGGGAAATCCTCAAGTTTGCCCAAACCAATGAAGTTGACCTAATTATTCTCGGAAGTAGTATCCGAATGGTTACGGGTCGCGTTTTCTTCGGTCACAGAGTCGATGCAATTCTGAGTAAAGCCCATTGCCCAGTAGCCGTAATTACTACGCCATAGTCGTTCTCATTAGATGCATTTAGTTTGCTTAAATATAGCTACACTCACATAGATTACCAATCTAAGGATCTAAGCAAACTTTTCTTTAATGATTTGACCTTAAGAACGTGGATTAAATAAAATACAAAACTTTAACTTTATCCTATCTCTAGCTTCCCTCTCCTTTATAAGGCTACGGTGTACACATAAGTCTCTCTAGACACAATTTACGGTTTCTCGAATAGCTCAAGAAAACCTCACCCTGGTTTATGCTACGCAAAACCTGTCCCTCTCCGTGAGTTCGGAGAGGCATTAAAGTCAGGACAGGGTGAGGTTTTTGGGTAATTTGAAGACTTGTGTGTACACCGTAGCCTTTATAAGGAGAGGGATTCAGGGTGAGGTAAGCCAGGGACATAAATTGGATGTTATTTAATTCTTATTCCTTAGTACAGCATTTCATTAATTCGTAGCAAATTAAATTTTGCAATACCCTGCAATGCCAATGCATCTCAATGCAATGTTAATGCGTTTCCCTGCGTTAAAAAACTACGTTTTTACGCAAAACTGTACTTAGCGCGAAGCCCTGTAAGTGACTGATATTTGCAAATTAGCTAGAGCGATATTGTAATTCAAAATAGCTGTGACTCGATTACCTTCTGCTGTTGTCAGGTCATTTTCAGCAGCAATCACTTCTGTTTGAGTGCCCACACCAGCTTGGAACCTCAGCCTTGCTAAATTTAGAGCTTCCCTGGCTTGATTTAAAGCCACACTAGAAGTTTGCACATTATTTAAATTGGATTGCAATTGAGAATAGTACTGTTCTACATTAAAGCGAATTTGGTCGCGCTGGCTAGCAAATTGAGTCTCTGCGATCGCAATATTAGCTTTCGATTGAGCCGCACTCGCTCTTGCTGCGCCCCCATCAAACAAAGTTAGACTTCCTTGAATTGCTGCTGAATACCCATCAGTAACGCTGACGCCATCATTATACCGATCCAGCAGGTTGTAGTTGCCTACCAAACTAATTTGCGGCCCTAACTGTGAAAGCGCCTGTCGTCGCTGTTGCTCATAAATATTACGTTGTGCCAAATACTGTGGCAATTCTGGACGATTTTGAAACGCTTGGATAATAGTTTCTTCCAGTGTTGCCTGCCAAAGACCCGCTATTTGTACGGGATCTGCGGCAGTGATATCAACTGACTGCGACAAACTTAACAGAGTTGCAAGCTGACGACGGGCAATTCGCTGCTGTGAAATAGCATTAGTCAGGACTTGTTGGGCATTTGCTAAATTTACCTGAGCTTGTAGCACATCGAACTGCGTACCTACTCCAGCATCTAGTCGAGCCTGAGTATCCCGCAAACTAGCCTGGGCATTCTCCACAGCAGACCGACTAATTCTGACTTGTTCATCGGCTTGTTGCAAATTGTAGTATTGAGTGGTGGCATTCAACCTAATTGTCAAAGACTGACTTTCAACATTAAATTCATCTACACGTAGTTGTTCTTCAGCTGCTTGGATTGCCGCTTGTCGATTCCCGGAGGTATAGAGGTTATAATTCAGTTGTGCTGAACCATTGAAAGAACTGCTGCTTTGAGATTGACTGCTACTAAAACCATTTCCACTGTTAGTCACACTACCGTTGATTGCCAGAGTAGGAAATAAGGCAGCTTGAGACTGACGTAGCGCCGAGCGACTGCGTTCTAACTGCAATATGGCTACTTGTAAGTCTCGATTGTTGCGTTGTACTAGTTCCAAAGCTTGTGCCAAACTGATTGGCACAGTTTCCTGAATCCTTACTTCCTCCGGTTTGGTAGGAAATTGGAGAGGATTGGGATTGGGGTTGAGGTAATCGGGAACCTGTACAGAGCTTGAGGAATTCTGCGGTTTTGGCGGAGTTGCTGCACTTGCTAAAGTTGAAAAAAGAATTGCGGTCGCGACGCTAACCCAGGTAGAATGCACGAAGATTAAGCTGAAATTCATAAGATAGATATAGTCATTAATCGGGTTTCTTTGAGGATACAATCAAAAGTTTTCATCCTGATTGACCTGACAATGGTTTAAATTTTAAATTCCTTCTCAAATGGTTGATATTAACAAATTAACCTACAATCAAGCCATCCTGAACTCGAATAATCCTATTGGTTTGAGCAGCAATATCTGGTTCATGGGTGACAATCACAATCGTAATCCCTTGGTCATTAAGTTCTGTCAGCAAACTCATCACCTCACGCGAAGTTTCAGTATCTAAAGCTCCTGTTGGCTCATCTGCCAAAACTAACGCAGGTCGGTTGACCAAAGCGCGAGCGATCGCTACCCGTTGTTGTTGTCCGCCAGACAGTTGACTAGGACGGTTAGCTATGCGTTCCGCCAGTCCTACCTTTTCCAAGGCTTCTAATGCCCTTTCACGGCGTTTTGGCTTAGGCAAGTTAGCGTAAACCATTGGTAACATGACGTTTTCCAGCGCTGTCGCCCGCGCCAATAGGTTAAATTGTTGGAAAACAAAACCTATCCTTTGGTTGCGGATATAGGCTAATTCATCATCATCAAAAGTCGTCAAGTTTCTGCCTTCAAAAATATAGTCTCCAGTTGTGGGACGATCCAGACATCCCAAAATATTCATCAGCGTGGATTTACCCGAACCTGACGCACCCATAATAGAAACGTATTCCCCTTCCTCAATGGAAAGTTGAATTCCCTTGAGTATTGGAACACTAACTTCTCCCAAGTAGTAAGTTTTAGTAATAGATTCCATCCAAATCATCGTTGTCATATTGATTTTGCCTTAATAAATTATTAGTTGTTGGTTGTTAATTTTTCAGAAATTGATTTATCGTAGGGAAAATTCATGAATCGCCCCTACAGCGTGTAGTTTTGCATCAGTAAGTCGGCGAGAAAAATTTAATGTATATGAAGAAATCTAAATTATTAGTAGTGGCGTGGCAAGGCTAAAATATTGCATTACAAATCTTGGAAATATTGAGATTTTAGAAACATAACTAAATTTTTCTATTGCATCAATTTAGCCTTGACACGCTAGTTGGGTGTGTTACGCCGTAGGCTAACCTTGAATCGTTGACGGTGCGTTGTCGCGCAGTGTAACGCACCCTACATTTAAATTTATTAACATAGCTTGAAATATTAGCACCGACTTACTTAAGTCCTATTTTAAATTTTCCAGTTTGAATTATTTAGTCGCTTCGTAAAGCGTTGATTGGATCTAATTTAGATGCGTTTCGAGCTGGAATTACCCCGGCGAGTAAGCCAACCGTTAAGGAGAGTCCAAAGCCAGCAATGATCGACAAGAAAGAAATTACAAAGGGAAATTTGAAAATGTTTGCAGCTGCAAACGCTAATAAAATACCAGTCGCCATCCCAATGCATCCGCCGACAATGGAAATCACGATCGCTTCGGCTAAAAATTGATTAAGTATCGCAGAATTGGTGGCACCTACGGCTTTGCGAATCCCGATTTCTCGCGTCCGCTCAACCACGGAAACTAGCATAATATTGGCAATGCCAATTCCACCAACCACCAGAGAAATTCCCGCGATCGCTACTACCATTACTGTAAATAAACCCACAATACTAGTAAAGGTACTAACAATATCAGCTTGATTGGTCAGCCGAAAATCATCAGCTTGCGGCGGATAAATGTTGTGACGCAGCCGTAAGAGATTGGTGACTTGAAACTGAGCGGCTTCTAACTGCTCCTGATTCGCGCCTTTAACTAAAATTCCATTTACAGAAACGCCAACCAAGGCATTGTTACCAACCAGTCTCTTCGACATAGTAGTTAGAGGGATGAAAATCTGGTCATCTCGATCCATCGGTCCTTGAGCGCCTTTAGGCTCCATCACTCCAATTACTTCATAAGCCTCTCCCTGAATCCGAATTCGCTCACCGATCGGATTTACACCTTTTCCAAAGAGTGTGGTTTGGACTGTGGGGCCAAGAATGGCCAGCTGTGCAGCAATATCTAGTTCTTCCTGAGTAAAATATCTCCCTTGCTGGGGATGGGTATTTCTGACTTCTGGGTAGTTTAAATCTGTGCCATAAATGGTTGTTGAGGTGTTCTGTCCTGCATATACAACTTGGGCGGTGCGTTGAAGATAAGCAGAAACCATCTGGGCTGATGGCGCTTGTGTAGCGATCGCCTTAGCATCTTCCCAAGTCAAGGTGCTGCTAGAACCTACTCCTTGACGGACATTCCCGCTTCTTGCTGCACCCGCCAAAATTTGGATCACATCTGTACCCAACGCTTGTATCTGTTGCTCAACTCCCTTTTGCACTCCCTGACCAACAGAAGTAATCGCAATGACTGAGGAAATCCCAATAATCACGCCCAACATAGTTAGACCCGTGCGTAATTTGTTACTCCACAGAGTCTCTGCCGCCATTGTCAAAATTTCCAGCAACGGTACTGTGCGGGTCTTCTTAGCTTTGTAAAAGCCCTTAAATATCTTAAACATAAGGTTTTATTTAAAACTCACTTTAAGGGGAACCACCGCCTTGAGAACGACCACCAGAAGAACCACCACCTGAACGACCGCCACCACCGCCTCCGCCTGCTCCTGAGCCTCCTCCTAGACCAGGAAAAACTCCTCCTCTTGGTGTTGATTGCGGACGTGATCCTGGTGGGAAACTGAGTAATACTCTCTCGTTTCCTGTCAATCCAGACTTAACTTCGGTAAAGTTATTCGCGGTAACGCCTGTCTCGATGCGAGTAAACACAGGTTTGTTATTCTTTCCTGCCACAAACACACCTGTGGCATTTTCTTGCCGCACCACTGAGGCCGTTGGCACTACTAAAACATTTTCAACTTGACCGACTTGAAAATCTACTGCCACATTCATCCCAGACCGCAATAGTCTTTGAGGGTCCAAAAGTGATACTCTGACTTCAAAACTGGTGACGTTTTGCTCTACTACTGCTTGGGCAGCAATTTGGCTGACTTTACCTTCAAAGGTTTTTCCTGGGTAGGCATCTGCTTGAATCGAGACTTTTTGACCAAGGCGGATTTTGGAAATATTTGTTTCCGCTAAACTTGCTACAACTTCATTTGTTGAAGCTAGAGACAAGATTGAAGAAGAAGAAGAAGAAGCTACTTCACTACTGGCAGTTGTGGGTGTCACGAAAGCGCCTGGATCAGCAAACTTCTTTGTGACTACACCATCAAAGGGGGCGCGAATGATCGTGTCATTGATTTCGGCTTGGATGTTTTGCAGCGAACCACGAGCAGATGTTACCTGGGCGCGGGCTGCGTTAATGTCTTCTTGGCGCGTTCCGGCTTTCAGAAGTGCCAAAGCTTGCTGTCTCTGCTTCACCACAGCTCTTGCTTGCTCGATGTCTTCTGGACGTGACCCGGCTTTTTGCAACCCCAGTGCTTGCTGTGCTTCATTTACACTACCTTGGGCGCTGTCGCGAGTGGCACGGTTTTGGTTAAGAGTCTGAAGGGAAATACCGCCTGCATTGTAAAGCTGTTGATTACGAACAAAATCATCTTCTGCTTGGCGAAGGGTGGCTTGAGCGCTTTGCAAGCGTGCCTGTGCTTGGCCAATATCTTGAGAGCGATTACCTGCTTGTACCTTTTGCAGATTCGCCTCGGCTTCGTCTAATACTCCTTGTGCTTGAGCAATATCTTGAGGACGATTACCTGCGATCGCTTTTTGTAAATTAGCCTCGGCTTGTGCCAATTGTCCTTGAGCTGAGGTGAGTTGCCCCCGCAGGTTGGAATCATCCATGTAAGCGACAATCTGTCCTTGTTTGACGAGATCTCCTTCCTTTGCCAACAGGCTTTTCAGGATGCCGGAATTTTTCGGGCTGAGGTTGATTGACCGCTCAGGCTTCACCGTTCCGTTCGCTGAAACTGTGATTGTTAAACTCTGTCTTTCTACAGGCTTTGTCAGCACCCGGCGTCTGGCTTCTTGACGGGAAACAACCGTTACTTGGTAATAAACGGCATAGCCAATTCCACCCAAAAGGCAAAGAGCAATTAGCCAAGAGAGCCAATTACGTTTGACCTTTTTTTTCTTTACCTCTGGAACCAAAACTGATGAATCTACGGGGTTTAATGTATCAATTTTCATATCCACTTTTTTATCTATAAAGAACGGCTACCGAGTCAGTTATTCATGCCTAAAACTATGCCTGGTAGCCCTATACTGACAATTTCTTGAGTTTTTAGTGTTTTCACAAAAAAGAATTCAGGAGCAGAGCGTCTGGAGTCTCCCCAAGTAGAGCAAGTGGCGTCAACTTGTGTTCAGAATTAAGCATGAATTGGAGTCCGACTGGCTCCTGAATAAAGGGTGAAAAACTATACTAAATCCAAGATTTAGTGGTCAACTCTCGTAGTGGCGGGTCTGAATCCCCAAGGAATTACATTCTGAATTCTGACTTCTTATTTAAAAAAGGTGTATGTTGATTAGCGATGGTCTCTCAGCAGGAATTATGTAGCCAGGAGCATAAAATTCCTGCTGTGGGCCAATAATAACCCCGTCGGGAAGTCTGGAGTAACCATTACGAAGTCTGACTACGTCTCTAGCAGAAATAATTCTCCCATTAGCCAATCTGAGATCACCATTACGAAGTCTGGCTGCTCTGCTATTGTATTGATTGTCGCGGTTCCAATTGCTCCTGTCTCCAACGTTTCTAACTTCTCCAGTATTGGCTCTGCCGTCGCGGTTCCAATTACCCCGATCGCTAGAGTTTCTAACTTCTCCAGTATTGGCTCTGCCGTCGCGGTTCCAATTACCCCGATCGCTAGAGTTTCTAACTTCTCCAGTATTGGCTCTGCCGTCGCGGTTCCAATTACCCCGATCGCTAGAGTTTCTAACGTCTCCGGTATTGGTTCTGCCGTCGCGATCCCAATTACCCCGATCGCTAGAGTTTCTAACTTCTCCAGTATTGGCTCTGCCGTCGCGATCCCAATTTTGATCGCCTTCACCCGTCTGGGCATTTGCAGGCGCAGCCAAGAGAGCGGGAACAATGATTAGGGCAGCAGCAGCTAAGACTATTGATACACGGTTTGCTTTCAGCATTTAATTGACTCCTTGTTTAGATTTAAGTTCTATTCTGCTTAGGTTCAGATTTAGTAATTTAGACAGTTGCTTTTGTTTTGGCATCAAGATGTCTAATATTTACGCTATCGTATAAATTCGTACATCTTAATTATGGCTCAAAAATTCCCAACCGATGTATGACCAAAGTCACTAGTAATTCCAGACTGATGTATGACCAAAGTCATCAGTTTTTATAATGCTTACTGGGGAAGGGAAAACGCGGGTAAATATTTCTAAAAATCTCTTTGCTTCTCCGTGTAAGAGCCTCCCCGCGTCAGTTTACTTAATCCTGGCTTGGTGCAATTCCTTGCCAGACAATATCCACAATACTCAGGATAAATACTGATGCTTCCGTGGCAGGATCTCCAGAATTTAAGTAAGTTCCTATTGCTAATTCGGCAGTTGGTATACTGACTTGGGACGACATCTGTTCCAAGAAAACGTAATTCATCACCGATCCTACTAAGATATGAGCCACTGTCTGGGGATCGCAAGGGCGAAGGCGATCTTGGTTGATCTCACGCTCTAGGAAAGCAGTCAGTACTTTGACATCTAGCATCGGTGTTGGCTCTTTACCTCCAAGTTCTGGCATTGCATTGCCTCGCGATCGCAGCATCATTATTCGAGGCAGCACATCGCGATAGAATTCCATAATCTGGAGGCAAATATTGATTAGGTTTTCTTTAAGATCGCCTTTGCCACAGAGAGATTCCAACTCGTTCACCCAGAGAGGTTTTTCTGGAATTCCCATCGCCGCAAAAAATAATTCTTCTTTCGTTGAGAATCGTTTGAAAATTGAAGCTTCAGAAATACCAGCCTGTTGAGCAATTTCTAAGGTTGATGCACCAAATCCTTGTTGCAGGAAAACTTGACGAGCCGCTTCTAAGATTTGCTGATTGGTGATTCTGGGTATACGAGCCATAAGTAAGTAAGTGGATACTTATTAATATATTGCCTTTGTGATCGGGATGTCAAGAGCTAATCACGTCAGATTTTGCTACCGTCAAGAGCGGAGATCGTTTAAGCTAGCTGAAAGATTCTTTGATTAGTGGCTTAAAGGCGGTAGTGTGCCTAAATATGTTCGTTTGATTTCTTTTCTAATGGTTTGTAGTTTGTGGAGTATGCCAAAAGCCGCTAACGCGCAGGCATTAATACCCCATACATTGCAACTAGATGCGACAAAGTTAGAGAAGCAGGGGTTGAGCTTAGCACAAGAGGCAGCTCAACTAGCTCAGTTTCAACAGATTGATTTAGCTTTGCCACGAGCGCGGCTGGCGAGTCAACTGGCTCCTGGGAATGATAAGGTGTGGTTGCTGTTAGGTGGATTGCAACTGCAAACTAAAGAGTTTGACGGAGCGATCGCTAGCCTGAAAAAAGCGCAATCTATCAACCCCAAAAATGGTGATATTTTGTTTGCTTTGGGTTCAGCGAATTTTCAGCAGAAAAATTATCAGGCTGCTCTTATCAATTACCAAGATGGTTTGAAGTTAAAACCCAATGATCCAGAGGGGTTATTTGATTTGGGTAATGCTTACTTTCTGCTGGGTAAATTGCCAGATGCCATCGCCCAGTACGATAAAGCCGTTTCCCAAGATAAAAAATTCTGGCCGGCGCTCAACAATATTGGCTTAATCAACTACGAACAGGGTAATATCCCCGAAGCGATTAAGCGATGGCAATCTGCTGTAACCCTTGATAAGCAAGCCGCAGAACCTTTATTGGCCTTGGCAGTGGCACTGTATACTAAAGGCGAGCGCCAACAAGCACTAACCTTCGGAGAAGCAGCACTCCGCATCGATTCACGCTATGCTAGTTTGGATTTCCTCAAAGAAAATCTCTGGGGCGATCGTCTACTGTCTGATACGAAAAAATTCCTAGAATTACCCCGTATTCAAGCAGCCCTACAGCAACGAGAAAACTCATCATCAGCCCCTGGAAAACAGCCTACCCAATAAAAGTGAGGAGTAGAGACGCGATTAATCGCGTCTCTACAGGAGTTAGGAGTTAAATATTTCAACTCTTCATTCACAACTCCTCACTCATAACTCCTCACTCATAACTCCTCACTCCTAACTCTCTGATCACCACTTGCCTAAAAGTACCTTTTTGTAGTACATATATACTAGCTAAATACAGGAACTAGTCGCCCAAAAACATTGGCGGGTGAGTATTCCTGAAATAAGTCGTTAATTCTCAATGGTCGTCTGTGGGTAGAAGTGCGATGATTTGGTCAACAAACTGTTGATGGTCAACAACTGGCTTAGAAATGTAGCCATCAGCACCGCTTTGCTTGAGAAAATTCTCGCGATCGCCTTCCATAGCATGTGCCGTCACCAAAATAACAGGTAATTTTGCTGTTTTTGGATCAGATTTTAACATTTGTGTAATCTTGATTCCATCAACAGACTTACCTTGATAAACACTTCTAGACAGAGAAACATCCATCAAAATCAGGTCGGCTTCTCCTGATTGGGCAATTTTGATGACTTCTTCGACATTTTCAGTGTGTTTCACACCCAAGCCACCACGTTTGGACAAAATTTTGGAAAAAACACGAGCATTAATTAGATCGTCTTCGACAATTAAAACAGTTTTCATGAGAATTTTAGTTATAGAGGTGAGAGGATTCAAGAATTCCAGAATTCAAAATTAACAAATGCAATCATGATCAGAAGCAGTCAGAAGACAGAATTCAGAATTCAGAATACCCCGCAGTCAAGTCAGGAGTAACAGTCATGGAAAGAATTTTTTCTTCTCCATGATTAAAATCGCTTGCTCTAAACTTCGATTCCCTATCCAGTCCCACAGAATCCATTCTGGATTCTGTCTCCTGAATTCTGAATTCTTCTTCGGTAAGTATCATGGCTACTAAGTTTATGTAGATTATAGTCGTCTGCATCCTTTTTAATAGTCAATGTGTATCCTCGTCATCAAGGATGATACTACTGCTTTTTATTCTATGACTATCAAAATTTTGTTATGAATCCCATTTCATCCGTTATGCTGTGGTTGCTGCAATATTGAGTTCCATCGGCTTTTGTGTAGTTAAATTTCAGGGAAAAAACTCATGGCAAAACAGTTAAACCTGCTCTCAACGGGACAGGTAATTACAACAGCCCTGCACACCGAGATGCAACGGTCTTATCTAGAATATGCCATGAGCGTGATTGTCGGGCGAGCGCTACCAGACGTGCGTGATGGCTTAAAACCAGTGCATCGCCGCATTCTCTATGCAATGCACGAACTCGGTTTAGTACCAGATAGACCCTATCGTAAATGTGCCCGTGTAGTGGGTGATGTGTTGGGTAAATACCATCCACACGGCGACCAATCAGTTTACGATGCCTTAGTGAGGCTGGTGCAGGATTTTTCTAGCCGCTATCCTTTACTAGCAGGACACGGTAACTTTGGCAGCGTCGATAATGACCCGCCAGCAGCGATGCGCTACACAGAAACACGCCTCGCACCCATCAGCCATGAGGGAATGCTGACAGAAATTGGCGAAGAAACTGTAGAATTTGTCGGTAACTTCGATAATTCCCAGCAAGAACCAACGGTGCTACCTGCTCAATTGCCGTTTCTGTTGCTTAATGGCTGTTCTGGTATTGCCGTGGGAATGGCGACGAATGTTCCACCGCACAACTTGGGGGAAATTGTCGATGGGTTAATTGCCTTAATCGACAACCCAGATTTGCCAGATGAAAAATTATTCGAGTTAATTCCAGCGCCAGATTTTCCCACTGGTGGGGAAATAGTTGGTCAGGCCGGAATTCGGGAAGCATACACCACAGGTAAAGGTGGGATTCTGCTGCGGGGAGTTGCGACTCTGGAGGAAATCCCAGCTAGTAGGGGAAGCAAGCGACGGACGGCAATTATTATTACAGAATTGCCATATCAAGTGAATAAGGCTGGCTGGATTGAGAAGGTAGCGGACTTAGTAAATCAAGGTCGTTTGCTAGGAATTTCTGATCTTCGGGATGAGAGCGATCGCGAAGGGATGCGGGTGGTAATTGAACTCAAACGCGATACCAATCCCCAAGAAGTTCTCCAGCATTTATATCACCAAACTGCTTTACAAATGACTTTTGGGGCAATTCTCCTAGCAATAGTGGATGGACAACCCCGCCAGTTAAGTTTGCGTCAAGTGTTGCAGGAGTTTTTGAGTTTCCGAGAACAGACGCTGAACCGTCGTTACAATTACGAGTTGGGTAAGGCTCAAAGTCGTGTGAATTTGGTAGAAGGTTTACTCAAAGCGCTGTCTAATTTGGATGAGGTAATTAGAATTTTGCGCCAAGCTCCCGATGGAAGTACGGCAAAAATTAACCTTTGTAGCCAACTAGATTTGAGTGAGGAACAAGGAGATGCGATTCTAGCTATGCCGTTACGCCGCCTCACCAGTTTAGAACAGCAAAATTTGCAGCAGGAATTTGAGCAGATAAGTCAACAAATTAGCTTATTGGAGCAATTACTCAACGATCGCCGGGAATTATTGAAGGCGCTGAAAAAAGATTTGCGATCGCTCAAGCGCAAGTACAACGATCCCCGGCGGACAAAAATCGCAGAGGAGCAAAAGTCTAGGGCAGAGGATCAGAAGAACAGAGGATCAGAAGATGATCAAGACAATCCAAAATCCAAAATCGTTCCACTGAGCGCTCACGCCGAAGTCCAAAATCCAAAATTAGAACAGCCAGCAGAGGAAGCAGTTTTAGAATTTACCCAACGGGGTTATGTCCGTCGCACCCAGCCATCTGGGAGAAAGTCAAAAGGTGAAAATGGTCTGCATGATAATGACTTCATTATTCAAACAGTGTTGACCAACACCGAGAAAGATTTGCTAATACTAACCGGTGGCGGCAAAGTCTATCCTGTGAACGTGGGAGAAATCCCCCCAACCACCGGACGTTCTCCACGGGGAAAACCTTTGATTACTATGCTCAGTAGTACTGCTCAAGGCGCTCAAGAAGCAATGGTCAGCCGCTTTTTGCTCCCGGAAAATCTCGAAACTAGGCAGATGATTCTCGTAACAAAACAAGGACGAATTAAGCGTCTGTCTTTGGGAGAATTTACTAACTTGACTCGGCGCGGAATCACGATTTTGAAGCTCAAAGACGATGATGAATTGTCATTTACCCAGTTCACGACTCCAGGGGAGCATCTGATTTTAGCTAGTTCCGGTGGGCGACTGTTGCGTTTTGCAGTCAATGATGAACAATTACCGATTATGGGTCGCACAGCGATGGGTTTACAAGCATTTCGGTTATTGAAAAATCAGCAAATGGTTGGCTGTGTCACTGTCGGTAAAGATGACCAACTGCTGCTAGTCACTCAAGAAGGATATGCCAAGCGGATGGCTGCGAGTCAGTTAAGAGCGGCTAATCGCGGCGATTTAGGCACGCAAGCGCTGAAATTTGCTAGCAAAACTGACAACTTAGCTGGTATGGTCATAGCGATCGCATCTGGTGAGGTAGCTTTAGTGACGAATAGAGAGCGGGTAGTGCGGATACCTGTGGAAACAGTGCCGATCTTAGGTAAAGATGTGAAAGGTGAAAGCATCCTTCAACTTAACCGCGATGAAAAAATCATCACCGTTGCCGAAGTGCGATCGTAAATTATGTAGGGCTTATCTCGTTCCCAGTCTCAGACTGGGAACGCCTTTTTAGAGGCTCCGCCTTATAAAAAGGCAGCTTAAGTAAGTGCTTTAGATTCTCAATATCTCTATTAATTATCAATAATTTTTAATTGTAAAATAACAAACTCTATGGAAGATAAAGCAATACAAATAACCAGTTGACAATTAATTTCAATAAGCTAATATTGTCTATAACGCTATAAATCTACATAATATTTTTTCTCTCTCAGTAAATCTAACTTAAGGACGATGTTTTAATGTGTATAAATAGCTATTTATATTTATGTCAAGGTATGGAAACAAAAGTATAAAAAATGTTGCCTTGATAAAAATATTTGTTATATTAGTTTACATAAGGTAATGAACCTTAACAATTAAATTTGGAGTTCCAACCATGACAAATGTAAGCACAACAAAAGTTACTACTCCCGTAATTGAAGATCGCAACGCTTGGCGTTGGGGCTTTACCCCACAAGCAGAAATTTGGAACGGTCGCTTGGCAATGATTGGCTTTTCAGCAGCCATTTTGGTTGAGCTTTTTTCTGGTCAAGGCTTCCTACATTTTTGGGGCATCCTATAAGTTTTTATATCTAAGATGACCTATAAATAAAAAAACCTGGAGTGCTAACTCACTACCAGGTTTTTTATTTGTTTGTTATTAGTCAGTTGTCATTTGTCCTTTGTTTATTTACTAATGACCAATGACTAATGACCAATGAAATGACAATGACTAGCGAATATATTCCTTGAGAACGCTGTTGCGATTTGGATGGCGCAATTTGCGGAGTGCTTTCGCCTCAATTTGACGAATCCGTTCGCGGGTAACGTTGAAAATCTGTCCGATTTCCTCAAGGGTCTTCATCCGACCATCATCCAAGCCGTAACGCAGTCTGAGAACATCCCGTTCACGAGGACTGAGACTATCGAGGACTTTTTCGAGGTCTTCGCGCAGAAGATTTTTGGAAACTTGGTCTTCTGGTGTCTCACCATCGGATTCAATAAAATCGCCCAATCGAGAATCTTCTTCTTTACCAATGGGCGTTTCTAGTGAGATGGGTAACTGGGCGGATTTAGCAATAAACCGCAACTTCTCAATGGTCATTTCCATGCGAGTGGCGATTTCTTCTTCGGTGGGTTTGCGACCCATTTCTTGAGATAGCAGCTTGGTAGTTTTCTTAATCCGAGAGATGGTTTCGTAAAGGTGAACTGGAAGGCGAATCGTGCGGGATTGATCGGCGATCGCACGGGTAATTGCTTGACGAATCCACCATGTAGCGTATGTAGAGAACTTATAGCCTTTTTCGTGGTCAAACTTTTCAGCCGCACGAATCAAACCGAGACTGCCTTCCTGAATTAAGTCTTGGAACGACAAACCACGATTCATGTACTTCTTAGCAATTGAAACCACAAGACGGAGGTTAGATTGCACCATCTTGTCTTTAGCCCTGCGACCAACATGGAGACGATAACGAAAAGCTGGTAGTGGCAGTTGCACTGCTTCTGCCCATTCACTATCACGAGGATCGCGATCCAACTGCTCTGAGAGTCTTTCCCGCACCCTCTCTAATTCCAGCAAATCGGCGATTTTCCGCGCCAATTCAATTTCTTCGTCTGCCCGCAACAGCCGAATTCTACCAATTTCTTGCAAGTAAAGCCGAATTGAATCTTCGGTGTAGTGCTTTTTCTTGCTTTGTGTCCGACGACGCGATTTAGCGGCTTTTCCAGACTTTGCGTCGTCCTCATCAGACTGAGGCTCTAAAAATTCCTCGTCACCTTCATCGATGATCAGCAAGTCCTCTTCTTCGTCTATTAAGAGTTCTTCTAACTCGAGCTCAGGCTGATTCATTATTTCTAGGTCAGGCTGATATATGCTTTCGAGTACGTTGTTAGCCTGGTTCATGCCGCGTTCCTCATGCTCCTTGCAGAATCAATTACTCAAGATGTGTTTACTGCTCTTTTAAACGAGCTAGTTGTCAACCGAAAATAAGCTTTTTGGCAGATTTGCCAGAGATATTTTCGGACGTTTTACACCTCCGGTCGGAGGGTTTTACTTTAGTTTAAGCGATTACTAAAAGTGACTTGCTCACCTTAGTAAATGTTATATGTGTTGCTATCACATTTTGCTTTCAACTAACTGGTCAAAAAAAAGACTCGCCTTGATCAAAAAATTTGCCATTCATATAAATGAATTCAGAGTGTTGGCAGATTTTCCTATAAAGACTCTTCCGATTGTAGCCTGTTTCACAGAAATTGCACTCTTTTTGTGTATTAATCATGAACTCCTACAGCAATTGTTAGCCACTATTACCAAAAAGACATTAAAAACGGGAGTTATACCCTGAAATTTTTTCCCCACTTTTCGGAATTGCAGTGACGCTCTTATGACATTAGGAAATAAGTACGCTTGCTATTGCCGAATTTCATGTATTTTACACAACATTAATTACTGAGAAAGAGTGCATTGTATGTTAACTCAGACGATTCCTCTTAAATCTACCCATTTTTACATTTCCTTCATAAACTAGGCATTCCTCAGACTAAAGCGGGTGTTGACCTTGGGTAAATACAACAAGGGGGATGGTGCTTGCCTGAAAGCAGTTAACCTTCTGCGTACTAATTACCTTAACTGAGGAGTTGAGGCGATGGCAGAATCGACCTGATAGTAGATCAATTTAGGTTTAACTAATTTGGCCTTATTCACACGTTAGCGCACTGTGGCGATTTCAGCCCTATGAAACTTGACAAACTCTTCTTATTGTATACAAGGATATTTTAATCAATTCAAAAACAATTTGTCCTGGGAACTCGCCAATATAATCCTATCTTAGGCAAAAGTACATTAGATACATACGATACAATAGCGATCGCCACGGTATTACATGAAGATATTAACAAGTTTGCTGCCAGATGGTATCTGCTTCCAGTAGGCATTACCTCCAACAGAGAGAACCCAGAAGATTGCCTGATGATTTGGTTACAAAGGTTGTTTACGTAATTAAATTGTAAATTTAATTACTTTTATTTCAGTAACTTTTTGTCATCTTATGATCAGAAATCCTCAAGATACTTATTAATTGCTGTTTGATAGATGATATTCAGTTATTTTCTTAAAGCATAACAAATGTGTTTCTAGCTGGTGGGCGAAATTATTTAGCGAGTTAGTGCAAAGAGTATTATCTAGACTAAATTTACAATAAAGTTGGTAGTTTTGCTAACACTAGAACATTGAATTTTTGTAAAATATTGACAATAAGCAAATTGTATGGTTAATTACTAACTGATAAAATGACAATTTTTGTAGTTATGTAGCACTGACCTACCACTTGTGTGGTAAGCTAACCTAATTTTTTTTAATTGATTGTTAACATCTAGTTCAAAGTCAGGGTGGCTTTCAAACCTCAAAACCTCAAAACCTCACCCCCAACCCCTCTCCTTATTAAGGAGAGGGGAGATAAAGCACAGCTAGCTTTATCGGGGTGAGGTTAAGCTGTACCTCAGTTGCTTAAGGATTCGCTATATAGATTAGATGGATGCAGAAACTATAAAAAAGGTAATGGGTGAAAACATATCACCCATTACCAATGTCACAAATTATTCAGAGTAGTGTTAGGGAATTGATATTAGATATCAAGATCGGTGAAGTTGAGTTTAGAACCATAGGTTTCGATGAATTCTCGTCTGGGTGCGACCCGATCGCCCATTAAAATTGTGAAGATGCGATCGGCTTCGGCGGCATCCTCAATTTCAACTTGCTTCATTTTGCGGGTTTCTGGATTCATGGTGGTGTCCCAGAGTTGTTGTGGCATCATTTCACCCAAACCTTTGAAGCGTTGGATGGTATAGTTGGCGTTAGCAGGAAATTTGCTGATTACTTGATTTTTTTCGCGATCGCTATAGCAGTACTCATGATTACGTCCCCGTTCTACTTTATACAGTGGGGGACAAGCAATATAAATAAAGCCTTGTTCGATCAGCGCTCGCTGATATCGATAG
Organism: Nostoc sp.; assembly: GCF_036919555.1. Taxonomy (GTDB): domain Bacteria; phylum Cyanobacteriota; class Cyanobacteriia; order Cyanobacteriales; family Nostocaceae; genus Nostoc. The sequence goes on from NZ_JBALCS010000074.1 coordinate 57,521, forward strand.
AAGAATGTTAACAACAAAGTTCGGATGTGCGCTCCATCTACGTCAGCATCAGTCATGATGACTATGCGGTGATAGCGCAGTTGAGTGGAATCGAATTCATCACCTTTAACACCTAAACCGAGTGCTGTAATTAACGATTGAACTTCGTTATTTTTATAGATTTTAGCATCGTCGGTTTTTTCAATGTTGAGAATTTTACCACGTAGAGGCAAGATCGCTTGAGTGCGGCGATCGCGTCCTTGTTTCGCACTTCCGCCGGCTGAGTCCCCTTCCACGATGAAGATTTCCGATTCGCTGGGGTCACGAGAACTACAATCTGCCAATTTCCCAGGTAATGGCGAAGATTCCAGCACCGATTTGCGCCGAACTAATTCTCGCGCGTGACGCGCTGCTTCTGCGGCTTTGAAAGCTTGGATAGCTTTATCTAAAATTGAGTCTGCGATGCCAGGATGAAATTCTAGGTACTCCGTAAGGACTTCTCCCACCAGAGAATCGACAATTCCCCGAACTTCGGTGTTGCCAAGTTTGGTTTTAGTTTGTCCTTCAAATTCTGGATCGGGGACTTTAACGGAAATAACCGCAGTCAAACCTTCGCGAACGTGTTCGCCACTGAGGTTAGGTTCATTCTCTTTAATTTTATTGCGCTTGCGGGCGATCGTATTTAATGTCCGAGTCAGAACTGCCTTTAACCCTTCTAAGTGCGTACCACCATCCACTGTGCGAATATTGTTAGCAAAACCCAGCACATTATCCGTGTAAGCATCAGTACACCATTGCAAGGAAACTTCCACTTGTACGTTGTTTCGTTCTCCCTGCACATAGATAATTTCTTCATGCAGGGGCTGCTTCTCACGGTTCATGTAGGCGATATATTCTTTAATGCCACCCTTGTAATCGTAGGATTCTACCTTGGGTGTATCGCTTTTCAGTAATTCCAGACGGTGGTCAGTAAAGGTAATTTTGACACCTGCATTCAGATACGCCAATTCCCGTAGGCGACCTGATAAAGTGATGTAATCAAACTCAATGCTAACAGTGAATATTTGGGTATCTGGTTTAAAAGTAACAGAAGTTCCGGTTCTATCTTCTTTATAAGGCTTGACTTGCAGTTCAGTAACTGGGATACCCCGTTCATAGCGCTGGATATGAACTTTTTTATCTCGCCAAACTGTAACTTCTACAACCTCAGATAGGGCATTAACAACAGAAATACCAACCCCGTGCAATCCTCCAGAAACTTTGTAGCCACCCCCGCCAAACTTCCCACCGGCGTGCAGTACCGTCATCACGGTTTCCAAAGCCGATTTCCCGGTTCGCGAGTGAGTATCGATGGGAATACCGCGACCATCATCTGTTACAGTCACCGAACCATCAGCGTTGATATCCACCTCTATATGAGTGCAATAACCCGCCAAAGCCTCATCAATTGAATTGTCCACCACCTCGTAAACTAAATGGTGGAGTCCTCGCGGTCCAGTAGTACCGATGTACATTCCTGGTCGTTTGCGGACGGCTTCCAGACCTTCCAGAACTTGAATCTGATCGGCACTGTAACTGCTCGTCATGTAAACTCTCCTGATGCGTGGGGTTTAAGTCGCCAAAAGGCAAATAAAAGTAAAAACACTCCAAAATTGTAACACAAAAGCCTTGCTGGCGTCTGTAGGGCATTTTCAAGAGAAGTTTATACTGGGGTTGCAGTCCCGTGTCAGAGGGGCATAACTAATGACAAATGACTAATGACTAAATTAATTGTGATTTGTGGGGCGACAGCAACAGGTAAGTCGGGTTTGGCTTTGGCTTTAGCGATGCGGTTGGGTTCTGTAATTCTCAGTGCTGATTCTCGTCAAGTTTATCGTGAGTTTGATATTGGGACGGCAAAATCAACTGCGGCTGAACAAAAATTGGTGCCGCACTATTTAATAGATATCTGCAACCCAACAGACATGATGACAGTAGCAGACTACCAGGAACAAACACAAGCCTTAATTGCTTCTCTTGGTGCTATACCACTGTTGCTAGTTGGTGGCACTGGTTTATACATCCGTTCCATTGTCCAAGGGATGAAAATTCCTAGAGTTGCACCGCATAAAGAATTGCGATCGCAGCTTGAATCTCTGGGTCAATCTCAACTATATGTAATATTACAACAAGTTGATCCAGTTGCTGTACAAAAGATTCATGCTAATGACTCAGTGCGAACTCTAAGAGCATTAGAGGTATATTATGTTACTGGAAAACCAATTTCTGAACAGCAAGGGAATAATCCACCAAATTATCCGATTTTGCAAATTGGTTTAGATTGCAATGCTGAAAAGTTGGGCGATGTCTCCGACGGGCTACGCCTACGTATTCAACAGCGTACTGAGCAAATGCTCGCAAATGGGTTGCTCGCTGAGGTGGAGTATCTTTGTCAAAAATATGGCGATGATTTGTCTTTGTTGAATACTTTGGGCTATCAAGAAATCAAGCAATATTTAGCTGGGGATATTTCCTTAGATGAAGCGAAAGAATTAACAATTTTGCATACACGGCAATTTGCCAAACGACAGCGTACTTGGTTTCGAGCATATCCACAAATTGAATGGTTTGATGCGGATGATCCTAATTTATTAGAGAAGGTTTGGCAGCGTATAAATGAGTTTATAAGTTGCACAAGTTAGTGATAATTTTTTTGCTCATGTAAAGACGCAAAGTTTTTTGCATCTTTACAGCGAGTATCCTATAGAGTGTCGGGATCTACGCCCATAGCCCGTAGCCTATCTGCTAGTAATTGGGTGCGTTGTTCTGCTTGTTCGGCGCGTTGTCGTTCCTGTTCAGCACGTTGTTGTTCCTGTTCGGCGTGTTCATCCCCAGTCAGCAAAATAGTACCATCTTGGTAGCACCAGCGTAACCAAATATCCTGTCTATCTTCAAATTTACCTTCCCACAAAGTTACACCTAAACCAACTTGTTCTAACCAATTTTCTGAAGTTTCAAAGTAGCGCCTTCCTCTGAATTCATAAACGCGCAGGACTTTTTCTCCTAATTGTTGATTTGGGTCATATACGATGTAGTAACTAGCCCGCATATGTTCATAAATTTGCCGCTTTTTGCCCAGTTCATCACCTTCTTTATTAGAGATAATTTCGAGGACAACTTCTGGAGGTTTGCCAAAACGCCAAACCATATAACAACGATTTTGTTTTTCCCACCAATTTTCACGCACTTGAACATCGAAGCTGAGAAAAACGTCGGGTACAATTGCGGGTTGTCCGTCTGTATGGTAAATTCCGACATTCGCTGCTGCTAAAAAAGTCTGCTGCTGTAGAGAACTATAAAGAGAGCCAACCAAGAGTCGTTGTTGTTTTTCAGAAGCAAAATTGTCTAGAGGTGTCTCATCTTCAGTGACTAGCTGGTTTGCATCTGGCACATAGTAATCATCATCATTGATTAGAACTTGCTGAACCATGACTTTATCCAGTATTTGAGAGCGTTATTTCTAGGTTAATTGATTGGTAGTGGAAGGTATGCGTATTGCCTGAGCGATTAAAAAAATCATGTGATCGCCTTTTACTCCCCCTAAGCTGCTATTCTTGCAATAATAGTGATTACAGCCATCCAATCCAGCCTGGAATCCGCTATGACAGACGCCGCAGTTAGCATTTCTCCCGCCGATATTGAAACCCTTGAGCAGTCATACACCTTCCGAGAGCGCACTGAAGTTTTAAAATTTCTGGATAAACATTCGTTTCTCATTCCCGTGCTGCTAGAAGCACCTAAGAAAATTCGCCAATACTTCCCTGACTCGCAGCTATTTCTGGAAATCTTCATTGATTCGGAAAGTATTGATTGGGTACAGTTGATACTATCTATTTTGATGAAGCTTGACCCCCATGAAGCAGTTACAAGACTTAATAAGCTGGACTGGGATTGGGGTTTACATAACTCCTATGAGGTGCGGAGTAACTTTTTTACCACTTTAGAATATCCAGATGAATTTTGATTGGTCAGAATATCTAAATGTAGCTAAAGAATTAGCAGGTGGTGCAACTACTTCTGCCAATCAAGAAGCTAAATTTCGCGCTGCTATTAGTCGGGCTTACTATGCAGCTTTTATCACTGCACGAAACCATTTGCGCGATCAAGAAGAAATTTCAATTCCAAAAACAAGTGATGCTCATAGATATGTTAGCGACCAATTTGAGCTTAGTTCTGATCTAATACGTAAATCAGTAGCGAAAAAATTAGCTAGGTTGCGAGGATTTCGCAAACAAGCAGATTATGTTGATAAATTTCCTGGCTTATCTGGCATTACAATAATAGCTTTAGATTTATCTGAGGAAATTATTTCAATTTTAAGCAACCTGTAAATATCTACCTGGAATTTTAAATAACTATGCTTACTCAAGATAAAAAACAACGCAACTGGAAACCCATTATCAAAGCATTCGAGGCTGTCCTTGGCAAAAATGGTGTGGTGCAACGCCGCGAAGAACTGATTACCTATGAATGCGATGGTTTAACTAGCTACCGCCAACGTCCGGCTGTGGTGGTGTTACCTAGAACTACAGAACAAGTTGCCCAAGTGGTGAAGATATGCAATCAATATTCTATACCCTTCATAGCACGCGGTTCTGGTACTGGTCTATCTGGCGGCGCTTTACCAGTGATAGACTCTGTTTTAATTGTCACCTCCTTAATGCGGCAAATCCTCAGCATTGATTTGGAAAATCAACGGGCAATTGTTCAACCAGGGGTGATTAATAGTTGGGTAACACAAGCCGTCAGTGGTGCTGGTTTTTACTATGCTCCTGACCCCTCCAGTCAAATTATCTGCTCTATTGGCGGCAACATTGCCGAAAATTCTGGTGGCGTACATTGCCTCAAATATGGCGTCACCACTAACCACGTTTTAGGATTAAAAATTGTCACGCCAGAAGGGGAAATTATCGATTTAGGCGGACAAATTCCAGAAATGCCTGGTTATGATTTAACAGGTGTTTTTGTTGGTTCTGAAGGCACCTTAGGAATTGCCACAGAAATTACTTTGCGAATTCTCAAAAGTCCAGAATCAATTTGTGTGCTGTTGGCAGATTTTACTAGTATTGAAGCTGCCGGGGCAACTGTTTCTGGCATCATCAGCGCCGGAATTATTCCTGGTGGTATGGAGATGATGGATAACTTCAGCATCAATGCAGTTGAAGATGTTGTAGCAACTAATTGTTATCCCCGCGATGCTACTGCTATTTTACTAATAGAAATTGACGGTTTAGAAGTGGAAGTTGCAGGAAATAAGCAGCGAATTACCGAAATTTGTCAAAAGAATGGTGCGCGTAATGTCACTTCTGCTACTGACCCAGAAACCCGATTAAAATTATGGAAAGGACGCAAAGCGGCTTTTGCTGCTGCTGGACATTTAAGCCCAGATTATTATGTACAAGATGGTGTAATTCCTCGTACTCAGTTGCCTTATGTTCTGCACGAGATTGAGATATTAAGTCAACAATATGGTTATCGTGTTGCTAATGTATTTCATGCTGGCGATGGCAATCTTCATCCGCTAATTCTTTTTGATAATTCTGTGCATGGAGAATTAGAGCAAGTAGAAGAAATGGGTGGAAAAATTCTCAAACTTTGTGTCGAAGTCGGTGGCAGTATTTCTGGCGAACATGGTATCGGTGCAGAGAAAAAGTGCTATATGCCACAGATGTTTAGCCAAGTTGATTTAGAAACTATGCAATGGGTACGGCAAGTTTTTAATCCTAAAGGGTTAGCAAATCCTGAAAAGATATTCCCCACACCACGAACTTGTGGAGAAGCCGCAAATGCATCGGCACTCAAGCAATTTAAAGGTGTGGAAAGATTTTAATTTTCCGCAAAGGTACATTTGCAGTTCCTCCCGTTCCCAGTCAGAGACTAATCGTGACAATTTACAGCTATTTTCAGGTAAATAGACCACGCAGTAAGGGCATAGCATTGCTCATACGTGTCAACTTAACGTAAAAGCTATGTCCCGCAAAGAACTGAAGTTCCTTGCGGGACATAGCAAAAGTAATCTAAAGATTACTAAATATCTGCAAAAATCTTTGGTCTACTTCAGTAGACTTTAGCTATTAGCCAAGAAATTTATTTCAAGGCGGGTGACGAAGCTAACAGTTAAGCTATTTCTAGCTGAAGTTGACACCAATGAGCATTGCTGTGCCCCTACGACAGATGTGGTTCAAATAACTTGAATTCTGCTGTAAAGCGATGTCTACGAGGGTCTACGCCTACGCCAAAATGTCAAGTAAGGTATCTTTTTCTGAAGTTATCACCAATAGTCGGAGACTGGAACTGTTAAACCTCTACCAAAACAGCTTCTCGCAGTTTGGTAATTACATCACTTAGATTACCCGTGTTCAGGCGATAACTTAGAGGATGGGCAATCAGCCGCGCCGTGCTTTCATACAGAGTAGCAATTTCTATCAAACCATTTTCGCGCAAAGTCCGCCCCGTGGAAACCAAATCCACGATCGCTTCTGACATTCCAGTAATCGGGCCTAATTCCACTGAACCATACAACGGTACTATTTCCACAGGTAAATCCAGACTGTAAAAATATTCACGAGCGCAATTTACATACTTGGAAGCAACTCTACCATGCGGTGGTAAATCTAAAGGCGATCGGTAAGAACTAGATGCTTTTACCGCCACCGACATCCGACAATGCCCAAACTGCAAATCCACCAAGTGGGCAACTTGCGGCTGCTTCTCCCGCAGCACATCGTAACCAACAACACCCAGTTGTGCTTGACCATATTCTACATAAACGGGCACATCTTGCGCCCGCACCAGCAAACCTTTTGCAAGTCCCTTAGCGTCAGGAATCTGAAGTTGGCGATTTCCTGAATCTAAAAAAGCACTAAAATCTAATCCCACAGATTGTAGCAAGCGGATGCTATTTTTAAGGAGTTCCCCTTTTGGTAATGCAACAGTCAGCATTCTTTTTTTTAGTATCCTTGGCGTTTGGGCAGTTGAATAATGAGAATATCTCTATATGCTTACCACAAGCAGCATGAGAATTTTATTAGTTGATGATGAAGTTGAGCTAACTGAACCCTTGAGTCGCTTGTTAACTCGTGAGGGTTACATTGTCGATGCCGCTTACGATGGGACAAGTGGCAGCGAATATGCACAAGCCAGCAGTTATGACTTACTAATTTTAGATTGGATGCTGCCAGGAAAAACGGGATTAGAGATTTGTCAGGAATTGCGACGCCAAGGCCAAACCACTCCCGTGCTGTTTCTCACAGCCAAAGATACTCTAGATGACCGCGTAGAAGGTTTAGATGCTGGTGCTGATGACTATTTGGTTAAACCTTTTGAACTGCGGGAGTTACTAGCCAGAGTCCGTGCTTTATTGCGTCGTTCCGGTTCCCAAACCTATGAAACCACCACCGGACGGTTGACTGTAGCTGATTTAGAACTCGATTGTGAAAATCAAGTAGCCTATCGCCAAGGACGAATAATTGAGCTATCGCAAAAAGAAAGCCAGCTGCTGCAATACTTTATGGAACACACTCGACAACTAATGACTCATGCCCAGATTATGCAAAATTTGTGGCCAGAGGAAGAACAACCCAGTAGTAATGCGATCGCGGCATTAATTCGCCTGGTGCGTCGTAAGATTGAGGTAGGTAGGGAAACTGCGCTGATTCATACAGTCTACGGTAAAGGTTATCGTTTTGGTACTTCCTCAGTGGAGTCAGTTTAGCGAAGTGCGACTTCAAGCCTAACCGTGATCAGACATAAAATTCAACTTTTAGCTAAAAAGTAATATTTACTTGCAAACAGTCGATCAATTCGGAGAACAATTGGCACAGAAATCAGGACTAAATTTACAAAATTGGCTACCTGTAAGTGCGTAAGCTGTACAATAAGGAAAACTGGTAAGTTCCACTCTGGCTGCTTGTAATTTGGAACCATTCGGCAACACTTCAGTAACTTTGGTTTTATCAGCCAGAAGGATAGCTACAAGTTTAGGAAACGCCACGCAAGCAGTAATATTGATTAGCGTTAGCAGTGTAGAGTCTATCAGTTTCATAGGTAATCATCTCCTGTGAAAAATAGGCGTAGGCGTAGCCCGTCGTAGACATCGCTGTTCTTAGATGCAAACACAATCATTGCTTGCAGTCTATGTAAATTAAGTTTAACATAAATTTTTGTAAATATAAACGTGAAATTGCTGGAATTATCATACACAGAAGGAAATGTGGATAATAAGGACAGCTATTGTAGCAAAATAACAAAATAAGCTAAGAATTACGATCAGTTTACGATATTTAGGTAAGGTGTTATGTCAAAAACCCAAACCGCGTCTTCTTTTTTATCTAACATCAGTGAGCAAGAACGGCAGGCATTAAAGCGGTTGGTAGATTACACAAATGTGGAATCGCTGCCAGAAATTTGGCCTTTAGCAGCTGAGCGATTTGGTGATGTTGTCGCCCTCCGTAACCCTCACGCTAAACCAGAAGTAGCGATTACTTATACCCAGCTAGCAGAGCAAATGCAACTATTTGCTACTGGGTTGCAGGCGTTGGGAATAAAAATTGGCGATCGCATTTCTCTAATTGCTGACAACAGTCCTCGCTGGTTTATTGCCGATCAAGGCATAATGACTGCTGGGGGAGTTGATGCGGTGCGTAGCTCGCAAGCAGAAAAAGAAGAACTGCTGTTTATCATCGCTAATAGTGGTAGTACAGCAATAGTAGTTGAGGATTTAAAAACACTTAAAAAACTACAAGATAGCCTCAAAGATTTACCAATTCAAGTGGTAATATTACTTTCGGATGAAGCACCACCAACGGACGAAACCCTCAAGGTGCTGAACTTTGCCCAGTTGATCGAAATTGGGAAAAATCATAATTTTGTGCCAGTCGAGCAAAACCGTGAGGCTTTGGCAACCCTAATTTATACCTCTGGGACCACAGGCAAACCCAAGGGTGTAATGCTGTCTTATAACAATTTGATGCACCAAGTAACAACATTTGGGACAGTCTTGCAACCAAACGCGGGTGATATCGTTCTCAGTATCCTACCTTCGTGGCATAGCTACGAACGAACTGTTGAATATTACCTATTATCTCAAGGTTGCACGCAAGTTTATACCAACTTGCGCTCTGTGAAAGGGGATTTGAGACAATTTAAACCCAACTACATGGTGGGTGTACCCCGCCTGTGGGAATCAATTTATGAAGGAGCTCAAAAGCAGTTCCGTGAACAACCAGCGAATAAGCAACGCCTAATTAACTTTTTATTGGGCATTAGCGATAAATATATCAAAGCGCGGCGAGTTGCTCAGGGATTGAGTTTAAATGATCTTCATGCTTCACCTGTCGAACGATTAGCAGCTAGGATACAAGCATCAGCTTTATTACCCCTCCATGCCTTGGGAGAACGACTGGTTTATGCCAAGGTGCGAGAAGCCACAGGAGGACAAGTTAAGCAGATGATTAGCGGCGGTGGTGCGCTTCCCAGACACATAGATAACTTCTTTGAAATTATTGGTGTGCAGATTTTGCAAGGTTATGGCTTGACAGAAACTTCTCCTGTCACCCATGTGCGGCGTCCTTGGCGAAATTTGATTGGTGCATCAGGGCTACCACTTCCAGCTACAGAAGCTAAAATTGTAGATCCTGAGACAAAAGCGCCTCTACCAGTAGAAAAGCGAGGCTTGCTATTGTTGAGGGGACCGCAGATTATGCAAGGCTATTACCAAAATCCCGAAGCGACAGCGAAAGCAATTGATGCTGAAGGTTGGTTTGATAGCGGCGATTTGGGTTGGTTGACACCACAAGACGACTTAGTGCTGACTGGCAGGGCGAAGGATACGATTGTATTGACTAACGGCGAAAACATCGAGCCACAGCCAATTGAAGATGCCTGTTTGCGATCGCCATACATCGATCAAATTATGCTCGTTGGCCAAGATCAGCGCAGCTTGGGAGCCTTAATTGTCCCCAATGTCGAAGCCCTAGAAAAATGGGCAGCAAGCCAGAATCTGACACTGGATACGCACAATGATCAGGTGATTTCCTCACCTAGTCAAAAAATTGACTTGGAGAGTAGAATGATCCAGGATTTATTTCGGCAAGAATTGAATCGGGAAGTGCAAAATCGTCCAGGCTTTCGACCGGATGACCGCATCGGAACGTTCAAACTCATTCTGGAACAGTTTTCCATCGAAAATGGCTTGATGACACAAACACTGAAAGTTCGACGACACGTCGTCACCGAACGCTATCGCGATATTATTGACGGCATGTTTGCCTGATGATTCCACCTGCTAACTGTAAAGAGTGAACGTGAAATATTTATGGATGTCTCCAAATCTAATTTGCTCCTGAAACGCGTCGTTAATGTCAAAGTCATTGTTACTCCCCTCTGGAAAGAGGAAGTACAACAGCAGTTGCAAACGCAGATCAATCAAATCGATCAGCAACTGCAACAGCTAGAAGTCGAAGGACAAAGAGCGGTGGCAGCAATTCAAAAGCAGAGTCTGCAACCACCTGGTCCCCAGACCCTCCAACAAATTGACAATATCCAACTCCAAGTCAATCAAAAGAAAAGTGAACTGTTAGAGCAGAAAAATCAGTTGCTGCAAAACCTCCAGCAAGTACAGTTTCTCCAGCAAGATCAGGAAGTTAACCAATTCCAAATGGAAGGCTTTTTCCGGGTAGAAATCGGTGATAACTTGATTAGCAAAATGCAGGTGGAAATCGTTCTGCGCGATGGCATTGTCGAAGAAATTCGCGGCGACATTTAATAAAGTTATGAGTTATGAGTTATGAGTTTAAATTCCTAACTCCTGTACAGACGCGATTAATCGCGTCTGTACTCCTAACTCCTCACTCCAGCCCAAACAATTTGCCACACTGGAGGAGAGCTAATAAAAAGCGATCGCCCAAAGGTAGTCATCTCAACTCGATATTTAACTGTCCCAAGTGAATCATTACCCCGATTGATTTCCGTAATCGTCACAAAAGCCTGATTTCGTTGCGGATAAACTACCTCTACCTTTCGCGTTCCTGCCACTGATGCTATGTCGTCAAAGGCATTTAGGGCGAGGGTAGCAGGATCACTACCTTGGAGAAATGAGTTGATCTTTCCTAGAGGTATAGTTTTATAATCGGAACGCTCTGAGTATGCCACAACCTCTTGAGACTGATGCATTGCTGCCACCTGCTGGGTTTGCCCATCACTAGTCTCAATAATCAGTGCAGATGGCTGGCCCTGGATGATATAAACTCCAGCGCCAGCAGTGGCAAAGATACTTAGTATCACAATCAAAAAGAATTTCAACTTTGCCGACATAAAAGTAAACAGGAATTTCAAATAGGTTTATTACCAATTTTGAATTCTAGATTGAACTGCATCCCATATCGTCTACCTGTGAGAAGCTCTTGTATCTTAAGCAGTGGTTACGAGGAATATAAATAGCAATGCCATTTAATCTGAGTCATTAGTCATTAGTCATTAGTTCCCCATGCCCCATGCCCAATGCCCAATGCCCAATGCCCAACCAAAATAAAAAATCTCCAGTCTAAAACTCCCCCACCAAGATACAATTCAATCTGACAAAAGCTGTTAAAGTCCATAAACCATTGATTTCCAAACCACCCTATGAGCATTCACGAAGTATTTATGCCGGCGCTGAGTTCTACCATGACGGAAGGCAAAATCATCTCCTGGGTGAAATCGCCAGGGGACAAAGTGGAAAAAGGCGAAACAGTGGTGGTTGTAGAGTCAGATAAGGCAGATATGGATGTAGAAACCTTTTATGAGGGATTTCTTGCCTATATCATAGTTGAAGCTGGTGAAACTGCCCCAGTCGGATCTGCGATCGCCTTTATTGCCGAAACGGAAGCTGAAATTGAACAGGCGAAATCTCTTGCCAATTCCAGCGGCGTGGCTGCTACTACTACCTCTTCCCCTGAACCAATCGCTGCCACAGCCTCAGCCGCAACACCTGCCTTAGCGTCTCAAAACGGGTCTAACCACAAAGAAGGAAGGCTTGTCGCTTCACCCCGTGCCCGCAAGTTAGCTAAAGAACTCAAAGTTGATTTAACTACACTCCAAGGCAGTGGCCCCCACGGTCGCATTGTCGCCGAAGATGTAGAAGCATTGTCCAATCAGGGCAAACAACCCGCCACTGCCCCAGTTGCCCCACCAGCACCCGTACCAACCAGCGCCCCAGTTGCACCCCCAGCACCTAAGACACCAGCACCCGCAACCGTAGTAGCGGCTGTTCCTGGTCAAATCGTACCTCTAACTACCTTCCAAAATGCCGTAGTTCGGAACATGGTAGCTACCATATCCGTGCCCGTCTTCCGTGTCGGTTATACAATTACCACCGATGGATTAGACAAACTTTATAAACAAATTAAATCCAAAGGCGTGACAATGACAGCCCTACTGGCGAAAGCTGTAGCGGTAACGTTGCAAAAACACCCATTGTTAAATGCCAGCTACTCAGACCAGGGTATTGTCTATCATTCTGATATCAACATTTCCGTAGCAGTAGCGATGGATGATGGCGGATTAATTACGCCTGTGCTGCAAAATGCCGACGCAGTGGATATTTATTCTCTATCGCGTACTTGGAAGTCTTTGGTAGAACGTGCGAGGGCAAAACAATTACAGCCCCAAGAATATAACAGTGGTACTTTTACCCTGTCAAATTTGGGGATGTTTGGCGTAGATAAATTTGATGCGATTTTACCGCCTGGACAAGGTTCAATTTTAGCGATCGGGGCATCCCGTCCGCAAGTGGTAGCAACACCCGACGGTTTATTTGGCGTGCGGCAACAAATGCAAGTCAATATTACTTCTGACCATCGGATTATTTATGGTGCTAATGCTGCGGCGTTCTTGCAAGATTTAGCGAAATTGATTGAGACAAATACTCAATCTTTGACAATGTAATTTTGAAAAGACACCAAATTTAAATGTTAGCGCTATGAGCGAGCAGCAGTTTTTCGTAGAGTAGCGCTAACAATAAATAATACCTACACTTAACTTTTTATGGACAAACTATAGGACTCCTATTTGATTTTTGAACAAGACTAAGAGACAATACGGGTACTAAAACAGGTGTAAGAAGGGACAATGATAAGTCAGCATCTG
>NZ_JBALCS010000075.1:0-10091 GCF_036919555.1 Nostoc sp.
ATAGTTAACACACTGAGTAGCCGTGTGCGGTGAAAGTCGCAAGCACGGTTTCGGATGGGAGGGGTGTTGCAGTAATGCACACCTCGACCCTACCTGGGAAACAGTGGGAAAATAAGCAATCCCCAGTCAAAATCATTACATAAGTAAAAATCACAGTATTTACTAAGAAAGTTTACGGTAATTTAAGTTTTACAATACTTTTATAAATATTTATACTGATTTTGATATGGTTAAGAAACAATTAATAAAAAGGATTTTACTTAAATGAAGACTTCAAAATCCCCCAATGCTTTAGGTGAATCTATAATTATGGGCGCTTTAATGATGTTGACCAGTGTTAGCATTATTACAATAATGAACTTTTTCTAAGATCAAAGATTTCTAATTTTAGCAATAAGACTTTACATAGTCCCGCCCAAAACTGAGCGGGACTTTTACTTTTCATGCAGATAAATCCTTGTATATTAACTTGATTCTGTGACTTTCGGCAGAAAATAATTTTGAACCCGTGTTTTTACGTACTTTTGTAATCAGAAAATTTCAAAGAGGGATGCGATCGCTATTTGATGCTGAGTGCAATTAATTTTACTTTTTACTCAGCACTGTTTCAGTGACCGACTGGCGCTTTCACTCCTGCACCGCCTTTGCCCAGGAATAGTAACAAAGGTAATGAGCAAAGGAACCCTACCCCTACGACTCGAAAGCAATCTGCGTAAGATAAAACGGCAGCTTGGGTATCTACTGTTTGACTAATTAAAGCTAGTACTTGTTGTTGCGCTGTTGCCGCATCTATGCCTTGGCTTTGAAGTGCCCCATTAAGCAAGTCGAGACGCTGATTGGTTTCTACATCATAAGGGCTAAGTTTTGCTAACAGGATAGCTCGATGAAAAGCTTCTCGTCGGTCAAGCAGAGTAGTAAGTAGGGCAATGCCGATACTGCCACCTAGTTGTCGGGTGAGATTGTAGAAACCAGACCCGGCAGAAATATCTTGTTTGGGTAGCGGTCCTAAAACTGCCAAACTCAAAGGGAGAAACATCAACACAGTAAAAGCTCCACGCCACACCAATGGCCAAAATAAATCATCTATGCCGGTTTGTGGGGTAATTGCTGCTAGTTGAAACATGACTCCAGATGAACCGACAGCGCCCATTGCAATTAAAAATCGGGCATCAATTTTACTAGACAGTTTACCTAATAAAACCATAACGATCGCAGACGCTAAAGCACCAGGCGCTAACAATAGTCCTGTCTGGGTTGCCGTAAAGTGCAGCACACTCTGAGCAAATATCGGCACAGCAAAAAGTGTGCCATAAAGCCCCATACCTACTACTGCTGAAAGAACGCTTCCCGCAGCTAAAGAACGGTGACGCAAAACTCTCAAATCCACAGCAGGGTGATCTGTTTTCAGTTCTCGCCAAATAAATAACCCCAAGCCGATAATACTAGCGATCGCCAACGTGGTGATGAAACTGGAGGAAAACCAGTCGTCTATCTCTCCTTCCTCTAACAAAGTTTGCATACAGCCAATAGCAATCACCAAAAACCCAATCCCGAACCAATCGACGGCTTGGCTTTGTGTCTCATTCTTATCTTTATCTTTGGGCAAAAATGCCAAGGACATCGCTACTGCAATGATCCCGAAGGGAATATTCACAAAGAAAATCCATCGCCAGCCCAAACCATCTACCAGGAATCCTCCTAAAGTCGGGCCAATGGCTGGCCCAGCAATTACACCTACCCCAAAAACTGCCTGTGCGAAACCCTGTTCAGCAGGTGGAAAAGTCTCGAACAAAATCGCTTGGGCTTTAGCTAGTAACCCACCACCACATAAACCTTGAAGAATTCGAGAAATAACTAGCATCGGTAGATTTAATGCCAACCCGCATAAAACCGAGGCCAGGGTAAAGCCAATTAACGAGAAGATGAAGTAGGTTTTGCGTCCAAAGTAATCTCCCAGCCATGCAGATAAGGGAATTAAGACAACATTTGCGATCGCATATCCAGTCACCACCCAACCTACTTCACTAACAGTTGCACCCAGGCTGGCTTGGATATCAGTCAGGGCAACGTTAACAATACTAGTATCAATTACTTCTAATATTGCACCAAGGGAAGCCGTGAAAGCGATCGCCCACTTCAATGGCCCCTGCACATAACCAAATTGGTCAAAAGTCGAACGTTTAATATTGGTAGCCATTGTTAGCACAAGTAATATTTGGGAGATGTGAAGCGATGCCTGAGTTGGGCTATTGGGCGTCGCCAAAGCTAAAATTAAATCTAGTATGTATACGCTACGGTAGCGTATCATATAAAAACGGTCAAGAGAGTCTTGAATAAAAAGTGGCAGAAATACTTATGCTAAAGATGGATGGTCAGTGTTGCTGTTTTCGTGCATGGGAAATGAGTTCTGGACTGATTTATTCCCCATAGGGTATGTTCTATGACCAAAGGTAGAAGCAGATTGCTAAGAAGATATTGCTTGGGGATGATATTTTTATGAGTAAGCAAATCAACAGCCCTTGTGGACGCCCACGCAGCATCCACGCCGACCAAGCTATTCTGCAAGCGACTTTGGATCTGCTTGCAGAGGTAGGATATGAAAGCATGAGTATAGAAGCGATCGCTTCCCGTGCTGGAGTTGGTAAAACGACTATTTATCGGCGTTATACTTCCAAAGAAGAACTAGTTGCAGACGCAATCGAAAGTTTGAGAGATGATTTAGCGATCCCCGATACTGGCAGCTTTTGGGGAGACATGGATATCCTAATCAATAATGCCGCCAAAAAAATAGATAGTCCCCTTGGTCGTCAGACACTCGCCCTGATAATTAGTACAGCGTCTAGCAATCCTCAGTTTGCCGAGGTCTATTGGACAAAATATACAAAACTCCGACGTGAAGCCTTTTCTAAAATACTTGAACGTGCCAAGTCTAGAGGCGAAATTCACAAAGATGCAGACGTAGACTTAATTATCGATCTTGTGAGTGGGTCACTATATTATGCACTGATTTTCAAACCCACAACCGAGCCAGTAGAAGCGTACATGCGCCGCACAATGAATCTTCTTATGAAGGGAGTCGGGAGTAGGGAGTAGGGAGTCGGGAGTCAACTTAGAGCCAGGGTGAATGGAATAGAGCCTCCGGCACGCTGACGCGAACGCGGCTACACAGGCAAAGTCCGCCTACGCGGACTAATAGAAAATTAAGGCTTTTTAACCCACGAAGGTGGGTTTTGTTTGTGTAGACGCGCTTTCTAACCGCCCATTTCGCGTTAAGTTGACACGCACGGTATTCTTCCCAATGCCCAATGCCCAATGCCCTATGCCCTATGCCCCATGCCCCATGCCCCATGCCCAATGCCCGATTTCCAACTTGTTGCCAAAATAACTTTTCATGAACGGTTGGAAATGAGATGATGGAATAATTAGAGGAAAAGGTGAACAATTGTTATTTTTCTCCCTCCGTTTCTGGTTGCAGAATAGCATCACAGTATTGAATGAGGATTGTCAAGCGATCGCTAATCGTCTGAAGTCTCGTTTGTGCAGTAGATGCTTGCCGCGCTCCTTGCAAAAACATCACATCTATTTCCAAGAGGCGCAATTGCTTGCTCATCTCCGTTTGATAAGACTGCACTCGCCAGTCTTCATCAGCCAAAGGCACAATCTGCTGCGCGAAAAATTGCTGCAACGAGGCTATACGTACTCGCAGTTCGAGCGTAACTATTTGGGTAGTTGTGGCATCGGAGCGTAATTGCTCTAGCAAGGTTACGAGTGTCAAATATCTCTCACGGTTTAAAGACATCCTGTGCTAGTTAAGATAGTATTAATGTCAAGTAATTTTTCTTCTACAATAAACTTTACTTAAAGACTTATCAGCACGAAAAGCCTCAAATCCTGATTTGAGGCTTTGTTTGCCATCAATGGATTTTCTTTCTTTATGATCCTTGAAACTCAAACTGGATGACTACCAGACGCTCCTGCGTCGCTAATGCTGCGCTATCGGCAATTGGCGAATCATCCTGACACTGTTTTTTCGATCAACAGCATCTTCTGAGGTTGATGCTGCTAGTTTTATTCATCATTCACTTATCTACCGATCCTCTCTAAACCTAATTGTATGAGCAGTCTAGCGATAAATTCATCAGTTGATCTTGCTATTCCCGAATGGTTAAAAAAATGTTTGAAGGAGTCATCGACAAGTAGCGGCGAAGCGGAAGATGACCGAAGGCATAATGATGCATTTTTAATTGGTCGCGCATTTGAATTTGCCTACCAACTGCATCAAGGTCAATATCGCAAATCGGGAGAACCATATATTGCTCATCCCATCGCTGTAGCCGACTTGCTGCGTGACTTGGGAGGTAGTGCTGCTATGATAGCAGCTGGATTTCTCCATGATGTCGTTGAAGATACAGAAGTTACAAGTGAAGACATAGAACAGCGCTTTGGCCCAGAAGTACGGCAATTGGTCGAAGGTGTCACCAAGCTTTCTAAAATTAATTTCACCAGCAAAACCGAAAGCCAAGCGGAAAACTTCCGGCGGATGTTTTTGGCAATGGCGCAAGATATTCGGGTAATTGTGGTGAAATTGGCAGACCGTTTGCATAATATGCGAACTTTACAGTATATGTCAGAGTCCAGCCGCCGCCGCAGTGCCCAGGAAACGCGAGATATATTCGCACCTTTAGCCAATCGCTTGGGGATTTGGCGAATTAAATGGGAACTGGAAGATTTGGCTTTTAAGTATTTGGAACCGGAAGCTTTCCGCCAAATGCAGGAGTATGTTTCCGAAAAACGGACGGCGCGAGAAGAGAAATTGGCTAGAGCTACGAATATGTTGCAAGAGCGTTTGCAGCAAGCCGGAATCCACTTTCAAGATATTAGCGGTCGTCCCAAGCACCTTTATGGCATTTACCAAAAAATGCACCGACAGCAAAAGGAATTTCATGAAATTTACGATTTGGCCGCGTTGCGGATTATTGTTCAAACCAATGAGGAATGCTATCGGGCGTTGGCAGTGGTTCATGACGCTTTTCGCCCAATTCCTGGGAGATTTAAGGACTACATTGGACTGCCAAAGCCTAACCGTTACCAGTCGTTGCATACTGGGGTGATTGGCCTAACTGGTCGTCCTTTAGAGGTGCAAATTCGGACAATCGAAATGCATCATATCGCCGAGTATGGGATTGCAGCTCATTGGAAGTACAAAGAAACAGGAGGTTCTAGTATTAGCCATTTGACAGCGACAGATGACAAGTTTACTTGGCTGCGGCAGCTGCTAGAATGGCAAACTGATCTCAAGGATGCACAAGAATATCTTGATAGCGTCAAGGATAATCTATTTGAAGATGATGTCTATGTCTTCACCCCTAAGGGGGATGTTGTACCTTTAAGTCCCGGTTCTACCACTGTGGATTTTGCTTATCGTATTCATACGGAAGTGGGGAACCATTGTTCAGGGGCGCGGGTGAATGGGCGAATGGTGCCACTGTCAACGCGGCTGCACAATGGCGATATTGTCGAAGTTCTCACCCAAAAGAATTGCCATCCGAGTTTGGATTGGTTGAACTTTGTCAGGACTTCGGCGGCGAAATATCGGATAAAACAATGGTACAAGCGATCGCGCCGGGAAGAAAATGTCGCCCGTGGACGGGAATTGTTAGAAAAGGAACTTGGTAAAACTGGTTTTGATAGTTTGCTGAAGTCGGATGCAATGGAGACTGTCGCCGAAAAGTGTAACTACCATAGCGTGGAAGATTTACTTGCTGGTTTGGGTTACGGTGAAGTTACCTTGAACCTAGTACTAAATCGTTGGCGAGAAGTGGCGAAGGGACAACAACCAGTTTCCACAGTGCCGACATTTATCCCCAAAGAATCAACTACATCAAAAGCTTTGCGAGATGCACCTGCAACTACCTCCCGCGCCACTGATTCGCCAATTGTTGGGATAGAAGGTTTGGTGTATTATTTAGCTGGATGTTGTACCCCGATTCCTGGCGAACCAATTATTGGTGTAGTGACGCGAGGTAGGGGGATTTCAATTCATCGCCAAGGCTGCCATAATCTGGAGACTGTGGAGTATGAGCGCTTAGTACCAGTTAGGTGGAACCCAACAGCCGAAAATAGTGGTCGTCCGCACACGTATCCAGTGGAAGTTCAAATTGAAGCCCTTGACCGCGTAGGGGTGTTAAAGGATATTTTGTCACGGTTGAGTGACCAAGGGATCAATGTCCGCCATGCCCAGGTGAAAACCTCTACTGGTCAACCTGCATTGATGGACTTAGGAATAGATATACGCGATCGCTCTCAACTAGAGCAAGTCTTCGTGCAAATTAAGAAAATGAGCGACATTTTGAATATCCGCCGCGTTGGTCAAATTGACGAGTAGGTGTCCTAATTGGTAGGGTGCGTTAACGTAGTGTAACGCACCAATTTAGGATTATGGTTGAGTTCATATTCGGCACCATCAACTGTCACACATCAACAAAAAGCCGATGAATTAGTAGATAAGAACTAAACAAGCAGAAAAAAATCGAAAGAATTTAAATATCACCAAATTGAGCAGAGTCAAGTAACTGAAGGTTTACTGTTAATCAAATCATTAATCGCTAATTACGAATTATTCAACTTGTTTCCTAAGCGATGGTGCTACAATCATTAGTCCTCTAACAACTTCTTCAGGAGTAGCCGTGCCATTGATTATCTTTGGTACAATCGCCATAACTTCTAGAGCCAGGTTTGTTGGAATTCCCATTGCTTCTAACCGCTTCAATTCCAAAATATCAATACCTGCTGCCAATCCATCCAAATACTCTTCTACACTTACTCCCAAGTTTTCAATCTCCACCATGAGTATAATCTCCTATTTTTTGTTCGACCTCTTATATCATGTCCGCTTCATTGCTTATTAAACCCAAAGAACCCCACCCCGCCAAAGCTGCGTTTTGTCTCCCCTAAGAGCCGGCTCTTAGGGGATTAAGGGGAGCCAGCGCTCAGAGGGGTCTCCCCAAGTGGAGCATCTGGCGTGTGGGGTGCAATGACTATGGGAATCACAACTAATTACCCGGACATGATATAGTACAACAAAAAGGTGTAATCAATAACTTTGAATTTGAGTTTCGGTGGTGCGATGGAGAGGTGCGTTGGGGGTTATTTTCTTTACGTTTAAATGTAGAAGAAAACTGCATGGAAGCAGTAGTTACAGATATTAGCGATCGCAAGCAAGTAGAGGCAGATTTACACCGCAGTCATGCCATATTTAAAGCCCAACAAGAAGCTTCAATTGATGGAATTTTAGTCGTAGATGAAAATAATCGGATTGTGTCTTACAATCAGCGTTTTTGTCAGTTATGGCAAATCCCAGAAACATTTGTCAGTGGTAACAATCGGCGATTACTGGAATTAGCACTCGACAAACTAGAACGGCCACAGGAGTTTCTCGCTAAAGTTGAGTATCTCTACGCTCATCCAGACCAAATCAGCCGTGATGAAATTCGCCTGAAAGATGCGCGGACTCTAGACCGCTATTCTGCATTCGTGCGAGCGCCAACAGAAGATTACTACGGTAGAATTTGGTACTTCCGTGATATTAGCGATCGCAAACAGGCAGAAGAAGCTCTACGTCACAGCGAACAGAAATATCGCAACATTTTTGAAAACTTTCAAGTAGGGATTGCTCGGATTCGCTTAGAAGATGGGCTGTTTCTGGAAGCCAACCAACGCCAAGCCGAAATTTTGGGTTATGGTTGCGCGGCTGATCTAATTGGTAAGCAATTCACGACGGAGTTTTACGCGAATCCAAATGATCGCCAACAGCTGTTGAAAGAAATCGCACAGCAGGGCGAGGTACGTAACTTTGAATTGCAACTATGTCGTCGAGATAAATCTCCTGGTTGGGGGCTAATATCCCTGAGACGGAATGCTGAGGATGGCTGTATAGATGCTGTGATTACCGATATTAGCGATCGCAAACTTGTCGAAGAATCTTTGCGACAATCAGAAGCCAGATTTCGCGCTCTTTACGAATCAACCAGTATTGCTGTCATGTTACAGGAAAACGGAATTCCCCTTGATTGCAACCGGGCAGCAGAAGAACTATTCGGCTATTCTCGGCAAGAGTTTTTGCAGAAGCATCCAAGTGAATTTTCACCGCCATTTCAACCAAACGGTGAAACTTCTGCTAATTTGTCCCGTCAACAAATTGCGATCGCCTACGAGCAAGGCAGACATCGTTTTGAGTGGGTTCACCGTCGCGCTGATGGTACAGATTTTCCAGCTGAGGTGTGGTTAACTGTATTTACAGCAGTTTTCGACGAAGCCCGCCACAAAATCAATCGCAGAATAGACTCTATCACTGGTTTTGATTATTTCCATCTGTGGTACGATTGATTGCAATTTGCTGTAAGTTGGGTGAACGCACACTCATTCAGGGGATGGTGCAAGACTTGACTGAACGTAAGCAAGTTGAAGCCACACTTTGGCATCGCGCTCAAGTAGACAGACTCCTTAACAGCATTTCTCGCCAGTTTATCGACCAGGATGCAAACACTGCAATCAATTTCACCCTGCAAGCGATCGCTTTAGTATCAGGTCAAATAGCATACCGGATTTTAGTGGTAGATGACCGCCCAGAAAATTGCGATTTATTGACACAGTTACTTAACACAGTTGGTTTTGAAACTCGTGCGGCTGCTAATGGCTTAGAAGCGATCGCTCTCTGGCAAACATGGCATCCCCAACTGATTTGGATGGATATGCAAATGCCGATTATGGACGGATATGAGGCGGCTCGACAAATTCGAGCATTAGAGCGGGCTAGATGGGGAGATGAGGAAGATAGGTATTTCTTCTACTTTCCCGGCTTCTGCTACTCCCCGGACTGCGATCATTGCCCTCACAGCTAGCGCTTTTGATGAACAAAGGTCTAATATTTTAGCGGCGGGTTGTACGATCTAATCCGCAAGCCTTTCCACGAAGAGGTAATTTTTAACAAGATCGCTGAGTATCTGGGAGTACAATATATATACGCAGAGCCAGAGAATCTTGCAGATATAGAATTGATCGCATCTGAGCCGGAAGAACTTAAACCCCAAGATTTACTTGTCATGCCATTAGAATGGGTGAGAGCAGTACACCAAGCAGCTGTTCAGGTAGATGCCGAGTTAATTTTAGAGTTAATTAAACAGATTCCCGACAGTAATTTTAATTTAGCTGAGGGGCTTACTGATTTCGTGGATAATTTCTGTTTTGACGAAATTATCGAACTGACCGAAACTTAACAATTCAAAATTCAAAATGACCCTCTCTACGAGACGCTGCGCGTAGCTACAAGTCTTTTAGAGTTGCCCCACAAGCTTTGATCCACCCAACTCCCCGATAAATTGGGGGGCAAGAACCCTCAAAGTCCTCCAATTTATCGGGGGATTTAGGGAGGATCTACACAATTTTGGTTTTGTGCATTGTGTACCTCATTTACTTGCAACCTGCTGTAGCCCTCTTCTGTCACTCTCCGAAAACTTTTGCCATTTCTGAATTCTAGAGCTTTTGTATATGAAGCGATCGCGCGATTATTTTCTAATAACAAATACAAGACCAATTTTTTTCTAATAGTATAGCTTGTATTGATTGCCTCATAAGGCTTCTAGCGATCGCCCTCCCGGAAAGTGACAGAAGAGGGGTAGTTCACAACACAAGTCTGTTGGTTTACAACACAAGTCTGTTGGTTCACAACACAAGTCTTTTGGTTCACAACACAAGTCTGTTGGTTCATAATACAAGTCTGTTGGTTCACAACACAAGTCTTTTGGTTCACAACATAAGTCTATTTGTTCACAACGATTTATTGTTTAGCAAAGAACCCCACCCCGCTCTTCGAGCTACGGTGTACACACAAGTTATCCGATTAATTCAAAAGTCCACTAAAACCTTACCCTGTCCCAATACGCTTGGGTTAAGGATAATTGTAGGTTGGGTTGAGCAATAGCGAAACCCAACGAACATCCTAGTACAGTACGGCGTAAATAAACAGACCATATTAGTGGGAGAATAAATAATCAGGTTAAAACCAGTTTCGCAGAGCATATCAAGGAATCAGG
>NZ_JBALCS010000076.1:0-11741 GCF_036919555.1 Nostoc sp.
GCAGATGCTGACTTATCATTGTCCCTTCTTACACCTGTTTTAGTACCCGTATTGTCTCTTAGTCTTGTTCAAAAATCAAATAGGAGTCCTATATTAGATGGAAAATTATAGATAGCCACCCCAAATTAGGTAATTAGACGGAAAGTTATTGTATAGTATTCAAATATAGGTACTTGGATGGAAAAATTCCAGATAACTATCCCAAATCAGGTAATTACACAGAAAGTTTCAGTCAATAACTAATTAGCCTGCTGAGTAGTCTGTAAGGGCGTAACCAGAAGGCTAATGGTGGGGCACAATCGTCAAGTGCAAAGATTTAGTAAACTTCGTGATTTTACGGAACTCTTCCGGTTAGTTCTAAAAAAGCATCGCACTTGGACAAAGTGGTACATAAAAACTTAAGCAGCAATAGGCGTGAAATTATGCGATTGTTGAAAATAGTAATTCTTTCCATCATTGGCTTCGTTCTATTTTTAATGCCTTTATCTCCGGTGTTGGCATTAAACCTTGATAATACGTATCTGGCTCAAGCTGGATACTGGACATGCAGTCAATCTCAAAGCTGTATGCCTACGCAAACGGGAACAGGAGCTACTGAGAGTGAGGCAAGAGCAAATTTAAATCGACAAATCCAAAGCTATCCTATAGTTCCTGGTACTCCATGTAACGTTGTAGTGCCTACGAGGTGCGACTTTGTGCCAATCCAACCACCCCCCACTCCAACTCCCACCCCATCGACTCCAACTCCCACCCCATCCACTCCAAGCAGACCACCAACTCTCAGCACCCGGAGAGTGTTCATCAAGTCCGCCCACGGTAATTACTTCCTAGACCACCGAATTGCAGGCAGGTTTATCGGGCTAGCAGACCAACCCTACAATCCTGCAACCGGAGCATACAATGGGGAACTTTGGCAGATTGTTGACGCTGGAGGCGGCAGAGTGTTTATCAAGTCCGCCCACGGTAATTACTTCCTAGACCACCGAATTGCAGGCAGGTTTATCGGGCTAGCAGACCAACCCTACAATCCCGCAACCGGAGCATACAATGGGGAACTTTGGCAGATTGTTGCGAGGTAGTCTTTAGAGCATTGTGTGAGCGTGTATAACGATCGCGTTGCACCAGAACACCCTAAATTATCAGTTAAGTTACAAAGCTTAACTATGTCCCGTGAACGCGAACGTTAAAGTAAATTTAGGTTTGACATACCCCAGATGAATTGTTCTCGCTTTTGCTAATCGCACGCGCCCCCATTCCTCAATCATCATCTTGTTGAGTGATAATGATCGCACCATTTAATCTAAAAAATCGTCATTAAAAATAGTCTTTAATTTTACAGTTTTTCTTTGAGCAAAATGCAAGCAAAATCTAAAAACTAGGCTCCATAAGCGTTATATTGTTTGAAGCATCAAAATAGATTGTTACTACATAACCCTACAACTTGCATTTAGGCTAGAAATAGACTTTTTTTTCTACCGCAGCGAAAAAACCTTGCATTATATAATGTTGAAGAGCGTTGGCGGGTAGCCCACCGTAGGCATCGCTAGGTTCGGAGTAATCCCAAGAGTGCATTTGACGGAAAGGTAGACCCATCTTCTGGAAGACGTACTTCTCTTTCACACCAGAGGCTACAAGGTCAGGCTTCAGCGCTTTGATAAATTCCTCGAATTCGTAAGCGGTAACGTCGTCATAAACGATGGTGCCGTCTTCGATGAAGGGAGCAGTACGTTTGTAGTCATCGTTATGAGCGAACTCATAACCAGTACCTATCATCTTCATGCCCAAGTCTTGGAAAGCTGGGACAACGTGGCGAGGACGTAGACCACCAACCATGATGGCAACAGTCTTACCTTCCAAGCGGGGGCGATACTTCTGAAGAATCACATCCGTTGTGGGCTGATACTTGGCGATGACTTTCTCAGCGTTTGCTTGGATTGTCTCGTCAAACTTAGAAGCAATTTCCCGTAAAGATTCAGCAATCTTGGTGGGGCCGAAGAAATTGTACTCCAACCAGGGAATACCATAAGCTTCTTCCATGTGACGGCTAATGTAGTTCATCGACCGATAGCAGTGGATGAGGTTCATCTTCACATTGGGGGTCATCAACATTTCGTTGAGGGTGCCATCACCTGACCACTGAGCGACTACGCGCAAGCCGATTTCTTCTAACAGGATGCGGCTAGCCCAAGCATCTCCACCGATGTTGTAGTCACCGATAACGGCTACGTCATAAGGGGTACCTTCAAACTTGAGTGTACCGTCTTTCTTGGCTTGGTCGGATTTGGTGAACACCCAGTCACGAACCATATCGTTAGCAATGTGGTGACCCAAAGATTGGGAAACACCCCGGAAGCCTTCGCAACGCACAGGTACAACTGGCTTGCCAATTTCTTTCGATGTCTTCCGAGCAACAGCTTCGATGTCATCCCCAATTAGACCAATGGGACATTCAGATTGAATGGAAACACCACGGTTGAGTGGGAAAAGTACATCAAGTTCTTCGATTAGCTTGGTAAGTTTCTTGTCTCCACCAAAGACGATATCTCGTTCTTGGAAGTCGGAGGTGAAGTTCATGGTACCAAAGGAGTCAATACCTGTAGTACCGATGTAGTAATTACGACGACCAGACCAAGAATAATAACCACAACCAACAGGCCCGTGGCTGATGTGGATCATGTCCTTAATAGGGCCCCAAACCACACCTTTAGAACCGGCGTAAGCACAACCACGAGCGGTCATGACACCAGGAAGGGATTTAACGTTAGACTTAACGCCGCAGTCGGACTTACCTTCTTCGTATACGTTTAAATGTTTTTCCCGCTTTTTAGCGGCTTTTTCAGGATAAGCACTGAGAACTTCTTTAATTAGTTCTTTTCTTTCTTGGATGATGTTTTGGTTTTCTGGAGGTGTCATATTTTGTTTCTGTGACTCGTAAGGATAGGGACATAGGGGGACTAGGAGTCCCCTCTAAAGTTAGGGGGGAGATAAAAAGAGAGGGTCAAAGGTAAGATAGGGGACTCTTCCTTTTTCCTTGTGCTAAAGCATTACTTCTTAGCAGCGATTTATACTACAGGAGCTTCAGCAGCACTCTTACCAACTAGCATTGCGGTATTTTCGTCGCTTTCGAGGATACCGAATTCAATCAACAATTCTTCTAGTTCTTCCATTTCGATGGGTGTAGGAATAGCTAGATTCTTGTTGTCGATAATTTTGTGAGCCAATGTCCGGTATTCGTTAGCTTGGTTGCTTTCAGGTGCGTACTCGTTAACAGTCATCCGGCGCAATTCTGCGTGTTGAACGATGTTGTCACGGGGTACGTAGTGAATCATTTGGGTGTTCAACCGTTTTGCCAAGGTTTCGATCAAGTCGATTTCCCGGTCTGTGTTACGGCTGTTACAAATCAAACCACCCAAACGCACACCACCTGTGTGAGCATACTTGAGAACACCACGAGCAATGTTGTTAGCAGCATACATCGCCATCATTTCACCTGATGTCACGATGTAGATTTCTTGTGCTTTACCTTCACGGATAGGCATTGCGAAACCACCGCACACAACGTCACCTAATACGTCGTAAGATACGAAGTCTAGGTCTTGGTAAGCACCGTTTTCTTCTAAGAAGTTGATGGCGGTGATAATACCACGACCTGCACAACCTACACCGGGTTCTGGACCACCAGACTCTACGCAAAGAACGTCACGGAAACCCTTGAGCATCACTTCATGAAGTTCTATATCTTCTACTGCGCCACGTTCTGCGGCGAGGTGAAGAACGGTGGTTTGAGCTTTGCTGTGCAGCATCAAACGGGTAGAGTCAGCTTTAGGGTCGCAACCGACGATGAGGATGCGTTGACCCATTTCTGCCATAGCTGCTAAGGTGTTTTGGGAGGTGGTAGATTTACCGATACCGCCCTTACCGTAGAAAGCTATCTGTCTAATCTTTTCTTCAGTCATGATTCGTGTTATCCTGCAATTGGTTGGTGGGTTTTTTGGGTTTGTTGGCTCTCACACCTGTTGAGCTACAGCAGTGAGGGTATGTAGAACGGCGCCGGGGGCGATCGCTCCACAGCTAAAATGATCGAAAGTAAGTACATATATTTGCTGGCTAAATTTTTTTTCTTTTGTCCCTAGTCATTAATCATTTATCCTGACTAATGACTAGGAGATTACGCAATTTACAAATACGTCATAATGTGTTTCAGCTTGAAAGACTAAATAGGACTTGATGTTGCTATTTGTCAACAATCAATGCATAAGTCCGATTACTTGTTCAAAATAGCGCCTTTCATATTTGTGACGCGCTCTAGTGCAGCTTTGGTGTCTTCTGCTGACTCTCCACGCACAGCCATTGCTTCACCGAGATGCTTGGCTAAAGCATCGAAGTGTGGTTGCTGTAGA
Source organism: Nostoc sp. (assembly GCF_036919555.1). GTDB lineage: Bacteria > Cyanobacteriota > Cyanobacteriia > Cyanobacteriales > Nostocaceae > Nostoc. Next base: position 4,401 of record NZ_JBALCS010000076.1, read on the forward strand.
TTCATTCCCGCGTGGGTTTTGTCCATTGGACGACCTGCGTATTGCTTTGGCCCCTCAAAAATCTGAGATAAGAAAGCAACTAGATGATTACGTTGCTTGGGCATATCTGTACCCGCAAAAATGGGATTGAGGAGGCTGTCTGTCGCAATGCGTTTGTGGAGCTCATCTACTATTTGTTCAATAGCTGGTTGTCCGCCAAGTTTGTCGTACAATGTGCTCATATTCTGTTCCTTTGAAGCGAGTTAGATGATGAAATTTGCTTTTTAGGCGCTTAATCTATGAAGCCTATATGCTGTTAGCAGTAATAGTGGTAGGACTGATACCAATTCGTAATTCGTAATACCTTGGGGGAAGCAATCCTTCGGGTGGCTACGTAATTCGTAATTAAGAAAGTTAGGTTTGAATCTGTCACTTTCTGTTGGCGAATTGGTATGAAGCATTGAGTGGAGACAATGATTCGGTTCAAATCCTACTTTCTGTTTCTGGCTGAATGCATATTAGGGCGTATTTGTAGAGTACGTTAAGTCAAGAAAGCAATTCCTAAACTGCTTCGACTACAAGGCTCTTGCTGACACGCTCTTGTAATCTGGCTTCGATCGCAATTTTCAGAGTTGCTGTACTACTAGAACAGGAACCGCAAGCACCTTGCAGCACAACTTTAACGCGATCGCCTTCGACATCATAGAGTTCTACATCTCCCCCGTCAGCGATGAGTACGGGTCTGACTTCTTCATCCAGAACCTTTTGAATTAGAGCAATCTTTTGCACGTTAGTTAGCGATCGCTCTTTAGACGTAACAATTTCTGTGGCAACTTTTACGCCGTAATCGTTGAGAGCAGGTGAGGCGTATTCCTGTTGAACTGATTTGATTATATCATCGATGTTCGCCAAACAGGAACCGCATCCACCACCAGCTTTCACATAATTTGTTACCTCTTCAGCACCAGTGAGATTATTTTCTAGAACGACGCGGCGAATTTTGGCCTCGCTGATCCCAAAGCAACTGCAAACTAACGCGCCTTCATCATCATCATCATGGGTAGCTAGAGGTATGCCACGATAATTATAGATAGCAGCTTCTAGCGCTTCTTGTCCCATGACAGAACAGTGCATCTTTGCTTCTGGTAAACCACCCAGGTAATCTGCAATGTCTCTGTTGGATACTTTCAGGGCTTCATCTAAGGTTAAACCTTTGATCATTTCGGTTAATGCACTAGAAGATGCGATCGCACTAGTACAGCCAAAGGTTTGAAAACGAGCATCTAGAATCTTATCAGATTCTACTTCCACTTTCAGGTGCAATCTCAAAGCATCACCGCAAGCAATGCTACCGATTTCTCCCATTGCAAGCTTAACCCCAGGTTCGCCAGATTCTTCAATGGCTCCCTGATTCAGGGGATTGTAAAACAGTTCTAATACTTTATCGGTGTAGTCCCACATAACGAATTTTAGATTTTAGATTTTGGATTTTAGATTGAGGTATGGGGCATTGGGGGGCATCGGGCATTGGTTTTATTCTCAATGCGCTATGCCCTATTCCCTATTCCCTAATTAACGATGAGCCAGTGCTTGCTCTTGTTCTTGCAGCCAACCCGCATTATCATTTTTGAAGGGTGAGAGGGCGCGTAAACGTTCCACAATACTGGGCATTACCTCTATAACTTGATCGATTTCGGCTTCTGTGGTGTAGCGACAAAGGCTGAAGCGAATGGAACCGTGCAAAGTTGTGTAGGGTAAGCCCATAGCCCGAAGGACGTGGGAAGGTTCCAGTGAACCGGAGGTGCAAGCAGAACCGGATGAGGCACAGATACCGTATTTATTCAACGATAGTAAGATCGCTTCACCTTCAATATACTTGAAGCCGATATTGGTGGTATTGGGCAATCTCTGCGTAGGGTCACCATTGACTACACAATCAGGAATTGTCGCAAGTAAAGTTTGTTCGAGGCGATCGCGCAGCCTTGTTTCTCTTTTGTTTGCTTCTTCTAAGTGAAACAGTTCAAGTTCCGCAGCTTTGCCCAAGGCAATAATTCCCGGAACATTCTCTGTTCCTGCCCTACGTCCACGTTCTTGGTGTCCGCCAATGATGAAGGGACGGAACCGAACCCCGCGCCGGATATATAAAGCACCAATTCCTTTCGGACCGTGCAGCTTATGACCAGACAGGGTTAACATATCTACGGTGCTAGTCTTCATATTCAAGGGGATTTTTCCCACTACTTGCACCGCATCTACATGGAAGATAGCGCCATATTCTTTCACCCGCAACCCAATCTGCTCAATCGGGAAAATCGTGCCAGTTTCGTTATTAGCATACATAATTGTCACCAAGGCGGTGTTACCCGTCAAGGAAGCTTCTAGTTCATCTAGATCCAGCTGCCCTTGATGATTTACTGAAAGATAGGTAACACTGTAACCTTGGGTTTCTAATTGTTTGCAGACATTAAGTACTGCCGGATGTTCAACTTGGGTGGTAACGATGTGTCGCTTTTCTGGGTGCGCTAACAGTGCGGCTCGAATCGCCGCGTTATCTCCCTCAGTTCCACAACTTGTGTAGACAATTTCTGACTCATCAGCTCCCAGGATGGCTGCAAGTTGTTCTCTTGCTGTTCTCAGTGCTTTACCAACTTGCCCACCAAAGGTATGCATACTGGAGGGATTGCCGTAAAAGTCTGTCAGGTAAGGTAGCATTACCTCTATAACTTCTGAGTCTACCTTAGTGGTGGCATTATTATCGAGATAGATGCAGTTATTTTGCATTGTTGTGTTTAATTACGTTAGCGTAGCGTTAGCGACGTAGGAGCGTCATTACGATTTATTAGAGCTTCTGCTCCCATTGTTTGGGGCTGACGCTTTTGCAACTGTTCGGAGTATTTCTGGGAATAGCTGTTAAACCAACGTTCCCAGTAATCTTGTTTATTTGTTAATTTAGCAACTACGCGGTTGTAATCGGCAAACCAGCCTTCCCAATAGTCGCTAGGCTGCTTAACGCAACCGTCGCATGTAGGACAACCAGCTTTACACTGAGGCACGGTATGAATGCTATCAATACAATTTGTACAAAGTTCAGGGTCAATCCAGTGCTGTCCGTCAACCACTTTAACTGCATTTGTGGGACATCCCGATAGACAGAGATTGCAGGAAATACACTGGCTAGTAATAATTTTGTAAGCCATGATTATTCTCCTTTTTGGATAAGGGGCATTGGGCATTGGGCATTGGGGAGGCAGTGCCGTAGGCGGGAGGCGATTGGCGGCATTGGGGGATAATTCTTGTTCTATTCCCCATGCCCCATGCCCTATTCCTTATTCCCTAATTCCCTAATTCCTTAACGTATTGCTCGTAGAACTCTAAAGCAACCTTCTCAATCACGTCGTAAGCTTCAACACTCTGTATTCCAGCTTTTTGCAATTTTTCTTGAGGACTGTTACCAATCTTGGAGGCTAAAACTGCTTTGCAATCTGCGATCGCTTTCATAATATGCTCAAAAGAAGCTTCTTCGCCGTATCCACCTTGGCAGTATTGGTCAATTTTGCGATGACCGACAAAGCGAACTTCGTTTCCACCCACTTCGTAAATTTGGAATTCTTTCGCATGACCGAAGTGTTGGTTAACTAATCCGCCGCCTTTGGTTGCTACTGCAACTAGAACTTTAGGACTATTGGCAATTTTCTTACCGGCTAGCGCCTTGTCTTTGGCTACTTTAAGTTCATCTTTAAACTTCTCAATACCGTCATGAACTTCTTGGCGTTTCTCCATGTCATATTCTGGAGTCATTTCTAAGAATTTCTCTTTGGAAAATTCTTGGCTGCGGTCTTCTCCCAATAATCCGACTGCATCGGCACGGCACTGGCGACAGTGACGCATCATTTTCATGTTACCGGAGCAATTGTCTTGAACTTCTTTGAGTTCTTTGGGTGTGGGACCGCGTTGACCGATTAAACCGAAGTGTGTGCCATGTTCTGGTGCAGAAATCAATGGCATGATGTTGTGTAAGAATGCACCTTTCTCACGAATGACTCGATTCACTTCGACTAAGTGATGGTCATTAATTCCGGGAATCATCACGGAGTTTACTTTACACAAGATGTCAGCATCTTTCAGGGCTTGCAATCCTTCCATCTGTCTTTCGTGGAGAATTGTCGCGCCTTCAAGACCTCTGTAACGCTTGCGCTTGTAGTGAACCCAAGGATAAATTTGAGCACCGATCTCTGGATCTACCATGTTAATGGTGATCGTAACGTGATCTATATTTAATTCTTTAATGCGATCAACGTAGTCAGGCAGCATTAAACCATTGGTTGATAAGCACAGCTTGATATCTGGTGCTTGCTCTGCAATCAACTCAAATGTGCGGAAAGTCTTATCTGGGTTCGCCAGAGGGTCGCCAGGGCCGGCAATTCCCACAACTGTCATTTGAGGAATCTTGCCTCCAATGACCAAAGCTTTGTGTGCAGCTTCTTCTGGGGTTAGCAATTCGCTAACTACTCCAGGACGGCTTTCGTTAGCGCAATCATATTTACGGTTGCAATAGTTGCATTGAATGTTGCAGGCTGGAGCAACAGCAACGTGCATCCGGGCGTAGTGGTGATGAGCGTCTTCGCTGTAGCAGGGATGTTTAGCAATGCGTTCTTGGAGCATTTCATCCCTTTCCACGGTGGCGCTACTGGGGCTGTCGCAGCCGCAACCACCTGATTTTGCTTGGGTTGTCGATTCCGTGGCGGTAGAGTTGAGGAGTCGTTTAGACGATGATGTCATTGAGTTTTGCAAAAGGTCGGTGGACTTGGCTGCCACTGTGGGAGATGGTGTTGCTACTCTTATATGCCGAGGAATTGAAGTCGCGTCTTCCACAGTGCCTGCAAACCCTTGGGTTCGGGTGACTTGTTATCAAGTAAGGCAGGCAATAGATATCTGATGTTCGGCTGGTGTGTGTCAATGTTCGGTTCTTGGGTAGAATTTGTGCTTACAGCCGCGACTTCTATTCACTTCAGGCATGGTGCTATGTCATCCCTCCACTCACTTTTCGCTTCGTTTTGTATTGGAGCGTTAAGTGATTGGCGATATAAGATTTATAGCAGCCGTCTCCCAGCCAGATGTTGCGTCTCTCTAGGATAGAATTTATTGGATTTATTACGCTTGTACTCAACTAATAAAAACCCTAATTCTTCAAGCATTACAAGGATTAAAAATTTATTTTTCGGGTAGGGGTTCTAGTATTGTTTGGTTGGGGTTCTAGTGTTTATTGATAGGGGTTCAGGATTTATTTGTACTCAGTCATAACCCAATCCCAGCAAGGACTTTAACTAACTTAAAACTGGGTTTGGGTTATTTAAATGTGTACTCAGATTGCCCTCATTTTCCGTCAAAAGCAATAAATGCCAAGGGTTTGAGGGTGAAAAACTGGAATAGTCTATATTGTTCTACTCCAGAAACGTGCGAAATTCAATTCTGTATCTAACATATCATTTTTTTGGGGGTGAAAATGCGCTTCATATTTTTTTAATTTTTGCTTTGACAATGATATTCAATTGGGGATCTAAGTCTGATCTAGTAAGCCATTTGATCTAGTGGAAATAGATATGTTGCTGCACATTATTTTCAAAAAACTTAACTTTTAACTTCTTTTTTTCATTCCCACAATCATGGAGATGGGTAGGAAACTCTCGGATTTTGTGTTTGAGAGAAACAACAAACTATAATCTAACATGATTGAGCGATCGCAATGAATTTTCTGAATTGCTCATTACAAACCTTAGCAAAAAACCTAACCCCCTAACCCCATTCCCGACGCGGGAAGGGGAAAATTCAAAGTCTCTCTCCTTTTAGGAGAGAGATTTAGAGAGAGGTTTAAAAGCTACAATCAAACCAAGCGTGAAAAAATCTGAGTTATGATAGCCATCCCCCAACAACCGCCAAAAATGACCGTTGAGGAATATCTGGAATGGGAATCTCAGCAAGACGTTCGCTACGAATATGCCAATGGCGAAGTATTTGCCATGACAGGCGGTACAATTTCTCATAACGATATTGCACTAAATCTCTACAGAGCTTTGTACCCTCATTTGCGTTCCAGAGATTGTCGAGTGAATGTGATAGACGTGAAAGTGCAACTCACTCCCCAGAGTCGCTACTATTATCCTGATGTTATCGTCAGTTGCGACCCTCAAGACCTCAATGCCCGCAAATTTATTCAACATCCCAAGCTGATTGCTGAAGTTCTTTCGCCAGGTACAAGCGCTAAAGACCGGGATGAAAAATTTACTTATTATCTGACAATCCCCAGTTTGCAAGAATATATCTTGATTGACTCGGAAAAAATCTCCGTTGAGCGTTACTGTCGGGGAGAGGGTAGAATGTGGCTTTACTATCCCTACACGGCTGGAGATATCATCACTCTATCGAGTATTGAATTTGAGTGTCCAATTGAACTGCTGTATGAAGGTGTTGTATTTACCACTGAAGAATGAATGAAAAGCGATCGCTCCTTAAGCAACAGTATAACCTGTGTAGGGTCTTAACTCTGGTGGACGAAATCCCAAAACAATGTATTCTTTAGGAATTCCAGCCCGTTCTAAATCGGCGGCAATGCCTTCTTCAGTACCATCCCATTGAATCCAGATTTTACCATCAATCAAGTCAATATGAACCAGACAGCCATGAATGCGGCGTTCTCGTAGCGTGCCGTAGGCATTCGCCATCCCAACCTATATCCATCCACAAGATGCTATTTATGGCAGTACTAGCTTCCCTGAAGGAGGTTATGCCGAATTTGCAGCTATCCCAGAAAACTTGGCGGCTTTTAAACCAACAAACCTATCTTATGAAGAAGCTGCGGCTGTACCTTTAGCAGCGCTCACGGCTCTGCAAGCACTGCGAGATCAGGGGAATATTCAAACAGGGCAAACTGTTTTGATTAATGGGGCTGCGGGCGGTGTAGGCAGTTTTGCAGTGCAAATTGCTAAGGCTTTAGGGGCAGTGGTGACGGGAGTTAGCAGTAGCAAAAACCTGGATTTGGTGAAATCTCTCTTAGCAGACCGCATGATTGATTATACGCAGCAAGATTTCGCCGAAGATACAGCGCAGTATGACATTATCTTTGATGCAGTGGGTAAGCGATCGCTATCACAAACCAAAAGAGTCCTCAAACCCAACGGAATTTATATCACCACGTCACCCAGTCCGGAAGTCTTGTTAGAGAGCGTCTTAACAGCATTCCTTCCCGGTCAAAAAGCCAAATTGATGTTTGATATCATGTTCGGTAAATCACTTACGATTAAGCTCCGATTTTAATCCACCAGTGAAAACCCGTTAACCCTTGAATCAAATCTTGCTGTTGAAGTA
>NZ_JBALCS010000077.1:0-33768 GCF_036919555.1 Nostoc sp.
ATTCTTTGTAAAGGTGTTGTCATACTAGATGCAGTTTAGTTTTTATTTTATTCCTTAATTATCTCATAATATTTATATTAAGGATAGGTCTAATGGTACAGGTCTTAAACCCTTCGATTTTTGATAATTCAAATTTTAGATATTCCCGATCGCATTGTTTAGATGAAGGATGGGCGATTGCAGGATTCATGAATTCAATGAACAGATTGTCAAATCAAAGACTTTTGCTTACAAATACAAAGCCACGGCTTTTTTTTGATGAGGGATCATTTGTGAGCATTGCTTTCCATAAATCTGCTGTTTTTACCCAAACTGGTGGATACTTATAACGACTAACATCAAGAATTAAAAATCTATCTGTTTGCTCATTATATGCTGCCAAAGGGGAAATATGCCCACCTTTCTCTTCACCTATTTCTTTGCGTAGATAGTTTACTACAACGAAATTTTGCGTTTGTTTTAAATTTTCTGCCGCTTGTTTGCGGAACTCCTCTAAACTAGTATCGGCAGCGTGGTAAACATTAACTTTCAGATCATAGCTGGCTAGTAATTTTCCTAACTGGTCTAGAGTCATACCTTCGTGAGACACAGCTTCAGGAGTTAGCACTTTTTTTGCATTATTATTGCTAAAAAAGTTTTCTTGAGTAAATACTCGATATGGCTTGTATTCGGGTGCTTCTGGTGCTGGAATTTTTAGACTATTCAGTACCATAACCATACTAGCAACACCACAATATGCCTGATTATTTTGAGTGGTGAATTGCATAATCAGTGGAAAAAAGTCTTCTTTTGATTTACTCTCAAATAATAACTTTTCACCTTCAGCCGTATTAAAACCTACTAACTTAGAGGAAAGCGGTAATGTCTGAGATAGAACGCTTCCGCTAGAGATATATAATCCAATAGTTAAAGCTTTAAAAAATGTCTTGCTTGTTTTTAGTAACATAGCATTCATGAGTACTGTAAAATTATTAAATCATATTAATGATACCGAAAATGCTAAACAAATATAGGATTTTTACGATGCCTGGGTTGGGCTACGCCTACGCAATTTTTTATTTCACCTTCTTACTTTACAGCCAAGTTGCATCAGCCGCCTTAACTTTACCCCTACGCAGCAAAAAGGGAATGGTGGTTTCAGCCCATCCCCTAGCAAGTGAAGCGGGAATTGCAATGTTACGCAAAGGTGGTAATGCAGTGGATGCAGCTGTAGCTACAACCTTTGCAATCTCCGTAGTTGAGCCTTTTTCGGCGGGAATCGGTGGCGGCGGATTTTTGCTGATGCACTCTGAGAAAACTGGCGAGATGAAAGCGTTAGATTTCCGCGAACGCGCACCCCTGAAAGCTACAAGAAAGATGTATCTTGACGCTCAAGGAAAGGTGCGTCCGAATGCAAGTATTAATGGTTATTTGGCAGTAGGGACACCAGGAACAGTGGCGGGACTTTATGAAGTGCATCGTCGCTATGGTAAACTTCCTTGGCAAGAGGTGATGAAACCTGCGATCGCACTCGCTGCATCTGGCTTTATTCTTCGTACTGGGGAAACTTGGCGTTCTCTGCAAACAAACGAGTCTCGCAAACAAGTAATTCTTAACAATCCAGCAGCGCGGGATATTTTCACTCGCAACGGCGAATTTTATAAATCTGGGGACAAGCTGGTGCAGAGTGATTTGGCACGCACTTTAACCGCAATTGCCGAAAATCCCCAAAGTTTTTACACCGGAAGTATTGCTCGGGCGATCGCTTCTGATATGGTAAAAAATGGTGGTTTAATTACTCTAGAAGACCTGAAAACTTACAAACCAATCTGGCGCACTCCCGTTTGTGGAAACTTTCGCAAAGCTAAAATTTGCTCAATGCCACCACCATCATCGGGAGGCATTCATCTATTGCAGATTTTAAATATTATCGGTGACACTGATTTTAAATCTTTAGGATGGCATCATCCCGATGCTATACATTTAATGGTAGAAGCAATGAAGATTGCTTACGCCGATCGCTCCCAATATTTAGGCGATCCTGATTTTGTCAAAGTCCCTGTACAAGAACTGCTCAGTCCAGCTTACGCCAAAAAACGCCGTCAAGAAATTAATATGCAAGTGGCTAGACCCTCGACCGAGATCAAGCCAGTAGACAAAGAGATACTACAACGTTTTAGTCAAGCTAATAATCAGAGTTTAGGAAAAAATATCATTCCGTTATCTGATCAGTCTCTGAAACTGCACGCGACTCGGTATGAATCTCCCCAAACCAGTCATCTTACTGTTGTGGATGAACAACGCAACGCCGTGAGTCTGACTTTCACGATTAACCTGATTTTTGGGGCTAGTGTAGTGACACCGGGAACTGGAATTGTCCTCAACAATGAGATGGATGATTTTGCTGCTGCGCCAGGAGTACCTAATGCTTTTGGTTTGGTTGGTAATGATGCCAACAGCATTGCGCCCCGTAAAACTCCTCTATCCAGCATGACTCCCACAATTGTCACAGAAAATGGTCATTTCCGTATGGCAGTGGGTGCGCCCGGTGGTAGCAAGATCATCACCCAAGTGTTGCAAGTGATCCTGAATGTACTGGAATACAACATGGATGTTGGTGCGGCTGTTTCTGTTCCACGCATACATCATCAGTGGCTTCCGGATGAGTTGGATGTCGAATCTTGGGGCTTGGATGCTCTGACTATGCAAGAATTACGCCGTCGGGGGCATAAAATTAAGGAAACTCCTCCTTGGGGTAATGGTAATGCGATCGCTGTAACATCTGATGGAACTCTAGAAGGGGCGGCTGATCCTCGCGGTGAAGGTTCCCCCAAAGGGTGGTGAGGGGGACATTAACAATTCAAAATTCAAAATGACGCTCTCTACGAGACGCTCTTGCTAGCTTGCTTCCCCGCAGGGGTACGCGGACTCTCTCTAAGCGAAGCCATGCCGCAGGCTTTACGCTGCGGTAACAAAATTCAAATATTTTATACCAATTTCAGATATGTAATTAAGTTCTATCAACTACGGGATAATTACTCGTTCTCTGCAAGCAAACGAGTCCCGCAAGGAAATAATTCTCAACAATCCAGCAGCGCGGGATGTTTTCACTCGCAACAGCGAATTTTATAAACCAGGCGACAAGCTAGTGCAGCGTGATTTAGTCCGCACTTTCGCAGCAATTGCCCAAAATCTTCAAAGTTTTTACACCGGAAGTATTGCTCGGGCGATCGCTTCTGAATATGGTAAAAAATGGTGGTTTAATTACTCTAGAATACCTGAAAATTTACAAACCAATCTGGCGCACTTCCCTTTGTGGAAACTTTTGCAAAGCTAAAATTTCCACAAACTGGAGGCGTTCTCCTATTAAAGATTTTAATGATCAACGACACTGATTTAAAATCTTTAGGATGGCATCATCCCGATGCTATACATTTAATTTTCTTGTGAGGAGTAGCTATGAATAGAAGAGATTTCATCACAACTGTTGCGGTGTCGGGAGGTTCAGCCTACGCGGCGATGAAGGCTTTGGGCTTGCTAGAAAAACCAGCAACTGCACAGAGTCCATCACAAGGAAGTTCATTTCAGTTACAGCGTAACGGGAGAGGCAAACGCGTTATTATCCTTGGTGCAGGTTTGGCGGGAATGGCTTCTGCCTATGAGTTGGGCAAAGTTGGTTATGACTGCATTATTCTTGAGGCACGCTCACGTGCTGGTGGTCGGTGCTGGACGCTTCGAGGTGGAGATCAGTTTACTGATACTTTAGGTCAAACGCAGAGAGTTCAATTCGCTCCGGGCTTATATTTTAATCCAGGTCCTGGTCGCATTCCTCAAGAACATGTCACACTAGACTACTGCAGGGAATTGGGTGTTGCTGTTGAGGTGAAAGTAAACCTTAACCGACAAGAATATTACTACAAAACTCAGAATGCAGGTCCCTTGTCAGGTCAAAAACTCCGTGCACGCGAAGCCATAACTGATATACGTGGCTACATATCAGAATTGCTGGCTAAAGCCATTAACCAGAATGAAATTAATGCACCCTTAACAACCCAAGACAAAGAAAGACTCGTTGAGTTTCTCAAGACCTATGGAGATTTATCTCCAGACTTGTTCTACAAAGGTTCAAGGCGACGTGGCTTCACTAATAATCCCAGTGCTGGCTTGCAATCAGCATCACAATCAGATCCCTACGATCTGAGTGCGTTAATTCAGTTAGGATTCGCCAACTACGAAGCTTCCGAATGGGATTTGCAGCAACAGATGACAATGCTGCAGCCAGTTGGTGGGATCGATCAGATAGCTAAAGCCTTTGAACGTAAAGTGAGTCAGAAGATTACTTTTCAATCAGAGGTCAAGGAGATTCGCAAGACACCCAACGGTGTTAGCATCGTGTACACCAATGGCTCAGGCACAAACCAACAAATCAAAGGGGATTACTGCATTTGCACCATTCCCCTGCCAGTACTCACGAGTATCCCGTCAGACTTTTCTCCCGATATAAAGCAGGCAATTGACAACATTGCTGCTCTCTACTGGCGACCAGGTAAAGGTGGCTTGCAGTTCCGACGCCGTTTTTGGGAAGAAGACGAGAAAATCTTCGGTGGCATTACTATGACTGATCAGGCCATTGGTCAGATTTGGTATCCGTCGGACGGTTATCTGTCCAACAAAGGAATTCTCGTCGGCTACTACCAAGTTAATGACACCAAGGTAGGAACTCTGACTCCAAATCAGCGCATCTCTCTAGCGCTGGAACAAGGTAGCAATATCCACCCCCAGTACAGAAACGAATTTGAGAACGGCATCACAGTTTATTGGCCAACAATCCCATACAACTTGGGTGGCTGGGCATCTTATACAAACGACGCACGACAGAAATACTATGCCAGACTCAACAAACCCGATGGCAATATTTATTTGTGTGGAGAGCATGTAAGCTACTTGACAGGATGGATGGCTGGTGCTTTAGAATCGGCACGTTTAGTAACTTCAAAAATTAATACTTTGACTTAATTATCACAGAAAATGGTCATTTCCGCATGGCAGCAGGTGCGTCTGCTGGTAGCAAGATCATCACCCAAGTTTTGCAAGTGATCCCGAATGTGCTGGAATACAACATGGATGTTGGTGCGGCTGTTTCTATTCCACGCATACATCATCAGTGGCTTCCCGATGAGTTGGATGTCGAATCTTGGGGCTTGGATGCTCTGACTATGCAAGAATTAGGCCGTCGGGGGCATAAAATTAAAGAAACTACTCCTTGGGGTAATGGTAATGCGATCGCACTCACACCCGATGGAACTTTAGAAGGGGCGGCTGATCCTCTCGGTGAAGGTTCCCCCAAAGGGTTGTGAACACTGGGCTATTGATTTTGGACTGTTGACTCTGCGTAGCTGCTGCTGCCAAACTCATTTGCCCGTGTGCTAGGTACTAGTGTCCAACCTGCTTTGAGAAGTTTTTGATAAGTTGCCCAACCTTTAGAACCACCTTGTATTTTATAATCTGGGACTGCAAAATGTCCAAAAGCTGTGTAGGGACGCCAAGGTTGATTGGGTTCTGTCTGTAAATACAAAATTTTCTCTCCGTCGCCACCAGACTTAGATAACCAGCACATTTGTCGATGCATTGCAAACTCCTTTGCTTTTAGTTAATCATGCACAATAGCAGACTTTTGTCAAGTAACTTCTCACCCTTGTGGGGTACTTTTTTGCCTAATACTGCCTAATACTTTAGACAAAGTGTAATTAAGTTTTATCCACTACAGGATAATTACTTCACAACTCATACCGTGGGAAAGCTGCTAGTAGGATACAAAGATCAACAGCTTTCCCTCACTTCTTTGCTAAGGAAGATTTTTCTCATGTTATCCGCGCTTCTTCTGTTTGTGTGTAACAATAACTACTATTTTGACTGAAGTTTGCAATCAAACTATTTGTTTTTCTGCTTACATACATAAGCGTAGATTTTGTAAATTACTTGTAAAGTTCCGTTGATTAAATACTATAAGCAAACAATATAAAATTTATCTTGATGCTTGTTGTTTAAATCGCCCGTTTGATCACCAAACAATGTATTTCTCATAACAGATGATAGACTCTTCAAAAAAGCCTAAAAAAATTCTCAATTAATTAATGTATTGATTAATAAAGTAAAAATAAAATTAACTATAGCGTAGAATGGCACTTACTTAAGCTAAATTTAGAACCCCGACTTCTTGAAGAAGCCGGGGATATGGGCAGAAAATTGAGTTATTAGAAGGATGGAGCGTACAACTTATCACCGACAATGCCGCGAATTGTCTCTACTAGTTGGGTGTATGCAAAGTTAGATAAAACTGGTTTTGCTGCTTGCAACTGAATTGGTCGATCTAAATCAATCCATGACTTACACCCAGCGTATTTGGCGTAATAGGGAATTTCTTGCTCTTGGGGTAGTTGATATGTCCGCAGGAGAAGAATATAAAGGGGTTGGCGTGGTTTCCATTTGAGGCGATCGCTAATAAAATGCTCGTTCCAAATATGGAAAGGAAGCAAGGTGTTGACAATAGACTCATCACTCACTGGCAAAATATCGGTAATTTCAGCCCAACTGCCGATGCGAACTATCTCTGGATGCCAACCTGATGTTACTGGATAAACACAATTGGCATACTCAGCTTTCAGCATGAAAGCTTGTTGATGTTCGTAAGTAGGGTAAAGCAAAATTTGCTTGTGGGCAACTTGAAAATGTCCATTTCGTTCATGGATACCACCTTTGCGGAGCAACATAATTGTTTTGCCGTCTTCTAAAGCATTTACGGCGACTGCCCATTCTTTGAGAGCATGAAAAGTTGTAGTCAATTCCATCAGCGTCTACTGTAACTCTGATTTAATTTCAAGCTAAAACCGATAAAGTATGCACCTGTCTAAGGGAATGAATTAGGAAGCAATTATGGAAAAGCGATGTCTACGACGGGCTACGCCTACGCTAGGTACTTCTGATGTCAAAATCACACCTATTTTTATGAGAACTTGGTAAGGGCGTAGCGGCTTGTCGTCAGACATTGCCGGAGCGCGTTATCCCGAACAAGCACTAGACAACGCATTAGCCGCCCAAATCCAATTTTCTGCCGTCCAATTGGCAGAAATTGATGCCATTGGACGTATTATCACTGACCATCTTGATAACAGTCAAATTATGTGGAATTGGTGACAATGCTGTTTAGTTAGCCATGTTTATCCCTCGAAGATCCCTTCAACTCTCTTAAAAAGAGTGTTGGGGATCAAATTTATAGAGCTAGATTGCAAAATCTAACAAAACGTCAACTTTAGTAAACCAAGGGTTACAACTCATAAACTAAGTGATAGCTTAAATAGTAGGACACCAAAGAAAAGAAAATCAAACTAAAAGGGAAAATGACTGAGTGTCCCCTGTCATCAGCCCAAGTAAATTTCAGCAGATCAAATATAGAAGTGGTAAAAAGCCTAATGTAGAAGGCAAAGCCAAATCCCAAAGCGGAAAAACGCAATAATGCTGAGTTTGTTAGTTGTTTAGTCCACCCTAGTTATTAACTTTCGATTACTTAATTAGTTTAACAATTTGAAACCTGTGAACTCGATAAAACCTGGTCAACCTCGACCAGGTTTTTGGTATTTTATACTGATATAATTTTTGGCTGTACTTGGTTTTCTATGTCGATATCGGAATCCGATTTGATTCTTGAATCACTCGTAAAAAGAGGGAACTCTTAACAGGGAAGAAAGAATAAAGGTGTACTGAGTTTTGTTCAAAAATCAAGTAGGAATCCTATACAGCGGTTCCCATTCAGATGCGGTACAAGATTATATCGCTAGGTCTAGGGGCACGGCATTGTCGTGCCCCTACGGGTGTACCTCACGTAAACGAGAACCGCTATCTATAATTCAATTTTTATCTTTCACTGCGACGCCGAATAGCTCGTCGTAGACATCGCAATATTCACTCCTGATGAATTGAACTGAATGAACTAACAGACTCTCATGGGTGAAACAAGTATTCCTTAATTTACAATACCCTCGCCAAAAAATGGGATCAGTTCCATCCTTGATACGTTAAGGATGGAACTGTTTTTCAATAAGTAATATTGCTTAAAATTTTGTCAAAAACCAAGGTGGAAAACACAATTTTGAGATTAGCGATCGCTAACCTCAAAGCAAGCATCGCGTCATCAAAAAAAAGCATCACTTATTCTGACCCTTAAGGAGCATACAGTATTTAATTCAATACCCACTGACTGCATTAATTTGCAGCATAACTACTATTGACAAAACTAATTTCATTTTAAACTGTCACAAGTGGGGTAGGTAAGTAGAGATTTAGACAGTAAAATCTCATCCAAACCACCATAATTAACATTGTGGAAACTCAGGCATGAGTAATGGATGTGAATGGTACTATTACCCTGGTAGCCGAAACACCTACAGTTAATCCTGTGCGTTCCTGGTTATCACTTACCTCAAGCCATGCTTATGACTAAAATAACTAAGATCTTTGGCGCGAATTCTGTAAAAGTTAAAAGGCAAAAGCAGCTAGGGCGTGCTTCCCCTTTTCGACAAAATGCGCCTTGGCGTTGGGAAAAGACCAGGCTGGCTCAGTTTTTACGTTTGTCTTTGTACTTCCTAATCGCTTTGCTATGCATCCTTGGTTCACCCGTGCTGGCAAAAGTTTCTGGCTCAATTAATTCCTCATCTCAATTACCAATTAACAGTCTGACATTACTCACTGGGACCGTTGACCCCGCCTCACTACTACAACAGGGCAAACTTTTATACAATATCGGAAACTTTGCTAAGGCTGTAGAAGTGTTACAACAGGCTGTACAAGCATATAAGCAGCAAGGGGAGAGCCTTAGACTGGCAGCGACACTGAGTAATCTTTCCCTAGCTTACCAGCAACTCGGTGCATGGAGTCAGGCACAGCAGGCAATTACAGAGAGCTTAAATTTGCTCAAAGGACAGAATGAAAACGAAAATCTGCAAATATTTGCCCAATCACTGGATATTCAAGGTCGTCTCCAACTGACAATGGGAAAGGCCGAGGCGGCTTTAGCAACTTGGCAGCAGACGGAAAAAATTTACAAGGAAGTAGATAATAAAACTGGCGTGGTGCGATCGCTAATCAATCAAGCACAGGCATGGCGAACCCAAGGATTTTACTCTCGGTCTGTGAAAACACTCGATCAGGTTAGTCAGACATTAAAATCTCAACCAGACTCTATCGAAAAAACAGTGAGTTGGCGATCGCTCGGTGATGCCCTTTTGCTATTGGGCGATTTGGGAAAGTCACGTCAGGCGCTAGAAGAAAGTCTGAGGATTGCTCGAAATTTGCAATCAAGCGCTGATATTGGCGCTAGTCTGTTCAGCCTGGGGAATAATGCCCGTAAACAACAAGACAAAGCAAAGGCGATCGCCTATTATCAACAAACAGTCGCTGTATCTCCCTCACCTCTGACAAAAGTCCAAGCGCAACTGAATCACCTGAGCCTACTCATTGAAGATCAACAATGGGCAGGGGTTCAAACTCTCTTGCCGTTGATTGAGTCCCAACTCGACCAACTCTCCCTCAGCCGTGCTAGTATTTACGCCCAGGTTAACTTTGCACAAAGTCTAGAAAAAATCAATAGTAGTATATCGAAAACACCCGGTCAGAATTACTACTCAGGATTTAGCAAAAAAGACTCAACAGTATTACTCGCCAAGGCCATCGAGCAATCCCGCAGTTTAAAAGATAAGCGAGCAGAAGCCTATGCTCTGAAGAGTTTAGGCGGCTTGTACGAAGAAACCGGACAGTGGTCAGAGGCGCAAGAACTGACCCAGCAAGGATTAGCTTTGGCACAGAGCAGCAATGCACCAGAAATTAGCTATACCTTGGAGTGGCAGTTAGGTAGATTGCTCTGGGCACAAAAAGATATTAATGGGGCAATCGCGGCGTATGATGTTGCTGTGGAAACTCTCCAGTCTCTTCGCAAAGATTTAGTAGTCAATAAAGATGTAGTCAACCAGGATGTGCAATTCAAGTTTCGAGACAGCGTAGAACCCATCTACCGACAGTCAGTAGAGTTACTGCTGAAATCCCAAGAAGGAAAATCAGATGAAAAAATATTGGAGAAAGTCCGCCAGAGGATTGAAGCACTCCAACTAGCAGAATTAGACGACTTCTTCCGGGAAGCTTGTCTACAAGGTCAAAGAGTAGCCCTCGATCAAGTCGTAGACCAAGATAATCCCACGGCTGCCATCCTTTATCCGATTATTCTTGCTGACGAACTCCAGGTAATTGTCAAAATTCCCAAACAACCCCTGCAAAACTACACTACTCAGATTTCCCACACAGAAGTAGAGAAACTCTTAGTAGAACTGCGAAAAAATCTTGTCAATCCCACCGCTACCAAAGCCGTCCAAATCCAGGCGCACCAAGTTTACAACTGGCTGCTCAAACCCATTGAGTCACAATTGCAAAAAAGTGGGGTAGATACCCTAGTATTCGTTCTGGATGGCGCGTTACGCAATTTACCAATGGCAGCTCTTTACGATGGTAAGCAATATTTGGTAGAGAAATATGCGATCGCTCTCAGCGTCGGTTTGCAACTCCTCGACCCCAAACCGCTAGTAAAACAGCAGTTAAGAGCGCTAACCGCAGGATTAACTCAGCCGCCGCCAGGGTTTTCCAACTTTCCACCGTTGCTAGCAATCAAATCTGAATTCGAGGGCATTAGCAAAGCAGGAATCTCGACAACTAGCCTAATAGATAGAGATTTTAAGAAAAAGAATTTAGAGAGTAAAATTAATGCTGCTTCATTCAACATAGTGCATTTAGCAACCCACGGTCAGTTTAGTTCCCGCCTTGAAGAGACTTTTATTTTGGATTTCGATGGTGAGATAAATGTCAAGGATTTTGATACTCTCTTTCGCACTCAGGGTAAAACCGTAGTAGAGTTATTAGTTTTGAGTGCTTGCCAGACAGCAACAGGAGATAGCCGTGCAACACTCGGTCTAGCAGGAGCAGCTGTCCGAGCTGGGGCACGCAGTACCATCGCCTCCCTGTGGCAGATTGATGATGAATCGACAGCAATGTTTGTTAGTGCCTTCTATCGAGAACTTAAGAGTGGCAAAATCTCCAAAGCCGAAGCTGTCCACCGTGCCCAGCTACAACTGCTGAAACATCCTAACTATAAGGCACCAAGCTTTTGGTCTGCCTATGTGTTGATTGGCAATTGGTTGTAATTTGGAGACTGGGGCGATCGTTTAGAGAAATTCGTGGTTTTAGGTTTGCGTACAAATCAAGAACCCCACCCCCAACCCCCTCCCCGCAAGCGAGGAGGGGGCTATGATGTACTTTATTTGATTAGGAAAAGCTATAAGTTTTATCTCCCCTCTCCTTAGTAAGGAGAGGGGTTGGGGGTGAGGTTTTGATATTACTTCATGCACCTGGAAACCACTATAAGGTATTTACGATATGAGTCTAAAGTCGCTCATAAAGCTAAAAAGTGATGTTATACATTTCAAGTTTTCCAAATTTTGATTATCAGAGCCACTCATATCAATATATAATTCTTCTGAATTGCTGTTCTCAAGATGCAGTGATCTAAACGTTTTAATTCTTTTTACTTTAGAACTCATTTGCGCGGATGTTCCGATAAATTCTAAATCAGCTAGACGGGTAATTGCGTCATTATCGTCTTTAATTCTGTTGATTAAATATGCATCAATCACATACTTCATTGTGTCATTTACATTACCTATGTCGTGTTCTTGACCATCTACAAAAAATTTAACACCTGTATTAGGGCTGATTTTAGGGGATATTTGTTTTGATGGAGTATTAGCTCTATGGTAAAGCTTACCATCGACGAAATCAGCTTCATCAATTGTCTCAATTGTTTGACCTGAAGAACTACAGGATGGATCAGAATTGAAGTGTTGCTGCTTCTGTTCTAGCTTTTCCAAGTATGGCTGTGGATTCTCCATAATTAGATTAAGTTTATTTTTCCAAATTGTTAGACGTTCATTCAGTTTAGAGCTTGTTGAGCGTGAAACAGCATCTATAAAATTCCGATTGTAAGAACAGAGATCAAGAAAAGCATTATAAATTACTTTTGTTTTGCCCTCTATGTCTGCTATGCTATAATCAGCAAATCCTAGCATTTGAGTGTCAAAAACTGCTTGGTTTAGAGATGAAGAAAAATCCGCTTTATCCTCTTTATCTTTTTTTACACTAAAGTTTTTGAATTGGTTTCCATTGAAAGTCATTTGAATCATTAAAACTACTTTTTGAAGTAAAGATTCAAGCTCTTCTTTCTTTTTATATTTTGAAATTGAGCCATCTTCACTACTATTGTTTTTTATCCTTTCTCTCATATAAGCATTAAGTGTTTCACCTCTTGCCTCTTCATACTGATTTTGTTCTGGTTTATATGATTCATATAGACTAAAGAATCGCAAAATTAACTCAACATCAAGCATTCTGTTTTTGTCGGGCTTTCCCTCTTTTACTTGGCGGAATTTTGGGAAAGGCTCTAATATTTTTCTATAGATAGTAATACCACTGCAATGGATCAGGAACTTATTAAAATCTCCATGAAACATACAGTTTCTTAATTCTTGAGCATTAAGAGAAACTGACCCTAGATTGAGTCTTCCAAATACTTCAAATTGTATTTCTGGCTGAGTATCACTTTCAATGATAATAATATTGATTTGGCGTTCCCAAAACACACTACTTATACTTGGTTCAAGTGTTGGAAAAGCGGTTTGGTTTAATTCTGGTAAATTTCCAAGACCTGAGAGCTTGAGAGTTCCATTCAAAAAGTTACCAAAAGTAGTGACTCTTTGAACTCCGTCAATTATTTCAAATATTTTTTCGCCCGTCTCATTACTGAATTTTTCTAGAAAGAATAAAGGTGGAATTGGAATATCCATAAAAATAGATTCAATAAATCGGCACTGCTTTGGGCTGTCCCATACAAAAGTTCGCTGGTAATCTGGTATTACGATTTTCGCATTCTGAAAGTCTGCCATTAAATCTCTGACTGTGCGAGTTATTGTACTTTTAACAACTCTTACTTTTTTTAACTGTGCTAGAAAGTCATTTCCTACTGGCATATATTTTGTATTAGGTTTATTTCAAATTCCAACTTACGTAAATTAAATTTTACATAGCAACCGTAAAATAGCGTAATTTTGCTCATTTATTAATATCAGTAAGCAAGTTGTTTCCACCAAAGTAGAATCTAGGATTGTATATTTGCATTACTGTCCAGTCTAGAAGCAGCTTTTACAGATTATCTCGTTCCCAGTCGGAGACTGGGAATGCCGTTCTAGAGGCTCCGCCTCCCTTGTTGGCGGCAGAGCCGCAATTGATCTGCATTTCCAGCTAGAGGCTGGAAACGAGCTTTTAAAAGGGTTTGCACTTAAGTTGACACCAATGGCAGGATGCCCACCCCACAAGAATCATCCCTGGATTCAGCAATGCCGGATTTTTTATGCAGTACTCAATGATTTGTCTGCTGATGTTGCTGTGGTTGTTCTGAGACGACACCGATGCAATACCGCAAGGTGTCTTGACATCTTGCTTTTTAAGTTTCGTAGTCTGGCGGTGCGTTATGGCAATTAAGTTAAAAAATTGAGATTTATCGGAATATTTTCGATTTTAGATGCCCTAACGTTGCTTTTTCAACTCATTACGTCTTATCTCTAAGCTTTGCGTCTTAAAATCACGA
This sequence comes from Nostoc sp., assembly GCF_036919555.1. Lineage (GTDB taxonomy): Bacteria > Cyanobacteriota > Cyanobacteriia > Cyanobacteriales > Nostocaceae > Nostoc. Next base: position 13,715 of record NZ_JBALCS010000077.1, read on the forward strand.
TATTTTTCTTAAAATCATGATATTTTTCTTAAAATCACGATTTTTTTCTTAAAGTCATGATTTTTTTTTTAAAGTCATGATTTTTTTCTTAAAGTCACGATTTTTTTCTAGGACTTACGCACTGTATAAATTTATTATCTTGTGCATCAACGAGAATACGTCGTTTCAGGCTTTTAGAAATCATCTTTTGATAAATAGCGTAGGCGTAGCCCGCCGCAGGCATCGCCTAAAAAGTGTCGAAAAATCTAGGTTTAATGGCTGAAATCATACTGCATATTTAGTTTTTCCTGTCAATGCGTAAGTCCTAACTAACAGGGCTATTTCGTTCTAAACATAAACCGCCCAGAACTAAAGTTCCACGGCTCATAGCTAAAGTCCGTTAAAACGGACTATAACTTTGTCTCAGTCGTCTAAAGACGACTTTCGCTATTAGACTCAGAATTCATTCTGAGGCGGGCTAGATGAGAATGAAATAGCCCTGCCTAACCAATAGAACCATTCTCGCGTGATTTTTTGGTAAGTTCCCCGTTTACGTCCAAGACCTAAACCAATTTCCGGCATCCAGATTTTATCGCCTGGTTGTAAAATATATTCACCATTAACTAAGCTAAATTGACTATATCGCTGATAGCGATCGTTGGTTACTCATAGCCCGTTCACCTAATGTTCGGGTTTTCAGTCGTTCCCACGAACTATGAAGCATGGTTGTGGGCGCATCAGCCGTTAGTACAATCTTTTTTTGCATTTCTCACCCACCCTAATCAATGCTCAAAGTGTGGGAACTAGTTCTTAGAGAACTATTTTATCAGCATTATAGCAGTAAACAGCTATAGCTTTAGGTATAACCCGAAAATGAGCAGGTGTATAAGTAGTGATTTCACCATCTGTATTGATAGGGCGCGGTTTGCGAGTATACACCTCTATTTCTTCACCTTGAAGAGAACGTACATTCTGCCAATGTATATGTCGCCCTTGTCGCATCGCCGGAAGTAATAGTATAATCTGCCACCAATGTTTAATCTCTAAGCTATAAAGGTCTAGCCTTTGATCATCTATTGTGGCATCGTGAGCCACTGCCATACCACCGCCGTAATAGCGGCCGTTACCCACAGCAATTTGCACTGTTTTCACGCGAACTGATTCACCATTAATCACAATCTCCGCAGTAAAAGGTCTAGCTTCCCAAATCACTTGCAATGCAGTGGCGGCATAAGCAAATATTCCCCAACGGCGTTTGACTTCTTTGGTAAGTCGTTCGGTAATTTTTACACTCAGTCCCAAACTGGCAACGTTAAAAAAGTGCTTGCCGTTCACCCAACCTAAATCGATACGGTGTAAATTTCCATAGGCAATAATTTTGCAAGCTTCGCTGAGGGAATTGGGGATTTCCAAAGTCCTCGCTAGGTCGTTGGCAGTTCCCAGAGGTAAGATTCCCAAGGGCAACTGAGTATCAACTAAAGCATCTATAGCGGCATTGAGAGTCCCATCTCCTCCACCAATGATTACTAAGTCAACTTGATGCTGATAGCGAAATATAGCTTCAGCAAGATGTTTGGGGTCTTCTGTAGACTCTTCAATTAAATCAAAGCCGAATGTCTTCAGATATTGAATCGCTTCCGACAGACCTTTTTGCCCTTGGCGGGCATGACGATTTACTAACAGCAGTGCGCGGGAACTCATGGTAGTACCTTTTGTAGTTGATATGTCCAATTATCCGCATCCATGTATTCTGCTTGAAGTTGCTATAAAAAAGTGTTTAAGCTGTTATGAGCAGTTATCAACAATTCATTTCGTCAATGCTTATGATGAATAATTCTTATTTCCAATTACTAAAGTGAACTCTGTCATATTTTTAATACCTCAAAAGCTGTTCAATCCACATACACACATCAGGTTGGGAACCTGAAGAGAAAGATTTTCCAGTGGCCGGATCGTCAGCTTACCAATAGATATTATTGTAGCAGTCAACCTTTTCCAAAAATTGTAATTCGTGAGGATATGCTAGAAGTTTAAAGTAAGTCCTAAAAATCACTGAGAAATTATTAGCTATCGTACTTTCTGCGCCGTTTAACCGGATTCATCCACACTTCTAAGCGACTAAACGCTTGTGAAGAAAGTAACGTCAAGCACAAATAAACTACCGCCACAGCCGCATAAATTTCAAAAGCGCGATAGTTATCGGCGATAATTAACTGTCCTTTACGTACCAATTCTTCTAACCCAATCACAGAAACTAAGCTTGTATCTTTCAACAAACTGATAAACTCATTACCTAAAGGTGGAATCATCCGCCGGAAAGCTTGGGGAAAAATTACATAACTCATTATTTGCACAGAACTCAAACCTAATGATTGTGCTGCTTCTGCTTGCCCTGGTTCAATCGATTGAATCCCAGCACGGACAACTTCGGCAATGTATGCGGCGCTATTCAAACTTAAGGCAATTACCCCAGCAGTTAGGCGATCAAAACTAAATGTCAAACCAAGTTCTTGCAAAATTGCCGGGAATCCAAAGTAAATCATAAAAATTTGCACCAACAAAGGCGTTCCCCGGAAAAAATCCACATACGCCCTCGCCACCCAACGCACAGGTGCAACATGAGAAAGGCGAACAATACCAATCAGGGAACCCCCAATTAAACCAAACACTACAGAAAGTATCGTCAATTGCAACGTTACCAAAGCTCCTTGTAATAAAGTTGGAAAAGCCTGCAAAATCACGCCAATTAAGGTAAATATTTTAGGTGCGCCAGCGCTACTCTGGTTCTCAAATGGTGATTTAACTGGTAATGATGGCGGCTCGGTTTTAAACCATTTTTGATAAATTTGGGAATAAGTGCCATTTTTCAGCACCCTATCCAAACTGTCGTTTATTAATGCCAAATTCGGCGAATTTTGAGCTGTAGCAATCCCGTAAAACTCCTCCGTCAGCAATTGCTGTACTATTTTAATTCCTTTGAGATTGCCCGTATTAATAGCATATAAAGTCACTGGTGCATCATTAATTACCGCATCCACATTACCATTGAACAATTCTTGCAGGGCTAAAGGTGCTGAATCAAAACTGCGAATTTGCACTCCAGGAATACTCTTAGCCTTTGCAGCCCCAGTTGTACCAACTTGTACCGCAATTTTTTTATTTTTGAGACTGTCAAAGCCAGTAATATTTTGATTGTCTGCACGGATGGCGATCGCTAACCCAGCCTTAAAATAAGGACGGGAAAAAGAAATCGTCTTCGCCCTCTCCTCAGTAATCGTAATTGAACTAATCGCCGCATCTACCGTTTTAGCTTGCAAAGCTGGGATAATGCCATCAAAAGGCAGACTTTGAAAATCCACTTTAAAGTTAGCAGAGGAAGCAATCGCATTCATCAAATCAATGGAAAAACCCTGTAACTCACCACCTTTTCCTTTAAACTCAAAAGGTGGAAAGGCTGGTTCCGTAGCAACCCGCAGAGTTTTCCCCGCAGTAGGAATTACCCCACAACCAGCCAGTAACAAACAGCTAAAACTTATAACTAGAGATAAGCGCAGCCAACGGATAAAACTATATTTAGCCATATTATTTTCTCTCCCTCTCTGCGCCCTGTGCGCCTCTGCGGTTCGTTCAAGTTATATATAATATGCAACTGTTCAATGTCCCGCCAAGAAATAAATTTCTTGGCTAATAGCTAAAGTCTACCTCAGTAGACTAAAACCCTTACTTAGTCTTCTTTAGAAGACTTTAGCTATTAGCCTCAGAATGAATTATGAGGCGTTTTTTAGGACTGCTGCGCGTCTACACTACAATCAACTGTAGAGCAGCTTGACACAGCCAATGAACAATACCACCCCCGCCATTATTTTTGACAATATCGAAAAAAACTTTGGTTCCCTAAAAGTCCTCAAAGGAATCACAGGCGAAATCAACCGGGGAGAAGTCGTTGCAGTTATCGGTTCCTCCGGCTGTGGAAAAAGTACCCTACTACGGTGCTTCAACCGCCTAGAAACCATTGACAACGGGCGTTTAATAATCAACGGTATCAACTTATCCCGACCCACTCTCAACTATAGCCAACTGCGGCAACTACGAACACAAGTAGGCATGGTTTTCCAACAGTTCAACCTGTTTCCTCATCTCAGTGTCTTAGAAAATATGACACTCGCACCCCAGAAAGTCTTGGGTAAAACACCGAAAGAAAGCGCCCAGCTAGCGAGATTATTTTTAGATAAAGTTGGCTTATTTGACAAAGCCTCTGCTTATCCCGAACAACTTTCTGGCGGACAAAAGCAACGAGTAGCGATCGCCCGTAGCTTATGTATGAATCCCCAAATCATGCTATTTGACGAACCCACCAGCGCCCTAGATCCCGAACTCGTCGGCGAAGTTTTACAAGTGATGCAGCAATTGGCAGCAGAAGGGATGACAATGGTGGTCGTCACCCATGAAATGCAATTTGCGCGGGAAGTAGCCCATCAGGTGATATTTTTAGATCAAGGTATTGTCACAGAACAAGGTTTAGCCTATGAAGTTCTGACCAATCCCCAAAGCGATCGCCTACGTATTTTCCTCAGTCGCCTTAAAATAATTCCTAATTCGTAATTCGTAATATCATGTCCGGGCAACTAAGCATAATACCTGGAACCCCACCCCGCCAAAGCTGCGCTTTAGCTCCCTGCCCCTAATCCCCAGAGGGGGCCCCGAGTTCCCCGCCTGCGGGGAGGGGTTGGGGGTGGGGTTCTTTTATTATGGGTAATTTGGCGGACATCATATAATTCGTACTTAAAGACTTTTTTTGAACTCATCACTCAGCACTATTTAAAGATACTCCCGCAAGAAATCAAAGGGGTCGTCTTCCCAACAAGGTTCAGGTATCAGCCAAAACAAACTCCTGTGGATGTCGGCTTCAATTTCATCACCGTCGTCTCTATCAAATAGTTCTATTAAAGCTGTCCAATCACCTTCTCTCAGGAACGTTAACGATGGGGCATATACCTGGAGATTATTCATAATCATGTTTCCAGAGAGTTTAATAACCAAAATAAAACTTGGTTAATTATTATTGAAGAACAGACTCGACTAATTGCACACCAAAGACTTCAGCAAAGCACTGTGCTACATAAAAACGTACTTCTTGGCAAGTGATTTCTGGAATCCATTCAGCTAAACTACCTACAGGTTTATTAGAAATACCGCAGGGTACAATGCGCTCAAAGCCTGTCATGTCTGGACAAACATTTAATGCAAAGCCGTGCATAGTAATCCAACGGCTAACTTTAATACCAATAGCCGCAACTTTTCGCCCTTCTAACCAAACACCAGTAAAAGCTGGAATTCTTTCTCCCTGCAACCCATAAACTGCCAATACGCGAATTATTACTTCTTCGAGTTGCCGTAAGTACCAATGAAGGTCTTTACAATAACTTTGCAGATTTAAAATTGGATATCCCACCAGTTGACCGGGACAATGGTAAGTAACCTCGCCGCCTCGTTCTACTCTATGCACATCATATTGACTTTTGTCAATATCAAATTTGAGAAAATCTGAGTTGGCTCCTTGCCCGAGAGTGTAGACAGGAGGATGTTCTAGTAAAATTAACACATCATCTAGACTGGTGTCATAGATGCGCTCAGTAACGAGCGATCGCTGCCATCTATGAGCTTGCAAGTAAGGTATTAATCCTTGGTTATACAGCAAACAACGGTTTTTGTGTGGTTCATTACTATGGATCATGCCAAAAATCAACTGTATTGGGAACGAAATATATTTCAAGTTACAGGATTGGAGTCAAAAAAAGTTAAGTTTTGTAAAGGATTTTAAAGGAAAGTCAAGGGAAGCTGCATTAGAAAACACAAAGTGCTAGTTTGAAAAGATAACCTCAATAGGTTTTAGGAGGAATTCTCTGCAATAAGCATCATGCCAAGACAATAAGGACGTATGTACTGGCTGATGACTCTAATTATATTGTTTGTATTTCAAACATTATCAAACTTGCACAAAGACTTGTATTATTGAACAACAGCAAGCAAACTTCAATCGAACACAGAAGGAGCAACTATCAACAGTTCTGTAAGCGTTGCTTTATTGGAGTTGGTAGTCACGGGAGCTACCACTCAGATTTCCTCACCCAAGAGTTTTATGTGGACATCCAATTGGATATCAGCGCAGAGATGAGGAGGGAAATCAAGGGTGTACTTAATTAACAACAACTTAGATGCAGCAAGCTTAGAGATAGCTTACCAGCAGTAGATACAAATAGTTCACAATTTGTTTTGGCGGGAGTAATAGACCTTACCGCAACTTCTTTTCATACAAAGCAAATTCACAAATTCAAATATTCAGCGGGAGAGTTTACATGAAGCTTGTCATCCACAGCAAAAATATTGAAATAACCGATGCAATTCGTGAGTATGTACATCAAAAGATTGAAAAATCAGTTAGTCACTTTCAGAGCATTACAAATGAAGTGGATGTGCATCTTAGCGTAGCCCGTAATCCCCGAATTAATACTAGACAAGCGGCTGAAGTAACTATTTATGCTAATGGTAGCGTTATCCGTGCCGAGGAAAGCAGCGAAAATCTCTATGCCAGCATTGACTTAGTTGCAGATAAAATTGCCCGTCAACTGCGGAAATACAAAGAACGGCGTCAAGACCAGAAAACTCATGCCCAGCCAACAGAAGTAGTTGTTCCAGAATCAGTAGTAACAGATTTAATTGGCGATCGCACTCCCGAATTGCCCAACGAAGTTGTTCGCACCAAATATTTTTCCATGCCGCCGATGACCCTTGCAGAAGCCCTAGAACAACTGCAATTAGTGGGACACGACTTTTATATGTTCCGCAATTCTGAAACCGGAGAGATTAATGTAATTTACGAACGTAACCACGGCGGTTATGGTGTGATCCATCCCCGCAATGGTAACGCTCATACTAACGGTAATAATGGCAAGTCAACCCACGCTAACATTGTCATGCCGGAAAAGTCACACTCGAATAAATAGGGAATAGGGAGATAGGGTAGAAATAACTCCTGTACAGACGCGATTAATCGCGTCTCTCCTAACTCCTACTTAGCTGCAAGTTGTTGCAAAGTTTTCAGCGCTTCCTCAACATGACCTTTAAAGTTAAACATTGAATCAAACACGTATTGCACAACTCCCTGTTGGTCAATGACGTAAGTAACGCGACCAGGGAACAAGCCAAAGACCGCTCTTGCGCCATATAGCTTCCGCACTTGGTCGCCTTTATCAGTTAACAGAGTAAAAGGTAGATTGTATTTCGTAGCAAATCGTTGGTGAGATTCACTGGAGTCAGCACTCACGCCGACAACTTCAGCACCAGTGGTTTTAAACACTTCATACTGATCGCGAAAGGCGCAAGATTCAGCCGTACATCCGGGTGTGTCATCCTTGGGATAAAAATATAGGATAACAGCTTTTTTGCCACGAAAATCTTCGAGGCTAATTGTTGAGCCATTTTGGGCAGGTAGAGTGAAATTAGGAGCGGTATCTCCAACTTTGATTGGCATAGTTATTCAAAAATCCAAAATTTGTGTGCTTAAAATAACTATTATCATAATTAACAAATTTTTATCGCTTACATAACAAATTATGATCCTTTAATTCTATATTCAAAGTTTATTTATTTTTCCGGTCTAAGTATATTTTGAAACCCAATCCACTGCCAAATCCGCCGCCAAATATGATAAGTATTTTCAGAATATCCTGATAAACAGCCACGTCTTTATTGACCAGAAAAACCGTTAAAAACACGAAAACAGCCACAAAAATACAAATAGCGACCAAATTATACTTTCTTGCTTCTTGTGCGTCTACAAATGCTCTTTCACTATCTTTTTCTACGCTTTCAAGTATTTTTGTTATGTGTTGTTGATTAATGTTATCTAGAATTGGTGAAATAGACGATGTGTAAATTTAGATTATATAATATTTATTCAATAATACAAATGTCTTAAAAAGACGTAAATTTGAAAGAACAGGGTCATAACTAACCAATTTTACCTTGTATTCGAGTCTAGAAATTTTGCTTGATTACCTGCATCAAGTGGGGTAGCTTAGATACTCATCCAACATAAAATTCCGCTTATGCGCCTGACTTCACTGGATGTTTTTCGCGGCATTACGATCGCTGCGATGATTCTCGTCAATATGGCAGGAGTCGCAGATGATGTATATCCTCCCTTAGCCCACGCCGATTGGCACGGTTGCACACCAACTGACTTGGTATTTCCCTTCTTTCTGTTCATTGTTGGTGTAGCAATGACTTTCTCGCTGTCAAAGTACACCGAAGGTAATAAACCAACCTCAGCTATTTACTGGCGCATCTTACGCCGCGCTGCCATTCTCTTTGCCTTGGGATTGCTACTAAATGGCTTTTGGAATCAGGGTGTTTGGACTTTTGACTTGAGTAGTATCCGCATTCTAGGAGTGTTGCAACGGATCAGCCTTACTTATCTGCTGGCTTCCTTGGTAGTTCTCAACCTGCCGCGTAAAGGTCAATGGATACTGGCAGCAGTGCTACTCATCGGCTACTGGCTAACGATGATGTATTTGCCAGTGCCAGAATATGGCGCGGGAGTGCTGACGCGGGAAGGTAACTTTGGCGCTTATATTGACCGCCTGATTATTCCCAAAGCACACTTATACAAAGGCGATGGTTTCAACTTTATGGGAGATCCAGAGGGACTTTTCAGTACTATTCCGGCGATAGTAAGTGTTCTAGCTGGCTACTTTACTGGACAATGGATACGCAGCCAACCTGTACATTCACGCACAAGTATAGGGTTAGGATTATTTGGAGTTGGTTGTTTAATTATCGGTTGGGCGTGGGGGTGGATATTCCCCATCAACAAAAAGCTGTGGACAAGTTCCTATGTAGTTTTTACCACCGGTTGGGCATTACTTTTGCTAGCAGCTTGTTATGAACTGATCGAAGTCCGGCTGAATCGTCGCTGGAGTAAACCTTTTGAAATTATGGGCTTAAATGCGATCGCTCTTTTCGTTGCATCCGTTTTGTTGATTAAAATCTTAGTGAAAACCACTATCGGCACAGGCAAAGATGCTCCTAGTACCTACAATTGGATTTACCAGAATTATTTCGCATCTTGGGCGGGGGCGCTGAATGGTTCCCTGTTGTTTGCTATAGTAACTGTGTTGTTATGGTGGGCTGTTGGTGTTCTGATGTATCGCCAACGCTGGTTTCTGAAAGTGTAAATTTGCAAGCAGCCATCAGAAAATGAAAATTAATCCATAGAAAAATGTGAGTTAATGGATGCGTCTCATGAAATTTTGGGTGTTTTTGCCAATTGCGTTGATATTTGGCTACTCAGATCAACTGTTTCAATCTAACCCGTCTGTAGCCTACTCTAACCCAGCAGTAGTTTCACAAACTAGTCCGACTTTATCAAAAGTGAGTTACCTTTCATCGTTGGAACAAGAGGTAATTGTTGAAACAAATAAGGTACGAACAAACCCCCAGTCATACCTCCCGATTTTAGAAAACTATAGAAAGCGCTTTGAGGGAAACCTAGTAAACATTTCTAATAATACCTATTGGCAAACTCAAGAAGGAGTCAAAGCAGTTGATGAGGCGATCGCATTTTTGAAATCTGCACCTCCTGTGGGAGCATTGAGTGTATCTAAGGGTATGTCTTTAGCAGCAAAAGACCAGGTTAAAGACCAAAGCCCAAAAGGTGCCACAGGTCATGATGGTAGCGATGGTAGCACCCCGTATATTCGCATCAACCGCTATGGTAAATGGCAAACAACCGCAGGCGAAAATATCATTTATGGCTATAACACTGCTCAAGATATCGTCATGCAATTAATTATTGATGATAGTGTGCCTGATCGCAGTCATAGAAAAAATATTTTTAACGGCGCTTTTAAAGTGTCTGGTGTTGCTTATGGAAATCACAAATTATATAGAACAATTTGTGTAATTGACTACGCTGGAGGGTATAGGGAAAATTAGGGACTGAGAAATATAAGATCAAACCTCACCCTCAATCCCTTTCCTTAGTAAGGAGAGGGAAGCCGGAGTTTTCACGCTAAGTTGACATTTATCCGAATTCATCGATTTTCTAGAAGTTTAAAACATCTAATGATTCTTCTATTTCTAAATCTAATATTCTTTCTCGTGTATCTTTGAGTGCTTCTAGCTTCCCTTCTTGACGATAGATGTTTGCCGCTTTTTGAAAATCTTCAATTGCTCCCTCTTTATCTGCTATTTCTAAACGGATATTGCCACGATTGTAATAAGCATCTGCATAATTTGAATTAATCTGGATTGCTTGAGTATAATCTTCAATTGCTGCTTCCAAATCTCCTAAGTCAGAACGAGCATTACCACGGTTGTAATAAGCATCTACATAATTAGAATTAATCTGTATTGCCTGAGTATAATCTTCAATTGCTCCTTCAAAATCTCCTAGATCTGAACGAGCATTACCACGTTTTTTATAAGCTATGGCATCTTTAGGATTAATCTTGATTGCTTGGGGAAATCCCGGTTGAGAGCCTAATAAATAACGAGCAATCCCACGGTTTTTATAAGTATCAGCATAATGGGGGTTAATTTTAATAGCCTGGGTATAATCTTCAATTGCACCCTGATTATCTCCTACATTAGAACGAGCTTCAGCCCTATTTTTATAAGCTACGGCAACATTAGGATTAATTCTGATCGCCTGAGTATAATCATTAATTGCTTCTTCTAATCGCCCTATTTGAGACAGAGCTAAACCTCGTTTATTGTAAGATTTAGCATCATGGATATTCGTCTGGATTGCCTGAGAATAATCTGCGATTGCAGCTTCATAATCTCCTATTTGATAATGAGCCAAACCTCGTTTATAATATAGATTAACATCGCCATGATTAACTTTTAAAGCTTGATTATAGTTGGCGATCGCATTCGTATATTCTCCTTTTTCAAAACATTCATCAGCCAATCTTACATAAAGTAGATTTAAATCTTTATCACGATATTGTAAATAGTTCTCTACTTCAGGTTGAAAAGAAGATTTGAACACCTTGTTGTTAGTTTGCTTAGGTGGCGTTTCCTGCTTCGGGAGATATTTGTAAATTGGTAGTTGTTGCTTATAAGAATTATTCATCGAAGATTGTAACTGTTCTAGATAGCACCATAAACCACCACCATACAATAATTGTTCTATCCCAAATGAAATTTTACCAGTTTTCAACTTAATCATCCGGGTTGGGAGAAAGCCAGCCAAAAAAAGGTGATACTCAGATTGTGCTTCACTCACATCCTCTTGAATCAAAATGCAAACTACAACTGCATTTTTCTCAACCTCTTCAGAACTAATTGACCATCTAACTCTATCAATACTACCGTGACGAGATTTAACTTCAATACCAATAGATGGCTCAGAAGTCAAGGTAAAATCTATATTGCCATCGCCGCCGAATCGCTTTTCATAATCGACTTCGGTAATAAAATCAGCTAAACGTTCTTTGACAACTTCCTCACCCAATTTCCCTTTGAGATAGCTAATAAAAACATCACGCACTGGCGAAACACGCTTATATTTCTCAGCCATCAGCCAGCAAAATTCCCGTAATGCCTTTAATCTGTCTCCAGAGATTATAGTTAATTCACTATATTGACCTTCTGTTTCACAATGAAGCAGACAACCAGATGTTAGCCTTTTAATAAAATCAGACTGTAGCGATCGCAGTAGTGTAATCCAGTCCATTTATGTTTCTGCGAATCTTTTGATGAGATTATTCTATTAAAATATCCAGTCGGCGTAAACCTTTCAATTAGCTTGGCAAGATTTATATCATTTTTTTAGGTGCGGCCATATCTGATTATGCCAGAGTTTTGACTGCTAGGGAGGTTGTAAGAGTGCGATCTCTGGGAATAAAACATGAAATATAGCTAACCACAATCGTGCAAATGACCCAAAATCAAAACCCCAAGCCAAAGTCTCTCACCGACTCCAGTTCCCCCTCATCGCTTGCGGGGAGGGGGTTAGGGGGTGGGGTTCCGGGATACTCTTGGCAAACCCCACACGAACTTTGGAAAAAACTTAAACCATTGGCGCGACAGATGCGGTGTGAAGCAACTCCAGCAGAAGAGTTACTTTGGCAGAAGTTGAGAGACAAGCAACTTTTGGGTTTCAAGTTCCGCCGTCAGCAAACAATTGACCGTTTTATCGTCGATTTTTACTGTAATGAAGCGCGGTTAGTGGTGGTAGTGGATGGCAAAATTCATGACTACACCCAACAGGAAGATGCGATACGTCAAGAATTTTTGGAGAGTTTGGGGTTGCAGGTTGTGCGATTTAGAAATGAGGATGTTTTCGAGAGGATGGAGGGGGTATTGCAGGATATCGCTACTTGGTTGCAGAGATAGAACCCCACCCCCAACCCCCTCCCCGCAAGCGAGGAGGGGGCTAATTATGTGGTTTTTGGTGGTGTGTGCGATCGCTTTGCGTCATAGTTTGACAATTATTTTACAGAATAGTGATTTTGAGCGCGTGAGACAAGTGAGGGAGTTGTCTTGAGAATTTTGGCTGTAAGTTGAATATTATGGCGCTTAATATCTGTACATTTTACTGCCAAGGCACATCCCATAGTTTAACTGTTTTGTCATAACCACCACTAACAACATTTTTACCATCGGGACTAAAAGCTACTGATTCTACATAAGATTCATGCCCAAAAAGGGTGATCATTGTTAGTCCAGTTTGCACATCCCATAGTTTAATTGTTTTGTCATCACTACCACTCACAAGGGTTAGACCATCAGGGCTAAAAGCCAGGGATGTTACTGCATTAGAGTGACCTTTAAAAGTTCGTATCTGCCTATTATTTTGCCAATCCCAAAGTATGATGTTATTGTCTTCACTACCACTAGCCAAAGTTTGACCATTTGGGCTAAAAGCAATAGCACGAACACACTGTTGATGTCCTTCTAGGGTATTAATTTCTTTGCCAGTTTGTACATCCCATAGTTTGATAGTTTTGTCACAGCTTCCACTGGCAATAATGTTATTATTTGGACTAAAACTCAAAGACTGAATGTAATCTGAGTGTCCAAAGAAGCTGTGAATTTCTTCTCCAGTTCCTACATTCCAAAATTTAATGATTTTGTCATCACTTCCACTAGCTATGGTCTGTCCGTCTGGACTAAAAGCAAGGGAGCGAATCCTATCAGAATATGCTGATATAGTAAGGATTTTTTCTCCTGTGCTGACATTCCAAAGTTTAATAGTTTTTTCAGTACCGGAACTAGCAATAGTTTGACCATCAGGGCTAAAAGTTACAGCAAGAACTGAACCTGAATTTCCAGAAAGTGTTTTAATTTGTTGTCCCGTTTTTAAGTTCCATAGTTTGATAGTTGAGTCTTCACTCCCACTCGCTAAAGTTATTCCATCAGGACTGATAGCCACTGACCGAACCGCAGCAAACATTCCTGAATGCCCTGTGAGGTTATATGTTAATAACGCTTTACTATAATCTGCACTGATATAATCTTTATTTGCTGCTTCGGATTCTCCAAGTTTTTCGTGAGCGATCGCACGTTTATAATATGCTTCATAATACTTAGAATCCAGATTAATAGCATTGTTGAAATCCTTAATTGCTTTTTCTGGTTCCCCTAAATTTAAATTAATAAGTCCGCGTTTATAGTAGGCATCTGGATAATATGTACTAGCATCGTCTGCATGATTCTCAATAGCGTGAGTAAAGTCCTCAATGGCTTTTTCATATTCGCCCAATTCAGCCCAAACAGAACCACGTTTCAGAAAAGCAGCAGGATAATAGTCAGCAGTTAACTTTAATGCTTCTGTTAAATCCTTAATCGCTTGTTGATAATCTTTTTGTTCAATATAGATAATAGCTCTGCCTAAATAAGCATCATAAAAGTCAGGATTTAGTTTAACTGCTAGATTAAAATCATCAAGTGCTAACTGATAATTGCCAAGTTTGATGTAAACAGTACCTCGTCCTAGTAATGGTTCAACATATATATCTTTGTCTTCAGCAAATTTGGGACTAACATTCATTGCTTTAGTATAATCTGCAATAGCTCTTTCCTGATCTCCTAACTCTGAATACGCACGACCTCGGCTTACATGAGCTTCTGCAAATTTGCCATCTTTACTTAAAGCATCGCTATAATGCTTAACAGCACCCTTATAATCTGCTTTTTGTTGAGCCTTTTCGACTCCTAATTTATAAGATTCTAGAGCAGGAGATACAGAGGAATCTTTTTTATCACCTATATTAATCTTAATTAAGTTAAGCTCTTGAGCTTCAAAAAAGAAATCTACTCTGCCAATTAAAGATAGAGTAGGAGCAATAGTTGGCGCGAAAGTTGGCGCGAAAGTTGGCACTAAAGTTGGTGCGAAAGTAGGAGCTAAAGTTGCCCTTAAAATAGAAATATCTGGAATAAAAGAACTCCCTGTGGTAATAAAATTACTAGCTTTTTCCAAAACTGCGAGTGTCTTTTCTACCTGCAAGGACGATAGATATTTATTTATGGGAACTGCCTCAGCCACTCCGTACCTTGTGATCAGTATACTAGGTAAAATCATCTCTGTCATACTCAGAATCGATGCGAGTAAAATACAAAGTACAAGTTTAGATAGCTGCTGCAATACATTAGAAATTTTTATAAATACAGCCTGGTTTGCTTTTTGTAGTGTAATCGAGTTCATGTTTTTAGGAATCCAGTCTTACCTTACAAGGGAATCTCAGTTTAGTATTCCCAGTTAAGTAGCAGAAATCTCAAATCCCTATTAAGTTGCTCTACCGTAAACCCTTCTCCCGCAGCAGCGCATCCACCCAAGCTGCATCTGCTTCTAACAATCCTGGTACTGACTGTTGACTATAATCTACTACCAAATCATAGCCGTAGATATCATATACCTCATTTAACAATGTCTGCAAATCTATAACTGGTTCCGTATCTCCAGAACGCAAAGGCAGGGGAAAGGGTGGAATTATGTCTGGTAAATTAAAAGCATATAAGTCAGCATAAGGACGGCGATCGCCACGACAAACTAAAATTCGATAGTGACTCTGAATATCATTGCCCATCATTGGCATAGGTTCACCCTTACGCAGTAAATCAATTTCAACTAAATTGGTGCGACTGGCTAATACTTGTTCGCGTTTCTCTTGATATGTCTGCCTTCCTTTACCCGGACATTTATTGGTAGGAGATAAAATTTCAATAGTAGTAACTAATGCCTCTGTTCCTACTTCTCGTACTTCTAAATATCCTTCCCTGATTGAAACAGGCATCGGAATCTTTACTTTTATAGGTTCAGGCATTGGTGCGGCTACTGCTACATTTGTATTTATAGAATCAGTTACAGTCTGCCAATTTTTCACGATCACATCAGGAATGCCAACAAGTAGTGAATTCTCATCAGTGCTTTCATACATCCGCACCTCTACAGCAACTCAATATTTAGGACGCAGTTGGGGAGATAAAAACCTGGTAATTTCACTAATTAGTAAGTGATGTAATCCTGGAAATAATTCAGGATGTTTTAAATAGGGATTCATCCCAGGAAAGGTTGAATGCATTGATTCTCCTCCTATTGTTTTCTTTAACGTAGTCCTTTTTTCCGTAACAATGCATCTGCCCAAACTACATTCTCTTCTGACAATCGTGACACTGGCTCTTGACTGTAATCTATTACTAAATCATAACTTGCACGCTCATAAATTCCAGCTAATAAACTCTGCAAATCCACTAATGGTTCACTATCACCAGTTCGCAAAGGTAACGCAAATGAGGGAATTACATCTTGCAAATTAAAGGCATATAAATCAGATTGAGGACGATTTTCCCCGCGACTAACCAAAATCCGATAATCATTTTGCGTAACATCCCCAAAAACTAACATTGCTTCCACGACACGCAATAAATCAATTTCTACCAAATGTGTTGAACTTCCTAACACTCGCTGTCGCTTAATTTCGTATGCGTTGCGTCCTTCTCCTGTACGTTTATTTTTGGGTGAGAGAATTTCAATCACTGTTACTACTTCTTTTGCTCCTACTTTTCGCACCTCTAAATATCTCTCCTTTACTATCTCAGGTATGGGAACTGTCACCGTTTTAGGTTGAACAGCAGGTGTAGCTATAGCTATATTCGGTATTTTAGGATTTATTGCTGTTTGTGAATTTTGTACTATTACATCAGGAATACCAACCAAAAGTTTATCATCGCCAGTAGTTTGATAAATTCGTTCTTCAATGGCGACAAAATATTTGGGACGTAGTTGAGGAGAAAGATAATCTGCGATCGCTACTATTAGTCTCCCATGTACTCCTGGCCATAATTCAGGATCTTCTAAATAGGGATTCATTCCAGGAAATGGATAAGCCATGACAAATATCTCAAAACCAAAATTTTAAAAGTAATTCTCATAGCCCCCTCCTCGCTTGCGGGGAGGGGGTTGGGGGTGGGGTTCTAAGAACAACTGGTAAGGGCTGCACCACATTGATCTTCCCTTGTCAACCAACCTTTAACACCTTGATATTCCACCTGCGCCCAATCTTTCTGACAGCTTAACAACTTAACAACTGTATTAGCAGGAATTCTTCGCACTTTTAGGCTTTGTTGACTGGTATTAGCATATAAATCCACGCCATTAGTACCGTAGCCGCGCGTTGTTAAGCCTAATTTTGGCACAAACACCCATCCAGTTCCTTGAAAACCATCACTAGCATTAGTAATCTGCGCCCAATTTTCAGCAGTACCAATAACTTGAACTGTTTCGTTGATGGGTATTTGCCCTAGAATTGTGTTATATGTACTTGCACCACTCCGCACATTTAAACCTTGCGGATCTGTATCGGTGACATAGGCAAGAATATTGCACTTTTGAGGATTAGTTGATTTTGCTAAACCTATTTGATGAGCTATACCTGTATTGAGCATTACACTAATACAACTGAATGTTAATCCTATCACTAACTTTGATGCTGGATTTTTCACTTTTTTTGTTATAATTTATGCAGTTTTTTGGCATCAGTAACTAAGGCTGTAGTCTTATTTCTCTCTCAGAATCTACCCAAATAAATTAGGGTTAACTTTGTAACATAGTTTTCTAAAAGGGATTTTAGTACTGTAATAACACTTTTAATTTTACAAAATTTACTATTGCGATGTCTACGACGGGCTACGCCTACGCAGATGGATGCAACACAACGACATATTGAGTATTAAAATGTCAATATCTGGTGTAGTTGACGCCAACAGTGAGTTCAAATTTCGACAAACTTTTATTAAGTTATATGAATACCAAGATACAGCCCATATCAGATGGCATAGGTCAAGAGATTATTAATCTCGATAATGTCAGTATTTTAGAATTAGACAAAGAACAAATTATTAGTCTGTTTAAACATTATGGAATCTTACTTTTTAGAAAATTTGATGTTGATGCTGACATTTTTAAAGAATTTACAAATTTATTGAGTATCGATTTTATAAATTATGCTGGTGGTGCATTCAGGAGAAGGGTAATTAATGGAGATCAGACTCTCTTAAGTGTAAATGATTCTAAGTCTGAGATTAAATTACACGGAGAAATGTATTATCAGCAGAATATCCCACTTATGCTGTGGTTTTTCTGTGCTAATCCACCATTAGAAGATGGTGAAACAACAGTATGTGATGGCAGACAATTTTTTCATGAAATTAGTAGTTCAACCAAAGAATTGTTCAACAAAAAGAAGCTAAAATTCACTGTTAGCATATCTAAAGAGGACTGGCATAAAAAATACCAAACAGATAACTTGAATACACTAGAAGAGATATGTCAGAAGAATAATACGCATCTGACAGTAAATGATGATCAATCGATTATGATTGAATACATTTGTCCAGCCATTATCCCTAGCAGATGTGGAAAGTATCAAGTGTTTATTAATAGTCTATTGCCCACAAAGCAGTTCATCTCAAAGATTCTTAAGTTTGAGGATAATTCAGAAATTCCTGAAGAGGTTGTCTCAGAACTTAACGAAATTGCTGAAAAAATAACCACGGAAATTTCGTGGCAAAAAGGAGATATTTTAATGATTGATAATACCAGAATACTTCATGCGAGAAGAGCTTTTGCTGATGATCAAAGAGATATTTATATCAGGCTATGTTCTCCAGCTTTTTCATTCTGATATTTTGTTAATTATTGGTTAGTTTTACTGATAAAAGTCAGATGAGGAACATAGATTGAATAGAATAGAAAACTTATCTTTTGTAGGGTGTGTTGGCGACAGCGTAACGCACCTAAACTATATGTAATGGTGCGTTACTAAAGCACCCTACGAAATTTGTAAGTTATTAAATCTATGTTCCTAAGCTGATAGCCAGCAGAGATTTTTACCAGTTTTTATCTAATACGTTACCTCATATCATAGCCAAACAAATTTGGGTCTACTTCTGGTAACTGCAACTCTGCTAAACCATACTCTGCCCATCGTCTCTCTACCATCGCCGCCACATCTGGGTCAGATTCCAAGGGCAAACCCCATTCATGGTCTGTTTCCGGCGGAATTTTTGTGGTTGCATCAATTCCCATGCGTCCACCTAAACCAATCTTTTCACTGGCAAAATCTAACGTATCAAAAGGTGTATTCGGCAGAATAAAAACATCCCGCACTGGGTCAACTTTGGAACTAATCGCCCACACAACTTGACGCGGATCACGAATATTTATGTCTTTATCCACAACAATTACAAATTTTGTGTATGTAAATTGTGGTAAAGCACTCCAAAACGCTAAAGCTGCCCGTCGCGCTTGTCCGGGATATGCTTTATCAATGGAAATAATCGCCGCTTTGTAACTCAAAGCTTCCATTGGGAGGAAGAAATCGACAATTTCTGATACTTGTTGCCGTAGTATGGGCGTATAAATGCGATTTAGTGCGATCGCCATCATCGCTTCTTCTTTAGGTGGACGACCGCTAAATGTTGTTAAATAAATCGGATTTTTCCGGTGCGTCATACACTCAAAGCGAATCAACGGCGAATCTTCCACGCCACCGTAATAACCCATGTGGTCGCCAAAGGGGCCATCTGGTAACACTTCCCCTGGTGTAATCGTCCCTTCCAAAACAAATTCTGAATCTGCGGGAACTTCCAAATCTACAGTTTTACACTTCGCTAACTGCACACCCGAACCGCCATATAGTCCAGCAAACAGCCATTCTGATAAATCTACAGGTATAGGCGTAGCTGCTGCCATGATAATTAGAGGATCTACACCAAGTGCGATCGCAACTTCTAATTTCTTCCCACGTTCGGCCGCTTTTCGCAAATGCCTCGCCCCACCCCGCACCGATAACCAGTGAACCGTCATCGTATTCTGAGATTGTAGTTGCAAGCGATACACACCTACATTTGGAGTACCCGTCTCACAATCTTTGGTAATTACCAGTCCCAGCGTGATAATCTTGCCAGCATCACCACAATAAGGACGTATCAAGGGCAACTTATGTAAATCTAAATCATTCCCTTGAAGCACAACTTGCTGACAAGCAGGGAAAAAGTCACGTCCTGGTTTCGCCTTCACCACATCAAACAATACTTTTGCAAAATCTATCGCCTGGGAAATCTTCTTCGGCGGTTTTGGCTGTTGCAGCATACTCAGTTTTTTCCCCAGAGTTTCCAACTCCTCTGGATGCTGCATATTCATCGCCCAGCAAATCCTTTCCACAGTTCCCATCAAATTCACCGCCACCGGGAAGGAAGCGCCTTTGACGTTTTCAAACAACAACCCTGGCCCACCTTTTTGCAGCATTCGGTTGGAAATCTCAGCAATTTCTAAATCTGGGTCAACTAAAGCTGAAATTCGCCGTAATTGTCCCTTATCTTCCAAAATTTTAATGAATCCCCGCAAGTCTCTCGCCATTGTTCTAATTAAGCTGATTATTTAAGAAGTGTGAAGCGCTTTCTTATATTATGGGGCATTGGGCATTGGGAAGTGCGATTCGTTCAGTCTAAACCTGAGAAGGAGGACGGCTGGCTTCGGTTGAGTAACCCATTCCAGGGTAGAG
>NZ_JBALCS010000078.1:0-211523 GCF_036919555.1 Nostoc sp.
ACATCAATCGGGGAAATGCCCATTCTGATTTGGGAGACAAGCAGGGGGCAATAGATGATTACAACCAAGCTTTGCGTATTAATCCTAACCATGCCGATGCCTACAGTAACCGGGCATCTGCACGTTATAACTTGGGAGACAAGCAAGGGGCGATAGATGATTACAACCAAGCTTTGCGTATTAATCCTAACCATGCCGATGCCTACATCAATCGGGGAAATGCCCATTCTGATTTGGGAGACAAGCAGGGGGCAATAGATGATTACAACCAAGCTTTGCGTATTAATCCTAACCATGCCAATGCCTACAGCAACCGGGGGCTTGCACGTTATAACTTGGGAGACAACCAAGAGGCGATAGATGATTACAACCAAGCTCTCAAGATTAATCCTAACCATGCCAATGCCTACAGTAACCGGGGAGCTGCACGTTATAAGTTGGGAGACAACCAAGGAGCGATAGATGATTACAACCAAGCTCTCAAGATTAATCGTAACGATGCCAATGCCTACATTAACCGGGGATCTGCACGTCATAACTTGGGAGACAAACAGGGAGCAATAGACGATTACAACCTAGCTCTCAAGATTAATCCTAACGATGCCAATGCCTACAGCAATCGGGGAAATGCCCATTCTGATTTGGGAGACAACCAGGGGGCAATAGATGATTACAACCTAGCTTTGCGTATTAATCCTAACCATGCCAATGCCTACAGCAACCGGGGGCTTGCACGTTATAAGTTGGGAGACAACCAAGGAGCGATAGATGATTACAACCAAGCTCTCAAGATTGATCCTAACCATGCTCATGCCGTGTACAGCATGGGGCTTGCACGTTCTGCATTGGACAAACAGGGAGTAATAGACGATTGCAATCAAGCTTTGCATATTGATCCCAACTCTACGCAAGCCTCCATAAAACGACCAATTATCCCTTATAAAAAGATTGCTCTTAGTTTAATAGCAGGAGCTTCACTGATTAGTTTAGCAGCTTCAGTGATTATTTTTACTAACAATTTGAATTCTCCAAAAATTCCCATTTTTAAAAACTATGTGAACCCTTGTTCAGCCTCTTTTAAATTCAAAGATGATAGTAACGGAGTAGATGACTGTAACAAAGCAGTTAAGATAAATTCCAACGTTGAAAAAGACTACGTGAAGCGTTGTTCAGCGCATTTTAAATTGAAAGATTATAGTAAAGCCGTAAATGACTGTAGCGAAGCAGTTAAGATAAATCCCAATAATGACGAAGCGTACTTTTTACGTTGTTCAGCCTATTTTAAATTGAAAGATTATAGTGACGCAGTAGATGACTGTAACAAAGCAGTTAAGATAAATCCCAATAATGACAAAGCCTACTTTTTACGGGGTGCTAATCATATTATGAATGGGAACCAGTCTCAAGGAATGGAAGATTTACGCAAAGCTGCAAGCTTAGGAAACGAAGAAGCTAAGGAAATCCTCAAAGATATTCAACAACAGCCAGATAAATCACCAACGTAACCATTGTCAAGGTTTGTACAATAAAGAAATCAAGAGAAGTTTGCAAGGTTTAATTAACCTGAATAGATTAACTTGGCAAGGTATTTTTGATAATGTAGGTTGAAACCCATGAATCAAAACAATCTATTGGCAATTTTAAGACAAAATCGCTTGATGCAAACTCAACAGCAAGTTACCGACTTTGAAAATGCTTTAGCTGAAATAGCTAATAATCCTGAACAGCAAAATTTATCTGCATATCATCTTATTTTAGATGGTCAATGTCAACAGCCAGAAGTGATGTTCAGCTTAATTGATTTTCTCGAATCTTTTGATATAGAAGAACAAATTGCGGCTTTTATTAAAGTTGTACCCCAATTAATGATCAATGCACCTGAATGGACAAAAATCATTCATGACAGGATTTTAAATGATGATTCAGCTTTTATGTAGTCCAGTACCTCAGCAAAAAGAGGGTTATCTTTGTGCATTCCCGCAAATTTCATCCAAGAATTTTCGGTTTGGGGAGGTTCAATTTCCAAAGTCACTATTTCTGATTTTCGCTCTTATAAAAGTTGAATTAGTTTCTCTAGCGCTTCTTCTTTTGTAGCACCAGAGCTTTTAATATCTGGTAAGCCTACCACTGTTGCACTAACCCTACCATGTTATCGAGTCTCAATCAGCACATCGTAACTTAACTTAGGTACAATTTTAGTAGGGGAAGTTGTCACTGATAAATTCATTAGATTATTTAGCTTAAGCTTTGATATCGATCATAGCTTTCAAAGCTGAGGAATTCTCACAATCAATATATGCAAGCTATATGCTGAAGCCGGAGTATTCTCCAGTTCAGAAAACTGAGCTATTTAGCCTGCTTTAGTGAAATTTTATATAAGGATATCTAAGTTTTCCCAGCTTAGATATCCAATAGCAACATAACCTATTATTAAATAGACTATTAACGATGCTCTAATTATAATTCTAATTTTTGTTTTTAAACTACCTTCTTTGGATAGTTTATCAATTCATCCTTAAGTAGGATGAAAAAGTATAGATATATAAGAATTTAACTTGAATTTTGAAAGCATAGGTATAAATCACAGATAATTTGTAGTGGCGCATATATGTGCGCTTGCACTTTATTCAGCAGGTGCGTTACACAGCATTAACGCACCCTAGTTACTTGTTTCTAGAAGAAGTTAGCAACGCTGGACTTTTCTAAAGTCGCTACTAATTTCACTCCAAATTCTTCCTCAAATACTCCTTTTTTATAATCTAAACTCCAGAGTTCTAAAGCACAATCATCATCAGATTGAGATGGAAAAATTAGCAAGTTTACCTGCTGAAATTGTGGATAATACTCACATTGCACTTGAGCGATCGCACCAATTTGTCGTCTATCTAATGCCACTGCTAATCTTAAAATCGCACTCAATTGACTGACCATTTGGCGCTGGTGTTTAGTCAGCAAACTCTGGTAATTTTCATGTTTTTTCTTGGGCGGCGATTTGCGATGATAACGCGCTAAATTGGCAATGATTTCAATCTCGGTTTCTGTATAACCGAGTAATTCACCATTGCGAATTAGATAGTAAGAGTGCTTGTGGTGAGACGAATGACTGACATAATGACCGGAATTGTGTAATATTGCAGCTGCCCACAGCAGTTGTCGCTCGTCAGATCCCCAGTGGTGTAGGGTACCTTGAGTTTGATCAAATAAACTCTCGGCAAATTTTGCGACGCGATCGCTATATTCTAAATTAACGTGGTACTTATTAGCGAGTTTTAGAACATTCCTTTCCCGAACTGAACTTTGGTAGCGTAGCTTATCTTCAATTAAACCGTGGGTTAGCATCCAGTCTACGATTACGCCTTCCCTCAGAGAACGCTCACAAACCGTTACCGATTCACTACCCAAGAGGGTCATTACTTCCTGTAATATTACTGCGCCAGCCAGTATAACTTCGGCCCGCTTATCTGGCATCCCAGGTATGGCAGCCGTTTCGGAGTTACTCAGTTTCCGCAAGCGATTTACCAACTCTTGCAAGTCTTTAAGACTGAACTGGTAGCCATTGAGAGTGGAAGGAATAACACCCGACTTTTCCCGTGCATGAATCATCGCCAGGGTTTCAATTGTGCCAGATGTACCCACTAAACGGGGAGATTCCCCAGCTTGCAGGTTTGCTAGTACCTCATCCACGGAACGTTCTAACATCCCGCGTGCATAGGCTTGCAGCTGCTGAAACTCAGTGTTGCTAATGGGGTCAGTGGTGATTAACTCGCTAGTGAGTCGCACTGCACCGACTTTGGTACTAGTGAGACTACGCGGTTCGTTACTATCACCCAAAATCAATTCTGTGGAACCACCACCAATATCAACAATGGTATGGGGCTGGTTGTGAAATTCCATCCCCGACAGCACGCCAAGATAGATTCGTCGCGCTTCTTCTTGACCAGAAATCAAGTCAACGCTTAAACCCAACTCCGCTTCTACCCTGTGCAAAAAATCTTTACCATTGGGGGCTTCCCGCACAGCACTAGTTGCCACAGCAATGATTGTTTCAGCGTTGATCGTTTTGGCAACTTTTTGGAAGCGTCCTAAAGCAGCGATCGCCTTTTGAATTATCTCCGGTTTGAGTTCCCCTGTAGTAAGATTGCGATCGCCAAGTCTTACGGTTTCTTTTTCTCTAGCGATAATGCTAAAAGCTGGTAGTGTGGGGTCAATTTTGACTACTACCATGTGTAGAGAATTTGTTCCCAGATCAATGGCAGCAATAATCCGATGTTGCTTAAGTGGTTGAGTTGGAACACTCTCCCAGCTAGCCGAAGCTACTAAATTCAGCATCTAGTTTTCTCTCTTTATAAGAAATGATGGCAAACGGTGGTATGTCGGGGTAGCTGGCACTGATATTTTTTGCAACATACTTGCTCAGATTAAGTGGTGAGTAAATTAAAAAATACTCAGCACTCTTCATCTTTGGTCAAGGGTAACTGAGCTAAGTATATTCACCCTGCTGTTTCTAACCTAGTGACTATTTAAAGGTATTTAAAGTTGCCACTTGAGGTTATGTTTTTACAAATAACAAATAAAGTTATTCTATAGATGTAAAGATGTGTGAATTAGGGAATAGGGCATTGAGCATAGGAGCAAAGAAGTAAGGGGAGAAATAACTAATTCCCAATGCCCCACGCCCCATACCCAATGCCCAATGCCCCATACCCCATGCCCAATCCTATGTTAACGACACCAGAACGCCCCCAGTCACCAATTTGGCTTGTGATTATCCGGCTTTTGCGCTGGCATAAACCAGAAGGACGGTTAATTTTAATGATTCCTGCCCTTTGGGCTGTGTTTTTGGCAGCTTCTGGGAAACCGCCTTTAGCTCTGGTTGGTGTGATTATATTGGGTACTCTGGCCACGAGCGCGGCTGGGTGTGTTGTCAATGATTTGTGGGATCGGGATATTGATCCAAAAGTGGAGAGAACACGCGATCGCCCTCTCGCTTCTCGCGCCCTGTCTGTGAAAGTTGGGATTGTAGTTGCGATCGTATCGCTAGTATGTGCAGCAGTCCTGGCCTTTTATCTTAATCCCCTGAGTTTTTGGTTATGTGTGGCAGCAGTACCTGTAATTCTGCTTTATCCAGGTGCAAAGCGGGTGTTTCCCGTACCGCAACTGGTGCTTTCCATCGCTTGGGGGTTTGGCGTATTGATTAGCTGGAGTGCAGTCACACAAACTATCTCCCAACCAACTTGGTTACTTTGGGGCGCGACTGTATTGTGGACATTGGGATTTGATACAGTTTATGCTATGAGTGACAAGGAAGACGATCGCCGCATTGGTGTTAATTCTAGCGCCTTATTCTTTGGTGATTATGCCCCTGTAGCTATTGGAATTTTTTTTGCTGGCACAATCTTGTTATTGGCTTGCTTAGGTATACTCATACATCTGCACTTAGCCTTCTGGATTAGCCTTGCAGTTGCTACTATTGGATGGGTTTGGCAGTCTCTGCGATTAAGAAAGCAAGACTTACCTAATCCTGTTTATGGTGAGATGTTCCGGCAAAACGTGTGGATTGGTTTTATTTTACTTGCGGGGATGATTCTTGGATCTTTTTAACAAGTAAAAAGTAATGTATAGAATCCCCTTGAAGAAGTATTTAATAATTTTTGTATGGGTACATTCTTTGATTGTTTTAGTCCCTTATTTCAATATCTGCGTACTTGGACAGCAATAGGTTTGCTATGTTTGATTGTCACCTGGTCATTTCCTGCACAAGCTGCCAGCAAGATTGATCCGCAGTTGGAACAGCAAGTATTACAAATTATCCGGGAACACCCAGAGGTAATTATTGAGTCTGTTCAAGCCTATCAGCAGCAACAACAACAGAAAGTAAACCAAGTACAGCAAGCATTTTTACAGGATTTAAAAACGAATCCTCAAACAGTGATTGGTGAGTCTCCCACCACAGGTTCAACTCAATCAAAAACTTTGCTAATAGAATTTTCAGATTTTCAATGTCCCTATTGTGCTGAAGCGCATAAAACCTTGAAACAATTGTTAGTAAAATATCCAGATAAACTGAGATTAGTTTACAAGAATTTCCCCCTGACTTCAATTCATGCTGAAGCATTGCCAGCTGCGACAGCAGCTTGGGCGGCACATCAGCAGAGCAAATTTTGGGAATATCATGATGCGCTATTTACTAATCAAAAGCAACTGGGTCAGGCGTTATATTTAGATATTGCTAAAAAACTGAATCTGGACTTGGGTAAATTTAAACGCGACCTGACTCTTGCCACTTCCGCAATTAAGAAAGATATCCAGCTAGCTGAAAAATTGGCTGTTTCTGGTACACCTTTCTTTGTAATTAATAGTCCAACTTTTTCAGGAGTGGTGCAGTTAGCAGATATCGAAAGTATATTGACTGGTGCTAAGTAAATTGGTGTAATGAGTAGCTTATCAGGAGTGATCAGAAGAAATTTTCCTCACTCCTCATATTATTAAAGATATGACAACTTCAGTGGTGATACCAATTTTGGAGATTTCTATAGGTGTACTTGATTGGTTAGCGATCGCAATTACTTCTTGATATCCCGCCTCAATACGCAACAAGTCGCTAATCACTGGCTATTTTTTCTTATTGGCTTGATACCTACGCAACCTCACTAAAGCTCTAACTCGTCCTTTAAATGCTTCAAATTCTTCGCTGCTCATTTTGGTTTTCTGCCATGCTGGACGTTGCATTAAGCGCTCAGACCATTCATTTAGCCTGGGGTAATCACGGAGATTAACACCTAAATTAGGTAATGAAAGTACACCTATTCCTGCAACGATATCTGCTAAAGTTAACTGGTGACTACCAAAAAAACTGCGATCGCCAAGCACTTGTGTAAAAAATTTCAGCACCTTATCTATATGCTGCTTTGCTTGTGCAGCTTGTGGTGAATCTTCTCTTTCATAAATTAGTGAAATCACTTGTGGAAATAATTCATTAGCAGTGACTAATTGTACTATCCTCACCTTTGCTAACGCCTGAGGCTCAGAAGGTAGCATTACAAGTGTAGGATATTTACTTTCTAAATAGTCCATAATTGCCAGTGATTCTACAACTCGAAAACCCTGATCCACCACAACCGGAATGTGATGGAAGGGGTTAATTGTCAAAAACTCTGGTTGTAATTGATCGCCATCCAAATTCACCAAAACTGATTCAAAGGGTATCTCCTTTTCCAGTAAGGTGAGCCACACACGACGAGCATTTGGCGAGAGCGGATTGTAGTAAAATTTCAGCATATTGAATCCTTAATAAATAAAACCGTTCAGTCTGAAAGTAGTTAAAAAATTTCAGCTTTTATCAAATTCAAATGTCCTGAGTCACTTGCTGACACTGGAAATATTTATTTTGCAATTCTTCTGGAATTCTCATGGGACGACCATTGTGTAAACTAATAAAAGCACCTTTTTGGCTAGCCACTGCTGCTAACTCATTGTTAGATAAAATTTCAGCTTGCACATTTCCGTTCCAGCTAGAATCGGTGTATATCCTTGCTCAATTTGTTGATTGAGTTGCCAATGTTCATCTAAAAACTTTAAACGTAAATCCTCTAGCCATCTGATATACACAATATTGCTTACGATTCCCATAAAGTCAATGTCGTATGTTTTTACAGGAATTGTTAATATTACTTCTAATGGTCTGTGCAAATTATTATTTACTAGCATTATTTCTCTATATCTTGATTTGTGCCATACATTCTAAGGTGAGTTTCAAAGTATTGATTCAGGTGCTTAATTACCCTGTGCATATGAATTGAATCTCCATAAAGCTTGCTCATCATTATCGCTCCTTCCAGCGTTGCAATTATGATGGTAGCGATTTCATCAGCACTCACTTCCGAGCGAATTTCACCCTTTTCAATTCCTGTTTCAATAATTCGACGAATCAGATACAGCCAAGAGTTCATCGCCTGTTGAGTACGTTCTCGCAACGCCGGATGAGCATCATCGCTCTCCACAGCAGTATTCAGCAGTGGACACCCTCCCTTGATAGGTGGATTTTCTGCGAAGCTACTAAATACGCCAATGATTGCTTGCAGGCGTTCTACTGCGTGGCGTTTGCTTCGTAATACAAATCTAGTATGCTGTTTGATGCGAGCGATCGCAAAGTCAAAAGCCTGTAGCGCCAGATCATCTTTGCTTTGGAAATGATTGTAAATTCCTCCTTTCTGCAATCCAGTAACACGCATGATGTCTGACATTGATGAGCCTGCATACCCCTTTTGGTTAAACAGTTCGGCTGCTTGGTGGAGAATTCTGCTTTTTGTTTCTTCGCCTTTGGACATTACAGCGATTTATTAGAGTAGGGAGTAGAGACGCGATTAATCGCGTCTGTTAGGAGTAGGGAGTGGTGTAGTTTATTGAATTAAAAATTGCTAAAAATAATATTACCGACCGAACGGTTTGATTATTTTTAGCATGATAGATGCTTGCGAGTCAAGCATTTTTCAGCACCGAGTTCTGAAGTAAGCATTGGTAAAACTTTTCCCACTCCTCACAGGAATGGTATTTAGTCCAATACCGTAGTCAGACAAGCGAGTGCATACACCGACGGACTCGAAAAAATTGCGAGTTTTAGCGATCGCTTCAGTAACCAGTGCTTCCTCACTACCATCCATAATCCCCCAAACTCGCTGGGCAGACTCTTAGAGTTTTTGCTATTTGCGATCGCCTTTAATTGTCAGGGTGTTAGGTAGCACATTCAATTATCCCTATGGTTATTAACTTTGAGGTAATTTTTTTAGCAACCAGTCCTCAGAAGTTTAACCGGCTGCGATGCATTATCCAGATAATCTAACGATATACAACGCGAATACGCTGGACGTTTGATCATGCTTACAAGTAAAATACGGTAAGTGCATCGCCTTACGTGCTTTTATATGTAAAACCGCAGAAAAACCAGTTAGAAGTTGAGTTTAGCAGAGTAACTGACTCATAAGCAGTTATCAAAGTCTGTTTCAGCTAAATGCCAGTTTGTCATGCTTTCAAAAACTTCCAGAGATGTTTTAAGTTGTCCAGGAATCCTCTGCCCTAACCTTTAGCTGGATAACCTTTGTGTCACTCATCCCTTGAGAAACACAATAACTTGGCATCACTAGCTCCGTCTACGACTGGGCTATAGTTTGGCTGCTGCTCTCTAGCAGTGAAGCTTTAGCTAACTTTCGGTTCTAGCTGCTCGTAGTTAAGTCAGAACAGTTATTAAGGCTTCGTTTGGGGATTTAAACCCTAACCGACGCTGCTCACTTATAGAAGTGGGAGACTCAACAGGACTCTGATAACTGATAGCTGATAATTCATTGTTGAAACACCCGAAGAGTATGCACTATTTATTACTACCGCTCTTAAGCTTTTTTGTTGGCATCATCGTTGGTTTGACAGGAATTGGCGGGGCCTCTCTGATCACCCCAATGTTGATTTTTGTTTTTCAGGTTCCGCCTTCTATTGCTGTGAGTTCTGATGTTGTGGCTGCCACATTGATGAAGATTGTTGGTAGCGTCAAACATTGGGAACAGAAAACTCTTGACACAGAAGTTGTCAAATGGCTGGCATTCGGGAGTGTTCCAGGCTCACTGTTTGGGGTAGGGATTTTGCACTTCCTTAAACGTACAGGTGAGTATAATCTGGATAACATCTTGCTCCGTTTGCTTGGCGGAATGATTTTGCTAGTCACGGTGTTAGCACTAGTGCAATTGTTGTTATTGACTTTTTTCCCCAAATTTAATTTACCCGAACTGCCAAAGTTAGATTTAGAAACTAACTTTGGTCGCTTCCTAACAATCACTTTGGGAGCAATTTTAGGTTGTTTCGTTGGTCTAAGCAGCGTCTCTTCAGGTTCAATGTTTGCCCTAGTGCTGATTGGGTTTTTTCGCCTTGATGCACGGAAGTTAGTGGGTACAGATATTTCACACGCAGCAATTTTACTGCTGTTTACAGCCCTTGGTCATCTCAGCCTGGGAACAGTTGATTGGAGTCTGGTACTGCCTATATGGCTAGGCTCTGTGCCAGGGGTGTTACTAGGCGCTAAAGTCTGCCAGGTAGCTCCACAACGCCCACTACGGTTTATCATTTACGCCATCTTGATGATGGTAAGTTGGAAATTAGTTCATCAGGTTTGACACCAAGTCTTACTTTGTAGTAGAAGCTTTTTGACAGTTTTCTGATTGGTGAAAAACCTTTAACTGCCAACGAAAAGCAACCAAGAGAATATCGAGCTTTATCCAAAACAGTATGGACACAAGCAGCTTCAATATATAGACGACCTAATTTGCTTGGTCAAAATAGAACAAAATCAAATAATTGATGCGCCATTTCTAATTTAGAACAAGGTGCGATCGTTAGCTGATTTCCTTGACTATCTAAAAATATCGCTTGATTATTGTCACTCCCAAAACCACTATTAGGTTGATCGATGGGATTAGCAACAATAGCATCTAGTTTTTTATTCTGTAATTTTTCTAATGCAGGATTGACAATATCCCCAGTTTGTGCAGCAAAGCCAATTAAAAGCTGATGGGGCTGTTTATGTTGTGCTAATTGGGCGACGATATCTGGTATTGGTTCTAGGGGTAAAGCTTGGGGAAGCGATCGCTTGGGCAATTTCTCTGTACTATAATCTCTTGGTTTGACATCTGCTACGGCTGCTGACATGACAATTAGATCAGCGTTGGGTAAACATTCCACCATGACATGCTGCATTTGTTCGGCACTAACAACGGGAATTGCTTGCACTCCCAATGGTACGTTCCAATTCGCTGTCCCATGTACCAGGGTGACACTTGCGCCTCGGTGAAGTGCAGCTTGTGCTAAAGCCAATCCCATTTTACCTGTTGAAGGATTACCAATAAACCTCACTGGGTCAAGATACTCTCGCGTTCCCCCAGCACTAATTAACACTCGTTTACCTAGTAAATCTCGTTTGCCTTGAGTGTGTAACAACGATTGGATGTGAGCCAAAATTTCTGGAGGTTCTGTTAATCTACCAGCACCGATGCGATCGCACGCTAATAAACCTGATGCTGTACTCATTCCATGATATCGGCTATCTGTCAATAGCTGTTGCCAATTTCGCTGCACTGATAGCTGTTCCCACATATCTGTATTCATTGCGGGTGCTAACAGCACAGGACAAGTAGAAGCCAGCACGGTATTTGTCAGCAAATTATCAGCCATCCCGTAGGCTAACTTTGCTAATGTATTAGCTGTCAAGGGGGCAATTACCATGACATTTGCCCATTCACCCAATTCAATATGCAACGGACGAGAGTGAGTTGGTTGCCAAAAATCATCATCTGTGTAGGCGGGATGACGAGATAGGGTTGCTAAAGTCAGAGGCGTGATAAATTCTTGCGCCGAACGGGTGAGGATGACTCGGACTTCCACCCCAGTTTTAAACAGCGTCGAAACCAATTCACAGATTTTGTAGGCGGCGATACCGCCACCTACACCAATTAGAACCCTGTTCAATTTTAGATTTTGGACTTCGGCGTGAGCGCTCAGTCGAACGCTTTTCGATTTTGGATTTAAGGGAGATTGCATTGGTACTTTCGGATTAAGCAAGTAATACATTAACCCTGATAATCTCTGATTGTAGCCAGTTGACCCAATCTAAAATCTAAAATCTAAAATTGCTACGCTTCATCGTAGGGTTCCAAGTCTAAGAGGTAGATATAGGGTTCAACTAACTCTGGACGCTGAAATGCGATCGCTCGCAATAGATGCCAATCATTTAAACCCTCAAAAGCATTGCTATAATTATCCAGTTCCAGACGTGTAGCCAGTTCTTCTACTTCTGCCGCAGTCATGGCAGCAATTTCTTTTTGGGAAATGCTTAGAGTTGTCATAATGCTTGCCCCTCCCTTATGCAGCACTCGCCTTCAGCATGGGTTAAGTTGCGCTGAACGCAGCCACCCAATATATATTACTCATTAGAGGCCATTAATATCGTAAAAATTGTCAGAATTTGTACCAGAATTTATAAAAAATTCGTAATGCTGACTAGCCAATTGTATTTACAACGAAATTCCGTAGCACCTCTAACGTTTGTGGATTTATTTCATGCCCCATGTCAAATTCGTGGTATTCTAGCGCCACTCCTAGAGATTTGAGAGTTTCTCGTGCCTTCAAAGCGGCTTGCAGGGGCACAACTTCATCATATCTACCGTGGGTAATTAAAGTCGGCGGAATCCCACTTTTACCTGCTGTTATTGCGTCTGGATGTAAATACCCGCTCATGACAACTAAACCTGCTAGGGGCAATTTTGAGCCGACATCTAAAGTCATTGCTCCGCCTTGAGAAAATCCACTTAAAATGGTGCGTGACAAAGGTACGCCAGTGCTACTTTCTAAAGATTGCAAAAAATCTATTAGTAGTTGGCGACTTTCTGGCAACCCTTCATACATATTCTCCACCCGCAGGTCATACCATGCCCTCCCCACAGGGGAATAGGGATAAGGAAAAGGTGCATTAGGCAATACAAACTCGTAATCGGGTAAGTTGATCAAGGGTAACAAAGATGCTACATCCTCAGCATTAGCACCCCAACCATGCAAAGTGACAATTAAGCCTGCGGGGGGTTGAGAATTTGCTCTCTTAACGGTGATAGCTTGTAAAGACAGAGGTTTACTCCTAAAATTCTACTTTTGTACATAGATCCTATCTCTTCAAGCAGACTTAGTATTTAGCGGCATTTGTTGCTTGCCCAAAGAATGCGATCGTCGTCAAGGAATTTATGGAAAATACAAACCGGCAGTTTTGAGTTAACAGTGAATCACACTGATGATAGTGGTGAAATCATGATCCGCCAAAAAGACTTTATCTTAAAGCCAGTCAGTCATGCTTCTGTAGTTGTTCGCACCCGAAGGTTTTTAGGATGGGAGTACCAATATTGTTTACAAACTTCCTCTGGTAAAGAACTCCATGCTCGGACGATGACTGATATGGCGTTACCTGTACGTAGAAAGGTTGAATTATCTATAGCCAGTGATACTGTAAAGGTTTTTCCGCACTAGATTTTGGCATAGACTATGTAGACCTATATTCCGCATTGTTGTTTGAAAGGTCGCAAAATAAAGTAAGTTAGACTTTATGCCAAATCAGGTGTTTAAGACAATCTATTTTCCTCGTGAGCGAACCCGCAACGGGAGGTCAGCTAGAGTTACAATTACTATCCCTACGGAATCTAGCGAGCCTAAATTCACAAAACAGTTCTTGGCATATATACAATCCTTGTCCAGTCGTGACTTTCGGCTGGCGCTCCAAGATCCATTTCTTGAAGATTTAGAAAGGCAAGCAACCACAGGGGACATTAGCTTTAGTGATACTTGTCTCAACGGACTTTTGCAGCACTATCATAATTGCACAATGATAGATGTAAATTCCCTAGAGACAGACATACAACTTGAGTTACCCCTGAACTATGAGGGTTATTGCGATGTTGGTGTTACCTTTCGTGAAAGTCATCATCAAGGTCTTCACGGTTGGTATCCCTATGTTGAAGGATTTTCTGCAACATATGTAAGAGATACATTATTGCGAAATGGTTTACCGCCGCGCACGGTTTATGATCCATTTGGTGGTGCTGGAACAACACAACTTGCTGCTTCGTGTTTAGGAATTTCTTCCTTTTATTCTGAAATCAATCCTTTCATGTGCTTTGTCGCCGAGACGAAAGTAAAAGCCGCAGCTTGGGCTAGAAATAATTTGGAAACCCTGCATCAAGTAACAGCCAAATACCTTCAGTATATGACACCTAAATGGCTTAATGAACTTGGTGCAAAAGTAGATTTGGATGCTTTTGAAGCTGCTTTTCCTGGTCGAGATTTCTTTGAGGAACAGCATCTTCGGCACTTGTTAGCAGCTCGTAACCTTGCTTATACTTTGGCAGAAGAAGTAATTCAGATACAATCATTGCTTCTTCTTGCGTGTGCGGCAAATGCAGTTAACTCATCTAATATGACTCGACGTGCAGACCTCCGACGACGAAGACCTGATGAATACAAAACAAGACGAGTCGATGTGTCCGCCTTTATAAGTCAGACAGTACGCCGCATGGTTGAAGATATAGAGTATCTCCCAGTTCAAATGGCTGATAGCATTAAAATATCTGCTGACTGCCGCAAAATACCTTCAGAATTTGCCAACTCTTTCGATATGGCAATCACTTCTCCTCCCTACTTAAACGGTACTAATTATTTCAGAAATACAAAAATAGAACTGTGTTTACTTGGGTTCATAACTTCGGAAAAAGAATTGTCAAGTTTTTGCAAGCAAGCTGTTGCTGCTGGAATTAATAACGTATCTCGTTTGCGATCTAATTATAAAATATTTGACTCAGTAGAGAATGTAGCTTCCCAACTTGATGAATGTGCTAAAGACAAAAGAATCCCGCTTTTGGTACGACAGTATTTCTCTGATATGCAAGAAGTATTGTCAGCAGTTTATCGAGGGTTAGTTCCTGGAGGACGCTTTTTTCTGGATATTGGCGATTCTAAGTTTTATGGAGTTCATGTTCCAACAGATCGTCTTTTAGCTCAAATTGCTCAGTCGGTTGGATTTGTATTGGAACACCAACACGTTTTAGCTAGAAGATACTCTAGAGACAAGTCTGATCTTGTTCAAGTTGAACTTGTTTTTCATAAACCTGTGCAGGTTTCAGTGTCAATGGCTGTTACGAATGAAGTTAAGAATCTTGAGAGCAAGATTCTTAATTTTGGTCAACATTTACCGTACAAGGATGCTCCATATAGCAGCCGCAATTGGGGACACAACTTACACTCCTTATGCTCTTATCAAGGTAAATTGAAGCCAGCAATCGCGCATTGGTTAATTCGTGAATTCGTTCCTGAAGGTGGTCGTGTTCTCGATCCTCTAGGAGGAGTCGGAACTGTAGCTTTTGAAGCTGCCCTCATGGGTCGAGTTTCAGTATCAAATGATAAAAGTCCGTTAGCATCAACTATTGCCACAGCTAAGGTAAACCCTCCTTCTTTAATAGAAGCAAAAACAGCATTACAGGAAATTGAGTACCATCTTGCATCTGTTCGTCTAAATTCCCAAGACTATGCGGCAGCTAAATTTGGACTCAATGCAACTGTAGCTGATTACTATCACCCCAAAACTTTAGAGGAAATTTTAAAAGCACGACGTATATTTATTCGGGATGGGCTAAAGAACCAACCTGAGGCATTTATATGGGCATCCCTTCTCCACGTACTTCATGGTAATCGACCTTATGCTTTATCTCGAATATCACATCCAATTACTCCACTTCATCCCAAAGGTGAGTCAGTCTACAAATCTTTAGTGGATAAGGTTTGGGAAAGAATCGAACGAGCGTTACAGCCGCCACTTCCCGAAATATTCCGGCCTGGTGTTGGCTATTATGGAGACTTCCGTGATTTACCAAATAAATGCCAAGAGGCTTTTGATACAATAATCACATCCCCACCTTTTCTAGGTATGAGATTTGATCGTCCCAACTGGCTTCGGCTTTGGTTTTGCGGTTGGGGTGAATCTGATTTTCACAAAACAAGTCTTTCATTTCTAGATAGGCAGCAAACTAAATCGATGAATTGTTACCTCGATTTTTTCAAAATCTGCCATGAATTTTTAAAACCCACAGGCTTGTTAATCCTTCATTTAGGTTCGGGGAAACGTGGAGAAATGGTCAGTCAACTTAAAAAAATAGCATTGCCATATTTTGAATTAGTTGCAGATGTATGCGAAAATGTCCAAGCGCTTGAGCAGCATGGAATTAGTGACAAAGGATTAACAACTACACACCATTTATTATTTTTTAGACCGTTTTTGGGAAATTGCAATAGTTTATATAATAAAACCAGAATTCTATTTTAAAAACCTAGACTTATTCCTGTCCAACTGATAATGGTCTTTCTCGAAGACGTTCAATTAACTCTTGGTAAACGTCTAAATTTTCCTTTTCAAGTAAAGTATACAGATTTATGTCAGGACGAAGTTCAGTTATTTTTCTTGCTATGGCAGCAAAGGTTCTTGGCTCCCATTGTTGTGCAAAGCTAGGTAGGTTTGACAAAATTCTTTGCAGTTCTACTTCGTTGAGTTCTTTTTTGCGTATTTGCTCATACGAGAGTCTAGAAATATTCGAGAGTTCCACAAGTTGTTCATCGCTATAGAATTCGACTGGGAACTTCTCCTTTTTTTGGTTATTATGTTCGGCACATAGACAAGTTGCGTGTTCGTCGATAGGCCACAAGTAAGCCAGTGGACGTGTATGGTCTAGTTGAACTTCCTCAAGTTTGAGGACTTTACCACAATAAAAGCATTTCCGTTTAAATCGTTCCCAGACCTGAGATTTCAATCCTGCGCCTGTACGTTCTTTAATCCCTTGAAGGATTTCCGGTTCTCTAAGAAAAATCTTGCGTTCTCTGGTGATGACCGATGACTCGTGTAGTTGGTCTGTAGTCCTTAATGGATTGAAATTGTTATTGATACGCCACTTTTTACATGAGCGACATTCATTTTGGTGGTTACTTAGTTTTGCATTGTGCTTGTGAAATGATAAAGAACCCAAACGTTGCATATTTACAGGAAGTAATCTGCCGCAGTATGAGCATTTTTTAAGACTGATTTCTTCGCCTTCTAATAGATGAAAATGATTAGAATGCTCCTCATCTATCTCCATCACTAGCGCTGTATCATGAGGCAAGTAAAATGTCTCTGGTACTAAATGAGATTGTTGTAGGTCAGACACGCTAGGTTTTAATAAAAGGATCTCATCAGGAAGCTTTAAGGCATCTGCGTTGAGTCCCCAAAAGTTGAGCCGAACAGATGCAGTCCACATTAAAGTGACTGTTATAATTTCCGTTTCTGGAGCATCAACAATAACTCCAATTCGATTCCAAGTATTAGTAAGTTTAATAACTTTTGATTTGCTAGTATCTCCAGCATCTAGCTTTACCTCAATAGAAATACCTTCTGAGGGGTATAAGAAACCACCAAAGGCAATACAGTTAGTATTGGCGGGATTTTTTATCGCGTTTGTTAAAACAAGGGAACTTTTTTCACTACCAATGAACTCTAAGGCTTGAGTCTTAACTTGATGTAGCGTTTGGTAATCCCTTTGAGAATTATACGCATCATCCCTACTTTGTTTTGCCAATCTACGCATTCTTTAGCCTCAACTACCAGGAAAGCCCTGGGACACCCAGTATTAATTGATTTCTTCATTACCGGGAAAGCTTTCAGAATTGGGCTGTGAAGTATTAGCTTCTTGAAAGAAAGCAGAAGGATTAATACCTAAAGCATCTGCAAGACGCCAAATATTATTGAGACTAATGTTGCGCTCTCCACGTTCTACATCGCCCACATAGGTACGATGAAGACCAGCTACTTCCGCTAGGCGCTCTTGGGAGTAGCCTTGTTTTTCTCTCAATTCCCTCAACCTTTTTCCAAAGGCTTTTCGGCGATTCATTAGAATCAGTTTTATGAGGGATGAAGTCTATGAGTCTACAGGCTATAAGTGGCATAAATCTAGTGATACTCTCTCCAACCCTTTTATTAAGGGGGTTGTAAGGATCTGATTTGTAGCAACATCAGGAAAAATTGGTATTACTGCAAATGCCTAATTCACTGTATTACTCCTAACTTACCCTCCCGCTGCGATGATTCCTAATGGTCTTGAAGTTAACCAAAGCTTATGCAAAACTTGAGATCCTTCGTTCCCAGCCCACTTTAAGGAATTGATCAATGGCGCGTCTAGCCCTGCTGAGTGTATCTAACAAAACTGGTTTAATTGACCTAGCCCGTAGCTTGGTTGAAGAATTTGACTTTGATTTAATCAGCAGTGGGGGAACAGCCCAAGCCCTCAAAGATGCGGGACTCCCTGTTACCAAAGTTGCAGATTACACAGATTCTCCAGAAATTTTAGGTGGTCGAGTCAAAACCCTACATCCGCGAATTCACGGCGGGATTTTGGCGCGGCGAGATGTTCCCCAAGATATTACAGATTTAGAAAATAACCAAATTCGCCCGATTGATTTAGTGGTGGTCAATCTATATCCTTTTGAGGAAACTATTGCTAAAGCAGGGGTGACATTATCCCAAGCTGTTGAGCAAATTGATATCGGTGGCCCTGCTATGCTACGTGCATCATCGAAAAACTTCGCCCATCTCGCTGTATTATGCGATCCAACACAATATGAGGAGTATTTGGAGGAATTGCGCCAAAATAACGGCGTAGCATCCCTAGAGTTTCGGCAAAAGGCAGCTTTAAAAGGATTTTTGCATACTGCTAGTTATGATCAAGCGATCGCATCTTATCTCGCAGGAACAGAAAATTACAACCTTAGCGGCACACAATTGCAATCTCTGCGTTACGGCGAGAATCCCCATCAACCCGCCGCTTGGTATCAAACTGGTACAACCCCAACGGGATGGACAGCCGCGACGAAACTCCAAGGCAAAGAACTTAGTTACAATAACTTAGTTGATTTAGAAGCCGCACGCCGAATTATTGCTGAATTCACTGATACCCCAGCAGCAACGATTATCAAACATACAAATCCCTGTGGTACGGCACTGGGAAGTAGTATTTTTGAAGCGTATCAAAAAGCTTTCAACGCTGATTCTGTTTCTGCCTTTGGTGGTATTGTCGCACTCAACCGCCCAATTGATGCGGCTACAGCCAGTGAGTTAACCAAAACATTTTTAGAATGTGTGGTTGCACCAAGTTGTGATGCAGAAGCTGAAGAAATCCTGGCCAAAAAATCCAACGTGCGGATTTTGACTCTAGCTGATTTGAGCAGTGGCCCTAAGGATACAGTGAAAGCGATCGCAGGTGGTTTCCTCGTCCAAGCTAGCGATGACGTGATTGCTGACGCCAGTCAATGGCAAGTAGTCACCGAACGTCAACCCACCGCTAGCGAATTAGCCGAATTGCTGTTTGCTTGGAAAGTTTGCAAACACGTTAAATCCAATGCCATTGTTGTGACGAGCGATCGCACTACACTAGGAGTAGGTGCTGGTCAAATGAACCGTGTCGGCTCAGTTAAAATGGCCCTAGAACAAGCTGGAGAAAAAACCAAAGGCGCAATTCTCGCCAGCGATGGGTTCTTCCCCTTCGATGATTCAGTCAGAACAGCCGCAACAGCAGGAATTACAGCCATTGTCCAACCTGGGGGAAGTTTGCGCGATAAAGATTCAATCAAAGCTGCTAACGAACTGGGTTTAGTTATGGTCTTAACTGGTGTACGTCATTTTTTACACTAAAATTCTTTGACATCAGGTGTGCAGTTTTGAAAGTGTCACTCAATATACTTGCCCTTGGATAGAAGCGTGATATTCTTTATTTGTGTGTGAGGAGCAAGTTAAAAATAAAGAGCGCCTGGGGTGGAAACACGGCAACACTCCCAAGCGCTTTTTAATTTGTCAGAAATTGGATTGCTTGTGCAGTTTTGAAAGTGTCACTCAATATACTTGCCTTTTGATACAAGTAGTGATAGTGTTGATTTGTGTGTGAGGAGCAAGTTAAGAATAAGAAATGCCTGGGGTGGAAACACGGCAACACTCCCAGGCATTTTTTAATTTGCATATAGAAATATAAATTGGCAGTACAGTTCTGAAAGTGTCACTCACTATACTGGCCTTTTGATTCAAGTAGTGATACTATTTATTTGTGTGAGGAGCAAGTTAAAAATAAAAAGCGTTTGGGGTGGAAACACGGCAACACTCCCAGGCGCTTTTTAATTGGTATGTAGAAAAAAGCACTTGCAGATTCGCTATAATTTTTGAGATAATCACATATATTGGAAGATCCAGTCAAAGAAGAGGAAAAGGGGCAGGGGGCAGGGAGCAAGGGGGAGAACCCCATAAATAAATTTAGTTGCTCTGAAAACGGACGCATTATTTCTCGTGGCACTTGACGCTCAAAATAAGTATTTTTGCTTTTGGGCATAAATAAATTTAGTTGCTCTGAAACCCTTGATTGCAGGGGAATTCGGTGAATCTTTCTCCCCCTGCCCCCTGCCCCCTGCTCCCCTGCCTCTTTGGTCAACCACACCCACAATCAGAAACTCAGGTGCAAATCAATCGGCTGACTCAACAAATTCAGTTCATCATTGAGATTGATCAATTGAAACAGGTGATGCGTCAAACCCTTCTTATTGATGGATCACGCCGGGAAAATAGTGCAGAACACTCTTGGCATTTAGCTGTAATGGCAAGTGTATTAGCAGAATATGCCCCAGAGGGTGTTGATATATTCCATGCGATCAAAATGCTGCTAATTCACGATTTGGTAGAAATTGATGCAGGTGACACCTTCTGTTACGATGTGCAGGGTAATGACAGCAAGGCAGCAAGAGAAGCACAAGCAGCGTTGCGCTTATTCGGACTTTTGCCAGCAGATCAAGGTAGTGAGTTGCGTTTACTCTGGGATGAGTTTGAAGCAGGGGAAACACCCACTGCTAAGTTTGCCGCAGCCCTAGACCGTATACAATCCTTGCTGCACAATCAGCAAACTCAGGGCGGAAGTTGGCGCATTCATGGCATTAGGCGCGAGCAGGTGATGAAACGGGTAGCGCCAGTAGAAATAGGTGCGCCGGAACTTTGGCCGTTTGTTCTACAACTGATTGATGATTGTGTGACAGCAGGCTATCTAAAAGAGACTTCTACCCTCAAGATTCAGGGCTGATGCGCCAAGATTGCTTCCCATTCGGACTTTGAGAGGGGTTGCACCTCGATTTGGATATGAAAACGATCGCTAGCTGCAATGACTAAAGCTGCAATAATCTTTTCAATACTCAGACTTTGAGGCAGTTGTACATCCGTAAAAGATTCTGCACCAAATACCTGAGTGAACAGTTCAGCATCGGGTTGCAAACGGATGGAACCATGTTGCAAAATCGTCCCTTCACGTCGCAGTTGAGCGCTACCAATAAGTTTGCCACCATCTGGCAAAACTAAATCTGCACTGGTAGCGGTGCCAAAACAGTTAGGGTTGTGGATGTAACCTCGCCCAGCCGTACCGTAATGTAATTCTACGCCAAGTGATCGCCAGCCTTGAATTAAAAACTCACAAATTGTTTCGTACACCTGGAGGCGATTACCCGTCAGTCCAGATGTGACTACAGCGTAAGTTAAATCACCTTGATGTAACACCGCCCGTCCACCAGTCGGACGCGGCACTAAATCCAGTTTTTGCCCTTGCCAAGTTAAATGTTGCCAATATTCCGGGTATTGGCGTTGATGATAGCCGAGAGAAATAGCAGGTGGCGACCAGGTATAAAAGCGCAGAGTTGACGGATGCTTTCCAGATTGGTGCTGTTTTAGCAACCAGAGGTCAATCGCCATCTGCACATTGCCAGCCGCCTCTAGCAAAGGAATTAATCGCCAAATCTGATTGCTAGGCATCCGATGCAGCAACAGCCCAATCTAAAATCCCAAATTCCTTAAGTCGCACCATATTCAGATTGTAAAGCTTCATCGTTATTATCAGCGATCGTTGCCACAACGGTAATTAGCCGAGACACTTCGCCAGGAGATAACTCCGCTAAGGTGCGTGTCGATATTACAACCACTCGGTTTTCAATAATACCGAAACGCGCTTCAAAAGTACTAGAGCAGTTTAACTCCAAAAGATACCGCATCAACTTAGGTTCATCTTTAGCAGGTAAATTTAGCACCGTAGACCAAACCGTTATGGTGTCTTCATCGGTTGTGCCATTGAGTTGGACAAATACTTCCACACTTCCGTACTTAAACTTCCAGAGATAACCATTCTCTGGAGTGCGGCTAACCATTGCACTGTCGTCTTGTTCCAAGGAGTCGATGACATTTTCAATTACCTCCACATGGTTAATGCTTGTCGTCTCGGCAATTAGCTCATCAACGGATTCATTACTAGTTAGGGTTTCTTGGTAGTTTGTCATACAGATTTTTTCTCAATATACTCGCTGTTTTATCTACACATACTTTATAACTTGTGGACGCAGTTAGTTTGAGCTTTGTTTTGCGGCTACTTTCCAAATGCCCAAAGACCATGCTGTAAGGGTTTAGCATTGCTAAACCCCTACGAAAGATGTGGTGTTTGACCTTAAACATATTTAGCCTTTATTGTCAAGGCTTAAATCTAATTAATCTGTCATATTTTGGTGCGATGTCTGACGACAAGGCTAGCGCCAACGCCATTTTTTAGCTAGTTCCTGCTCAATGCTGCGATCGGTCTTTGATTCAAGCTTTTTGACTTTTATAGTGTATCGTCATGGGCAAGATTGCGAATAGGGCATTGAGCTTGCCAACCATAGCACCAAGTGCTATATAATAAGCGAAGGGAATGACCATAGCATGATAATCTACAAAACCCGATGGTTTAACCGTTGGGCACGCAAAGAGGGTTTAAACGACCTTAGCCTCTGCACGGCTGTAAACGAAATGACAGCAGGACTTTACGAAGCCGATCTAGGAGGCGGACTGGTCAAAAAGCGGATTGCCCGCTCTGGACAAGGTAAGCGTGGTGGCTTTCGTACACTGGTCGCTACCAACAAGGGAGATTGCTGGTTTTTTGTTTTCGGCTTCCCGAAAAATGAGCGCAGCAACATTAACAAACAAGAAGAAGAAGCATTAAAAAAGCTGGCATCGGTGCTGTTGTCTTACACACTATAGGATCTCGAAAAAGCCAAGCTGGAAGATGAATTGATGGAGGTAATTTGCAATGCCGAAGAAGAAATCAGCGATTCTTGAAGCCGTTCACGAAACGGTTATGGGGCTGCACAAAGCTGGACTGATGGATCAGACTACATTGCGTGAATTCGACCGTCTGTGCTTGTCTGCGATTGAACCGCTAGAACCTCAGCAAATTAAGCAAATACGCGAATCATCTCATGTCAGCCAGGCAGTATTTGCTGCGATTTTGAATACAAGTCTATCAACGGTTCAAAAGTGGGAAATCGGTCAGAAGCGTCCCAGTGGTACTGCTCTTAAGCTGTTGCACCTAGTTAAGAAACGGGGATTGAATAGCGTGATTGATTAAATTGTGCCGACCATTGATAAGAAATGCTGTGCAAAAGTTTCTTATTTTAGTCTTTGTTCAAGTTTTTTTACCATTTGCTGCTTTGAGGCGATCGCTGATTTACAGAACCAAGCATTGCTCCCTAACCTTGCTGGAGTGCGATGTCTGAC
The DNA here is from genome assembly GCF_036919555.1 of Nostoc sp. Lineage (GTDB taxonomy): Bacteria > Cyanobacteriota > Cyanobacteriia > Cyanobacteriales > Nostocaceae > Nostoc. The sequence continues at coordinate 23,192 of NZ_JBALCS010000078.1, forward strand.
GACAAGGCTAGCCCCAACGCTATTTTTTAGCTAGTTCCTGCTCAATGTTGCGATCGGTCTTTGTTCAAGCTTTTTGATTTTTATAGTGCGATCGTCATGGGCAAGATACGAATAGGGCATTGAGCATTAAGGATTTGGCGGATCATTTTTGAGAATTCTAACAAGTCAAAGTAAGAAACGCTTGTGAGAGCAAAGTGAAAAGTATTTTTTCACAAAGGTTTTCAGTGCCAATGCTATTACTGAGGCTTTTGCGCGGTTGTAGTTTTCGCAAGTCACTTGCGAGATTTAATCAGTATTTGACGCTGATAGACTAATTTTGATACAAAAAAATCACTTATTGACATAATATGCTATTTTTAGCATAATTAATATTAGATGAGTGAACAACAAGAAAAACCCCTTAAATGGATTGCAAGCGCTCTTGATGATTTAAAGGAGTTTCCTGAAGATGTACAAGATGTAATGGGTTATGCTCTAAATTTGGCACAACATGGTGAAAAGCATCCTGATGCAAAACCTCTACATGGATTTTCAGGGGCTGGCGTTTTAGAAATTGTAGATAATTTTGATGGGGATACATACAGAGCAATTTACACTGTTAAATTTGCAGGAGTTGTTTACTTATTGCATTCATTTCAAAAGAAATCAAAACATGGTATTGCTATACCGCAACAAGACATAGATTTGGTTAAAAAAAGATTAAAAGACGCTCAGGAAGATTATTCAACGGAAACAGCTAAAAAATGAGCAACGAAAATAATGTTTACGTTAGTAGTGGGAATGTCTTTGCTGATTTAGGATTACCCAATCCCGAAGAAAGACTAGTCAAAGCCGAACTTGTCCGTAAAATTAGTGAAATCATTGCTAGCCGAAAATTAACACAAGTGCAAGCTGGTGAAATTTTAGGAATTGATCAGCCTAAAGTTTCTTCATTAATTAGAGGAAGATTAAGTGGGTTTTCAACTGATAGATTAATTAGCTATCTGAATATTTTGGGTAATGATGTAGAAATTACAATTAAACCCAAACCTGAAAATCGCTCAATCGGACGTACAACCGTAGTCTGTTCATAAAAACTAAAGTAATAAATTTTGTGCTAGAGTTTCTTACTTTCGGCTTTTTCAAAGCATTTTTCTTCTCTGCTGCTTTGAGGCGATCGCTTTGCTCTCTAACCTTCCTGGAGTGCGATGTCTGACGACAAGGCTAGCGGCAACGCTCTTTTTTAGCTAGTTCCTGCTCAATGTTGTGATAATAACAACTATTACTACACGCTTTACAAGATATAGAGTCTAACTAGATAGATTAAAATAGTAGTGAAATAAAAATTTCGTCTTTAGCTGTTAACTGTAGTTTATTTTACACCTAATAACATTATGTCTATTAGCGATCAGGCACGTTTAATATCATCCATGCTATCTTCTTTAACTCTTTCAGACTTACAATCGTTGAAAGAAGAAATTGATTCTATTATTAGTAAACAAAATGGAGAAAATCTTAAAGAAGATATAAATGAACGAATGTATAATAGTTCTATCGAATTTATTAATTCTATTACTGATCTGAATGTTTTTACTTTACATCCATTAAATAGTTTGAAGGATAAAACAAATATTACTCAATCATTATGTGGAAATGAATCGACTGTAATTAGTTCACCTATATTCAATTTTAACATTGGTGGTGAAATAAAAGAAATTGCTTCTACTCAAAAACCTAGACCTTTAGGTATTTGGAAAGGGCAAGTAGAAATATCAGAAGATTTTTATAAAACATCAAGTGAGATTCTTTCGGAATTTGGTATAGAAGAATAATGGAATTATTGCTTGATACCTGTGCTTTAATATGGTCACTTGAAGATAATCCTTGTCTTTTACCTGAAGCTCGTCAGCAAATTTCAGATTCTTCAAATAAAGTTTTTGTTAGCGCTGTTAGTGTTTGGTAAATAGAAATAAAAAGAAAAAAAGGGCAGCTTAAAACCCCGGAAAATTTAATACAAGCGATTATTGATACTCAGTTTAGTTTTTTATCAATGACAGAACACCACGCTGTTAAAGCAGCATCGCTACCTGAATATCATAAAGACCCTTTTGATAGACTTTTAATAGCACAAGCGATGTTAGAAAAGATGGTTATAATTACTTCCGATACTATATTTGGAAAATATGGAGTAGCGGTTATATCTGCTGTAAAATCATAAATAATTAACAAACAAATTTTCGCAAGTCACTTGCGGTATTTAATCAGTATTTGACGCTGATATAGGACTCATATTTAATTTTTGAAAAAACTCAGTACAACTCAAAGAGGCTTCTTCCCTACTCCCCAGTCCCAGCCTACGCAAATAATTTCAGAAATCAAATCGGATTGCTATAGACTAATTTTGATATAAAAAAATCACTTATTGACATAATATGCTAATTTTGGCATAATTGGTATTACATGAGTGAACAACAAGAAAAACCCCTTAAATGGATTGCAAGCGCTCTTGATGATTTAAAGGAGTTTCCTGAAGATGTACAAGATGTAATGGGTTATGCTCTAAATTTGGCACAACATGGTGAAAAGCATCCTGATGCAAAACCTCTACATGGATTTTCAGGGGCTGGCGTTTTAGAAATTGTAGATAATTTTGATGGGGATACATACAGAGCAATTTACACTGTTAAATTTGCAGGAGTTGTTTACTTATTGCATTCATTTCAAAAGAAATCAAAACATGGTATTGCTATACCGCAACAAGACATAGATTTGGTTAAAAAAAGATTAAAAGACGCTCAGGAAGATTATTCAACGGAAACAGCTAAAAAATGAGCAACGAAAATAATGTTTACGTTAGTAGTGGGAATGTCTTTGCTGATTTAGGATTACCCAATCCCGAAGAAAGACTAGTCAAAGCCGAACTTGTCCGTAAAATTAGTGAAATCATTGCTAGCCGAAAATTAACACAAGTGCAAGCTGGTGAAATTTTAGGAATTGATCAGCCTAAAGTTTCTTCATTAATTAGAGGAAGATTAAGTGGGTTTTCAACTGATAGATTAATTAGCTATCTGAATATTTTGGGTAATGATGTAGAAATTACAATTAAACCCAAACCTGAAGATCGCTCAATCGGACGTACAACCGTAGTCTGTTAATAAAAACTAAAGTAAGAAATTTTGTGCTAGAGTTTCTTACTTTCGCCTTTTTCAAAGCATTTTTCTTCTCTGCTGCTTTGAGGCGATCGCTATTTTACACAACTAGGCATTGCTCTCTAACCTTGCTGGAGTGCGATGTCTGACGACAAGGCTAGCGCCAACGCTATTTTTTAGCTAGTTCCTGCTCAATGTTGCGATCGGTCTTTGTTTAAGCTTTTTGACTTTTATAGTGCGATCGTCAAAACCATTCCCACTTGATCAATCAGGTAAAATGAAAGTTCTAGTAGTTGCTGGGAGGTGTCCGATGACTATCCTTGATCGCCGCAACAGCAATTTATCATAATATTACTCTCGTCTCTGCTGACAGCGACTTCACTAGGATTCAGCAAGTTTACAGTTTTTCAGTCGAATCCTGGATTTAATTGCTTTACCTTAAAACCATATTTTTCACATTGATATTTTTATGTGGCTTGATTGCCTCCGATAAAGTTACAGCGCAATACCATAACTATAGTAAGTATTCAGATATATTTTAAGAATATAATTTCATTGCCATAGTTAGGACAAAAATTGAGCAGGTTTTATACCTCAAACCCTGATTCAGCCGTGGGCGGGATATTATTTTCAAAGTTTAGATGTGGAGCTAACTTTGAAAAAATAATACAAGCCTTTGAAATTGTTCAAAAAAATGTACCGAGTATTGTTCATTGAAATTCCCTCCTTATTAAATTCGTTTTCTCTTGACAATGGTTTTTCCGTAAATTCTTCATTGTTTCTATTTGATGGATTGGAAAAATCTTCTGAACTATTCAAAATGATTTCGCGTTGAGCAGAGGCAATAAGATTGCGTGCATAATAGTCACTGGGTACACAAATTAACTTTTCATTTATTTCGCAGAGAAAATTATTTGTAAATTCTACTGCGTTGACAAATTCCTTCAAAGCAGCTTCTGTTGGATCTCTATCAATATCCCACATCAGATCAATCAGACTATGCTGTAATCTAACTGCTAAACGCAAACAGTCTTTTTCAACTTCATCTAAAGCGTGTTGGTGAGTTAAATTGGGAATCTGTTTTTTTGTTTTATCAGCTAGTTCATAGTATTTTTGCTCCAAATTTGTATATTTATCAGCTAGTTCATTTGCAACCGTCCTATGATGCTTGGCTGCTTGTCTATCACTTTCCCCAAAAGCGTGAGTAGTAAAAGCACCAACAACCGCTCCAACAGCTAATCCAAGAGCGCCGAAAATAAAAGGAAGCATAAAAACTATGTAATCCTCTAAAATTTAATTCCTATTATTCTGTGATCAGATGAGGAAGTTGAGAACCAGCAAGCAATTTACTATCTGCTGATGTTAATCCTAGAGATTTAGCAATAGCGACTGATTCACATAACCGTTGCATAGCCCCTTCTATTCCCGGTGCAATTGGACGATTTGTAATTTCTTGATTAATCGCTTCTGCTTGGGCCAAAAACTCTAGATTTTTCTGGTGTTCATAAATCAGTTCGTTCTCAATTGATTGTAATCTTTCTAATTCTTGTTTAGTTAAAGATTCATAATAGACTTTCACCGTTTGTTTATGGTCATCGAGGATTTTGAAAAACTCGTAAACCATACCCGCAGTTCCAACAACAGCTAAAACTGGCGCGGCTGCGGTTAAAGCGATCGCAATTGGTGGACAAGCTGCTGCTAGTGTTGTGGTTACAAACGCTGTCACACCCCCAATTGCGCCGCCTTTGACGGTATCTTTCAATGTTTCTATAGTGGCTTCTTGTGCAGAAATTTCACCCCGAACTACCCACAGCGCGTTGGTTAGTAACGAAAATGGTGCTGCTGTCGCTACACCAATAGCTGCTCCAAGGGGCGCGGCTTTAACACCTGCTTTGACTGCACCTGTTAGGTTGTCAAAATGCCATTTTGCATCTAATCTTATTTGCTCCTGCGAAGTCATGGGTTTATCGCCACGGGCTAAATTATCTTTGGCGTTTTCCCACTTGATATTTTTGGGATCATTTGAGCCGCCTTTGCTATGCGGTTTGATATGACTAGCGTGCTTATCTGATAGGTATTGTTTGGTATTAACATCAGTAGATTTGCCATCAATCCCTGCTCTTTGAGATGGAGGGATTTTATCTAACATTTCTTGGGCTTGCAGTCTGGTTCTGATCGGATCACCAGGTCGAATCCCACCTTTATATAATCTACCGGCTGCACTTAAGGATAAATCCTGTAATTCGGCATGGTGAACGTTAATGTTGGCAGCTGCGTTAAAAGCGGAATTCTGCTCTTGTTCGTTAGACATGGGTAAACAAATATATTGTGATGTATTACGTTTCTCTGCTTCATACCAAAGCATGGTACGAGCTTCTTTTCTTATGGTTCCCATTTTGGCATCAGATGCGATCGCCTCCGATGAAATCATAAGTATCTAAATCTGTAACATTTTGGCGCTTTTTTGAGCGTGTTGTACGGAACTACATCAGTGATTTTGCGAGCAGATGAGGAAACTGAAGCAGAGCTAGATTAATGGTCTACCAAAACTGCAATGCCTGCGGTTTTTGCTAGCCTATGCCAAACCGGATAATTTGGGCAGACGACAGACGACGTTATACATTAATAAGTGTATCTGCAATACCGGACTTGTTCTGGCTCAGTCTCAATAGCAAAGGTTTGGAGATGTTTACTTTATCAGAAACTTCTATCCTGGCGGCAATCCTACTGGTAGCTTTAGGCATTTTGGGCTGGGGCTTTTATCGCGCCAGACCTTTTGGTAAACTGGGAATCTTAGCCTGGTTACAGTCGGTGGTGTTGATGACTCCCTGGCTGCTGTTTTTTGGATTGTTTGCCGCAGGAATTTACATCAATATAGCGGGTATATTGTTCTTAGTGGTGACTTCCGCCGGATTGTACATCTTCTTGGGCAGACAGTTACGCGCAGCTGGGCAAGATGCTATCCTCAAAGAACGCGCCACAGAAAGACTCGCTGCTGATTCCTCACTGGAACCAAATTCCCCACAACTAGCAGTAGCAGAACTGAAAGCGGAGATCCCGCCAATACCCGAAGATGACTTAAATACAATTAAAGGCATTTTCGGTATCGATACGTTTTTTGCCACAGAAACGATCGCTTATCAAGATGGAGCCATTTTTAAAGGCAATCTGCGAGGAGAACCAGAAGAGGTTCACAATCGTCTAACTGCAAAATTACGGCAACTCCTTGGTGATCAATATCGCCTGTTTTTAGTAGAAAATACCGACGCTAAACCAGTGGTAATTGTCCTGCCGAGCCGCAATGATCCGCGGCCGATGTTGTTATCGCAAAAAGCTTTTGCAGGTATTCTGTTGATAGCAACTATTGCTACAAATCTAGAAGCTGCGGGCTTATTGCTAAATTTTGATTTCTTTGGCAATCCAGGGCGGTTTAAAGAAGCTTTGCCCATAGGCGCTGGGATATTAACGATTTTAGTAGCTCATGAAATAGGTCATTGGATACTTGCCCAGCGTCACCAAATTCGCCTTAGCTGGCCTTTCTTTCTACCCGCAGTGCAAATTGGCTCCTTTGGTGCAATTACCCGCTTTGAGTCTCTGTTGCCCAACCGCAAGGTATTATTTGATATCGCCTTGGCAGGGCCAGCCGCAGGTGGTATTGTCTCTTTATTAATCCTGGTGACGGGTTTGCTGCTTTCCCATCCAGGTAGTTTATTTCAATTGCCAAATCAGTTTTTTCAAGGGTCGATTTTGGTGGGAAGTTTGGCGCGAGTTGTTCTTGGTTCGGCTTTGCAGTCATCCTTGGTAAGTGTTCATCCCCTAGTGGTGATTGGTTGGCTGGGTTTAGTAATTACCGCTTTGAACTTGATGCCCGCAGGACAACTAGATGGTGGCCGCATTGTTCAGGCGATTTATGGACGCAAAACCGCAGGACGAGCAACGATCGCAACTTTAATTTTACTGGCGCTAGTGTCTCTTGGTAATACTCTTGCCATGTACTGGGCGATCGTGATTTTCTTTTTGCAACGAGATCAAGAACGCCCCAGCTTGAATGAAGTCACTGAACCCGATGATGCTAGAGCCGCTTTGGGGCTTTTGGCTCTATTCTTGATGATTACCACACTTCTACCCCTAACTCCTGGCTTGGCTGGGCGTTTGGGAATAGGATAGTGTTTATCGAGCCTACACCCAAACAAGCAATATCTGCAATTCGGGTGTGCGCTCAACTTACCAGAGTTTATAAACGAATAGACCTTGTAAGATTAGATGAGCGCACCAGGAATGTTTACATCTTGGCGAATAATTCAATAGAAGCTGAGATAACACCAACTGGAGAAATTCTTTGGTTATGACAAAACCTAACCTTCAACAAATGACTTTAGAGCAGCTAAGAGCTTATATTTTGGAGCATCGCAACGACGATGAAGCATTCCATATATACATCGACAGAAGACGCGCCCAATCTCCAAAACAGGTTCCGATGACAATTGAGGAAGCGGAGGCTGATTTACAGAGACGGTTTGGACAGCAAGCTAGTTAAATTACCATGACCGAATTTTAGATTTTAAATTTTGGATTTTGGATTGAAGATAGTGATTGTCGGTGAGTCAGCGCAGTCTTGGGGGTTTCCCCCATGAGCGACTGACGAACCCCGAAGGGGTGAATCTTCACTGAAATTAAGTGATGTGTTCACCGACAGGTTGCTAGGAAAATTAACTCAACGGTTTCCAACCGGCTAGCAAATTCGGGTAAGCCGTTGGTGTGGGGAAAATTTTCTGGAAGCCAATTTGACGCTCTAGGGGTTTTTCTTTGCTCATATTCCAGAGGCTTTCATAGAAGAAGAAAGAAACTCCAGCAAAATTGCGATCGCGTACTTTTTGCACTTGTGTTTTAATCTGTTGCATCGGTACAGATCGGTTTTTCAACCCGGACAAAATGCCCACACTCACTGGAATATGACTTTTTGCCGCTTTCACTTCTGGATACTCTAATTCGCTGACAAAAACATTCAAGTCATCCCGATATATCTGCAAAACTAAGTCTTCAATGATTCCCAGCCGTTCCCACTTTTGCCAGTCTGCTAAAGAGAAGTCGTAGGAAAAACGTTGAGGATTAGGGGCAACGGAAACCAGGCAATCTTTTTTAGTAGCTTTGATGGTTTTGAATACCCGTTTCATAAACTCGGTAATTTTGTTAGCTCTCCAACTCACCCATTCTGGATCTTGAGAGTTTTTCGAGGGAGCTTGACCACGGTGTTCTTTTTTGTAAAGTGCCACTGTATAGGTATCGTAACCTAATTCTGATGGTAAGCCAAAATGGTCATCAAATTGAATGCCATCGATATTGTAGTTTCTCACAATTTCAATGATTAAATCTTGAATAAATTGTTGTACTTCTGGGCGGAAGGGATTTAGCCAAACGCGATTATCTCTGCCATCTTTGACAATGCGAGTCCCATCACTGCGACTGGTGAGCCATTGGGGACGATTTTTAGCTAATAGAGAATCGGCTGGTGCCATGAAGCCAAATTCAAACCAGGGAATCACTGTTAACCCTTTTTGATGTCCCACATCAACAATTTCTTTGAGGATATCTCGTCCTTGCAATCCGGGTGTGGGATCGAGCGATCGCCCGATAACTTTGGCTGCAACTTTGCTAGGATACAATGTATATCCCCAATTCCAAACCGCCGGATATATCGTGTTAAAATTGAGTTTATCAAGGCGTTGCAAAGATGCCTTGAGGCGATCGCGCTCAAATAACACATCACTATCAATATTTGTTAACCACACTCCCCTTAACTCAGATGCTGGCGTTGGCGTAGCCCACCGAAGGGATCGCGGCAGATTAATTTGAGCGTTCAAAGGGAACGATAGGATTACCGTAGCTACTACACTCAAGGTAACTATAACGGCAAACAAAAGAGACTTTCTGCTTTGGCGAATATTCCACCAAGAATGAAACTCAACACACCACTTGACAAACCTTTTCATCATTTGCTACAGAGATGATCAAATTATGAACAATCAGCATGAATAGCGATCGTTTCGATTGTAAGCGCTAAAACTTATGTAACTCTCTTGAATTTTGAATTGTTATTATTGTGCCCTGGCTGCAATCTGATTCCAGGCATTGACTGCTGCTTGTAAATTCTTTGGCAGGTTATTTAGAGAAATATCGTTGTACTGAACCGTACCCTCAAGGCTTGTGAGAGTAAAGGTAATATAGTCAGCAGCACCACTGGGGGCTGGGTAACTCAGATTCTGGAATTTACTAAATTTAGAACGTTCTAAAAATCTCTGAAATTGTTGCACCTGTTGCACAGAAACACGGTGAACAGTACGCTCAGAATCATTGGCATCACCAATCCGCACGCGAATCAATCGCCCATCTTTGAGTAAAACAGTCTCGTAGGTTCTGCCAGTAATACCACCACTGGAGATTTGCCGAAAGACTACATCTTTATTTAACGGTGGTGGTAACTCGCTGACTGGAATTTGTACAGGGGCTAGTGTATTTTCATTAGCTTTTTCATTCAGCCTGACTGCGGAACCTGTTTGATTGGTATGATAAACCCAGTTTTGTTTGCCATTAGATACCACAATCCGCCAACCAGGAACTAACGCTTGGGTGCAGAGTTCATCAGGTTGAGGCAGTTCCAAGCAACCATTGCGCCAAGTCTGTTGATTATAATCAATAATTTTCAGTTCTTTGGTTAAAATTCCCTGTCTGCGGGCTAAATCTCGCAGTACCGCCTTAGCTACTGGACGTGGCAAGCTGTTTGGTTTAATATTGTCTTTAAGAACTTCATTGCTTGTTTCTAGCGAGAAGTTCGCAGAAGCAGCTGTAGCCCCATTGACAAGTGTTAAACCACTAGCAATAGACAAAATTCCAGTCAAAATCAAAGCAGTGAAAATTCGCGCTTGATTAGTGTTAAAGTAGTGTTTCTGCATGAGTTTCATGGTAATATAGATATACGACTAAGAGATATTATCCAACTACAAATGGACAATACAAACCAATATGCTTGGGTTAGCGCCAAAAACCTTAAACTGTGTAGGTTGGGTTGAGGAACGAAACCCAGCATTTGCCATAGTTTGTTGGGTTTGGCGACCTTCAACCCAACCTACAATTATCCTTAACCCAAGCGTATTGCAATATAAAGTACATAACTCCAGAACTTCACTAGTTGGTAATTAGTTTAGTTTCTTTCTTTTGAAACAGATATAAAGGCAGACGCTGATGTACTAATTGTTTGTTCCTTATACAAATTCTGAATAAAAATGCACTCAATCAAAACGCCCTCTAGTCCTACGGCAATCAATTAAGAATTCAGAAGCTCAGACTTCATTGAGTAGGTGGGTTGAATTAAATATAAAACTGCTGTAGCAACTTACTCCTCTACACCTATTCCATCTTCTAATTTGGAAAATAGCTTGCGAGGAAATCTGGTAACGCTTTTTACCTCACCTTAGTCAGCGAGGGTTGAATAAAAGTAATTTTAGAAAATAATCAGAGAGAAGCGTAGCTTAGATTTTGTAATTTCAGCCAATATTAAGCCCTCATGGCTTGTTGTTCAGATTCAACGAACTGATTTTGAGGTACATCAAATCTAATGGTACTAGCTGCCCAGTCTTTGAAATCGGGTGCTAGCCAGACTAGCTTACACAGAATTTCATCATTTACCCACAACACCAAGGGAAACCGAAACTGTTTCCGAAACTCATCTCGCATGATGTTGGTACTGATGATTAGTTGGTTAATTGCCACTACAGATTCTAAACCCCGTATCATCAAGGCTTCGGGTTGAGTAGTACCAATTGCGGTTATAATAGCTGTATACAATGTGTCAGCCGCAGGTGAGAGTGAGACTTCGTGAATATCTGCTGATGAAAATTCTGTTAACAAATTCATCACTTGCTGCTGCCTTTGAAAAGAGTTACAACAGGCTAATAAAAGTGAAAACTCTCCACTAGAAACCATCATCGCCCTTGCCAGCCTCTTAGTGGCTGCTGTGCTGCTAGCTGTGCCGTTTTCCGAATTACTTAAGCTGATCATTTAAAAATCCTGCTTCTAATTTTCAAAATGTCTGAGTGATATTCAGTTATTCTACTCTATTAATTTTTACCCAAAAGTGTTACCAGGTTGATTTGGATGAGGTTTTCTCTATAACACTAAGTATTACATAACGAACAAGATATGGTGTATTATATTATATTTACAATTAAGTGATAATGTAAAGATAGTATCAACACAATCTAAGTAAAAGGGTATAGGCGAGGAATTAGTAATTTAATTATTACTGTATTCTCATAGATTTTCATATCTCCCAGCAATTAAGTAGTTATTTATTAATATACAGTAAAAAAATAGCTCAGTAAAAGCTTAACAACAAACATTGGGAAATGGGAGAAAACTTAACTGGCTAGTAGTTTACTATCACCTACGATCATAGCTGGCTGCAAATCATTTTCCTTTGCCAAACCACTTCGGGGCGCGTGTAGAGTGTGAAATAGTAAAATGGTATCAGCCCAAGATACGAAAATATCCCTCCATTAAAATTAACTGAAATTAACTAAAATTAACGCTTCTTTACCACCTACTATGCTAGTTGGCTGGATTATTATCCAGAACAGACTGCTTTACGAAAATGACTTTGGGAGGCAACAACCTAATCATTAGCAATAATAGGTACTGAAAACCCAAATTAACTCATCCGTTTGATAGAATTGTAGATCGAAGATGTTGCCTCGTTAGGAATTATGTTTTGATTGAGCCTATGAAACACTCGGCATCGCAGAACGAATTGCACTAATAAAATTTTGGGCATAATTCTGCGTTGAGAAATCGAGGGCGCGTTGTCGTGCAGCCATTCCCGCACTCTGGGCAAATTCTTGCTCGTCAAGATAGCGGAGAATTGCGATCGCTAATTTATCTGCATCGCCGTAAGGTGTTAATAGTCCATTCATGCCATCGGTAATAATCTCTGTCGGACCGCCTGCACTGCCAGCAATTACAGGTTTACCCAGCGCCATCGCCTCAATAATCACAATCCCAAACGGCTCTTTATCTGAGGCATGAACAAATACATCCATCGCCTGCACCCACTCAGGGATATTACGCTGTAGCCCAGCCATAATTACCTGCTCTTTCAAACCGAATGCGGCGATTTCTGCTTTTAAGAAGTCCTCATAATCCGATTCCAAATCGTGCTTACCGCCAACCACTACACAATGAGCATCAGGATACTTCTGTAAAATTTTCGGCATCGCCTGTACCAGTACGTGCATTCCTTTCCATCGTTGCAATCGTCCAACAATTCCAATCAGAGGTCCGTGTAAAGGTAAGCCCAACTTCCGCCGTGCTTCTTCAGGAGAAGGTAAAGCATCAGGTTCAAATCGATCTAGTGCTACACCAGGATAAACTAAAGGTGTTGGTCTGTGAGGCCAAATTTCTGCCTGTGCTTGCTTGCCATCTTGAGAAAGGGTGATAATTGCGCGGGCTGGGATTAAAGTTGCGATTCGCACCAACCAAGTTTTGTCACTAGGTACTTCTAGTTGATACCACACAGCAGGCAACCCCGCCAGCATTGCCGCCAAACCTCCAGATATATGCGTTATCCACATCCAATTGACAATTATATCTGCACGTTCGCGGCGGGCGATCGCAGCTATCCGAAAAACAGCGCCAATAAAACGGTGGATTTGGCGTAAACGTCCACTTTCTACAACTCGCGCATCAATACCCAGGGACTTTACTTGTTGTACCATCGGGCCGTCTTCTAAAAATATCACCAGCCACTCAACACCAGCATTACGTCCCTGCTGTACCAAATCCCAAAGCATCATTTCACCGCCGCCTCGTTGCTCGGCTAGTGGCATTAGAATAATTACTTTCATAATCTATAAGAGTCCTATTTAAGTTGTAAGATTTATCAGAACCTCGACTTCTTAGAGAAGTCAGGGATCTGAGGATTGGTATAGTACTTATGTCCTGCCATAGCCATAGCTAAAAATCCCCAAAGAATCATCCCTGCTACGCTTAACATCCCGCTACCAATAACTAACTGTGTAGCAGAACTGATGCCAATGGCGCGGGCAGCACTAACAAAACTATCGAAACGACCTTCACCATAGTTGCTAACACTAATAATCAATAAGATTAATCCACCCATATAAAAGATGGCTCCAAACCAACCAAGGGTGAAAAACATATCTAATATGCCACTATCAATCACCACCACTTCAATTTGACCAGTTTTTTCGTTAACTTTCCAAATATTTCCTAAGCCATTACCTAGACCATTAGAAAGGGCTAAACCAAGGTTTTTGTCATAACTTCCCGATCTATCTTTAAAACTGTTATCTTCTTCAAGATTAGAAAAAGTTTGCAAACGGGCTGCTACAACCCCAGAAATTGGCTCGATAGTTGTCAATGGTACAACACAAATTGCCATGACCACGATTATGGTAATTAAGCGCATTTGAATCCGCGCTTTGACTGAACCCATAATCATAATTATTCCAAATAACCAGCCTCCCCAATTAGTACGTGCTTGTGTCAACAGGAAGGATAAGTAACCAACAGCTGAAGCCGGAAAAATTAAATTTCCTGAACTGGTAAATAATAACAGTAATCCAGCTTGCATGACGGAACCAAAGGGACCGACTGAGTGCAATGTACTCCAGACACGCATCCCGAAAGGTACAGGCTTTCCAGAACTCATGAATAGTTTTGATTGGATGAGCCAATACCTATCCCACTCAGGAGCTACCACGAATTGATATACGCCATAAGTTCCTAAAATCAACACACACCAGAGGAATGTTCGCTGAAAGTTCTGGCGATAGCTGGGATAATCTCGCCAGTTTATAAATAAGTGAAAAGCGAAAATGATCGGACTGAGCCAATCCATCAATCCGCGTGCTACAGGGATAGGGGGATTGTAAATCAGACCGATTAGAAAGCCATAGAACACTCCGATAAAAGCCAAAACAAACGGTAAGCCCCCTTGACCAGAGGCGCGGGGAAAGTGTCGTAAGAATGTTGCTATAGTGACAAACACCACTAAGTAGGGTGCTATGAGCATTTGACGGGTAGCGTCCCAGCCCACCCGATAGTCAACTAAGCGAGTAGCTAAGGGTGTGAGAAACCAAATCCACCAGGTAAAGCTGATGTAGAGAATGGGATGCCGCAAGTATAAAAATACGCCTACTGCTAAAGCTGTCACCGGGTAAATTAGGCGTAATGCGGCAGTAGCACCAGCAAAATAACAAACTACAGTCAGTAATACAAAGGCTGCGATCGCCATCCAACCCTGTTGCGATCGCTCCTCAGGAGAATAGCTTTCTTGTAAAAAACTATTGAAAAGTATCTGCTTAGAAGTCATTCAATTTTAGATTTTGGATTTTAGATTTTGGATTACTGGCTCTCTGGAGACAGCAACCCACCCGTCTTAATTCCCAGGTTGAATCTGAGAACTAGAGCTAATATCATGTCCGCTTGATTACTTATTAAACCCGAAGAACCCCACCCCGCCAAAGCTGCGTTTTGTCTCCCTGCCCCTAATCCCCAGAGGGGGCCCCGAGTTCCCCACCGGCGGGGAGGGGATAAAGGGGTGGGGTGCAATGACTATGGGAATCACAACTAATTACCCGGACATGATATAAGAAGAAATTGAATTCATTACGAATTACGAATTACGAATTACGAATTACGAATTGTTTATATCCCTGCCAACGTCCACGCCAAGATGCCAGCAATTTTTTACCCGCCAACTGCCCTTGGCTAGGTAAAAATCTCAGCCATTGTACAAAACCCAAACTATCGCACGTACCCACGAATACTGCCCAGAACAAAAATACAATCCGGCGGATAAATGGCAAATGCTCTAATAAAACTAAAGTTTCATTATGGACTAAATTAATAAAGGCAATGTCATTAAAGTTATTTCGCTGATCTTCATCAAAACGTTGTGCTGGATAGTGATCTACAGCAACATTAGGATCATAAATTATCTTCCAACCACCCCGCTTTAATGTCAGAGTGAACGCCATTTCAAAGTGTACCTGCGCTCCTGTACCGCGCATCCGCTCATCAAAGCGTAATTGCCCGATTGCTTGGGTACGAAAACTCATGTTTACGCCCTTGAGAATATCGACTTCGCGGGGTTCTCCCACTCCCAGGTGATGGTTGCCAATCACTCGCCCAAACCACTGCAACTGTCCAACTACTAGGCGGGATTCGTCTTCTAATTTGCTGCCGTGGTGTATCCAATCACGCCCACCAAGACCACCAATGCAACTATCACAGATAAAGTGAGCGGTGATGCGCTCTAACCAATCTGGGTGGGGTGCGGCATCATCATCAGTAATGGAAACAATATCGCCCTCCACAACTGCTAGTCCGGCGTTGAGAGCTGCTACTACCCCCGGTTGTGTCACTTTCACGGTATGCAATGGCAGATTGGGCGCGTTTAATTGCGTCAGAAATTGCCAAGTTTCTGCATCCGTATCGCGGACAACCACTATCACCTGATCAACGGGTTTAGTTTGCTCCTGTAGCGCCAAAAGGCAGCGTGAGAGGTCTTGTGGACGGCGATAAGTCGGTATCAGAACGGTGTTCCGCATTCTTGCTTAACTCCTCGAATAGATCCACATAAGTTTGTGCCATAGTAATCCAGCTATGTTGTTCTGCCACAGAACGAGCAGTTTGACCCATTTGCTGTATGAGGGCGCGATCGCTCACCAAAGAGATCAACGCCACAGCTAAAGCATCGATATCATCTGAGTCGGGTAAGACGATGCCACATTCTGGTGTCACCAACTCTGCACCTCCGGTAGCTGTGGCAGTAATTACTGGCAGTCCTGAAGAAAGTGCTTCTAACAATACGAGGCTACAAGCTTCGTATCGGGAAGGAAAAATAAATAAATCGACTGCTCGCATAATTTCGGGGATATCACGGCGATATCCGACAAAATGCACGCGTTCGCTTAACCCCAAGGAAGCCGCTAGTTGAGGGAAGGGACTACCTTCGATATGACCAACCACCGCCAGATGTAAATCGGGAACTTTCGCCAAGGCGTGCAACACTGTATCTAAATTCTTTCTGGGTGTGCGGATGTCTCCAGCGAACAGTGCTAGGGTGACATTCTCTGCTAAACCTAATTTTTGGCGATTGCTTTCACCAGGGGCAAATTCTTCTAAGTCAACGCCATTGACAATTACCCGAATGCGAGAACGCGGTACACCAATGTTGACTAATTCCTGGGCTACCTTTTCGGATACAGCTACAACAACCTGGGCTTTTTGGAAAGCCTGTTTTTCCCAACGGGCATTAAAAGCCGTAAACAACCACTGGTAAAAACCATATAAGTCTCGGCGATTGCGGGAAATATGAACAGGCGATCGCAACCATGAACTATGGACAAAATGTACAGCATTCACATCAGCCGCAGCCAGATTAATTGCTCCATTGACTTTAACTAAATCAATGCCAGAGCGATGTTTACGCAACCAATCTGCACTTTTTTGGGCAAATATGAAATTACGAACGAATTCTGTGGGATAGCTTTTAACTGGAATTCTAATCCAATTAACTTGACTATTATCTTCTAGTTCTGGTGCGACTTCACTAGCTAATAATGTCAAGTGATGACCACGACGGATTGCTTCTTGAGCAACTTCGTAATTTACCCGTCCCTGACCATCGCCTTTTTTGATTTTATGGGTAACAATACAAAGTTTCATACACTACCTTGCTTAACAATAGACCTATTGCATAAATTCTATTTAGCTCACGCAGAGGAGAATCTTCTTCTTATTCTCTTTGCGTCCTTTGCGTCCTTGGCGGTTCGTTAAAAAATTAGTTTCTACAACTCAGATTATACTGTGATGTTATTTGGATATCTTCATTAACTTACTAGCGATAAATCGGGGAGTAAAACTAAGACTTAATGCGGTTATAGTTCGCACATTAAACTTTTGTTTCTTCAGCACCTGCCAAAAATAAGGACGTGCTGCTGCTATCTGTTCACTTCGTAGCAAACCAATTCCCAAAGTTGTATTAGCTTCTAACCATTTCTGTTTAAAGTACGTCCTAAATTGCTGTAGACGAGCCTCTTCCATAAAGACTTGATAACAAAACATTTCGCTTTTAGCTTTGCGGATTTTTGCTTGCATATCTCGACTACCACTGAGCATAGTATCAGTTTGCTCATGGGCGCGATATCGCGTCAGCCTTTGTGGATAGTAGTAAGCGCCATAACCAGATATACAGCAGAGGTAAGTTAAATATAAATCCCACATCCCGCCAACTTCTGAGGGAATACTATCCCAATCAATAAAATTATTGCGAATTACACAAGATGCAGCAGTGGGTATACTTTTATCTACCAACCCAATTTTGTAGAAAGGTTGATGAACTCCTGGTGTTAGTTTATCTCGCTTGTAACCGCGTGTATTTTCTTCAGTTCCAGCATCATTAATTATGCCATTAGCATCTATAATATATTGGTCGCAAAAAGCGATGATTAACTCAGAATTTGCTTCGAGAAGTGGTACAAGCTTTACTAAAAAGTCTTCATTCCAGATATCATCGTCATGGAGACTAGCAACATATTTACCTCGCGCCATCTTGAAACCATGTTGCTGATTAGCTAACATACCCACATTTTGCTGATGTCGCCAAAATTTGATGCGTGAATCACCAAAAGATGCGACAAGTGCTTGGGGATTTTCGGAACTACAATTATCAGAAATAATAATTTCAATATTTTGATAAGTTTGTTTAATAGCACTAGCGATCGCTTGCTTGAGATACTCTGGTCGATTATAGGTGGGAATAATAACGCTAACTAAAGGTTGTTGGTATTCTTGATGCAATGACATATTTTTATTCCTTTATATTTCATAGATAAAAGATGCACCCCACCATTTGAGCTTTTGACCAAATAAAGCTTATTTAGCTTGAGTGATGCTAGATAATTTTATCGAGCTAGAAGGAAATTCTGCTATTGTTTTTGCATAAATTGCTTGCAGGTTTTTTACATGAGCATCCATTGTAAATTCCTTCATCAATAAAGCATGACCTTGTTCACCCATGTATCGGCTTTTTTGATGATCTATATACAACTCATTAATGGCATAAGCCAGCTTTTTGATATCATTAGCTGGAACAAGAATACCCGTTTCTTCATCTCGTAAATGTTCTGGAATCCCTCCAACTCTACTACCAATTACAGGTCGATAACGAGCATAGGCTTCCAGAGTTACAAGACCGGCAGGTTCAGGCCAAACACTAGGAAAGATGACTGCAAAACACTGTTGATAAAGTTTATTTATTTTATCAGGCTCGCACCATCCATGCCAAGTGATCCGGTTACTCAATCTGAGGGTATTTGCTAACTTTTCTAAGCGTGGTCGCTCCCATCCTTCACCTGCAATATCAAGTTTAATTTGCGGGTCTGTATGTATTAATGTTTTGAGTAACCATTCCAAACCTTTATCAGAAACAATCCGGCCAGCAAACAAAATTCGATGATTTTTATGGACTTGTAAACTTAGGGGTGCAGTTGCTGTTTTTGGTACAGAGATACCACAATGTATCGTTATAGTTTGCTCTGGGGGTACACCATTTTGAATCAATTGTTGTCGCACATATTCACTATTAGCAATGAAAGTAATTTTTATCTTTTTTAATACATCTAAAAATTGATGGGTGGTTTGAAGTTCTCTAAAAGTTCTTAAAGGTTTACGGCTACCACATTTATCTACCAACTTACCCCAGGTACATCCTAAATAAGAAAAGTTGCGATCGCAGATTGTCCGTTGCCCTGCTAAATACTTTGTACCACTAGGACAGTAGAATGAGTGATTATGAACGCTGAAGATGGTAGGGCATTCGCCTGTCAGCTGCAATAGCAACTCTGGACTGTGGATATGTAGCAGTTTCAACTGGCTTTGATCAACATTTTTAAGCGATTTTATCACGCGATCGCTAACATCAGGTGGTCGATGCTCAAATAGAGAAGCTAAATAAGTTTCAACACCTCCGCCGTCACCTACCTCAAAATTGGAGCATTGATAAATCAGGTTTTTTTCCAAAAATTGCCTGTGCAATTCTTTCTCATTTTGCTTGATATTATTAATTGAGTTAGACATTAATCACCAGCTATTTTCACGTAATTATTAATTATACTGCTCATATAAATAGAGGTTTAATTTCATAACTTTATATGCCAACATTAAACCAAAACTTGTGTCTGACATCACTAACATAATGCCTGAGAGCATTTTTTTTACTTGCAAATTTATCTGGATATATGAACTGATCTTCTACATTAAGAACATATTTTTTTGAGCATAAAGGTCTACCATGATTATGGTGCATTGTCAAATGTACAATTGTTTGTTCAGTAAAATAAGTGGGCTTTTCTTGAAGATTTGCTAAACGTTCAATAGCAAAACTCCAGTCAAATTCATGCCTAAATAATATAAACCCACCATTTACTGGATTTAACTTCTCAGAATCATCATAAATAATTCGCTCGTCTAATGAAATAGAACAATCAGGTAGATAAAGAGAGTATTTGTCATCGGAATTACCTAAATTAATTAAGTCAATACCGCCGGGAAAAAATAAAATATCTGAATCAGTGTAAATCGTAGTGTCATTAATAGGAATTGACATTAATGCCGCCAATTTTTTGCCCATTGGATGCAGTTGAGCATAATCAAGAACACACTCAGGTAAATCCGTTCTCAGGAAGTTTTGTAAAAGTATTACCTGAACGCAAGGATTGATGCGGCAGAGTAAATTACAACTAGAGTCAGTGTAACTGCCATCAGAAACTACAGTGAATGTATCTGGAATGCCGACATGACGGATGAAGGAGCGAATACTTGCCACTTGTTCTGGGAGATCGCGTTCACATGATAAGGCATAGACACTTATCGGAACTTGCCGAGTTTGTTTTATCGGGATGCTGACAATCTGAGAAACGGCTGCTTTATATAGGGAGCGATTAAATTTACCGTGAGTTTTAGCAGTGTGGTAGCCTAGATTTACCATTTATTTTTCCTTGTCAAAACTATAAATAATTGAGCAGGATAATCAATTCGTAATTTGTAAATTACGAATTACGAATTACGAATTACGGTATTGCATATTGTGATATTCCCAAAGCTTGCCTTTGAGTTCCAGGAGTTCTTGATACTTACCTTGTTCTACTATCCGTCCCTGTTCTAAAACTACAACTTTATCTGCTTTAGAAATGGTAGAAAGACGGTGAGCGATCGCAATTACTGTTCTACCAACAGATAGCTTTTCTAATGAATCTTGGATTAAGCGTTCAGATACAGAATCTAAGGCGCTAGTTGCTTCATCCAAAATCAAAATTTCTGGGTTCCGTAGTAAAGCCCGCGCAATCGCAATTCGCTGTCTTTGTCCTCCAGATAATCTAACACCCCTATCTCCCAATTGGGTATCAAAAGCTTCGGGCATTTCTAAAATAAATTCTAGTGCATTCGCTAGTTTAGCAGCTTCTTGAATTTCTTCATTAGTGGCTTCTGGAGTACCGTAAGTAATATTCTGCCAAACATTAGCATTGAAGATAAAAGTATCCTGACTGACGACAGCTATTTTGCGACGTAGGGAGTTAATTTCAAACTCCCGTACATCAACTTCATCAATGTAAAGATATCCATCTGTAGTATTATAAAATCGGGGAATTAAATCAGCAAGAGTTGTTTTACCAGCCCCAGATGCTCCGACTAATGCTGTCATTTTTCCCTTTTCAATGGTTAGGGTAATATTATGCAGCACTAGATTTCGCTCATCGTAGCCAAAATCTACAGATACTAAATTTATTGACCTTTTTAAAGAATTAAACTTGATTCTACCATTCTGAAAATAATTTTTATCCTCACTTTTTAAGAGGTTTTTAACGTTGTCTACTGAACCATGTAAAGTACTGAGAAATGCTCTCGTGCCATTAATATCTTGAACGAATGGGATAAAACGAAATAGCACAAAGAAAAATGTTAATAAAGATGCAACTTGTAGCGTTCCATTAGTAACCAGGCTAGTGAATGCCAAAATAATCATTCCAACCAACACCGTAGTAGCGGCGCCTTCAGCAATTGGCTTGACAAGTGTCCAAGTGAAGACAACTTTAGTTGTAGTACTGATTATCTTGTCGCTAGCTTTGTAGTAACGCTGGCGCTCAAATTCTTGAGTACCACAGGAATGAACAGTGCGAATGCCATTAATAAATTCTACGGCTGTTGATGTAAAATTAGCATTAGCAGTTGTCATGCCAAAACTTGATTCTCTGACCCTGGCATTTAGATTCGATAATCCTACACCTAAAAGGGTAAATAATAATGCTGAAATTAACGTTAGTTGCCATGATATCAAAAACATTGATATTAAGTAGACTAAGGTTGTTAACCCTCTCGTCACTAAAAAAGCTCCGCTACTGAAACCCTGTCTAATCCTTTCGATTTCTGTGGTAATTGTGTTAATTAGTTCACCAGAACGAGTTTTGGCAAAGTAACTTAGCGATAAAGATTGTAACTGTTCAAAAATTTGCTTACGTAAGCGATCGGCAAGATGGAGTTGAGATAATTCAGTATAAACTTGAGAAAAATAATTGAAGGTGGCACGTAACCAAGTACTCAATAAAATTAGCAAAGATACGCGATACAAACGATTAATTGCTGATGTCTTAGCTCCCAAAATCCAAATATCAAACCAGTTTATTCCTGTTTGGACAGGTTGAGCATTGGGGCTAGTTAAGCTTTGCAAAAACGAAAGTAAGAAACCAATACTCACACCTTCAAAAGTTGCCGCCAGAACCGAAAATATGAGAGCTAAAGTTGCAATTTTGCGAAAGTGTTTAAATTCTCGCAATATCAAATAGTTGTCCTGCCAGAAGCTGGTAGCTTTGAGCAGATTGCTGAGGGGTTGAGGAAGTTTGAAAAGCATGGATTTTTCTAACAATAATTTGGCATATAATACCGATTACCTGTGAAGTTGCATAGAACAAGGGGCTTAACCCCTTGTCTCACCAAGCCTGATTTTGTGCAGTTTCACAAAGAATTGGTATAAGAATTCAGGAGTCAGGAGTTAGGAATTAGGAGTCAGAATTCTTAATTTTGAATTCTCAAAGTGTTTGGCTATCCAGATGTAATAGATGGGGCTGGGCTTCTACTTCCCATGAAGCGCTAATTTCTGGTAGTTTATTTAGCTGTACTGCATCTTCTAAAGTCCAACAACAAGATCCGGTTAAACTCATGTCACCTCGCAGCACATTCAATAACTGGGGCAGATTGTCAAGACTGTATTTACGCATCCAACGCCCTAGCGGTGTGATGTTGTGCTTTGTAGTTGTGCAAAACCTCATCGCCCGAAAGAGTTTACCCCGTTCTCCGACACGCCACTCACGACAAAAAAATGACCCTGGTGAGTAAACCTGCATTAATACAATCAATCCCAACATGACTGGACTTACTAATAGCAACAACACTAAAGCAGCAATCCAATCAATTAGTCGCTGCAAAGGTTGCTTAGGCAGTTTATTGCTAGTGGGTATGCTTAGAAATATTGGTTTTTGAGCTTCTTCACATGCTTCTGCCCAAAATCTGAGCAAAGCCTCACCCAATTTTGGATCTATGCTCACCAAATTTACAGGAGAATGTTCTAAGCATTCTACTAGCGATCGCTTACTATCTAATGAAGGCAGATATGGTTGTTTAACTCGTCCCAACGGCTTCACCAACAGCTTACCCCGTCGCCAATGGAGTGTGCAGTACCCAGAGCGATTATCTTGGTGTGGCTGGGTTACATCATATAAATTCTCTAGAGTTGGAATTATTGAAGTTGTCATATGTCTTTGGGATTATACAGAAGTGAATTGCTGAGGAGTTATCAAAGGCTATCAATGCCAAAGACCCAAATCCGCATCTTGTTGTAAGTCCAAAAAGTTGGAGTAATTCGTAATTCGTAATTATGTTTTATATCATGTCCGCCTAATCACTTGTTGAAAAAACTCTCCGCATCAGCCTAAACAATGAGTCTTTAAGCGAACATGATATTAGATGTAGTCTAAACCCCAGTCTGAAACAAAGCTAACTGTGGAGTTGGGGGTCTTGAACCCTGTCCTTAATTACGAGTAACGCTACTATTAATATTCATGGGTAAATTATGATTTTCCGGGAACTACTGACAGTAGAGAAATGTAGAGGGAAATTACCTATGAATCTATATCTACGTTTAATTTGCCTGAGGTTAACAAAACCAGTCCGCTATTGTCTTCTAACCTTTTTGGAAGTGCTTTAATCTCTAGATTATAAGACTATGTAGAAATAGCGATCGCTCAAATAAATTCTTTATTTACTCTTTAAAGAGCCAGTGATTTCTCTGACAACCCATGAAGATAGCATAAATGTACTGAAATTTTCCTGATAGCAATAAAATTAAATTTTGTTCATTAACAAAGCAGGGTAGTATATCTGTCCTATCCTGCTTTGTCAGGATTTACGCAACTGGCACAATGCGATCGCCATTTCATAGTACATAAGTATTACCTTAAGCCACATTCCGAAAACTTTGTAATCGCATTAGTGAAGCACAGCCCAGCACTTCACTGCGTCAATGTAGCAAATGTGACTTTTATGCTTCTCCTTAGTTTCACTTGCAATTGCCTCAAATCCTCCACTCATTGAAGTATTAAAGAAACTCAACTTTCGTCCCTGGGCATCACAAGCTTTGCTATAGCATTTATTACAACCCACATTACGCACTTCAATTAGTAGTATATGTAAAATACATTATAGCCCTCTTCTATCACTATGGTGAGATAATAATCTATAATCCTTACGGTATAAGGCTTTTACCAAAAACTTTGATTTCAGCCATTCTGTTAGGAAATAAACGCTCAAATTGCTGCTCTGTCTACAGTTTAAAAGTTGGCTCCTATTTTTATTCTCCGAGAGTGATTAAACAGGGATAGAGACACTCACAACTGGGTTAATGTAATCAACTCAATTCCAGAAATATCGGCAGCAACTCTAGAGAAAGAACTCCAATATGAACCATATATTTTAGAGCATCTAGAAAGAGAGTATAAGTCAATCAGCGCAGCTTGCAAGCCTTGACTGTTATATCTACTTGTTTCTCTGAAGTCAGCGATTATACGAGAACCAAACCTGTCGCTTAAATACTGCTTATCTCTCACAGAATCTGACGCAACATAGAAATTCACTTTAGAATTAATATCAATTTCATTTGAAACTGTTGTTTCAAATAGAGACGAAGGGCTATTTAAGATGGATTTCTTGTGATCACCTCTTCTGATATGAATGGCAATAGTATATTCATTAAAGCCAGCAATTCTTTCTTTAATCTGACGTTCCAACTCATCTATTGGTCGGAAAAAATCATAAGAATTTGGCTTGAAATCCTTGTAAAATTCTCTATTTGTTATTAGCAAAGGTCTTCGGCTTTTAGCAACCTTCGATGTTAGATCGGCAGGGCTTATATCAGCCATCTCTATGCTGTCAATTACATCATCATACATAAGGTTTTTATAGAGTCTTGATGAGCTCAGTAGCATCAGCCTGATACACTTGTCTTTGCTCATGGCTAACACATAATCCCTATCCTGGTAAAGATGATTCGTTATTTTTTTTGACTGAATGACTCGTATGGATGGCAGTGGTTTAAATAACTGGTTAAAAGGGCAACCTAATGAACGGTTGATAAGCCAAATGACTTCTAATTCTCGGCTTAAATGTTTACTAAGACTGACAGCAGATGCAATTGATCGCATTCGATTGCACAATCCATCCGTAGGCACAAAAACTATATTCTTCTGTCCCAACATTAGATTTTGATTAACCTTAGATTACAGTTTACAATGGGCAAAACCCATTGCTATAATAACCATACATAAACTGGATAAAGTTCAGTAGATACGCGCAAAAATATTTTGAAGCGTAAAATTTTTTATAAAGCGTGTGAGACAATTAAATTAATTATTACTGCACCGGCAATTACAGAAGCTCCAAGTAATGAATGAAATACCTGAGATTAAAGATGAGGTTTGCCGTACAGCCTTGGTAATGGCAATTAAAAGTCAGGTTACAGAATGTGGTTGGTTCTTCCCATGTCAACGCACTTCTATTGTTTGTGAGCGTCCGGTCAAATTATCTGTAGATGATCAAGATCGACTTCATGCTGAGAATGAAGCCGCTATTGTCTATGCAGATGGTTACAGACTCAGAGCGCGTCACGGACTACACCCCAAAAAGTATTTCAAACCCGTCAATAAGGTTTTTCGTTTATCAGGTTGCTAATTTGACTATCTCCAATTAGCTTTGTCTGGCATATAATCTAGAAGATGCGCTTTATACCTGAACATATGTAAAAACTAAGTAATAAGTTATTCTCATTTCCTTAATAAGGGGCTTAACTTAAGCCCCTTATCTAGCTAAGATGGTAGCTGAATTTACGCCAAGCCGTACTAACTACTTTTCCACAGCTTGACGTAGAGCTAATTGCTGTTGTTTGATATAAGGTACGTAATTACTGCTAGAGTTTGATACCCCATTAGCTACAACCCCAATCAGATTTAACTTACTTAACATGGCTGTGGCTTGATTCAGCTGACTTCGCGTTACAATGCCAATGCTTGCCACCATAACCACGCTACGACAAGATGATGCGGTAAGCATGGCATCCACCAAGCCGAGAACTGGGGGAGCATCTATGAGTACCAAATCATAGTTTTCCTCAAAAGCTGCCATCAACTGCATCATCCGAGGGGAACTCAACAGATTAGCTGGGTCAGCAGGTTTGGGACCAGCAGTCAAAATATCAATGTAGGCGGAACCTGAGTATTGAAGACTAATTTGGTTGGGTAGAGTTGCATCACTCGCCAATAGAGTTGAAAGCCCCTGTTCATTAGGAAGATTCAGTTGTTGGTGGAGACTGGGATCGCGTAAGTTGGCATCAATTAGCAACACCTTTTTGTGTAAACGGGCAGCACTCATTGCCAGACCCAACGCCAAAGCTGATTTACCCTCATCAGGTAAAGCTGAGGTAATCATCAAAGATTTCAAGTTAGCAACAGTATTTAAAAGTTCAATGTTTTTGTAAATCAGATCCAGCGATTCCCAACGTGGTGGAGATTGCAATACCTGAATTGTCCAGGGGGCGAGAACTTCTGGCTTGCCAAAAGGCAACTTGATCATTGATTCTTTGGGTTTGGCTGGCGGTAACTTGGGAGTTGTTCCCAACAACGGCATGGCCATTTGCTTCTCTAATTCAGCAGTGGTGTGAACTGCATCATCAGCCGATTCCCGAATAAACGCAGCAATGCCTCCTAACATGAACCCAACCACAGCACCTAACAGCAAGTTCTGCTGAAGATTGGGGCCTAATTGTCCGCCTTTTTGAGGTTCTTCTACAACTTCCCAATTAAATCCACCCTTGGAAAGTTCTTGCCGCAATTGCTGTTCTGCTCTTAAAAGCTGCTCTAATCTTTCACGACTAAATTGCAACTGCGGTAGCATCCGATTGTAATAAGCCAACAGAGGTGGGAAGCGTTTAATTTCAAGACGCAGTTCGTTTTCTTTCTGAGCCAAAGTTTGATCGCGAGCAGTTAAAGCAACTATAGTGGTCTGGGTTTCCACTAGCTGACCAGCAAGGCTAAGATCAATTTGCCCAAGCTGTCCTCGTTCAAGAAGAGAGTCTCCAGAAGTGGTTCCACCAGTAGACTGTCCGCCTAAAGTTCTTCCTACCTCTTGTTGTAATAATTCTTTCTGGCTCTGAAGCTGTTCTTTGAGCTTTTGCACACTCGGAGTTTGATCTGTAAAGCGTAAGCGTTCTTGTGCTAGTGCTAGTTCGGTTTTTTGGATTTCGTTCAGTAAGCCTTGATAGCGAGTAGACTGACTCAGACGAGAAGCAACTAGAGCATTTTGGGGAGAACGATTAAGTTGTTCTTCTAAAGATTTTTGACGTGCTAAAGCTTCCCCATATTGAGCGCGAGTTGTCTGTCTTTCTTGGGCAATATTGTTCAAAGCTGTCTCAATCGCTTTGGCCTGTGACTCTGGATCAATTAAGTTCTGATTTCTACGAAACCTTTGTAAATTTGTCTCAGATGCGTTTACTTCTTCACTGGCTTTACTTAACTGTTCCCTAATAATTTGTAGACCTTTTTGTAAACGCGAATTCTGTTGTTCTTTGTTATATTCCACATAAACTTGTCGAATTGCACCCAGAACTTTTTGTGTTTTTTCTGGATCTCCAGCAGTGTATTCAACTTGAAATATTTTAGTAGCGACATTATCTTCTTTGCTCCTTAATTGAGTTAAGACCAAAGAAGCTTTAATTTCAGTTGAACTTATATCTGGATAATCAGACTGAAGTTTATCAACTGCTTTTTGGATAAGTCCCGAACTCTGCATCAAGTTAAGCTGGGTGGCAGTATCTATAACCACATTCGAGTCAGTAAACTGGTTGTCTAACCCAGCACCTTCTGTTTTACCTTGATAGTTAGGTTCTACTAGCAGTTGCATGGAACTTTTATAAGTAGGTTTTGTCTTTAAAGTTACCATGCTTGCAATAGCAATAGAACTAATAAATACTGCCAAGAACCAAGGAAATCTCCGCACAAATACGGCAAACAATTGACCGTAACTTGGTTCACTTTCAGAAGTTGAAGTTATCTGAGGATTTAGACTATTTTGAACCACTTTTATTATCCTTGTCTTTAAGACTTACGCTAAGAGATTCTCCGAAGGATACCTATTTTTTTAACAAACCTCCGAGGAGGAGAGAGAAAAATAAATAGGTAATCTGATAGTGGAAAAAGATTCACAAATAAAACCGCAACGCCAGAGCCATTATTCCTTGAAATACCACGCCTACAAAGAACGTGGTTTGAATTAGTCTAATATCAGAAAGTTTCTTTTGCCCACTTTTAAAGTGAGGTATGTCTCAAAAAACAATAACTAATGACTAATCACTACTTTATCAAATGAATAATTGAGGCACGCCACAAGCTTGATTAATAATTTCCTCAACTTTCCCAAAGAATGCGTTCTCTGAAAAGTTTGCGACTGCATGATTACGGATGCGATCGTAATCCCAAGAAATCCCCTTGGCTTCTAGTAATGCAACTTGTAAAGATTCGGGTGTTTGCCTTTTGAAAAAGACTCCTGTTTCACCTGATATTTGAGTATCTAATACTCCACCTGCTCCATAGGCGATGACTGGTGTGCCACTAGCATTAGCCTCTACTGGAACTAATCCGTAGTCTTCTAGGGCTGCGACAATAATAGACTTGGCTTTGGAAAACAAGTCTTTGCGAGTTGTATCACTTACGTGTCCCAAGAACTCAATATTTTGTAATGCTTTAGATTTTAACCGTGCTTGTTCTGGCCCATCACCTGATATTAATAACCGCCACCCTAGCCAATTAAAAGCTTCCACTATTATATCAAGACGCTTATAACTGATCATCCGGGCTGATGCCAGATAATATTCATCTTTTATATCTGAGAAAACAAATTTACTAGTATCAATTGGATAATTCACCATCATTGCCTTTTTGCCATAAATATTTTCAATACGGCGGGCAACAACACTAGAATTAGCAATATAAAGATCAGGCTCCTGTGCATATTTCAGGTCTACCTTTCTCATTACTTGGAATACTTGTTCGATTAAAGGAGCAAAATATCTATAGTCACCGTACTCTTTTAAATAAGTTGCTGTATCCCATAAGAAACGGGTGACATTATGGCAAAAACAAATGTGGCGGGCATTGGAATTTTTTCGCACTGCTTTGGCGAAGCTAGTGCTACTGCTAATAATTAAATCGTAGTCTTGCAGATCCAAGACACGAAAGGCAGGAAAATATAGAGGAGCCATCGACCTGAAATATTTTGTTGCATAAGGAATCTTTTGTAAGAAAGTTGTATTAACTATGCGATCGCCTAAATCAATAGTTTTTTGTGGATCGTACAAAGATGTGAAAATATCTGCTTCGGGATACCGTTTACAAAGCAGTTCAAACACACGCTCTGCCCCACCTCGCTGGGTTAAATAATCATGGACTAGAGCAATTTTCATGAATTTGACCTAAAGTTTCGATCAGGTTTATTTGAACGTTCCCCAGCAAGTTACTATCAACAACTTTAGTGTCCCACAGTATAGCTTCCTATCCTCTTTACGAAATTCTTGCTACAAATACGTTGCTAGAGGCCTCGGAGATCCCCCCAACCCCCCTTAAAAAGAGGGCTTTTTCTGATCTTTACCCCCTTTTTAAGGGGGTCGCCGCAGGCGGGGGGATCTCATCCAAACCGTATTAGGGGCGTACAGCTGTACGCCCCTACAGCCAATTCATTTGTTGCAAATATTTTTGGAACCGATATTACCCAACTGCTACCAAGATTTTTTCTGAGGCGAAATAAGTGTTTTGCTCAGTTCGGAGTTGGTCGCAAAGTCTGCCTTCAGGTAATTCTACATCCTCGTATGTGAGGACTTGATCCTTAGAAATATCTCGTTTTAGGCGGCACCCTTCAGCTAAACCAATTGGCAGGAGATTTTGCTGTTGGACGATATCGGAATTTTCACATTGTCCGTAGGTCATGTAGTAGCCGATGCCATCTAAGGTTTCTCCTGCTTTCAGGTCGATTTTGGCGGTGGTGACAACATCTACTAGCGGCCCTGCGAGTGGAGACATGACGGCATCACCGAACAGGACAGCACGCGCTACGGACAGGGGAACTTCAAAATGACAGAGGTGATAAGGAGTATAGAAGCTGTAAAGAGGACCTTCGCCTAATTTGTATAAGTTGAGATAGTGGCGTTGCTTGGGGTCGTCGTGAGTGGCAAATACATATACGCCAGGGCCGGGTTTTGCTCCAACTACATAATCGACAATGCCGCCCAGTTCCTTGAGTTCTTCAACATCATATAACTGGGTCATTTCATCGACATAACCGTTGAAGTCATATCCCAACATTCCCCGTTTGGCGACTTTCATCCCTGTGGCATTGGCAACGATCGCTTGCTCAAAGGAAATTTTGGTTCCGTCGGCAAAGCTAGCCACCATGTGAGGCTTTTGACCCCAACGTTTAGCAAATCCTTCCTGGGTGGTGGGATTGCGATAGGGGTCTTGGAGTCCTTTAATGTTACCGCACAATAAGGGAGTTAAACCAATACTTTTTACAAAGCGGTAAAGGTTCATTTGCACCCCTGGCTGATCACCATCACAGGCGCTAAGGATGACGCCTGCTTTGTCAGCATACACTTTCAGGATGGGGCCAATGGTGCCGTCGAGTTCGGCATTCATCATGATCACATGTTTGCAATGGGCGATCGCTTCCATGACGATCACAGCGCCAAATTCTACTGCACCTGTGACTTCGATTAGTGCGTCAATACCCTCAGCCCGACACAGTAACTTAGCGTCCTCTGTGACTGCATATTCCCCGTTAGCGATCGCATCTTCTAATTCGCTGACAGTTCCAACAACTTGAATATTCTCAATTCCGGCTTCCGAATAAGCTTGTTTAGCTGCATCAATCTGGCGATTGGAAATAGCAACTAACTCCATTCCTGGCACTGAATTGACAATTTGGTTGGCAATTCCTCGACCCATAAAACCAGCACCAATCATTCCCACTTTAATAGGATTTCCTGCTGCTGCACGGGCTTGTAAGGCGCGATCGATAATAATCATGAACTAAACTCCTTTTTGGAACTGTTTATTGTGATACAAATTCTCGATAATTTTGCACTTAATAATTTGTTACAGCTAAATATTAAGTACATTTTCATGGTGAATTAAGATTAGCTTCCACCAAGCAACTAGAAGTCACGGCTATACAGGCAAAACCCGCCTGCGCGGGTTGAAACCCTTAATTTTCGTCCGCGCAGGCGGACTTGGTTTGTATAGCCGCGATTTTTAATCGCCAGGGCTAAGTGCTAACCAGTTGTTTGCTAGATGCTATCGAATCACTCTGTTTTTTCTGGCTGTGATTTTGGATAATTTGCTCCACAGCATTTCTGTAGGCTTGGGCAAACTTTTCTTTCGTATGGTTTGCTCTTGCATATTCCCATGCCTGACGAGACATAAGTTTTAGGTCTTCAACAGGCAAATTGGAAATACTTCTAACTTTCGCCTTAATTTCTTCAAGGGTAAGATTATCGAAAATTATACCAAAATCGTGAACATCCACACCAGATTCGTAGCTTAAAATTGGAATTAACCCGGCTTGTAAACTAGTTATTACTGCACCTGCCTGTCCCTCAGAGACGGAAGGATAAACAAGTCCCAAACAATTATTTGTAACCTTTAAAAAGTCAGGGCTGCTAACATCAATCCAACCATAGGTGTGGATGTTAGGTGTTTCGTATAGTTCTTTATAGAAAGCTTGCTCAAACTCTTTATCATTACTTACCGGCCCACAAACTGTTAAATGGTATTCCGGCATTTGGGCAAAGGCATCTAAAACTAAATCTAACCCTTTGAGAACTAAAGCACTACCACCAAACCACAGAAAATTCTTTCTTACCGCTTCAAAGTCTTTCTCGTCGGGAGAAGGATAAATGAGTGACGAAGAAATCGGAATACGATACATTGGTTTGTTCGCATATTTGAATGTATCAACTGTGAAATTGTTCCCCAATACGGTAGCGTAATCGGCATATTCAATTCCTAAGTTGGGCGTTTCAAATCGCTGTGGACGTAAGGTAATTCCTCGGCGCTGTTGGAGTTCTAGAAGTCTGTTGCATTCAGCTGCATTGCGGAACACCATATTAGCAATGTCAATATGGAAGATTTTGATGCAATCTTTATTCAGTTTTGGTGCAAGCGCTTCTAGACGATGACGGATATCAATGAAAAATGCGTAGTCTTTTTGAGGAACAAATTTATCATTATGGAACTGGATAACATCAACGTTATAGCCCATGTCTAAAAAAGTTTGGGCGATTAATAGACATTCCCAGTTCCAACTCTGGTCATTGGGGATAGGCTGACCTGGTTTTATGAGAAATGGTTCAATCCGATAAGAAAGAAGTACATTTCCTTTGGAAGGCTGTTTAGGCTTTAGGGAAACAACTTGTAAAGTCTTAGCGTAGTTGACACGAGCTTGGACTTTTTTGGAGACAAAAGAGATAGTATTACCGACACGAGATAGAATATTTGACATTTATTTCTACCTAAAGTAATTATTTTTTACTCACAGAGATAAAGAGCCTAGATTTATTTGGAAGTGCTGCCAACAGTCATCATTCTCAACAAAGGCCAACTTAAATCTTTCTCAGATATTTCAGTCACATCTAGAGGCCAATCAATATTAAAAAATGAGTCGTCGTAGCGTAAACCTCTCTCATACCCTGGCGTGTAAAATTCACCCACTTGATATACAACTTCAGTCTCATCTGTGAGTGCTTGATAGCCATGAGCAAACATTTCTGGAACATACAAAGCGCGGCGGTTTTCTGGGGTTAGTTCTACACCGATGTGTGATAAAAAGCTGGGAGATTCAGGACGCATATCAATAATTACGTCATAAATAGCGCCTTTAGTACAGCGAATTAACTTCGTTTCTCCTGCTGGCAGAATTTGATAGTGCATTCCTCGTATAGTGCCTTTTTTGTAGTTAAAAGACAGGTTACATTGAGCAACTATTGGCTTTAATCCGTGTGCTTCAAATTCTTGAGCGCAGAAAGACCGAGCAAAAAAACCACGATGATCTGGTTTTTCTTCTAAATCAATAATAAATGCGTCTTTGAGTGCGGTTTCAGTGAAAATCATATATTCCTTTGAGATGAATGTTGAGTACAGAAAATACTTGCTAACGGCTTAGTATTTAGACCAGAAAATAACAGTAATAAATGTAGATTTAATAACCTACAACTTCGTAGGGTGCGTTTACACCATTGCTGCTGCTTTCGGTGCGTTACGCTGTCGCTAACGCAGCTTACGAAAGGGTACTAAGTCGAAACTTTAACTGCATCTGATGAAGAACGTAACTCTGCTCTGGGATAAGTATCATCCCAGTATTGGGTGCAGAGGTCTGGTCGTTCGGGGGGGTTGGCGGTGTAACAAAAGAATAGCGCTGAACGTTCTTCTGTGCGGACTGTGCCGTGATGCAAAGCATTTTTCGTATCTACAATAATAACTGTACCTGCTGGGCCTGAGCAGGATTTCCAAGCTGATTTGGGGATGACTGGTTTTACTTCTTCATCATCGATACCCATATAGCCTGACTTCCAAAGTTTGTAGTAAAGTCGAAAATAATTCAAACTAAATAAGGAAGTTAAAGAGCGGGGGATGTATTCAAAAGGCCCAGTTTTTTCTTCTACATCATTCAAGTAAATAAAGATTTTGATAATGCGGCGGTCTTCTGCATCACTATGCCATAGCAGCGTCCCAAACTGATGTTTATTTTTTAAATCTTTGCGTAAATGTACACCGTGAAAAGCAATGGGAAGACCGATATAATTTTCGATGATATTGAGCAACCTTTTCTCGATCCCCCAGGCATAAAATTCTGGTAAACCTGTAACTGTGTAAATTTGGGGCAACTTTTGCTCTATATGGTCGTTGTTTAGATTTTCCATCTGAGACAATTGATGGTAAGCAGCTTTGAGCAGTTCCGAGCTAGAGTGAAACCCTAAATCTGCCAGTGTTGTGACGCAAACACCATCTTTTTTGAGAGCATTAAGGATGTTGCGATCGCGTCCTTCCAATACTGGCAGATTTCTGCTATGCTTCCAACGGGCAACGTAATATTCAAAGTCAGAAGACAGTGTAGATATTTTGCGTTTAATTGCGCTAAACATGGCGTAAATACCTTCTATTTTTAATGTATATTTGTCAGTAATTTAGTAGCTTATGACTTATAGCTTCGCACTTCTTGAGTAGGTATTTCACTTGATTCTGCTAACCCGAACTCTTTAGAAACCATCACATCAAAAGCACACAAGCTGACTAAAGCCAAAAATGGAACTACTGTTTTAATGGCGGACATAGGCCATCTTCTTAAAGCACCCAAGAAAACTTTCAAGTTGACTTCTTTGCCATTCTGCAAAAGCATCCGCCTGCAAAACTGCTTAGAATATCCATTCTCTTGCAATTTCAAAATCACTTCGGGTATGTGTTTGTATTGCATTAACAGTGCAGATTTTGGCTCTTTCTGCCAATAACTCACTCCAACAACACATTCCAAATAAGTTTCTTTAGTAACAATTAGACTGCCATTAGCAGCACAATATCCGGCTAAATATGCTAAAGATATCCAATTATTTTCAGCATCTTGCCAACTTTCTAGAGCGCGTTTTACTAAGTCAGTACGATAAACTGTAGCAGTCAGAAAAATTACTGCACCGACACTTTTTGAGAAACAATGTTCAAATATGGCTTTACCATCACCATTCCCATCTTCACTATCAACGTCAAACCAGCGATTACCAACAATTGTTGGTGGATGAACTGGTTCTCCAGTAATTTGGTTTCGACCAGAAAAGTTGAGGAACAATAATGATAAATCTTCATGTTGTCTGAGTTTGCTAATCACATAAGCAATAGCTCTATCTTGAATTGGGTCATCATCACCAATTGTCCAAACATATTTTGTTTTTGTAGAGTTTAGGCAATACATAATATTTTTGACTACGCCTAAATTCTTCGAGTTTTTATTCGAGTTAAATGTGATATTGCTAAATGTTACTTGCCATTTCTTGAGAACCTCCTGAGTATTATCTGTTGAACAATTATCAGAAACTAAAATTTCACAGTCATCTTCAAAACCTTTAATAGTTTTAGCTAACCATGTTAATTGTTTATCAAGTAACTCAGCACGATTGAATGTAGGAATAGCAATAGTCAGCAGTTTATTCATATTAAGCTCAAATCTGTAGTTAAGAACCTACTAACAGCAGCTTAGTAATTAACAAGCTACTTTCCAGTTTAATTTTTTGCGATTTGATGACAAAAGCTTTATAGGTAGCATCTCAATGAGTGTAAAAAGCCTTGGAAAACCTCACCCCAACCCTCTCCTTGGTAAGGAGAGGGAGCAAGAATCTTGTTTCTCATCTGGTATATTTGCAAAACTGAGATGCTCCCAGCTTTATATAGCTACGCCTTTTAATTACTTTTTACCTATTGTTTATGCTCATGATGACAACAAAAAATAGTAACAAAAGGCGCATTTGGGGTTATATTTAGTAATTACGATGCTATTAAAAGCCTATCCGGAACAGAAGATGGATAAATTTTTACTTCAGGAATTGGCACTACAAACTGTCCACCCCATTCGCCAATAAATGCCATTTGTTCCATAATTTCTTCTTTGAGATTCCAAGGTAAAATTAGGACATAATCTGGTTTAGTTTCGCGGATTTTATTTGGTTCAAAGATGGGAATATGAGTTCCAGGTAAAAATAAACCCTGCTTGTAAGGATTACAATCTACTGTGTAATCGATAAAATCTTTACCAATCCCACAGTAATTGAGCAACGTATTACCTTTGGCTGGTGCGCCATAACCAGCAATTGATTTACCTTCTGCTTTAGCCGTCAAGAGAAAATTTAATAGCTTGTGCTTTGTTTGTTTGACTTCTTCGGCAAATGTAATATAAGTCTCTATCCGATGCAGCCCAGCAGCAATTTCTTTTGCTTTCAAATGGCTAACTCGTTCGCTGATGCTGGGATTATCAGCGTAGTCATGTTTGGCATAAATTCTTAGTGAACCACCATGAGTTGGTAATTCCTCCACATCAAAAAGTTGCAAATTGTGTGCTGCAAAAATTCTTTCGATAGTCAGGAATGAGAAGTAAGAAAAATGCTCATGATAAATCGTATCAAACTGATTTTCTTGAATGAGTTGTAAAATGTGGGGAAACTCCATCGTCAAAATGCCATTGGGTTTGAGGATGAGTTTCATCCCAGCAATGAAATCGTTTAGATCCGGTACATGAGCTAAAACATTATTACCTATCAAAAGGTCAGCTAATTTTCCTTGGATTACCAGTTCTTTGGCAGTTTCAACTCCAAAAAACTTGTTGATACTAGGAATGCCTCTGGATTCAGCAACCTTGGCGATATTTGCGGCTGGTTCTATTCCTAAAACTGGGATTTCCTTTTCTAAAAAATATTGCAGTAGGTAGCCGTCGTTGCTGGCAATTTCAATAACTTGATTATGATGATTAAAACCAAACTTTTCTACCATCATATCGGTGTAACCCTTAGCATGTTTTAGCCAACTTACGGAGTAGGAAGAGAAATAAGCATAATCGCTAAAAATGTGATCTGGGGTTTCAAACTGTTCTAATTGAACTAAGAGAGTCTCTTCAGAAACATAAGCATGTAGAGGATAAAATTTTTCGGCATTATTTAGCTGTTCTGCTGTCAGATAAGCATTCGCTAAAGGTGACATTCCTAGATCAATAAAGGTTTGATGCAGAGGTTGACCACTGAAACGACATTTTGCGATCGCCATAAATTTCAACTCACTGATTGCAAATAATTTGATAAATGAAATAAGTCCGAATAAATATTATTAATTTCGGACTTATTGATATTATTAGTGTGTAAGTTTTGATTTAATCGGCTCGTAATTTGCACTTTATTGCTAAAGCATAAATTACGAATAATACTTTTAATTAAATTATTTATTTACACACTAATAGACCACTCTAGCTACTTTTTATTCCAGAAGAAATCTTTGTCAATTTGCTCTGTACGAATCAGATACTCTAACTGCTTTAAGCGAGTAAATCCTCTAAATAAGAACGTATCTTCAGCCATATCTATTTGACTGAATAAATCAAATAGCTGCTGGGCACCAAGTCGGGCATTCCAATCACACTTAAATCCGGGTAGGATTGTGTTGATTTTCTCGAAGGATACCCGATAGCTGCGGTTATCTGAGCCGTTATCACCAAAAGATAATTTACAATCTGGGAAAATATCAGCAATAATTTCCGCGATTTCTTTAACGCGGTAATTGTTTGCTGTATCTCCCACGTTGAAGATTTGGTTATGTACAATGTCCCGCGGTGCTTCCAAAGCGCAGACTATTGCTTTGCAAATATCCAGTGCGTGGACTAATGGCCGCCAAGGTGTACCATCACTGGTCATTTTGATTTGTTTGCTAGTCCATGCCAACCCTGCTAAGTTGTTTAAAACAATATCAAAGCGCATTCTAGGAGAAGCACCAAAGGCTGTGGCATTCCGCATGAAGGTGGGAGAGAAGTCATCGTCAGCGAGTGGTCTGACATCTCTTTCTACAAGAGTTTTGCATTCTGCGTAGGCTGTTTGGGGATTAATCGAGGATTCTTCTGTGACATCACCTGCGGTAGCAACACCATAGACACTGCACGAAGACATATATACGAAGCGACGCACACCCATAGCCTTAGCCAGACTAGCCAGACGAACTGAACCTACATGATTAATTTCGTAGGTAATTTTGGGTGCCAATTGTCCGGCGGGGTCGTTGGAGAGTTCCGCCATGTGAACTATTGCTTCGATACCTTCCAAATCATCAGGGGTGATGTTGCGGATATCTTTGTTGAGGGTTTTAGGTGTCACCCCATTAGCGTTGTATAGCCAACCAACTTTATAGAAACCGGTATCTAAACCGATAACTTCATGTCCCCGTTCAATTAATAGAGAAGGTAATAATGAACCAAGATAGCCTTCTGTGCCAGTTACTAATATTTTCATTGTGGTTAATACCTTTGTATTGATGAGTTAAATTCTTTGTTTAGTAGGGGCGCACAGCTTGCGCCAAAGGGCGTGTTGCATCCAAAAGGGAGCTGCTATAGGGGAATGGCACTAAGTTAAGATACAGCCCTCTCGGAATACATTCCCAGTCTTAAGACTCACAAGCCTTTGGGTTTATTCTTAGTGCCATTCGGCTTTGAATCTTACTCCCCAACGCTAGCAGGGTTGGGGCTGGAGGTTAAGTATTTATTTGAATCAACTAAGAAATGCTATATATGACAATACGGTTCAGTTAAGGCTTAACTCTTTATCAAAGTAAATTTTTTTAACGAACCGCGAAGGCGCAAAGAACGCAAAGGAAGAGAAGAAAGAAATGCTTAACTAAACTGTATTGCTATATATGAGGCTAACTGTCATTAGGTAGTTACTAAAACCTTTTGCAGGCTTACCCAGCAGTATTCTATAGCGGTTCTTAATTGATGCACGAGACTTTTTTCTTGGGGGATGGGCAATCTTGCTCACCCCCACAATATTCATCCCTTAATTCAGCAGCACCGGAAGTAACTATGATATCTATGCAGTAACTACACTATCTAGATGCGAAAGTTGGGGAATTTCTGCCACAAGCGCTTTGCCGATTTCTAGAGAAGATGTGGCAGCAGGAGAAGGAGCATTGCAAACATGAATGGAATTTTGACCGGAAACAATCAAAAAGTCGTCTACAAGCTTGCCATCATTCATTAAGGCTTGAGCGCGGACTCCTGCATGGGTGGGAACTAAGTCTTCTGCTTGGACTTCAGGAATTAGTTTTTGCAAACTTCTGGTGAAGGCCGCTTTACTAAAGGAACGAATGATTTCTTGGATGCCTTCATCAGCGTGTTTTGCTGCCAATTTCCAGAAACCAGGATAGGTGATGACTTCAAGAAAATCCCGCAGGTCAAAGTCGGTTTTTTTGTAACCTTCGCGTTTGAGCGACAGAACCGCGTTTGGCCCTGCATGGACGCTACCATCAATCATCCGGGTAAAGTGGACACCCAGGAAGGGGAAATCTGGATTGGGAACTGGGTAAATTAGTGTCTTGACCAAA
The DNA here is from genome assembly GCF_036919555.1 of Nostoc sp. Classification (GTDB taxonomy): domain Bacteria; phylum Cyanobacteriota; class Cyanobacteriia; order Cyanobacteriales; family Nostocaceae; genus Nostoc. Next base: position 62,157 of record NZ_JBALCS010000078.1, read on the forward strand.
TAACGTTTTTCTGGGGTGAGTTCGTAGTATTCTCCCCGGAATGGGACGATTTTTGCTTGTGGTTCAACTTTACCCAATTTGGCGGTGCGATCACTATGCAATCCCGTACAATTAATTACAAAGCGCGTTTCAAAGTTACCCTTGTTTGTTTCCAGTACCTGATTTTTACCACTTGGGGAGATTTTCAGAACTTTTGTATTCAGATGTAAATCTCCACCCTGTTGTTGAATTAACTGGGCGTATTTCAAACAAACTTGCTTGTAATTAACAATACCAGTTGAGAATACCCGAAGTCCACCTACACATTTTACGTGAGGTTCAATTTCCTTGACTTGTTCCGGGCTGATTCTCTGGACTTCTATGCCATTGTCTAAGCCACGTTTGTAGAGATTTTCTAAGCGTGGTAGCTCTTGTTCTTCAGTTGCAACAATCACTTTACCACAAACTTCATGCTCAATTCCATGCTCTTGACAAAACTCTACCATAGAGCGAGAACCATCATGACAAAATTTAGCTTTGAAACTACCTGGCTTGTAATAAATACCAGAATGAATCACCCCGCTATTATTGCCGGTTTGGTGAAATGCCCATTGGCTCTCTTTTTCTAGTACTAAAATACGGGCACTTGGATAGCGTTTTCCTAAAGCCAACGCTGTAGAGAGTCCAACTATTCCCCCACCAATAATTGCAAAATCATACATTAGTATTATTGTACTTTAAATTACAGTAAATCTATGAAGTGGGGAGTGGGGAGTTATAAGTTAGGAGTGAGGAGTTAAATGCAATTAATAACTCATAACTCCTGTACAGACGCGATTAATCGCGTCTCTCCAAAGTACAGACGCGATTAATCGCGTTTCATAACTCCTAACTCCCTTTCTACCAAACCTTCCAAGGAGCTTGATTGGTGTTCCATAGCCCCTCTAGATAGTTTTTATCGCGTAAAGTATCCATCGGTTGCCAAAAACCATCATGTTTGAAAGCAGATAGCTGTTCCATATCGGCTAGCTTTTCTAATGGCTCTTGCTCCCACACCGTAGAGTCATCAGCAATCAAATTGATTACTTCTGGTTCTAACACAAAATAACCGCCATTAATCCAAGCTCCATCACCTTCAGGTTTTTCTCGAAAGCTGGTGATTTTAGTTTGCTCATATCCTAAGGAAATGGCTCCAAAACGTCCGGCTGGTTGAACGGCTGTGAGTGTTCCTAAGGTATTTTGTTGTTTATGAAACCTAACTAGCTCGGTGATATTAATATCACTTACACCATCACCATAGGTGAAGCAAAAAGTTTCATTACCAACATGTTCGCTGATTCGCTTTAAGCGTCCGCCTGTCATTGTATTATCACCCGTATTTACTAAGGTGACACGCCAAGGTTCAGCATAACCAGAATGCACGTTCATCTGGTTAAATCGCATATCAAAGGTAACATCTGACATGTGTAAGAAATAGTTAGCAAAATACTCTTTAATTATGTAACCTTTGTAACCACAACAAATGATGAAATCATTTATGCCGTGAGCGGAGTAAGTTTTCATTATGTGCCAGAGAATTGGCTTACCACCAATCTCAACCATCGGCTTGGGTCTGATACTAGTTTCTTCACTGAGGCGTGTACCAAGCCCTCCAGCCAAAATCACCGCTTTCATGCAATTACCTCGGAGATTTGTAGAGATATTATTATTTGACTTTATCGAGATGAAGAGGATGCACTTAGATAGAGAAAAATTGATTTCTGATTTCTTTATTCTCAGTCAATAATTTAACTTTAATTTTCGGCAAAATTATGAAGTAAATATAAATTAAAATCTTTTCTATATAAAAGCTCTATGAATATTTATAAATACGGAAATAAATTACTCAATTAAATAAAAATGTCAACCATAAAATAACTAGGATTAGCTGGCGCTAACCCTAGTCAGGCTTGATTTTTTCAATCAAAACCAATAATATTTCAGTAACAAAACTTACTTATTTTTAGTTAGTTTTTTCCACATTACTTGAGGTTTGGAATAAAGGATCACATTTGTTTTCTACGACTACACACATGTTGCTGAGTGCTTGCTGATAATTATCCATATCATCTTGCTCAAGGAAGATTTTGGCAGATGCCTGTATATCTTCGATAGCTTTCGCCTGGTTTTTGTTAGATTGACTACCGCCATATTGTGCCAGTTCATAGCGAACCATACCTCGTTTGAGATATGCTTTTGCTAGTTTGGGGCTAATAGTTAATGCTTGGTTAAAGTCAGCGATCGCTAGATTATATTCTTGCTCATAATTGCTACTATATTGAGCAATTTGATAATAGACAGCACCCCTCTGAAAGTAAGCTTCGGCTTTGGATACATTAAGTTTTATTGCCTCAGTAAAATCTGCGACCGCTCTTTTGTAAGCTTGTTGAGATTCACCGCTATATTTAGCCATTTGGGCGCGGACAATCCCCCGTCTAAGATAAGCTTCAATTTCATTACTATCCAGACCGATAGCCCGATTATAGTCAGCGATCGCTAGGTTATACTCTTGATCAGGATCGTTGCTATATTCGGCGAGCATATAGCGGGCATTGCCGCGATTTACCAGAGCTTTGGTTTGATTGGGGTTGATTGTCAGAGCTTGGCTATAATCTGCAACTGCTCCTTCGTAGTCTTTCAGGTTATAACGAGCATTGCCGCGATTTACAACCGCTATGGCATGTGTAGGTTGTTGTTTAATTGCTTCGGTAAAGTTGGCAATTGCTTTTTCATACTCTCGCTCTTTGTAAGCAGCGTCACCCTGCTGATAATAATCAGTGAAGCTGAGGATGTTATTTGTCTGGCGAGACTTCAATGTTTGTTGGGTGTAAGCATTTTGGGAAATCAACGGCTGAGTAAATTTAATCATTACGTCCGCATATCCCAATAAACCAAAACCCAAAAAGCATAAAATAATCGGGTGCAATTTTGACTTCTTGAAAGCTTTATAAGGTGAACGGTTTTGGGTAATTACTGGTTGCCAATAATTAGCTAGGTGCGGTGACATGGCTCGCTGTGGAAAACGCGGTGTCTGGGTGTAGTGCTTTTTCGCTTTGATTCGCGGTTGTAGATGTTCTTTAGCTTCTATAGCCCGATGTGATGGGAAGGGGTCGCGTCCGCCTAATCGCACGGTACGTTCACACCATGGGCAGCTACGCATGTGGTTGTTGTAGCGATGCTGGGGATTTGTCGTGCAGGTAATTAGGGAATCTTCGGCTTCAGCTATTGCTGAGAGCCAAGTCTGGGCACTGGGGCGCAGCAGTGGGTTGTTGTGACCTACTTCAAAACAACGGACAAATAGTTCTTGTAAGCTGGGATGGAGAATTTCCCAAGGGGGTGCAATGGGTGTCGGTAGGTAGGGTACGTGCCGCTTTTCGCTGTAAGTGAAATGACCTGATGCAATGCGGGCTTCGTAGGGCGGTGGCTCAATAGCACCTTGAAAAATCCCCGAAAATGGGTGGGTGCCTTCCATTAAGAGTTGAAATACTAGCACGCCTAACCCAAATAAATCGTGAGAGATTTCGCGATCGTGCTGGGCAAAAGTTTTATTCTGGAGTTCTGGTGGGGTAAACTCTGGTTTACCTACTGGGCAGCGATAAACAACATTATTGTTTCGGTCGGGTACTTGGAAAGAGTCTGTATCTATCAAAGTCACCAGTGCGGTGTCACTGACGAGAATATTTGACTCGTTCACATCACCAATGCAATATCCACTAGCGTGCAAAGCTGCAAAAGCCGCCGCCAGGTTCCGAGCCGTGCGGAGCAGGTACTGATAGTTGAATAGGGGGCAGTGTTGACGACGGGTTCTGGGGTTGTAAAAGTCGATAATTGGACGCATCCCCTGAATATGTGGCATCAAAAAGCCAAGGATACTATTTTTGCCATCTGCCGCCCGTAATAAATCCTCTGGCCAAGCGATAGAGATATGCCCCAAACTCGCCGTCGGGTTTTCTGGCGGGTTGGCAAGCATCGCCTGGAGTTTATCAGCATGGGCAGTCGTTGGCTTGTGGTAAATCTTCGCCACCAAGTTGCTATCGGATGGCACTGCATAAACACAAGCTTCACCGCCACGCCCCAAACTGACATTGAGGCTGAGAATTTCTTTTCTAGGGGAACAACGTAGTACCTGCATAATGAAATTACCGCTAACGGGAGTTATTGTAAGATGTGAAACCTGTAGATGTATTGCTTATGAGTCGTTGAATGCAGCTATAATGAGTGTCAAATCATCATCAGTGCGTTGTGTAATCCGCTCTGAGCGTAAAAATTTTATCAACTGCTCCTTGGCTTCGGTATTATCCTTGGTATTGGCTACAAATTCAAACAGGGGAAAAAAGAACGGTTTGTGAGGTTCGCCAACAACCATATTCAAAGCCAGCATTTGTAGTCCGTCGGTTGTAATACCAACATTTACGATGTCTGTGCGCCATAATCTCATCTGCACTGCATCTAAGGCAGTAGGCGAAGTCAAAAAAGTGGTTTCGTTAATGTATTCGCCGCTATCAGGTATAGTCAGTGCCAGGAGGTTGCCCATGCTATCTTTTGCCACTGCCAAACCATCACCTATCTGTGCCACAGCGACAACTTCTGGTGTGGCGACCATCATAATTAAGGTAGTTGCTAAATCTTGAGGTTGTTTGTCACAACTAGCCGCCTCAGCCTCCACAGCTTTTTTAGCCGCTAGTATGGCATCATTTAAGAGCGATCGCACCAAGGCATCATCATTCAACATTTTTTGGGTCAGCCCAATGGTTGAAATGTTTTCTATTGCTGTCTCCACAGCAATCATCGCTCCCACTTTCCCAAGACTTGCAGAACCCGCACCATCTGCTGCGGCCGCCACCAAAATATTATCTGACAATATCTGCCAGTGATGAGCATCCTGACATAACTGCTTATTTTTTAAGTGACTTGTACCACATACAGACGCAGCCACAATCCGCCATTGAGTAATCTGTTTTGATATGTTCATAGATTTTTTGCCAGCAGCTTGATGTTTACACAGCTAGCTGCGATTTTTAATTAAACAGTCCCCCAACCAATCGGCGGTAGTGCTACCTGTTCGTCCACCTGCGAATGAGAAACAGCTGACATACTAGTTGACAGCCAGACAAACATTTCGATAAAATTTAATCCTTTCAGCTTCAGGGGGGTACGCACAGTTATTTGATTTAAACGCGTCATATTCGCATTTTCTACACCTACTGTAAAAAATGCTACACGCTTATTTGCTTCGTCCCCCTGTAAGCGCTGGGATGCTTGCTCTACCACATGCTCTAACTCGCCTTGGGGTTCTCCATCGGTAATCATGAATACCCAAGGACGATAGTAAGCAATGCCATTGGCACGATACTGAGATTTCCGCTCTTGAATTATGTCTAAAGCTTTATGAATTCCTGCACCCATCGTAGTCAAACCCTGTGCTGTCAAAATAGGTGGATTAAATTGATCGGCAGTCACAAAATCTTGTATGACATTGATATTACTATCAAAAGTGACGATCGCCACTTCCACTCGTCTAGCAGCTAAGGAATTTTTGACTAATTCATCCTTTAAACTCAGTAAACCCTGATTTAAAGCCTCAATCGGATCTCCTTGCATCGAGCCAGATGTGTCTAGTAACAGCACACAAGGACAACGTGGTTCTGGGTTCTCAGCAAATTCTACTACTTCATCAAGTCTTAATGTATCATGCATAACTTTTTGTGTTATGTTAAAGTTCAAAGCTTTATTTTCCTTCTCTTAGAGTATATAGTTCCAGTTGCCGAGGCCATTACAGAATATAGTATCTAGTTGTAGATGCTCTAATCTTTATTAAACAAATTATTTTCATGAAGTTCTCTATATATTTCAGATGAACTGGAGTACAGCTTAGTTTATCAAAACCCAGCATTAGCTGTTGTAATCTATCTACCAAAAATTTATATCCATTAAACCTACAGTACAATAAATACGTAAACTTTCCTAGATAAGTTTTTAAAGATTTTATGTAGGAGAATCGTTCCTTTAGAGAAAAGTGATTAACCATAATTAAGTTCATTAGCTCTAGAACTATATCAGTGTAACTGCGCGAACTTGGAATCAAATTTGTCTCTTGAAGATAGTGGGCATAAATAAACGTCATTATTAACGTCTTCAGCTAATAGTTGTCGATAGCGAGTATAGCTGAGAAGCAATTAACATCTACTGATAGTCTAGCCATGATCAGTGTTTACCTTTATTCATACCCACCTACTTGTTTTTTAGCTGTAAGTAGAACGTGCCAAATGTAACAAAAAAGTTATAAAATTTATAATTTTTAATATACATATTTTAAGATAAATAATCTGTACGTAGAGAAATATTACAAAGAAGAGAATACTTCATAGCTCATATTTTCAATTTACTATTTTCAATTTACAAATGTTCGGTTGTTGATTCCGTAAAAAACTTGAAAAATATGAATAATTCTGGTGCATTCACCACACTACGTCCTCTAAGTTTGTTAAGACAGTTATCCAATTGTTCCGACAGTACTTGTTTGCAAGCATTGAGTAACTCAGTTTATTGGTCGATTTACCTAGAACAGGGCAAAATAACCTACGCTACCCATTCAGTGGAACCTTTTGATCGATTAGAACGTCATTTGCGTCGCCTCAGCCAGCAAATTCCACTGCTTACTAGCGAGGTTCGTGTTCAATTACGTCTGATGTTTGAACCTGACTCACACAGTCAGTTAATCGAACATAATAGTAATTCCAGAAGCCGCCCTGCTGAGTATCAGGCTATATCCTGGCTTGTTAGTGAAAAACATCTACATTCTACACAAGCAGCAGTGCTGGTTCAAGAATTAGTTAAAGAGGTGATTGAATCATTTTTGCTCATCAAAGAAGGTACTTATGAATTAATAGAACTACTGAATAGAACGCCAAAAAATTGTCGGCTAGATGTAGAAAAAATTATCGAAGCTTGTCAAGCACGATTAGAGAATTGGCAGGCTTCTTTTCCCAAAATTTCTTCTCAATATCAACGTCCATATTTGTTGATTAATAGCAAAATTGAGGAGAAATATTTACCAAACCTCCAGCCATATTTAACTAATTGGATGAAGGGTTTTAGCCTGTGTCATCTGGCTGTAATTTGGAATCAAGATGAAATCCAAGTGGCTCGCAATTTATACCCTTACATTGTTAATGGTGCGATTATCTTGCATGAACCTGATCCACCATTTGATAAATTACCAAAAATATTTGAGGAGCGATGTCTACGACGGGCTACGCCTACGCTTTTCCCAAAATTAATTACAGAGTTAGTTGGCACCAAAGAGAAACTAACTATCACTCTCAACTCTTACCCAAATATTTCTGAAGAGAATATAGCTCCTGTTCAGCGATTACTACAGATTTCTGCTCCTGCAAAAGCAAACTTTCAGGAACCAACAATATCAAATAATATAAATCCGGCTTCCCAAAGAGTAACGACTGCTACTGTAACGGCAGAAAAAGTCCACAAAATCGTTTCTGTAGATGATAGCCGCACAATTCTCAAAGCAATTAGCTATTTCTTAGAAAATGAAAATTTTTCTGTAGTGACTATCAACGATCCATTAAAAGCCGCTTTGTCAATTATCAGGCACAAACCGGACTTAATTTTGCTGGATTTAAACATGGTAGGAATCGATGGTTATGAGTTGTGTCGAATTATCCGAAATAATTTAATTTTTAAGAAGACTCCCATCATTTTTGTCACCGGGAATAAAGGAGTTGTAGACAAAGTAAAAGCGAAACTGGTAGGGGCATCTGGATATCTTACTAAACCATTTACCCGCACCGAATTACTGAAAATAGTCTTCATGCATTTGACTTAAATTAACCACAAAATCTAACGACTTTGAGCTAGTTACCATTTTTTGAATGGGAGCGAAGCGAGTGACATACTCCTACACTGACTGTAAACAGCACAGTGTAGGCTTATCACCGAATTTTAGATTTTAAATTTTGGATAATGGAAAAGAAGATTCTTGCATCCAAAATTTAGAAAGGTTTGAGAGCAAGCGAATTTATTCGCGAGAATAATTCTATTATCTCAAATCCAAAATTAAATGACTTGCCCCTGACTTGATTGCTGGGGTCAATCTAAAATCTAAAATTGCTTGACCCAATCCAGCTATTGTTGTGCGTAGACGTTGAGCTTTATTTAAAGTCCACGGAATACCCTACCACAGACTATGAATTTCTTACCTATTATCCCAGAAAGAAGCGCAGAAATTGGGGCAAACTGCTGGTTTAGCCACCCCAAATTTTCTCTAAAACTGCGTTTGGTGAAACATCCGCCGTTTTTCCTGTGGGGGATTCAATGGCCAAGAATTTATCGTTTCTCGGCAACAACTTCGCTGGATCAGTGGGACCAAGTAGGGCGATGGTATAGGTTTGAACTGCAACACTCAGTTGTAGTGCCGCACTATCAGTAGATAACATTAAATTTGCCCCAGCAATTATGGCAGTTAACTTGCCAATATCATCTGGGGCTGTCACCTTGATATCTGGAGAAGACTCCAGAAGCGATCGCACAAACTGCTCATCGTCAGACCCCTTAATGACCACCACAGGCAGATCCGGCTGCTTTTGTTGGAAGTTTTGAATAATTTGCTGCCACTTTTCGACAGGGTAGATTTTATCCAGTTCTTTAGCCTGTGATAACTGGCCAGAACCGCCATTAATCAAGATATAGCCTGTTTCATGCACCCCTAAACGTTTTTGTTCCTTTTCTGCCCACTCAATATCTGGTTTTGGCACATTTACTGCTAACTCTGGGACAGGGGTTTTCATGCCCAATGGTTGCAGCAAATCGTGATATACTTCTGCCGCATACTGGGATGGTTTAAACGGCACAGCGTGGTTAAGAAAAACCGAGCCTTTGCCTTGGTAGCCAATGCGTACAGTAATTCCCGTCAACCAGAGTAAAAGACCCACCAACCAACTTTGCTTCACAGCAATGGCAACATCGTATTCGCGATCGCGAATTGTGCCCACCAAGTTACCCCAATCTGCCAGACTGTTACGGTCTTGAAAATCAAAGGCCAGTACCTCGTGAACTGACTTGCTCACTCGGTAGGCAGCCTTTGACCGGGGTTCAACAACGACATCTATCTGAGCGTTAGGGTAATGGCGCTTCAGGTCATCTAGAGTCGGAAAGAAGAGAATTTGGTCGCCAATTCCGCCAGGTACAAGGGCTACTACTCGCATAATATTTATTGACGCTTACTCGCTCCCTATTTTAGGGGAAAATATATAGCTTAAAGATTGAGGAATTCTGTGTATTTACTAATTCCAGCTGCGGGAATGGGAAAAAGAATGGGGAGTAACCGCAATAAACTCCTGCTCCTAGTGCGATCGCAACCAATTATTGCTTGGACTCTATTAGCCGCAGAAGCCGCCACTACAATCAGTTGGATCGGGATTATTTCTCAATCTACTGACTGGTCTGATTTCAAAGCAATTCTCGCCAATCTAAAGCTGACTAAACCAGTGGAATTGATTCAAGGTGGCTCCACCCGCCAAGAATCTGTTTACAATGGCTTGCAGGCGCTACCAGTAGCCGCAGAACAAGTCTTGATTCACGACGGGGCTAGGTGTCTGGCCACACCAGATTTATTTAATTCTTGTGCCGAGGCCATTCGTCACTGTCCCGGTTTAATTGCTGGTGTGCCCGTCAAAGACACGATCAAAATTGTGGATGAACAAGGCATAATTCAAAAAACACCTGACAGACGACAACTATGGGCGGCACAAACTCCCCAAGGATTTGATGTCAAGTTGTTGAAACAGTGCCATGCTGAAGGTGTCCGTCAAGGTTGGGAAGTAACTGACGATGCCGCTTTATTTGAAAAGTGCGGCATCGAAGTCCGAATTGTCGAGGGAGAGGAGACAAATTTAAAAGTGACTACTCCCCAAGATTTAGCGATCGCAGAATTTATTCTCACCAGCAGAGGCTTTTGAGGGAAATGAAGAGGCAGGGAGACAAGGAGAACAGGGCTATTTAGTTCTAGACATAAACCGCCCAGAACTAAAGTTCGGGGCTAATAGCTAAAGTCCGTTAAAACGGACTAACCCTCTTCTGTCACTTTCCGGGAGGGCGATCGCTAGAAGCCTCATGAGGCAATCAATACAAGCTATACTATTAGAAAAAAATTGGTCTTGTATTTGTTATTAGAAAATAATCGCGCGATCGCTTCATATACAAAAGCTCTAGAATTCAGAAATGGCAAAAGTTTTCGGAGAGTGACAGAAGAGGGTTATAACCTTTTCTCAGTCGTCTTTAGACGAGTTTCGCTATTAGACTCAGAATTCATTCTGAGGCGGGCTGAGGCGGGCTAGATGAGAATGAAATAGCCCTGACAAGGAGAATAATCAATGCCCAATGCCCAATCCCAAATTTGAGAGTTTCAAACAATATTTTTATTTTGACAATTTAGGATATAATACCACACACTTGTTAATTATTAGTTGATATGTACCAATGACCAATGCCCAATGCCCAATGCCTAATGCCCAATAACTAAATGATTACAGCCACAGCGACGAAGATAGAAGCGATTCTCTATTTAAAGGGTAAACCCTTGTCGCTCGGCGAAATCGCCGAGTATGCCGCGTGCGATCGCGCCAGTGTTAAGGAAGGGATAATTGAACTAATGGACAATTATGCCCACCGAGATAGCGCCCTAGAGGTCATAGAAACCCCAGATGGTTACAGTTTGCAACTACGGTCTGACTTTCATGATTTGGTGCAAACTATGATACCAGTAGAATTGGGTGTAGGTGCATTGCGGACTTTAGCAGCGATCGCCCTTAATAGTCCCATACTCCAGAGCGACTTGATTAACTTGCGCGGTTCAGGAGTATATCAGCACGTTCCAGAACTCGTCGAACTTGGTTTCATCCGCAAGCGCCGAGACAGCGATTCTCGCTCCTACTCACTCCAAGTAACCCCGAAATTTCATCAGTATTTCCAAATCGAACAACTCCCGCAAATACTTTCCACCAACCAGAAGGAAGAACAACTAGAACTAGAACTAGAACTAAAGGGAGTGGGGAAGGTGGTGTCCCCTCTGGGGATAAGGGGTAATGGGGAGTAGGGAGTCGGCGAGAAAGGGCGCAGGGGAGCAAGGTAAGAAAAAATAACCAATGCCCAATGCCCAATGCTCTTTCCTCTTAAAGACTTATACCCGTGGTGAATGCGCTAGTCTTGTACTATGGTTTAGAGTAGAGTTAGCAATTAAGCTAAAAAAAACTGCCAATGGTGTTTAATCCTGACTTTTTGAATGACAACTCTGAGGAACACCCTAATCAACTTCTTTCCGACCACTCTGAGGAATACCCCAATCAGTTGCTCAAATATCTACAGCATCAGTCTCCTGATGTTTTAGCTAGGATTGCTCAGTCCGCCAGCCCCGAAATTAAGCAAATCATTTCGCAAAATGTCCAAGGGCTAGTGGGAATGCTCCCCGCAGAGAATTTCAACGTCCAAATCACAACAGATCGGGAGAACTTAGCTGGGCTTCTAGCGTCGGCCATGATGACGGGGTATTTTTTGCGCCAGATGGAACAAAGAATGCAGTTAGAGCATTTGTCTAATGGTCAATAATCAATAGTCAGTAGTCAAACATTCTAGGACTATTGACTATTGACTACTTCCTTTCAGGATAAGCTCCTAATTGCACTTTGAAGGTTTGAATTTTATCGCGGCGGTTGACTTCGATCGCTAATATGTCCCCAACTTTGCTGAACTCTACCAACTTCTGTACTTGGGCTGAGGTTTTGACGGGTTTAGTGTTAACTTTTTGAATCACGTCTCCAGGAAGAAGTCCTACTTGCTTGGCTGGAGAATTGTCTGTAACTCCTCTAATGACAATCCCAGCTTCCTGCTGAATGTTAAGCTGATTTTCTTGATTAATTTGCTGTTTTCTGGTAGGAGAAAGGTCTGCCATTTCAATACCTAAGAAGGGATGATCCACATGCCCTTTAGTAAAAAGCTCATTGGCGACGCGGGCGGCGGTTTCAATGGGGATGGCGAAACCGAGTCCTTGAGCATCAGCGCGGATGGCAGTGTTAATACCAATCACTTCGCCTTGGGCGTTTAACAACGGACCACCAGAATTACCAGGGTTAATTGCGGCATCAGTTTGGATAAAGCTGACTCGCTTATCTGGGACACCAACTTGAGCGCTGGTGCGATCGGTGGCGCTGATGATGCCAATAGTGACAGTATTATCTAAACCCAGAGGATTGCCAATAGCGATCGCCCATTCTCCTGGTATTAAGTTTTGCGAATTGCCCAGCTTCGCAATCGGTAAATGATTTGCTTTTATTTTCACTACCGCCACATCTGTCACAGAATCAACTCCCACCACCTTCCCCTCTAGACTCCGGCCATCCTTGAGGGTGACTTGTACTGTATCTGTATCTGCTACCACATGAGCGTTGGTGAGTAATTCTCCATCTTCGCTCAAAATAAATCCCGATCCTGTACCGCGCTCAATCCGTTCTTGGGGAATTGGTTCCTCATCCTCTCCAAAGAATCGCCGCAAGAGGGGATTTTTTAATGCGTCAGAGATCGGATTGGCGACTTTGCGGGTGGCATTAATTCGCACCACAGCTGGGCCAACTTTTTGCACTGCCGTCGCAATAAAATTCACATTATCGCCCCCAGTAGCCCCAATCGCTCCATTAGGAGAATTTGGAACTACAGATTCTGGAGGCGAAGCTATTGTTACATTTTTTAACTGTTGGAAAGAGGGATTTTGTAGCAGGAGATAGCGACTGCCAAACAAACCTGCACCACAGCCGAACACCAATAAAAACACATAAATCGCCAGTTGCTTTAATGATAACTTCATAATCGTTTTGCTCAAGGACAGCAATGCAGTTGCTAATTTCTAAGTGTAGTCAAGCTAACGGCAAGTGGATAGATCAATTTACTAGAAATTGGGCATTAGGCACTTGTACTGACTTGTACTGAGCGATGTCGAAGTAGCTAGCTATCCGCTAACAAAACTCCCTCATCCGCACTCTTCCCATCTAAAATCTAAAGTTAATGCGCTCTTGACCTGTATACATGACTTTACCTTTTCGTCAACTGTTTCTCTGTAGCTTAGTTAGCGCCTTAGGCCTAGTAAGCATACTGCCAAACACCAACAGCGCCAACGCTGCTGTCAGTGGTTGCCCAACTCCAGCCTTATCTCGCTTCCAACGCCATAAAGTTGTTCGTGGCGAAACTTTGGAGAGCATAGCGCAGCGCTACAATCTCATACCTACAACTATTATTGGCATGAATCCAGCTTTGCAGAACACTGCGATCACCACCGTTGGTAGTGTACTTCAAATTCCTCCCTACAATGGGGTTGTAGTCGAAGTGCCTCGCGGTGAAACTTGGCGACAAGTGGCGGCACAATACAAAGTTCGTGCTGATAGCCTTTTTGAGGTGAATGGCTGCCAACAAGACCCCAGAATTGTGTTTGTTCCGGGGGTAAATTGGTCGCCGAATGGTGTTGTAACTAAGTCCCCTTTACCTACTAATACAGGTACGCCAAACCGTGCATCCCTGTCTGGATATCCGTTGGCACAAGTGGCAACTATCGGATTAGCTTACGGGTGGCAAATTAATCCGGCGACAGGTCAAGTTTTCTTTCATAGTGGTGTTGACTTATTAGCACCAGTTGGTACTAATGTGCTAGCGATCGCCCCTGGAACCGTAGCCTTTGCCAACGATCAAGGTACTTATGGCAAGTTGGTCATTATTAACCACAGTGGCGGACTCCAAAGCCGTTATGCTCAACTTGACAATATCAAAGTTACTGTCGGTCAGCAACTGAAAAAAGGAGACGTACTGGGAACCGTAGGTACCAGTGGACAACCAAGTTCCACTCAACCCCATCTCCATTTTGAAGTGCGTTCTAGCTCATCTCTGGGTTGGGTAGCCGAAGATCCAAAGGGTTATTTGAAGAAATGAGGGAGTAGGGAATAGGGAGTAGGGAGTAGGGAATAAAGAAGTAGGGGGAGAATAATTAATGCCCAATGCCCAATGCCCAATGCCCCATGCCCAATGCCCTATACCCAATTCCCAAATTCGCTAGATTTTACAATGTGCATTCCTGCCTCTGCAAACCTTGTAAATGCTGCATCTGCCTGTTCTGTGTAGTCCACAACACCGGGAACTACAACGGGGGAAGTGCAATCTTCTAGTAGATAGATTTTTTGAGCAAGGGTAGCATCTATCTGTTTAATTTCTGTTAATAAATCGTCAATTGTCCAGGCGACACAGTGACTTTTAGCTTGACCACCGATAATGACAACATCAAATTCTAAAAGTTGTTTAATCAGGCGTATATTCTTTTGAGCAAGTGGACGTTGCTCAAAATCTTCCAACACTTCTGGACGTAAGATGGAATAGTTTTCTGTTAAGGGATTTTCACCTTTTATTTCAAAATGTGTCTGACTCTGACGAGCAATGCAGTGGAAAAATATCGCTTCTTCTACCGATGGAACTAAAGCATGACCAATACCACCCAACATAGAATGGTAAGGCCAAACAATGAGAGGATATTTACCATCTTGACTTAGTTGCTTAACATAATGGTAAGCGTGTTTTTCTAATAATTCATAATCGCCATTAGTAATACTGTCAGCAACTGCTGGGTTAACTTTCCAGATACCTTGTTCGATATCTCCAGCAGTGATGCTAGTCGCTGCTGGGGTTGGATGTTCTCCGGCGGCGTTCACCCAAAAGATCGGATGGAAGATTTGCGTTGCTGTGTGGGTGTCCAAAGTGGGTACAATTTTTGTAATTACTCCCAAGTTGCGATAGATAAAATCACACAACCTGACGTTATCATCCACCGCTGCAGTACCGGATTTTCCACCTACAAATAATTCAAATTTTGGGATACAGAAGGTATTTTGGACATCAATTAATAGTAAGCAAATGCGAGTTTTATCTAAAGATGCAGGTTTGATATCGTGTTGTTTTGCCCAGATTTCAGCTTCGGCGGCACGTTCTTGGTAAAGTACACGCCAGACTTCGCCGACTTCTTCAGAGTTAAAGTGTGCGGGAATGGGGAGTTGGGTTGTTGTTTGGGTATTCATAATTACAGTCCCTTTTATTCTGTAATAACATCAATAATTCCAATACACAAATTTTCCAAGTTCAGTGTCTACTTCAGTAAACATCATCATGAGAACCCAAGGTCAACAAAGAAATCACTAATTCCCCAGAATCGGGATGTTGTGATCAATGGAACAAGCGCATATACCCAATAAATCTCCTTTAAGTTTATGAGTACGTAAGCTAGCGTCAAACGGATCTTCCGCAAGCTGTTGTAATGTTTGCTCAACTAGAGAGCGTAATTGCGGGTTTCGACGCGCTAAACGTTTAAAATCTCGAATAAATCTTGCACTCCAAAGCAGTTGCATCAATCATCCAACTCCGCCATTAAATCAGTAACAGTTCCACTACGTACTTCCCCTTTAGCATAGGCTTCACGAGCTTCTGCAACCGCTTTTAATAAGTTATCCCGTCGCTGTTGTTTGAGGCGCTTTTGAATAATATCCACAAGAATAGCCTGAGCTTCTGGATCTAATGCTTCTACCGCCTCTATAGCTTTCTGGAATGTGGATGTTTTTTCTAGCATGGGCATCAAAGAATTTGGTGATAAGTTTAATTTAGCTGGTGGGATGTGTAATCTGTTTACTCAATAGTATATTTGTATTATGAAAACACAAATTTAGCGATCGCTTTTATGAAGCGCGTTAAACGCTATGCCGCAGGTGAGAGAGATTTTTCAGCAGTTATTATACTACCAGTAATATCTATAACTCAGTAAGAGAGCGATCGCGACTCAAACTACTCAGCTAAAATAATTTTTCAGCAATATATTTTTATAAATGAGCAAAACCTCTTAATTGCTCTTTATTCCTTTGCCTGTCTCATTTTCCATTTTTTTTCTACCTAATCGTCCAAAAGAGCCACCACCTGTGGCAATCTGGGAAACAGAGATTTATCAAATCTGATATTTTTAGCTACAGCAAATTTACCTAATCAGGTTATGCAAACTCTGCCCATAGTAGATACTTCAAATACTACATCAAGTCAACCTACCTTTGATACAACTATCAAGCGGCGTAAAACCCGTCCTGTAAAGGTGGGTAATGTCACCATTGGAGGCGGCTACCCCGTTGTGGTGCAGTCAATGATTAACGAAGACACCCTTGATATTGATGGTTCCGTCGCTGGTATTCGTCGTCTGCACGAAATTGGCTGCGAAATTGTCCGTGTCACAGTGCCGAGTATGGCTCATGCTAAAGCTTTAGCAGAAATTAAACAAAAATTAATAAAAACTTACCAAGACGTGCCAATTGTGGCTGATGTCCATCACAATGGGCTAAAAATCGCTGTGGAAGTCGCCAAGCACATAGAAAAAGTGCGGATTAATCCGGGCTTGTATGTGTTTGAAAGGCCAAACGTCAATCGAACTGAGTATACTAAAACCGAATTTGACGAAATTGGCCATAAAATCCGCGAAACCCTAGAACCTCTAGTAGTTTCTTTGCGAGATCAAGGTAAATCGATGCGAATTGGGGTAAATCACGGTTCCCTAGCTGAAAGAATGCTATTTACCTACGGTGACACCCCTGAAGGCATGGTGGAATCTGCCATAGAATTCATTCGCATCTGTGAATCTTTGGATTTCCGCAACTTGGTTATTTCCATGAAGGCCTCACGAGTACCAGTGATGCTAGCCGCCTATCGCCTGATAGCCAAGCGCATGGATGACCTTGATATGGATTATCCGCTACATTTGGGCGTTACGGAAGCCGGTGATGGCGAATACGGGCGAATTAAATCCACGGCTGGTATTGCTACCTTACTTGCTGATGGCATTGGCGATACAATTCGCGTCTCACTTACAGAAGCACCAGAAAAAGAAATTCCCGTCTGCTACAGCATTCTCCAAGCTTTGGGATTGCGAAAAACTATGGTGGAATACGTTGCTTGTCCTTCCTGTGGACGCACTTTGTTTAACCTAGAAGAAGTGCTGCACAAAGTTCGGGAAGCCACTAAACACTTAACTGGTCTTGATGTAGCAGTTATGGGTTGCATTGTCAATGGCCCCGGAGAAATGGCGGATGCTGACTATGGTTATGTTGGTAAAACACCTGGTTACATTTCTTTGTATCGTGGCAGAGAGGAAATTAAAAAAGTCCCAGAAAATAAAGGTGTAGAGGAATTAATTAACCTCATTAAGGCAGATGAACGCTGGGTAGAGCCATAAAGGGGCTAGGGGAGTATGGAAGGTGGGGTCCCCTCTGGGGATAAGGGGTAATGGGGGAGCAAGAATTTTAGATTTGAGATTTTGGATTTTAGATTGAAATTTAATCCAAAATTTAAAATCCAAAATCCAAAATTGAATTGCCCAATGCCCAATCCCCAATGCCCAATCCCCAAATTCGCCAGATTGTCAAGTATTTTGTTTAAATTAGGGATACATATTCGGTCTGTACAGTAGTAGCCTGTGTTAGATTGAGCATACTGAAATATATATTTTCCCTCTGACCCAGCTGTCATTATGGTGATTACAAAAAGTAGGCTTGTTTTGGGTGCTACGGCAGTGACACTCTCCACGATCGCTGTTACTAGCCTTGGCATTCACTCACGAGGTCAGGCTTTATTTAAAGCAAGTCCCAAAGAATTGGTAGATGAAGTTTGGCAAGTTATTCAGCGCCAATATGTAGACGGTACTTTTAATCAGGTAGATTGGCAGGCTGTTCGTAAGGAGTACTTGAGCAAGTCCTACAGTAATCCACAGGAAGCGTATAAGTCCATTCGGGAAATGCTCAAAAAGCTACAAGACCCATACACCCGGTTTATGGACCCAGAGGAATTTAAGAATATGCAAGTGGACACCTCTGGAGAACTAATAGGTATTGGGATCACGATTAGTCAAGATGAAAAAACGAAGCAACTGGTTGTAATTGCCCCAATCGAAGATACACCAGCCTTTAAAGCTGGTGTTTTGGCGAAAGATGTCATCCTGAAAATCGACGGTAAAGATACTAAGGGGATGGATACCAATCAGGCAGTATCATTGATTAGGGGTGAAGCAGGAACTCAAGTCAGCCTGACAATTGGGCGCGACGGTAAAACAAAAGAGTTTGACATCAAACGGGCGCGAATTGAAATTCATCCAGTTAAGTTTTCCCAGAAGCAAACTCCAGCAGGGAATCTTGGCTACATTCGCTTGAACCAGTTCAGCGCCAATGCTGGTAAAGAAATGCAAACTGCCATCAAAAATTTAGAAAGTAAAAAGGTAGCTGGATATATTCTGGATCTGCGTGGTAATCCTGGCGGCTTACTTTTCTCCAGTGTGGATATTGCCCGGATGTGGATAGATAAAGGTAAGATTGTCTCCACCGTTGAACGCCAAGGAGAGGCAGAAAAGGAAGAGGCAAACGGACGAGCCTTGACAAATAAACCGTTGGTGGTGCTGGTAGATAAAGGTTCAGCCAGTGCAAGTGAAATCCTCTCCGGGGCTTTGCAGGATAATAAGCGTGCTACTTTGGTTGGTACTCAAACCTTTGGTAAGGGACTGGTGCAATCGGTGCGTCCCCTGGAAGATGGTTCAGGATTGGCGGTGACAATTGCTCATTATTATACCCCTAGCGGTAGAGATATCAATCATAAAGGTATTGAGCCAGATGTGAAGGTGGATTTGACCAAAACGCAGATGGAAGAGTTGTGGCTCCATGAACGTGACAAACTCGCTACTCTAGCAGACCCCCAATTCGCTAAAGCAGTGGAAGTCATAAGTAAACAAATTCCTGCTAAGGGCACGCCCACAGCAGAAAAATGAAGAGTTAGGAATAAAGTTAGGAGTGAATAGTGAGGAGTTAGGAATAAAAACCATCATTGTCAATTTCAAACTCTGCCAATTTGGGATTTTAGATTTTTCCTTCAATCCAAAATCTAAAATCCCAAATCGAATGACTCCTAACTTAAACTGGTTGGCATTTTCCAGCCCTAATAAGTCCGACACGCCGAGCGATCGCTTCTTCTTGCGAACTAAAAGGCCCCCACTGTTCTATAATCTCTAAATTATCGTCTCCAACTTTATCGCTGGGGACAATTTCGCAATTACCAGCAGAACGCTTGACAATATACCAAGTTTGTCTATCTTTCATGCTTGAAATAAAAAAATTTGTTTTTTACAGTCAGGATTTTACGACATAAGTAAGTCGGCAAGAAAAAATCAATTTATGTAAACAAATATAAAGTCAAGGTAGGGTGTGTTAGGCTTTCAGCTAACGCACCCTACATTTAAATTTCTTAACATAGCTTGAAATATTTGCGCCGACTCACTTAGAGAAAAGATTTTCGCGCGTATGCGATATACTAGGTTGGGCTGCTCCAACGCCCCTGATCTGATTTGGCTATAGACTAGACTCACGAACCAGCTCTCTACAGTCATAAATTTGCTATTTGGACTTGGCTACGCACTGATGAATTTTAATCAAAAGATAAAGTGCATTTAAAGAAGTAAATGAATTAATGTATATAATATTTTTAAAATAAAATGGATTGATATGCGTTTACCTATCATTATCAGTGCCGGATTATTGCTATCTTTTGGTCTGAACCTACCAGTAATGTCCAAATCTCCCATAGAGATAGCAGAATCGCCAGCGAGTAATAACTTGAATTTAAAGCGATTAGAAAAGCGATTAGAATTTAATCGCCGTTTCTGGAATCGGCAAAATATTTCCAACTATGACTATACTTTGAGCAATAGTTGCTTTTGTATAGCCGACGCTAGGGGACCAGTAGTCATTAAAGTACGTAATGGTCAAACAACTTCCATCACTTCTGTAGCTACAGGTAAACCAGTTAATCCAGAATTCTTTCAAAACTACAACACAATTCCTAAGCTATTTGATGTGATTCAAGATGCTATCAACCGTCAAGCCTTCAGCCTGAATGTACGGTACAGTGCTAGATTTGGCTATCCAACCCAAATTGATATCGATTACAACAGTCAGATAGCTGATGAAGAAAAATATCTCACAATTGAGAATTTTAAGAAAATTCAATAGGGGGATCTCACTTTCGTAGAAACCCTAAACCTCGCCCCAGCCCTCTCCGTGAGTTCGGAGAGGGAGCAGGAATCTTGTTTCTCTTATGGTGTATTTGCAAAACTGAGATGCTCCCAATTTAATAGCCGTTGCTGCAAGCAGAAATTTAGATATTAAGCCAAAGCGTCCTTTGAATGACTAATTAGGGCTTGCTGAATGAAGGTGTAACGTATTCTATACAAGGGGTTCAAGCCTTTTTTTACCAAACAAGTGCAAGGCTATAACATCTAAAGTCTCAAAACCCTTGCACAATCGTTAGCGATCGCTGGGGAAATTTGGAAACTGAGTAACGAAACAACTATTTTGCAACCTGTGTGGCTTCTAGATTCGCTTTAGAGACTTATTCAGCAAGCCCTAATTACTAAATGTGGAGTGTCTGTAGGTTTACCCCAATTTGTAGTAAACTAAACTATGAGATGCGATCGCAAAAATTGGATATCAAAGCTTTCTCAGCTTGATGGGTTGAGCCGGATTACCTGCATAAATAGTCATCGGCTCTAGTGAGCTTCCAGTCACGCCACCTAAAGTCAGTACTGCTCCCCGACCAACAGTAACTCCTGGGCCAATTAAAGACTTGGCAGCAATCCAACTATTCTCTTGAATATTGATTGGAGCAACAATTAATTTAAAATTGGGATGATTCCAATCATGATTTCCAGTGCAGAGATAGACCCCTTGAGACAGACAAACATGCTTTTCGATGGTTACAAAAGCGAGGTTATCTATCCATACATTTTCCCCAATCCAAACAAAATCACCAATGTATAACCGCCAGGGAAATTTTACCCGCACTCCAGGTTTAATGCGGACACCTTGACCGATTTTAGCTCCAAAACTGCGGAGTACCCAAATCTTAAAAGCTGAAAATGGTAGCCAATAACTTTCAACTAAAGCCGACCCAAGAAAATACCAAAAAAGTTGCTTCCAGTATGTTGCGCCTGGAGTATAGTTACCAATAGTATATTGATCTAGACGCATATGGTGGGTAAGCAAGGTAGGTTAAACAAGAATTCAATCAGCTAAAAGTTAGAGCGCCGGAAACCAGCGCTCTCAACTTTTAAAAATCGTGAGGGATTGATATCTACCACCAAGGATAAGGGTAGCGATCGCCTTGGCTCTGGGCATGTGATAATTTGAAGTAATTAGGAATAAGTGTTGGATCTGCTGTTGCTCGAAAACACTTACTAAAGTGGTAAAGTTATTTGTTTATTGAGTTATTCATACCAACATAATCAAAGTTTAAATTTATTAGCTTCTATCAAATAAATAGCTAGTAAAATTTCTG
This sequence comes from Nostoc sp., assembly GCF_036919555.1. Taxonomy (GTDB): domain Bacteria; phylum Cyanobacteriota; class Cyanobacteriia; order Cyanobacteriales; family Nostocaceae; genus Nostoc. The sequence goes on from NZ_JBALCS010000078.1 coordinate 83,619, forward strand.
TCATAACACGCTAAAAGGCATAGTACCAACCATGCCAATTATCTAGAATACCGCCTTTGATAATCAAGCAATAAAATAAAAAATCAGGATAATAGCCTAGTATAAAAAAATCCCATATTTGTTCAGTTGGCGATGAAAGCGATTCACAAATATACTCACCCTTCATTGAGGTTGAGGTGTATCATTATGACATGCAGGTAGGTAACTGCCCAGCAACGCATAGCTGCTGAAACAGTAAATTCGCTAAGGCTTGATTCCCTGACTCATTTGGGTGTATGTCATCTCGAAATAAGGTTTCCACTTTTTTGCTAGGCAAGGTTGACCACTCGGACTGAGCGTCAATTAAAGGAACCTGTAAAAACTTTAACTGCTGAATAAACTCCAATTTATATTTAGGTGGATTGTTGGAGGGAACTAAGTTAGAAAGTTGAGGTACGAACAATACAAAAATGGGAATTTTTTGAATACGCACTAGCTGGACTGTAGTTTTAAGGTTCTGCATATTCTGTTGGAACTGGCGATCAGGTTGAGCAGATGAAGGAGTTAGCGGAAAATCAGAAGGGGCAGAGCCAATTTTAAAAATTTGTAATAACCTTGGCCAGGTATAGCGAGTCCAAGCTTCTTGAATTGCAAAGAGTGGAGGATGAGTAGGGAAATTAGGGTCGTTTCCGACAATAGCACTAGTACTTGTGGGTTGAGCTAAATCGTTAGTGCCAATCTCCAGAACGACAACATCACTCTCAAGAGTTCCGAATTCACGTAAATATCCTAAGTGGTTCCCAATTCCCCACGAGCCAGCAGAGGTATTGAGTACTTCTGCTGGATGTCCAACAGCCAATAATTTAAACTTAAAAATCTCAGTAATTGTTTGCTGTTGATCAGTAGGATTACCTCCATTGAGAATGGAATCACCGATCATCATAATTCTTAGTACTCCCTTAAGCTTTTCTGGCTTAATTGGCTCTGAACGTTGGGAGTACTGGTTATATTCTATTCTTTTACCAAAACGAAATACTTTTTGGTTTGCTTGAAAGCGATAACCTGTATAAGGATCTGCTTGACTTAATAGGGGATTACCTAGTCCAAGCAGAAGTCTTAAAAAAAATTCAGTGGTTATTACAACAACTGTTATGTAAATAAGTGTTCTATATTTGCAAAATTTACGAAAAATTTTATTCAATTTATACGAACCTCGTTTTGATCTAATTTTTCATATTCAATCAAGCGTATTGATCACAGAACTTCGGCTAGCATTCGCTGAAAAGCTTAGTAGCACCCAGCCGATCCGTACTTCGGTGATTCAGCACTTCTGAACTTTTAACTTTTGCCTTGTTCACTAAAAAATACTGATCGCTTATAAAAATAGCAAATTCTGATCATTTCGTAAATCTAGATTTTTGCACTTGAGTTTACAAGATATTCTGGCAAGAGTTTTCTTTCAATAATCGCATGATAAACAGAGGTAAGATTTTGAGCGATCGCTTCCCAGGAATATTGCTGTTTGACAAGCTGTTTGCCATTCTCGCCTTGCTGTTGTCTCAGATTGGGAGATTTCAGTAACAGCGCGATCGCTTCTGTCAATGTTTCAAGTGTACCCTCAACAACCAACCCAGCTTGGGCAGCAGCAACTTCTGGAGAAATTTGAATTCCTGGAGTTATAATCACAGGCAATCCAGCTGCCATTGCTTCAGCAACGGCGATACCGAAATTCTCGGAAAAAGATGGTAAAATAAATATATCTGACCCTTGTAGCACCAAGTCTTTCTCTTGCCCGATCACAAAACCAGCGAAGGAAATTTGATGGGAGATGCCAAGGGATATTGCCAAGTTTTTCAGCTGAGTTTCATATTCTGGTTCTCCGGAACCCGCTATGATTAGATGAAAATCATGGTTTTGTTCTACAAGACGGCCAAGTGCCTGTAGTAGTAAGTCTGGGCGTTTTTTGTAGTGAAGACGAGAAAGAAACAGCACTATGGGTGTTTCTGTAGAAATGCCGTAGATGTGTCGTAGTTTTTGTTTGGCATCGGGTAAAGGGTGAGGGATATTCACCCCAAGAGGTAAAGTGAGGACGGGTGTCTTAACACCGAAGTTACGGATATCTTCTGCTTCACCAGCAGATGTAGAATGAATAACAGCCGCACGATTTAGATTATGATGCTCAATCAGCCGACTATAAACCTGTTTTTTCATGCGACTTTGAGCTAGTGCCCAAGGTGACAATTGACCCATTGTGTGAACGAGATAGGGGATTCCTTGCCAACGGGCGATCGCCGCAGCACAAGTCGGAGCATAGGAAAAAAGATAGTGAGTTTCCACTAGGTTATAATTTCGCATATGCTGCCAAAGCCAAGGTGCTAACTCAGGAGAGAAGATGTATTCTTTGATTCGGTAAGAAACACGGGGGAAAAACCAGATTGGCACTTGTTTATACTCAATACGCTGACTAAGAGGGACATCTAACAAAGTATTTCCATCATCATTGGTGGTGACAATCTCAATATCTGACCCAAGCTGGCGCAGGGCTTTGACCAAGTTTAGAACAACTTCAGTAGGGCCGCCCATAGTCAGACTGATGGAGGGTATGACTTGTAATATCTTCATCTATTTTTTAGGTTAATTTTGTTGATCAACTTCACCAGGTAGTGGGTAGTAGTTTAGTTTGAATTAACTTAGCCAGAGTTTGTTGGAACTGTTAAAATCCAAATCTGGCAATCACTTGCTTGCGTAAAATTTGAGGTTGATAGAGGATGGGGTGAAGATAAATACCTCGTAAGATTTGAATCAGTGTTTGAGCGATCGCATTTACATTATCAGGATTCACCAAGACACCAAACTCCCCATTACAGAGGGCACCAGTAGAATGGCAAAGGGAGCTAAAACTCCAATATACTCTTTCAGGGAATTGCTGCCTCAATTACTTCTAGATAAGCTTTAGCGACTGCTGATTTCTGATGGCGTAAAAGGTGAGCATGTGAATTAGCTCGGTATTTAGCCAGTTGCTCAGGATTTTTTAAGAGATTAAATAGAATTTGCGTTAATGCCTGCACATCTCCATTGGGGAATGTCAGACCACAGGAACCAATGGCATCTTTTAATCCCCCACCCTCTGAACCAACAACCACGCAGCTACAAGCAATACCCTCTAGTGCTACTACTCCAAAAGGTTCATCATAAAGAGAAGGAATAATCATAATCTGATGTTGATTAAGAAGATGGACTAATTCCTCTCCGACTTTGGAGCCAACAAAAACAACCTGTTTGTCAATCCCTAAATTTTTAGTTTTTAGCTGTAGTTTTGGCTTCTCTGGACCATCCCCAATTATTGTTAACTGTGGACTAAATCCAGACTCTAGCAGATGTGCTAACGATTCCAGTAATATATCAACTCCTTTCTCTGAAACCAGTCGCCCCAGAAAAACAAGTTCTAGATTTTTTTCAGCTTCTGGAATTATCCGGAATAAATGGTCACGATATGGATTCGGTATAACAGTGGAAGGAAATTTTAAATGCTCTGCTATGGCTTCGCTAATTGAAATTGATACAGCGAACTGATTTATCCAATGCTTGATTTTGGCCAGCCAATCATCAGCATTACCGCCAATTTTATTTACACTACCATCGATACTTCTGATCCAAACTTGATGGCGAATGACCCAAGGTTTCTTGAACAGTAATAATGGCCAAGCTCCCCTTAAACTAATGCCATTATGAAAATAAACATCACACCATCTGACAAGCTTTATTAGCTTCATCCAATGAGGATTGCGAACTACTTCAAAAGGAAATGGTAAGCCATTTCCATCGAGATTCTTTCCCCTAGTTTTGGTAACTAGTATTATTTGATGTCCTATTTGGCTAAATTCACGAGCTAATATCTCAGCATTAGTTTCACTACCACCTAAGCTAGGATAAAAAAACTTCGATAAGAAGAGAATTTTCACGATATTTTATGTTTTTTTTGATTAAAAAAGAATTCAGGATGAATTCTGAATTCTTTTTCAATTAATAGACCTGTCCGGATAATTAGTTACTATTCCTACAGTCATTGCACCCACACCAGTTGCTTTTTTCTTCCAACGCGAAGGAGCGTCAAAGCTGTGCTTTGTCTCTTTGGGGTTCTTCAGGAATGAAAGGTAATTTACCGAAGATGAATTAACTCAGCCAGAGTTTGTTGGAACCGTTCAAATCCAAATCTGGCAATCACTTGCTCGCGTAAAATTTGAGGTTGATAGAGGATGGCGTGAGGATAAGTACCTCGTAAGATTTGAATCAGTGTTTGGGCGATCGCATTTAGATCATCAGGATTCACCAACACGCCTAACTCCCCATTACAGAGGGCATCAACTGCACCATCTTGATTCCCTGCTAAAGTTGGTTTGCCACAAGCCAGAGCTTCCAAATACACAATTCCAAATCCCTCTCCTTTACTAGGCATGGCAAAAACATCGCAGAGATTGTAATAGTCACAGAGTTCTGAATCTGGTATAAATCCTGCTAATGTTACACAGTCGTATAAGTTTAATTGAGAAATTAGTTGCTCAATTCGGGGGCGATCGCTTCCTTTGCCTACTAAGATGTAATGAGCATTGGGAATGGCTAGGCGAATCTCAGGCATTGCTAGTAAGATTTGGTCGTAGCCCTTGTAGCGTTCACTATTGTCTAATCGAGCTACGGTCAAAATGATTGGCTGTTCAAGAGTTAAGCTATGGCGTTCCAGTAGATATTGCGGCTTCAGAGAAATTTGGAAGCGTCTAGCATCAAAAGTAACTGGTAAAAGTTCAATCTTATCTGGATCTAAATTATGCTCATTAATTAGGCGATCGCGGGTGTAACCACTAATTGAAATTATTTTTTCAGCAGCATATAACGCTTTTATTTTCCATGTATTTTGAATTTCCCAAGCATCAACACCATAAACAATAATTCCATAAGGAATACCCGTAAACCGATGAATAAAAAATGCTACAGGAGAAAAATTAATATGCCCACATAGAATAAAACTTGGACGATTGATTAATGTTTTTGTAATTAATTTAAAAGTAAAGTGCGCTGTTTGTAACACACTAGGCAAATGACCGCTAAAAGTAAATGAATAATTGTTTGAATTGAATTTATCTACAGGCTTATTTCTATCGAGCTTATCTAAAATACATACAGATAAGTTGGGTAGTGCTTCTTGTATAGCCTGGAGAACATCCTGGAGATAAACCTGAATACCACCCTTAAATTCAAACAGGTTAGGAAACCAAAGATGCAGAGAGTCTGGCGTTGCAGATTTTAGCTTTTCAACATTCATTATTTGCATATTTATACCTCTAAAATTTTATGATTAGTTAAGTATTTAGTAATTGATAATTTCCTGAACTCGACTTGCCAATCTCTGGCAGTACATACCCCAGTTCAACTCTTCAGCTTTGCGACGAGCTGCCCGTCCCATTTCTATTAACTCTTGGGGATGAGAGTAGCACCACTCTAGTTTTTCTTTGAGTGCTTCCACATCTCGAATGGGAATAATAAACCCTTCCACCCCATCGGTTAAAATATCAGGGCCTGCTGTATGAGGGGTTGTAATTACAGGAATGCCACAAGCCATCGCTTCTAGAAGTACCAGTCCAAAGCCTTCTACTAAAGAAGGAAACACAAACACATTGGCATTACTGTAATATTGATTCAGCGTAGTATGGGGTACTGATGGGATGTAATTAACTCCATGAGGAAGTTGGGAAAGCCAGGTTTGGGGAAATTCGTTTACTCCTACCAGTATTAACTCTGCCTGGGGAAGTTGGAGTTCTTCCCATGCTTTGACGAGGTAATGAACTCCTTTGCGAGCACCGACGCGACCGACAAACAAGGCCCGAAAAGTTTGATCTAGTTTGGGTTGGGGTTGAAAATAATCAATCGGTGCGCCGTAAGGGATAACCGTAATTTTGTCAGGACTAACCCCTTCCCTGAGTAAGGATTGCTGGGTAATGGAAGAGGCCACAAAAATATGATCTGCCAGCGCCACTTCTTGCTCCTTGCGTCTCAACTTCCAGTCAGGTTCTCGTACTGCTTGCAGTGATGCAGATAGTGCTGGGAACCGTTCAGCTTCCTCTTGCTGAATTTCTCGCGCCATGCGGTAGAACAGGATAGGCAAGTCGTACAGGCATAAAATTCCCTGTTGCTTGGCAACCTCAAAGGTAGTAGCAGCAGCATCTTCATAAGCATAAACTGCTGCCAGACCCTGGAGGTGATGCTTGGCAACATGGCGATCGAGAGAAGCATAAACCCAATCTATGGGACCTTGAGAACCGAAGCCAAAACGCCTACTGAGTCGAGTTTTAACCAATGTCAACCGCATTGCTTCACCCCAAGGGTGCGATCGCATGGCTACACCATTTGGAGGAATCCAGGTACGCCGCCCTAGTTCATTCGCAATAGAATTACTAATTTGAGCCGGAAGCAGCTTTAAGTAGTGGCTGATACTTCCTTCTGGGTTATAGGCAATGGTTGTAATCACCTCCCGCAGCAGACCGACTTCTCCTAGTGCATTCGCTGCCTGACGGACGTTAGGATTACCTGTAGGGTGGATCAGGGCGATAGGTATCTGGGCCATTGAAGAATTCCTGTTGTTGTTTCCAGTTTTCTATCTGTTCGAGTCGGGGTAGAAGGAAAATAAATCCTGCCAGGAACCAGTAGTAGACTAGAAGAGTATGGTTGAACACAACCCGATCAGTAAATAGAAGCGCATGAATCAAAAAAGCCGACAGCGCTAGCTCTCGCAACAGAGGGCGCTTTAATTTCAGGAATGCGTGCCATAGTAGATAAATGAATATGAGTTTCAGTAGATACCATAAGAAAAAACCTATAGGACCAATTTCCAGAACTATTCGACCCAATTCCGACTCATAGTAGACAGGAATGGTTTCTCCTAGAGGTAAATTTAGAATCCTACGCAATACTGAAGCTGCTGGATGAGTTGCGCCTGGACCATAACTATCCAGTCCTTTTAACTTTATAAATTCAAATGGTTCAATGAAGATTCCCGAAATGCGACTAGACAAATCATGATTGGAATTGATGCGGAATAGTAAAGAATTGATAGCAGAGTGAAACAAAGTGACACTCACAACAGCTATGGTGATAATAGGCACTGTAAACTGTTTTATCAAGGGAATGGCTGTTTTCAGATTAGTTAGTAACTGTGCCCCAAAATAACCGATTAAAAACAGGATTTCAGTGAAAAAAAGACCACGAGCGCCGGTCATGAACGAGGTACCACTAATTAGTAGTAATTCTGCGATTGTTGCCCAACGCCACCATCGAGATTGCGGAACTGCTAACAGGGGAACTAACAATCCAAAGGAAATAATTGCATAAACTGAATAGCCACTAATGTAGGAAAAAGTGCCTGTAACACGAACACTGCTGGAATTTCCATCTCCAAAAGTTGCAATACCTTGTTTTATATCTTGAGCATAGGTGTTGAGGGGACTTGAAGGGGGGCTAAAGAACTGTGCTATTGCTAATAGCCCCACTGGAATGACCAATAGCAGGTAGGATCGCAGGAATCTATATAATTCTTCTTCTGAACGAAAGAGATTGGGTAACATCCATATTAAAGGAATGTATAACAAGTATCCTCTTATCCCAAAAATACCAATAATTGCAGAACCTAAGTTAGGATTAAAAACTTGTAACAGACACCAAGCTGTTAATAGCAAAATCATCGAAGCGATAGTTTCAGCTGCCGAATTGCCTTTGATACGAAAGGTTTTTTCAGTAGATGAGAAAATGAAATAACGAAGATAAGCTCCTATAAGTACAATATCTTTCAAAAAATAGATGAACTGACTGGCTTGGGGTAGAACCCATTTCCGTAAAGCACCTTCAATTACCACTAAAACTAGTATGGTTTTTATAGAAGTCCGCCAGTTTTGAGCAGAAAGATAGAGAATAACTATAATGGCAAAGGGAGCTAAAACTCCAATATACTCTTTCACCGAATTGCTGCCTCAATTACTTCTAGATAAGCTTTAGCGACTGTTGATTTATGATGACGTAAAAGGTGAGCATATGAATTAGCTCGGTAGTTAGCCAGTTGCTCAGGGTTTTTTAAGAGATTAAATAGAGTTTGCGTTAATGCCTGCACATCACCATTGGGGAATGTCACACCACAGGGGCCAATGGCATCTTTTAATCCTCCACCCTCTGAACCAACAACCACGCAGCCACAGGCAATTCCTTCTAAGGCGACAATACCAAATGGTTCATCCCAAAGAGATGGCACTACAATAATTTGATGAGCATTTAATAACTTAACTAACTCATGCTCAATTTTCACTCCAGCAAAATAAATTTGATCAACAATTCTTAAATCATTTGCTTGTTGACGTAAGCTATATTCTTCAGGTCCGCTACCAATAATGGTTAACTTAGGAGTAAGCCCCATTTTTTTTAGTTTAGCCAATGCCTCTAATAGCAAATTTGCTCCTTTATCAGAAACTAAACGCCCTAAAAAAACAAGTTCTTGCCTACGCGCAACTTCTGGTATTTCATAGAAAATATCCTCACGGTAAGAATTAGGAATTACATTAGATGCTGCTGGTATAGACTTAGCTAAAGCATGACTAGCTGAAATATTAGTTGCAAAATGAGTAACCATGTGCTTGAGATGATTTTGCCAATTCATACTTCCATCAGGGGAGCGATACCAAGTTTGGTGGGTTATCACTAAAAGTTTAGATATGAACATTAATGGCCAAAGCCCCTTCAAGCTCACACAGCCTTGAAAATAAATATCACACCATTGAGTGAGTTTTAATAATTGTTTTGGACTAGGTTGTCTGACGACTTCAAATGAAAAATCCTTTGAGTCTGTTGCTGGAGTTTGGGAGACTAGCTTCACTTCGTGTCCTTGAACAATGAATTCATGAGCCAGGATGGACACAACAGTTTCTAATCCGCCAACACTGGGATAAAAGAGCGGAGAATAGATAAGTATTTTCACAATAACTTTAACTAAACTTTACACTAAATCTATTCGGTTATGAAGGGAATGCCATCCCCACGCCTTAGTACGTTGTACAACACGGGCTGGATTTATAGTCGCCAGATAACAGGGCGGTTCCCAGTCACGTCCTGTTATCTGGCTTTCAGGAGAACAAATGATTGGCCCCCAAAAACCTCCTACAGCTTTGAAAATGGTGTATCCATACTTTTGTAAAAAATTTGTTACCAAACTAGGATTGGAATTATGTTCCTCGAATATAATGTCGCGAATTTTTTGCTGAGAAATCATTTGTTTAGCACCATTTAAAGCTTCAAACTCATGCCCTTCAATATCAATTTTAAGAACACCTATCTGAAAAGATTGATTCAAATCTAAAATTTTATCCAGTGTAGAGACAGAAACTAAATAAGATTTTTGAATCAAAGAACTTTCATTTATGGTCAAAACATTATTGTTAGTCTCGATTTTAGATAAACCCCGATTTTTATCAAAGCCATCTGGGATAGTTAATACATTCGAGCCAGATTTATCGGAAATTGCTATTTCTCGTGGTATAATATTATGCCATCCCATAGACTCTTGCCAGCTTGTGATGTTTTCTAATAATTCCTGATAAATCTCTGGATGCGGTTCATAACAATATACCTTACCTGTCTGAGTAACTTTAGCCGCCATAATGCTAGTCATATAACCAATATTTGCACCAACATCTATAGCAATTTCTCCTTGTTCAATTAACCTCCATAACATTTCTGTGACAATTAAATCGTAAACTCCAGTCATATATATGGCACGTCCAATGGTATCATCTGGATGAACTTTAATTTGGGCTTTCCAAGGCAGAATAACTGATGAGAAATTATTGATTACATTATTTTCAGTGGAACGTTGAATACGTTGCCATATCTGGGAAGGTCTGAAAAAATATTCTGGCTTATTTAGATTTTCAAAATTCGCTAACATATTATTTCTCCTAATTGTTTAGATTTAATACTAAATAATAGCGGTCAAAATTCAATTCCTTATATAGGACTCATATTTGATTTTTAAAATACAATGAGAATTTTTCATAAATCAAATTGGATTGCTATATAACTTGATCAAATAAATTTTCTTAATATTTTTTTGCTAGCAAAAAGAATAAATATTTAAGTCTGACATTATCTATTTTTTTGCATATCCTGTAACAGAACCAGCAATTTGATTGGGTAAAAATCTCACAAGTTGGTTTACTAAAAAACCTGATATTCCTGATTTTTTATATAAAAAAGGTACTTGAGGAACGACATCAATCGCTATTTTCTCAAAGCCAGCTTCTTTAAGAGATTCCCTCAAACTCCTGTGAACCACCTAATGTGCGTGCGATCCATTGTTCCGCAATTACTGTATTCAAAATTTCCTTGGAGTAGACGACGCACAACAGAAATATGGGCAATATTAGGAACTACTATATGTATAGTACCGCCCGGTTGCAAAACTTTCATAGCACCCTTGATAACTGCCCAAGGATTTTGTAAGTGTTCAAGGATATCCAAAAAGAGTATAGCATCGTAATTTATCAGACCATCAAAGGATTTTTCATTATCAATTGCGCGTATGAAAACCTGATTGAGACGAGTTTGGGCAACCTCAGCAGCAGGTAAATAAGGCTCGACACCATCAACAGTGCAATTCTTTTGTATTCGTAAGACTTCACCAAAGCGACCTGTATCACAACCAACATCCAACACACGACTACCTGAAAGAATTGCCCTGTATACCAAACCACGACTCCCATGATCATCCTCAAGGGATGGGAGTGGAAAATCATAAATGGGGCGTAGAGTATTTACATTTTCATTAATATTCATTGCCATAACTACTCCATACTTCATTAAGTAATTGTCGTCTCCCATATAGCTTATCTTTAAGAGTCGCAGAATCTTTAATTACCACTTTGCCCACAATTATCAAAAAGCTGTATTCAAGTGCATGACGAGTTACCAATCCAGCTTTTAATAGCCAAGGTAGAGGTAGATGTCCATGTTTTGCTAACAACCGCCATCGATTTCTATGATGGCGCAAAACCCGTTTAGCTGTAGTTTGGAAACTACCTCCACCTTTGTGATATGCAACTAAACTAGGATCAATTTGCATATGCCATCCAGCAGCACGAAGTCTCATGGAAAAATCTATATCAGCATCCAAGAAATCAAATCCTTCATCAAAACCACCAACTTTCTCAAAGGCTATCCTTCGCACAGCCATTCCACAGGAATGAAGACACAGGGGACGCTCTCTTGTGTGCTTAAACCTAGAATTATATAATGCTGCTAACTGTTGTCCAAGTAACAAGCCAAGTACATTCGGTTCTGTACTGTAAGAACCTGTAGGTTGGCCTTGCTCATCTATGAGTTTAAAACCCACAGCCCCCAATTGTGAGTTAGTTGCAAATAAATGAGCAAGTGATTGAGTCAAATCCATTAAGGGATAAGCATCACTATCAAACAGAATAATTACATCTTCTTTTACATGGGAAAAACCAATGTTTACACTAGCCACATATCCGCGATTTTCAGGATTGTGAATGATTCGCACTTTATCGGGTAGATTTTCGGGTGCATTTTGTACAGAGGCATCATCAACAACTAAAATCTCTGTAAGATTTTCCTTTGACCAACGCTCAAGTTCTTGAGCGCAGAGAGTTGTCAGTTGCCAAGTATTATAATTAGTGATCAGAGCAGAAAAACTAATGCTCATAGTTTGTATTAAAGTGTGATTGCTGAATTTGTTATTAGGTATTTGGCAAATATCTGAATATGTACCGACAAGTTGTGAGTTTGATACCAGTAATAAGCATTGTCTGCGATCGCCTGCATCTCCCCGTCATTTCCTAACTCATTCTCTTGAGGATTAGGAACCCAATAATGCTTCCCTGGTTCTATACCATCAACTACTGAGACACTACCTTTGGCATTGATAGGTAATACTCGGTGGGCACAGTAAGAAGCAAAAATAGTTGACTTAGCTAAAAAATCGGGGTGATAGTCCGAGAAAGCAGCAACAGAATCTGCCAAAATATTACTCACCTTTTCGGCAGATTGCTGTCCTATTTCTAAGATAGGTACTTTAGTAATTAAGGATAAATTTACTCCCGTTGGAGTTCCTACATCCCAAATTTCTTGAATGTTTAACCTCTGACAAACATACTCCAAAACTGCTTGAGATTCTCGGTAAACTCTTGCGCGGTTGGCAATACCTCCAAAGACAACTAACCTCTGCTGGCGTTCTAACAAAGGAAGTACTTTATCTGGTTCACCGATGTTTGAAAAAACTGGTAGGAATGGAATTTCATGATGCTTGCCTCGGCTAATATTAGCAATTATTTCAGCATAGAGTTGTTTACTAGTAATACAGCGATCGCTCATTTGTGCCAAACGTGCTGCTAAATTTCTCTGTAAGGATGATAGCCAAAAAGCACTTGTCCAGGGTGGGCCAGAAGCAGAAATTTCGTGGAACATGGTAACGAGCGATCGCTTAGGAAATAAACTTTTCCAACGCTGTAACCCATCGACTAACCAAACTGGACAGCCTCGTTGAGCATAGCCGTAGCCTACGTAATGTAAAAGGATGCTGGATGAGCGATCGGTTGATAATAAATTTAGCAGTGCATCAGGAGAGCGATGTCTACGACCGGCTACGCCCACGCTAACTTGGCTAACAACAAATCCTTCAATTTCTGCTGCACCAGTCCAGGTGGTATCACCTACTATAAAATGAGTTTTAATATTAAAGTCCTTGCGAAGTTGACGAGCTAAATTTAGCGCATAGTCTCCTACACCATCAATTGCAGGAGGCAGTCGAGGTACAATGGAAGTAACTTGCATTAACTTTGTTAGTTCTGGTTTAATAAGGCTTCTATGCGGTCTACTACTTCCATAGACACCTCCTTCCATGAACGGTTTTGCACTGAAGCTTTAGCATTTCTACCAAGAGTTACTCTCAACTTGCTATCACTAGCGCATTCTTCTATCAAAGAAGCTAATTTTTCAGCATCACCTGGTTCGTGTAGTAACCCATTATAGCCATGACGAATTAAATCTTTTTGACCACAGCAATTGGTGGTAATGCAGCACCGCCCCGCCGACATTGCTTGCAGTACTGCCAAAGATTGTCCCTCGAAAAAGCTTGGTAAAACAAAGATGTCAGACTGAGCCAATATATTCAACTCATCAGATGCCTGAAATTTGGGAATGATTTCTACATAAGGGTAAAGCTCCTTAGGAAAAGAAGCTAAAATTGCTTCAGCATTCACACCTGTACCTGCCAGTAACCAATTTGGGTGTAAACCCAGTTTCTGCAAAATATTAGCAGCATTAAGTAGTGTGTTTATTCCTTTGCGTTCTAACCAAGAACCTATAAATAGGATAGTTAGTGGGTTATTAGACCTAGACGATTCATCTAACCCAGACGGGTAAACTCCATTCCTGAATAAAAAAATATCTGTCGAATTTTTATGATAGTACTGTTGGACAAACTGACTATCTTCCTGATTTGAAAGGAGTAACAAGTTCGCTTTTTTTAAGCCTAAGTCGCACTGACGCAATCTCCACAAGGGGAAAAAAACCTTTGTACGCAACTTGAGTTTTTGAGTACTTCCATCTTTCTCCTGCAACCGGAGATGCCAACCTCTTTGTTCTATACCATGACTAACTACCACAGTAGGAATAGCAAAATCCATAAAAACCCCTGAGGCAGGTTCATGAAGAATAAAAAGAGATGCTCTTAAATTGAGTTGCTGATAAAATTGACGTGCCACATATGGAAACAATCCTTGATGAGGAATTCGTCCAACCTGTTGTGGACCAATATGGAAAAATTTATAACCCCTTTTTTCAAGCTCATTTTTCCAGTGCCAAGCAATACGTCCCATGCCTGATTCTTCAGATACTTCAACATTAGCAACATGAACAATTAATTTCTTCATAAAAATTTTGCCTATTCTTTAATAGCTGAAAACGTCATATGACGTGCAAGCGGACGGAATAATCTGGCAAATAAAGGATTTTTAAATTTATCTATAACAAAGGTGTGTGGATGAAATCTTGGAAGTAAGATAAAAACATGGTGTGACCCAGCCATTTTATGTACTCGTAACCCAGCTTTATTAAACATACGTTTGACATTCCAATAAAGAAATAAATGATCAATGGGCTGAACTTTTTCACCACTGTTGAAAGGTTCTTTTCGTAACCAGCAAACTAACCATAATAATAAAATTGCATTTGAGTAATTCTCTGTTGTGAGAATTAGCTTTCCTAGAGGTTTTAATACTCTTTTCATCTCAGTAAGGGCTAACTGCGGTTCAGGAACATGTTCTAAACATTCGCAGGAAAGTATCAAATCAAATGTATTTGCTTCAAATGGAAGTGCTTGAGCATCTGCTACTTGAAACTGAACATTCATACTTTGATTTTGTGATTTATCTTTAGCCATTCCAATTGCTATAGAAGAAAAATCAACAGCAGTTACATTAGCTCCTTGATTTGCTAAATAGATAGCAAAATCTCCGACTCCACAGCCTATCTCTAAAATTTTCAATTTATTTAAGGAAGGTGATAGACTAAGTGCATTTTTATGCCAATCTTCGAGCTTAACTATTTTTGGATCATCTTTCCCATGAACTGCTTTATGCCATTCATCATATACAGAGCTTTTGTTAACCACGCAATTTATTACCTTTATTTAGATTGAACTTTTTGAACGATAACAAGGGAATCAACTTCATCAATGATTTGCCAAACAGAATTTTGATTATGACGAAATAATTGATTAACTACTCTAACTGAACCAGTGTCTTGAGTTGTCCAACCATTACTGAAAAGCCTACCGTCATGAAATGCAATAATTGCACCATCTTCTATAAAAGGATTCCAATCTAACCAATTCTGTAGGCAGCCTTTATAAGAATGATCGCCATCGATAAATAGAAAATCTATTGGCTTATCCCAATTTTTACAAACATCACAGCTAAATACTTCAATCCATTGAACAATTACCGCATACCTACCAAGCAGAAAAAAGGGTACTTGAGGAAAGAAAAAGGAATTCTACACTTGGAATCTACATCATCATCTCTGAAAAGTACTTTCATGAGCAATTGTTTATTTTTAGATTTATTGCTTAGAGTTTATTGGCTTTCAAAAAGTGACCAACTGAATGATCTTGAAACTGCTCAAATCGATCTAGATACCTAAATAGAGGCTGATGAAGCCTCCACATAACTTGGCGAAGATAGAATGAAGTGAATAGTAATATTGGCTTCAATAGCCAATTTTCTGAGAGAGAGGGTAGCTTTTTAGCAGAATAACAAACATCATTCATGATTTTTGAAAAGTTACCTAGTTGTGACTTAATCCAAACGACTTCAAAGCCAGAACTGTTTAATAAGCTTTTTATACCGAAAGGCGTGTAGCGGAAGAAATCGAAGGGGATTTGATGTTGCTGTTCAGATTCAGGGCAACTAATAAAAAGAAGCCCCTGTGGCTTTAAAACCCTTTGGAACTCGGCAATAACTTTCCAAGGTTCAGGTAAATGCTCTAAAACTTGAATTGAAATAATGATATCTATACTATTATCTTCAAGTGGAATATTTCTCAAATCTCCCCTAATGTCTAATTTAGAGTAGTCACATTCACTATCTCCTATTCCTAGATCCATTGCAATATACCTAACAGATGGAAAATAACTTTTCCAATGACAATTACCTGCTCCTGCGTCTAACATTATAGATCCACTATCTACACAAGATTGGATATCGTAAATAAATTGTTCCCAATAGTAGTTATGCATTGTATTTATTTAGCTAGATTTTTCGGGACTTTTTTTAGTTTTTCCTTCCATAAATTAAACTTAAAAAACACATAGATAATTTCAATAAGTGTTGAGAATAAAGCCTTAAAAGTATGCGAACTTAATCGGTGTTTAGCTATAGCTCTTATTCGGTATTTTATTATGGTGATTATAAGTTTTCGTTGAGAAATTGGCTCATTTTTTTTACAGAACCAATAATAAATATCACTTTCATGATAATTTGCTAATTTGTTACCCCAAGGTGCTATTCTTGGTGGATGATCAACTATAGCCCTTTCAACAAATATTGCTTGTTGATCTAAAGCCTTAATCCGATCACGGAATTCAACATCCTCTAAGTGAGGGTATGGAAAATTTTCATCAAAACCTTTCAATTTCTCAAAAAGTTGAATATCAATTATAAGATTGCAAGACCAAAAATAACCGCCTGTAAGGTTGATTGGTGCATGTTCTAGAGGAGAGCGAATGCCCGCATTGCAAGTTGTCTGACCTTCATAAACATAAATATCTGTAATGATCGCCTCTACATAAGCTTCTAACCATTGGTCAGTAGGCACACAATCATCATCTGTAAAAACCAGCCATTTACCTTTAGCGTGCTTTGCGCCATTATTACGGTTTGCAGCCGGACCTTTGCAGGGACCAGCAACCCACTTTACCCAAGGGTATTGCTGTCTAATCATCTCTTCGGCAGTAGTTTGGGAACCATCATCTGTGACAATGACTTCATACTGGTCTGCTGGTAATGTTTGCACACCTGGGGCGAGGCAATCCAGGCATTTTGCTAATAAATCATTGCGATGATAGGTTGGAATAATCACTGAAAAAAGATGATTATTGTTAACACCAATATAATTTTTTGAAGGCAGAGTAGCCATAAAGTTTAAGTGTCTTAATTAACGAATAATAGATTATCTTCTGCAACAAAAAAATATAATTTAGTAAAATAATCATTTTTTCTGTATAATTTTTTCAAAAATATCCATGATTTGATGAGCAAATTTTTCTGAATTTAACCCAGCATCTACTAATGCTCTTGCCCTTTGTCCCATTTCTAGTGCTTTATCCTCATTATCTTCAAAAAATTGAATTGCATTTTTCCAGCCTTCAATATCGCCTGGTGGAACCCACTTTCCGATTCCTTCTGCTTCAATATCAATATCAATAAAAGCATTTCTAGTCATAATCACTGGTTTTCCCATACCCAGAGCATCCATCAAGCTAGTAAGACCAGATAAACTAAAACCTGATACCATTGGAATTGCTAATACTCGTGCATTTGCATAAATTTCTAGCAACTCTGGATACTTCATGAAATTATTTTGAGGTTGAACTGTTATTTGAACATTCTTAGCAAATGTCTCAAAAGTATTAGAGACTGAATTTTGCAGACAAATTATATGAGATCGTATATTGGTTTGGGATGCAGCCAACCCAAATGTTATGAAATCACGACCTGTCCTGCCAGCAGCGACTACACCTTTTCCTAACCTACCAAGATCAGGGTAAAAATTAGCATCCGGTCCCCAGTTGGTCACAGAAGATCGTAGTGGTAAAATAGAATTTATTTCATCTGCAACAGCTTGGCTGAGACTAGGGAATGCATCATTTCCTCTCACCCATAATTTCATAAATGGAGAGCGCAACCAACTGAGTCGGCCACGAGCTAATGGATGATGAGCTAAACTTACTATCGGTATTTTGATTAATCCTAATGCCTTAATGTAGTTGAGTATATGTGTTTGGGTTTGACAGGGAGCATAAATTAAATCAGCATCATTTAAAAACTGTAAAGATGACCATTGTTGATCAATGTCGCCTAATGGTACTGGAAATTGAGTCCTATAAAGGAATTGATTAATAGATTGTAAAATTTGCGAATTTTGAAAAGGAACAATCTCAACGTCATATCCTCTGTGATGAAAATAGTTAACTCCGTATAGGTGATGATCTGGTTTTTCTCGGCGTTCTACTTCACGCCATACTTCTTCAAATGGATAATTATTGAGAATAGCAATACGATACATACTACTTATAAATCTTCTGGTAAATTAATCTGAGAAGAATACCGAATTGCACCAATTCCTAAACCATCTTGTTCAGGATCTTCTATGAACTCATAAAATGGATAAAGTGATTTAATCTTACTCCAAAATCTGGGCACTTCTCCGACCCAGCGACCAGTTTTTTGTCCATATCGAGTGTAATAATCTGGAACAATATCATGTAAGGCGATGATACCACCGTCACGTATGAAATGCCTGTAATTTAAGAAGTCTTGCTTTACTCCTTCGTAAGTATGGTCTCCGTCGATAAATAGTAAATCCAGTTTTTTGCCATCTAAAATACTCTGGACTTTCTCTATAGTTTGTGGATGATATGATGAGCCATCAACAAAAATAAGCTGCTGAGAATTTTTTGCAAAGTAGTGAAGTTGGGCTTTGTTTTTTACGTATAAATCAATTCCCAGCATGGATTTAGTAGAGGACAAAGCTTGGCTTAGTAGAAAATTTGTTCCCCCATTAGCTGTACCTATTTCACATACATATTTTGGTTGTTCAGCGTTAGCGAAATGAAGTAAGCTGAGAATTTCATGTTTAATTTGATGAGGTCCAAACAACTGACTAGATAATTCAAAATATTTCTCTAAACTATCGCATTTACTAAAGATAGAATATTGATTTTCTCGATTCCTTCTTCCTAACCAAAATTTTACTTCTTTTAACTTATCTTCTCCTATAGGAAAAATATCTCGGATACCTGGAAGTCTAGTAAATCTTTGCCAAGCCCTTTGAATTAAGTATAGTTTAGTCATCGTGTAGTTTTGCGTAAGTTATAAGAATGGATCATGTCAACATAGATAGAACGAAGTCTATCCCAGCTAAAATGTTTATACACTGATTGATGTCGCCGATACTTAGAATCATCATCATTGTCAGTTAATACCTGAAGAATCAGATTTGTCAAACTTCCAGATAATTGAAAGTTTCCTAAATATCCCTCATCCTTGAGGACAAATTGTGTTACCTCATAATCATGAGCTAAACAAGGCAAGCCATAGGACATTGCTTCTAAAAATACACGTCCAAAACCTTCACCTAATGAAGTCAGTACAAAAACATCTGCCACTTGATAGTAATCGCCAACTTGATTAAACCCAACAGTTTTAATTTGAAACCTATCTGGCTCTAGTAAGTGATTGCCCAACTTAAAAATTTCGGGAGATTCTGCCTCTTGTTGTCCTAAAATTAACAGATAAGGGCGTGGCTTTGGCAATTGGGCAACCTCACGGATCAAATAATCCATCCGCTTGTGTGACTTGTTTATTGCTCCTACAGATAAGACAATTGGCAAATTCTCTGGCAATTCTAACTTTCGTCTCAGAGTAGCTTTTTCCTCAGCAGATAAAATCTTTAATTGAGAATCCATTTGGATACCATAGGGCACTAAACTTTGCTTCTCTAAAGGTTCTTCTGCTTCCACCGCAGCCTGAAGATGGATGGGTGCAACCTGCTGCACATGATCCCAACGGTGAAAAGGAGGTGATAGAGGACCGCCATTACAAAATAGGAGTTTGTAGCGTTGTCGTATTCGTTTTCGCCAGTGCCAAAGGATATTTCCTGCTATGCCATCACTGAAGTAAATTACGTCAGGTTGCTGTTGATAAATATGGGGTAAAAGGCTACAGACAAATGATACCTGCTCAATAAAGTAAGCTCCTCTACCTGTTAATTTACCCAGATGAATCCCTACCGAACTATCACGCGGAAAATTCCACAAAGTAATTTGGCGATGATTAGATTTTCCTCCTCCCTTAAAAAGGGTAATATCCAATTCTGGCTCTTGAGATAAGGCATCAAAGCACTCTTGAGTAAAGGACTCAAAACCTCGTTTAACGTTACCCAATCCAGAACAAACCAGAAAAACTTTTATCACTTTATAAACCCCGAAGCATTAGCAGTAAACGGTCTAGGGGAATTGGCAATCTCGCGCAAAACTCAATCAAACGAGCATTTCTTCTCATTTGGAGTGTGACATCAGAAGTTTTTACAAAACCGTAAACAGTGTTTCCCCGACGTTCAAATCCATAAAATCCAAATCCCAGACTGCGAATAATCCAAAACATTAACGATCGCAGATGGAAATTTTGCGGTAAATGGCATTGGATACAAGGACCAAAACTCCAACTTCCAGCAAAAGCACCACCTATTCTTAACAAACGATTGATTTCGATCATAGCCTCAATTGGATCAATGAGATGTTCTAACACCTCTGTTGAGATTACAGCATCATAAAGTGGTTCTGGCTTTTCTAAAATACGAATGTTTTTAAAATCAGCCAAATGTTGTTGGATAATGTGACGAAACTCTGTGATGTCTACTAAATCGATTTTTTCTGCTTGAGGTAAGTTGATCGAACACAACCGAGAAACTGTCCCAATTCCTCCCCCAAAATCCAAAATTTTACTGAGCTGTACATGGGAAATTAAACGTACTGCTGCTAGGCGATCGCTAATCGTAGATTCATCAGATTCTGAAAACGCGGCATTGATTAACCAAACTGGATGTTGATAATATTCATACAATAATTCTGATAGTTCATACTTGCTTGTTTTAATTTTATCTTCTACTTCTTGCCAACCTTCGTCTAGAATTGACCAGATGCCCTGTAACTTTAGTCCATTCATCTTTTCTGATCGAGTCAAATATTTTGCCGCCTCCTGCCATCGGGGAGCTACACTAAGGCGTGAAACTATCTCTTGCCAACTATAAACTAGAGGTTGATTCATACTTTATTAACTAATGGGTTATTCCTTTCATCGAAAGTCGGCGAGAAACTCCCTGACCTTAGCCAGCGAGTTTTTTCTCATTCAGGTGATTTACAGCATATGACTCTACGAATATCCTGACTTAAGTAAGATATAGGATTTTTTATTAACTTTAAATTCGATTCATAAAGTTTATAGTTGAGTTGAGATAAAAACGTAATTAACTCTTCCACTGAGTAGCCTAGTTGGCTTAAGAAGGCAGGATGTACTTCTAGAAAAATTATGGGATTATAATTGCTGAGAAATTCAATTCCACCTTTCAAAACATTTAACTCGAACCCTTCAGTGTCTATTTTTATGACATCAGGTATAATATTTTTCAGAACAATAAAGCTATCTATTCTTGTAACATCTACCTCGACGAATTTCTCAATTACCGAAATATCTGACTTTGTTACTATAAAATGATCGCTAATATCAGATTGCATCTGCAATTTTCCTTCTGAATCTCCAAGAGCTAATTGAAAAACTTCAATCTGACATTTAGAGTTAAGATGCTGATGATGCTCAAGCATCCTGCATGCCGATGGAGAAGGATCTAATGCAAAAGCTGTAGTATTCAAGTTACTTGAAAAAACTAAGCTGAATATCCCATAGTGGGCACCAATATCGAGAAAACACTTTTTTTCCTTAGTGAGCGAGATGAAAGATTTCATTTCACTCACCATATCTGCATCAAAATCAGTGAAATATCTGAATGCATAATAAGCATCTTCATGAACATTTAAAATTACTTCTTTGGAAATAGCAATCTGATTTTGTATTAATCCTTGATTGAAAATTTTGAATCTAATTTGATTAATTTTTCTGGAGAAATATCTAAGTATTTTAGATTGCCATATATATATCATAAATGGATGTCTTCTCATAGTATTGGAAATGGTATTTGTATGTTTTTAAAGTTGCAAATAAATATGATTAACTACCCTTATCAATTATCATTAATTAGTTAATGCCATTTTCTGAATAAAATAATACAGTGAATTACTGACTTTAAACTGCTCAAATTGACTTTTTAAAACTTCAAAAGCATTAACTGCAATTATTTGATTTAAAGAATAATTATTCATTTGTTTGGCAATAAAGGCTTTAACGTCTGGAACATTATTTGTTTCACAAACTAAACCACATTCCCATTTATTAACAAAGTGATTGCAAGCAGAGTAACTAGGACCGCAAGACATAATTGGTATACCTGTGGCCATGTAATCGGTCAACTTTGTTAATATAGAAGAGCGAATCACATGAGCATATTCGGGTAAAAATGATGTTGCGACCAACAGCAGATTAGCACACTTTAGGTATTCATTTAATTCATTGTAAGGAATTAAAGAGCCATAGATTACTTCCCACGTTTGCAGTTGTGTCTTATAAAAATCCCAAAATCCTCTAGCTGTATACACCACTAATTCAACCTGTACTCCTTCACTTCTAAGTTCGTATACTGCCTCTGCTACCGAAGCTAGCGCATCATAATGCATCCCTTGAATTGAACCTGCATATGCAATTCTAAAAATATCATTTATGGATTTTTTTTCTAGATTAGGTAAACTCTTGTTAGATAAAACGACAGGATTATGAACAACCAATGATGCTTGAGGCGTTATTTTGTAACGAGATGACAATTCATCTTTTAGTTGTTCGCTAATCATTAACCAAGCAACTGATTGCTTGAGAATTTGATTGGTTAAATCTTGTATATATTGGTGTGTTAAATTTTGCAAAAAAGAGTATGGCCATTTGGTAGGACGCTTATATGCCATCCAATTATCCATTAAATAGATTAAAACAGGACGGTCAAATTCCACCATTAGTTTACACCCCATTATTAGACACAAAGGAGTAATAGGGCATACCAAAATAATTTCTGGATCAAAATTCTTTAACTGACTTTTATTAGGAATTGAAAGCCATTCTATAAATTGAAAGTTTATTGCATCTATTAGGTAGTTTAAGATAATCCCTAATCTATTTCTTATAGTTGGCAGATATTGAGATGAAAATGATATTACACGTTCTTCAAATGGAGGAGATGGAGGGGTATCCCTTAAAGTCAATGTTGGAACGTATTGCATCAAAAGTTCCGAAGGATAGTTCTCAAATAGATTAAATAAAGTTGGATTAGCACTGCTACCATCCTTGCTAAAACTTAAAGATAGTTCACTAACTATTAAAATGCGGGGCAAATTACTCATTTTTATTTACATAATTTAATCGGTGGTCTAGGAAAGAGTTTCTTTAACGTGAGCAAAAGTCGGCTTACGGTAAGCCGACTCAATGAAAGGCACTCGAACTTTAAGTTATAAGCTCGCTCTCAAGTCCACCTAGAACAGAGGTAAAAAAGCGCCAGATTAGAAGCTGATTTCGACCGATTGCATTCCCAAGGGGAAATTAAGGGTTGATCAGGGTTCTGGAAAACAGTACTTTCTGCTACAGGTTTGAAGGAAGTTGTGATTTGGCAGTTTCATTAAAGCCTACTTAACCAAGTTGTAGCAATTTCTATAAAAATATTATCAAGACTTTTTGTGATAGACCACTGAGGATAATGTTGCTGCATTTTCCGCAAATCGCTGTAGTAGCAAATGTGATCGCCTTCACGGTTTTTGTCTACATATTCATATTGCATTGGTTTACCTGAGAGAGAAGCAACTATGTCGAAAGCTTCCAGAATAGAACAAGTATTATTTTTACCGCCTCCCAAGTTATAAACTTCCCCAGAACGAGGATTTTGGATAAATGCTTCAATAAAACGAGCAACATCATAAGAGTGAATATTGTCTCGAACTTGCTTACCCTTATAGCCAAAAATTTTGTAAGTCCGTCCTTCTAAGTTAGACTTCACTAAGTAGCTGAGAAACCCATGTAGCTCAACACCTGAATGGTTTGGCCCTGTCAGACAGCCACCGCGCAGGCAGCAAGTTTTCATACCAAAGTAACGTCCATACTCCTGCACCATGACATCGGCTGCAACTTTAGAAGCACCAAAAATCGAGTGTTTGGATTGGTCAATTCGCAAGGTTTCAGGAATACCATACTCATAAATTGGATCAGCGTAATCCCAACGGGTATCTAACTCCAACATTGGGATTTCGTTTGGGGCATCACCGTACACTTTATTACTGGAGAGATGAACAAAGGGAGCCTCAAGGACAAACTGGCGAGTTGCTTCCAATAGGTTCAAAGTACCAACAGCATTGGTATCAAAGTCATCAAAGGGGATTTTAGCTGCTAAATCGTGGCTAGGCTGTGCTGCTGTGTGGACGATCGCATCTGGTCTGAGGCTATAAATCAAGTTTAGGACACTTTGGCGATCGCGAATATCAACTTCGTGATGCACAAATCCTTTAATTACAGACTGCAACCGTTGTTGGTTCCAGCGAGTGTCTCCTTGAGTCCCAAAAAAAACTGCTCTTTGGTTATTGTCAACACCATGAACTTCCCAGCCAAGGGAAGCAAAATGAATGCATACCTCAGAACCAATTAGCCCTGAGGAGCCAGTAATCAGCAGTTTTTGCATAATAATCTCTCTGAAAGAAATAAAATTTTACTTATCAAGAAAACTTCCAGAGCGTAGACGCGCAGTGGCTTGTGGTTAGACATCGCCCCATTTCAAACATTGCGATCGCCTGTACTGTTTTATCTAGTGAGCGATCGCAGTATCATACGACACCACAAAAATAACATTTGCCTTTCACTCAAAAGCGATCGCCTCCTAGTGTGCAGAATGCGATGTATCCTTTTGCTGCTACTTCTAGGGGATACTGCTCTTTCCAGGTTTACCACAGTCTTTCAATTGGATAGCCATCAAAAGCAGAATCAATGCTCACAATAGGGACTTGTTCCACAGTAGCCTGAGCTATCAACAGTCTGTCAAAAGGGTCACAATGATGGTTGGGTAGATTAGTTAAAGCGTAAATATGAGTTAGCTCAATAGGTAAAAGTTGCAAGTCGTTTGTTTCCTGTTGGTCTTTGATCAACTCCGAAAGTGGCACCTTAAGAGTCAACTTTCCAATCTGGAGTTTAATCTGTATTTACCAAACACTAATAATGCTCAAAAATAGAGTGTTGCTTTCATCATCCAATAACTTTCTCGCTGGCTGTGAAAGCTTTATGGGGTCTATTGACCACCAAATTAATGTATGGGTGTCTAAAAGAAAATTCATCACTCACCCATCCAAAATTCATCTGGTAAAGGCTCATTAAAATCGTCACCAATCCAACCCATACCTTCATGCAATCCAGCAATGCGTCGCTTTTTTTGGTTCTGACTAGGTTGGGATTGGACGTGTTTCTGGACTAGAAATTCAACAAAATTTACCACCATCTGTTGTTGTTCTGGTGGTAGAGTTTGCAGTTGGGCAATTAATGTCTTAGTTATATCCAGTGTTTGGGAAGTCATCTCAACTGTCCAAATTAGCACCTCTTAATATTCTAGAGCAATTCTGAACAGCCCAATACTGTTTAGTGACAACCAGAACATTTGCCTTTGACTCAAAAGCGATCGCCTGCCAATCAAGTTACGACTCGTGAAGCGTAAAGCCCCCGCGAATAAACCGGGGGATATAAGCGAATGACCGAATTTATTCGGTTGTGGTATGATTGAACTAATGGGCAGGGCATTGTCCATTGGATTAGATGATATAAGACGGGTTATGCCTGCAATAATTGTTTGACCTCAGAATGTCCCGTTTGTCTATTCGGGGGAGTATGTCAAAAATCATCTGGATCAACACCGAGCGATCGCAATCTTTCTGCTAATCGTTCGGCTCGTTGACTTTCCTGTTCGGCTCGTTCCTCTGGTGTCACAATCCAATTACCTGTAGCATCGTACCAACGCAGCCATAAACCTTCAGTTTGCTGATAACTCCCACTCCATACCCCTAACCCTAATTCCAGTTCTCTTAACCAAAACTTTTGTTCTGGAACTTCTACTGCTTGATATCGTGTTGCGGTTAATTGAAACACTCGCAATTGATTTTGATAGCGGTCAAACACGATATAGTAAGGAATTCGCAAACTCTGTTCATACACCAGCCATTTTGTTGGCGGCTTGTTGGCATCTCTGAATGTTTGTCCTAAATCTTCGGCTTCGGTACCGGGTGAAAGTAATTCAACTACTAAAAATGGGGCGATTCCCTCTTGCCAAACAACATAGCTCAGGCGCATATCTTGTTGTTGTTGGGCACGAGATACACCTAATACCAAAAACCAGTCTGGTCTTTTGTGCCACAATCGATTGCGGGCATCGTAATACAAATTTAAATCTGTGCCAATAAACATTTCCCCAGTTGGGTAATTTGGGGGTTTACAGGTTTCGCGTAATAATTGGGATTGGAAGTCATGGAATTCGTCCGGCAAACCAGGCTCCTCTGGGTCTTCACTAGGAAGATCATACATTGTCGGCATGGTTTCCCTTGGTGGACGAGGATGCATTTGTTCCGGTAAGTCCATATCCTCTGGATCTTCACTGGGCAGATCATACATTGTCGGTAGGACTTGGCTGGGGGGTAAGGGTGGATCTGTTTGGTAGATAGCTTCGTTTTTCACCACAATTGGCTAAAGTTATTCCTATTTCTGCTGATGCCTCCCGACGAGCAGCTTACTACTTGTATTTTATAAGAGCGATCGCCCCATTCCAAGCATTGCGATCACTCCTCAAGGTTGAGATTATCGATTTCAAACCCTAGTGATCAAATTTTTTACCTCAAAATGACCAAATTATCAATTAGCAAATTAGACTAAGCGCTTTACTTTTTATTTTGTCTTCTTGAATCTTTTCTTTGAGTTCATTATCTGTATATATACCTTCCAAAGCTTCTAATGCTGCTTTTTTAAGCGCTGTATCAAAGGCATCAGTTAAAATTTCTTTTAATTCTTCTTCATTGGCATAGCATCCACCTGATTTTCTCCGTTTGTTAACTCTTTTAATTTCTTTGCTGGCATTATAAATAGAAAACTCCCAAGAACGGGTACTGCGTTTTTCAGCCTCTTGCTTAATTAAATGCAACAACAAAATTACCGCATAGCTATAAATCTTATTTAATTTATCTTCCCTTGACATTTCTTCAAGTTCAGCGACAACTTCTAGAGCTTTCTCATATTGTTTTTCTTCAATAAGTTGACGTAACAATAATAGTTCTTCCATAATCGACTGTTTTTTTAGAACTGACTAATACCTATTTTAATCCGAGCAACGTTTGATTCATCTCAGTTGATTTTAGAGGATGTTTGTCAAGTTTTAAAGTATACTGAAAAACCCCGCTTCCATTCCTCTCCCCGAAAGGTCAAGAGGCTTTTAAACCCCCATTGCCTTGTAGGGAAGGAAGGCAGGGGGGTTAGCTTCTGAGGCTTTTGGTGTTTCATACAATACTTTTTAAACATCCTCTTAGGTTCATTCTTGATCAATTGCTCTCTCAAAATAATCTGTAGTATTACACAAAAACTGATGATTCAAAATTTCTTCTATTTTGTAAGGGCAATTTTCACCAAAATTGGCTAAAGTTATTTCTGTTTCTGCTGATGCCTCCCGACGAGCATTACGATAGGCTTTGGTTAAAATATCAGGAAGGTATTGACGCAAGCTAGGATTTTCATCTAGTAAATCATCCCGTTGGTTAGCGATCGTTGTAAACCAACTGACAGAGCGTTTTGTAGGTTGATGCTGCCATTTTAGTAAATGCGCTAACAAAACTACTAAGCGGTTTTTTAAGTCATTTTTTTCGTGAATGCCCATAGCATCGAACTCTTCTGCCAGATTCTCCCAATCTAAAGCTGCCACATCTCGATTAGCTAAGGCTGATTGCTGCTGGGTTAACCAAGCGAAGAAATCTTGCTCGTAGAGAGATGATTGAGACATAATATCTTTGCCAAGCTTAATATTGCTGATAGCTGACGGCTGAATGCTTACCTCAATTTTTATTGAATTTCTTCAGGTAGCCACTTTTCATCTAACGCTTGTTCAGGAGTCACAATGGATTCTAAAGGAAAAATTTCCGGTTCAAGTCCAGTTTTAACAATTGTAATATCTCTAGCATCTTGATAAGTTTCTGCCAATATTTCTAAAAAGAAAGGTTTGAGACTAGGATTTCTTTTGAGAAGTTTTTTGATTTGTTTCCTTTGTTCTATAATTGTACCTTGACATCCTCGACTGTTATAGTTTCTTTCTTGATACCAATAAGTTAGTTTTAGCAGATGCTCAAGTAAGACAATTAGGCGGCTTTCTAATTGATGCTTTTGTTCATTACCCAAGTCTTCTAACTCTTCTAATAAATTTTCCCAATCCAAAGACTTTAAATCTCGATTACGGATGTTATGAGTAGTAGTTTGTACCCACTGATAGAAATCTTGATTATATAAAGCATTTAACTGCTTATGTGAGTCATTTATTATCTGATTCATATATCTGTCAATTGAAGACAACTATCTATATGCTACAACAGTCACCAGTCCAAAATTCCAAGTAATATTATTCAAGTGCGATGCCTTAGTATGGGTTATAATTCCCGATTAACTTATGACATTTTATACTTTACAAATATCCTCTAAGATCAGTGTGCGATCGCCTATATCCATTTAGTAATGCACAAAGCCTGTAATTACATTTGAGGAGCGTAGACATCGCCCTAGTCCTAACATGATGATCGCAACATTTGTTGGTATAGTTCGATGTATCTTTTTGCTTGCAGTTCTAAGGGATATTCATTGAGGGCGATCGCTCAACAACTTTCACTTATTTTCTGCCGTAATTGTTCATCTTCCAGCAACGTTACAATACCATTGTATAACCTTGATTATTAACTAGGTTTGCTTGTAGACACTAACAAGAAACTTTCTGTCTTGAGCATGTGTAGTAACAATGATTCCACGTTAAATACTGGTATTAAATGTGGTAAATTATACACCTGATAATTATATTTTTCAGCAAATATTATTAAACTTTCAATCGGACAATTATAGGCTTGTAAGTTGGTAGCGTTCCACTCTAGCAATATAGAAGGTTGATCATTTTGAATACAATTTAATGCCCCCTTAAGGGTTTCCAATTCTGCACCTTCAACGTCGATTTTAATAACTGAAAGTTTAGGTTTGCCTAGAGTTTCCCACTCGATATCTATTGTTGTTACTGGAACCTCTATTTGATTATTTGTGTTAACGCGTTTCGTATCTTTGAAGCCATCAAAGGCTCCCATGTCTGGAGAAGCAATAAAGAAGTCTAAAGTTCCAACTTGGCTACCAACCGCCTTACTAATTACTGTCCATCGTTTATTAAACTGACTACTTTCGGCGGTACGATTCAGAAACTTATACGTATTTGGGGAAGGCTCAAATGAAACAACCATACAAGAATCATGCTTCTGAAGTATAGGAATAGACATCAAGCCAATATTTGCTCCTACATCAAAGTAGGTACTGTTTGGTTTCACTAATGAAGATAGAATATTTAGGTTTTCTTGCTCGTAAATACCTTGTTCACAGGCTAACCTAAATATTAGTGAATTCTTCGGAAAATAAACTTTAGTACCATAATAAGGAAATGCTCCTGCAAAACCAGGGCATTTTCCATAAAGCCATTGTTTGATCTGCTTTCTAAAAGTCATAGCTTTGCAAATAGAGCATCAGATTGTAATAACTCGCCGCTTGGTGCGCGAAAACCAGGTTCTATTTCTATTAATCTAAACCCTGCTTGGGTAAGAAGGGAATATATATCAGCAAATATAGATGAGCCTTCATACAGAGGTTTAAATGAAATCTCTATCCAAATCATACTAGTGATTTTTAGTGTTTCTTTACCTCCATCTATGACAAGATGTTCAGCACCTTGCACATCTATTTTAATGAGATCAATTTCAGAAAATGAATATTTACACAAGGCTTCATCTAAAGTCATCGCTTGACATTTAATAGTTTTTGGCTTTCCTAAATTAAGAGCACTTAACTCAGGAAGAGAACGTTTAATATTAAGAATGGACGATGTTGCCTCTGCTTCATTTACCTCAAGTTCAATATCTCCTGATTTATTAGACAACACACATTCTAAAACTGAATATTTTGGAGATATAAATATCTGTTGTA
Source organism: Nostoc sp. (assembly GCF_036919555.1). Taxonomy (GTDB): domain Bacteria; phylum Cyanobacteriota; class Cyanobacteriia; order Cyanobacteriales; family Nostocaceae; genus Nostoc. The sequence continues at coordinate 113,363 of NZ_JBALCS010000078.1, forward strand.
GATGATTTGCTTTATGGGGCAAGGGTTCAATAAGTAGACCTTGCGAGACTCCACAATATTTATCTAAGGCAATAGTAAACCAACCATCATGTGCTCCAATATCTACCAAAGTAATAGGTGTATTTTTTGGCAAATACTTTAAAATACATACTGGAAGACCATCATGACTATATAGTAGTCCTAATTTGTTATAAATCTTTTCTTTAACAAATGGCTTGAGTCTTGAAAACATTGTATTTATCTATATACTAAGTAGATTGACTGAAAAAATTAGATTATGTAACATTATGTAAAACTGTTTCAATACGATATTATGGTTGAGGTTCAGGCATTTTATAAAGCTCACTAAATTTTGATTGTTTAAACCTATTTAGAGGCTAACTCATCAGTTATAGAGCAATCAATTTGATTTAAAGGAATCTCAAAAGAACCATATCCCCAGGATTGATTTAATACTCGAATATAGCCATTATTAGGCGGTCGATTAACATCAAAGCGTAAGCCTTCTTCAACACGGTCATAAAATTCAGCATCCGGTAAAGTTAAATCTAAACTTATGATATATGAACCTACAGCAAATTTATCAATTGGAAAGCTAAATGAAATAACGTTGATTCCCGTATTGATATTTAAGATTTGTTTGGGATTCAACGTTCCTAAAGAACCAAATCCAACGGCAATTCCCATACAATCTTTCACACGGATATCTAAACTGATAGTCTTTTCAGTAGGTGTAAATATATTGACTTCTACAAGAATCTTTGACTCTATGTAATCATTGCTATTTTTTATAATCTTTCCTGATATTATTTGTGGTTTCAATTGATTGATGTTTTTACGGTTGAAAGAATTAGAACTTAATGAATCTTGCAGATAAATCTTGACTGCTTCGCTAGAGTTCGCATCAGCCACAAGATGACCTAAACTCAATACAAGAGACCTTTTACATATGGCTTGAATCGCACTCATATTGTGGCTTACAAATAAAACCGTCCTTCCTTCTTGCCCTACATCCTCCATCTTCCCTAAACACTTCTTCTGAAACTGAGCATCGCCCACCGCTAACACCTCATCAACAATCAAAACCTCTGGTTCTAAATGTGCCGCCACGGCAAACGCCAAGCGCACATACATCCCCGATGAATACCGCTTAACTGGCGTATCTAAAAACTTCTCTACCTCCGCAAACGCTACAATTTCATCAAACTTACGCTTAATATCTACCCTACTCATTCCCAAAATTGCACCATTGAGATAGATATTTTCTCTACCAGTTAACTCTGGATGAAACCCCGTACCTACCTCCAATAAACTAGCAACTCTTCCCTTAATTTTGATGCTTCCTTCCGTAGGTTCAGTAATCCGGCTGAGAATTTTTAAAAGTGTAGATTTTCCCGCACCATTGCGCCCAATAATTCCAACTCTGTCACCCTGTTTAATCTCAAAAGACACATCCTTAAGCGCCCAAAACTCCTCCTGGGAATTTTGGATTTTGGATTTTGGATTTTGGATTAAAGTACCAAGGGACTTAACTTTATTAGCAATCACATCGCGCAATGCAGTGTAACGTTCTTGCTGTTGATGCCCAATAATATATTTTTTACCTAAATTTTCAACTTGAATAACAGTGTCAGACATTAGTTTTTCAGTTATCAGTTATCAAATGGAAGTGAGGTCAGAGTTATTAAAAAACCTTTCTTGGCATTTACGAATGATTTACGATTGCGCTAGTTTAGCCTCCACCATCATTTGCACCACCTGCTTCATCTTGTATTTCGCCTGCCATCCCAGCTTGTTCTTCGCCTTAACTGGATTACCTCTACCCACTGCCAAATCTGTAGGTCGCAGCAAGCTATTATCTATCACAACATGGTGACACCAATCTAAATTCACAGATGCAAATGCTGCTGCTACAAATTCCTCTAATGAACTGCTCTCTCCCGTAGCAATTACATAATCATCCGGCTGTTCCTGTTGCAGCATCAAATACATCGCCTCCACATATTCCGGTGCCCAACCCCAGTCACGCTGAATCTGCATATTTCCCAAATAAAGCTGCTCAGTGCTACCTTGAGCAATGCGACAAGCAGCCGCAACAATCTTTTGAGTCACAAATCTTTCTGGTCGTAAGGGAGATTCATGATTAAATAGAATCCCAGAACAGGCAAACAAACCATAAGCTTCCCGGTAGTTAGCAACTTCCCAAAAAGCAGCAGCTTTAGCCACAGCATAGGGGCTTCTGGGGCGGAATGGTGTTGTTTCATCAGCCGCAGTTTCGCCAGTATCCCCAAAACATTCACTAGAACCAGCGTTATACAGTTTGATTGGCACACCCAAAAAGCGAATAGCTTCTAATAAATTTAGAGTCCCAGTAGTGATACTTTCTAAAGTTTCTACTGGTTGCTCAAAAGACAAACCAACTGAACTTTGCCCTGCCAAATTGTAGATTTCATCTGGCTGGATTTTTGTCAGCACTTGCAATACACTCCGAAAGTCATTCAGAGCCATTGACTCTAACTTTACCTGGTCACGGATAGCTAAGTAAACCAAATTTCGGAAAGAGGAAATCTGGGCATCTCGCGAACTACCACAGACGCTATAGCCTTGATTAAGAAGTAACTGGGCCAGGTAAGCTCCATCCTGACCCGATATTCCACAAATGAGAGCTTTCTTCATCAACTTATATTAGAGGATGTTTTAAAACTATTGGGCGAATATATAGCGTTTCCCAATAAGAGTAGACTTCTTGCATAAATCAAAAATAAGAACCCCACCCCGCCAAAGCTACGCTTTGTCTCCCTGCCCCTAATCCCCAGAGGGGACCCCGAGTTCCCCGCTCTTCGAGAGGGGATTAAGGCTGGGGTGTTTGGGACTTTTGCAAGAGGTCTAGTGAAGTACATTTTAAAACCTCACGCCCAATCCCTCTCCTTACTAAGGAGAGGGGAGATAAAGAATAAGCTTTATCGGGGTGAGGTTAAGCTGTACCTCAGTTGCTTAAGGATTCGCTATAACTTTATATCACATCTGCAAACGTCCGTTCCACCTTACGAAAATACCAAATTCCACTGATAAATAACAAAATTACTAATCCCAAAGACAGCAAAAAACCAGGAAGATATAACTTTGACTCACCCCCTAAAATCGCCCAACGGAAACCATCAATTACTCCTACTATAGGGTTCAGAGAGTATAACAAACGCCATTTTTCTGGAACAACACTGCTGCTAAATCCCACTGGCGAGATATACAAACCAAACTGCACAATAAACGGCACAATGTAACGAAAATCTCGATACTTGACATTTAGAGAAGCAAACCATAATCCTGCCCCCATTGAAGCAGCAAAAGCAATAGTAATAAACAGTGGTAGTGTCAGAATTCGCCAACTGGGGACAAAGTTATACCAAGCCATTAACCCCAATAAAATCATCCCCGAAATCAGGAAGTCTACAAAGCTTACTACTACTGCACTTGTCGGTATAATCAAGCGGGGAAAATATACCTTTGAGATTAAGTTAGCATTGCCAATCAAACTATTGCTGCACTCCGAGAGTGAGTTGGCGAAGAATTGCCAAGGCAACATCGCTGAAAAGACTAGAATTGGATAAGGCACACCCTGGGAAGGCAACTTTGCCAATTGTCCAAACACAATTGTAAAAACTACCATAGTCAAAAACGGACGAATCAGTGCCCAAGCAATACCGATCGCAGTTTGCTTATACCGCACCAAAATATCACGCCAAGCAAGAAAATAGAATAATTCTCTATATCGCCATATGTCTTTCCAATACTGCTGGTCTGTGCGTCCAGCTTCAATCACTAACTCCTGTTGAGAGACAATTTTTGGATCACTCATAATTATTGATTGAAGATTAATATATTTAACAAAATGGCACTAATAACACTTAACTCACAAACTGGAAACCTTTAAGACCTTGATAACCAACATGTCTGGCACTCTTGCGCGTAAACTCCCCAACAGAAGGGTTCCCCAGAGCATCAATCACTCCGCTTACTTGCTGCCATAGTTCTTGTGGTGCTACCAAAATTTCATAACTGCGATCGCCACACTTGTGAATATGATACCAAGTTGTTTGCTGACACTCTTCACACCAAAAAGCTTCTAACCATTCTCCTTCTATAGGCACTGCGGTTTGGTTAGCTACTAACATCAATGCATTCCGCCGACTCATCCCTCGTTGCTGTAATTGACCTGCTTGGTCAGCAAACATTTTATATTTCTGACTGACGCTATCGATATAGCAGCTATGAATGAGACAATAAATAGCCCGTCGCTGGGAACGTCTCCGATTTCGGTCACACCTTTTCTGCAATTTCACCTCCTGTATAGACAAAAACTATGAGCAAGGAAGGTATGTTGGAGGGACTGAGATCAATAAGACCATCGAAGCCCAACTCCTAAAAAAATAGTAGGAAAATATGCAATTAATTCCAATATACTTACTTTACATCGCTTTGAGATATGGCTATTATCTCATCAGACAATAGTGCCTGCTCCAAAATATGTAAGTATTGTTGAGAGATAACTTTTGGTGTAAAGTGCGACGATCGCAAATACTGGCGACCTGCTTTGCCCATCTGCTCTCCTATTTGTGGATCTCGATTCAGAAAGCGAATAAATTGCGCTAGACCTTGACCATCTCCATTGTCAAATGTTCCACCACAGTTGGCTTCAGCCATTAGTTCTCTGAGATATGAAGTCTGTGAGCAAATTACTGCTATTGGCCGCTCAGAGGCTAAAGCTGAATAAAATTTGCAGGGAACAACTAAACCCTCTGTAGTTGCATCCACACTCACTAATGATAGATCGCAAGCTGTTAAAGAATAGGGTAACACTTGCTGCTCTTGATAGGGTAAAAACGTAAAATTGTTCAGCCCTAACCGATTTACTTCCGTGATTAATTCTTCGCGTTTGGCACCACCACCAATGCAGACAAACTGAATTGGCTCGTCTTGTAGTTGCTTTGCAGCTTCTAACATGGTGTCGATGTCATGGCAGCGACCCATATTGCCAGAATAGAGTACGGTAAATTTGTTAACTAAGTTATACTTCCAAGCAAACCAGTTTTCTCGTTTGGCAATCGGGACGATCGCTTCTGGGTTAGCCCAACTGTGAATTATAGAAATCTTATCAGCTATTTCGGGACAATGCGCTAATACCTGTTGTTTCATCACCGGACTAAGTACTATAATCCCCTTGGCTTTTAGCCAAACCTGTTTGTTGATCCCATGCCACAAGCGTACTAGCCAGTGACGCTTGGAAATTATGCCTAGTGCGATCGCAATATCAGGGTATAGATCGTAGAGTACACACACATAGGGCAATCGGAACAATAAATAACCCAGATATCCGATAACTGGCAAAAATGGGGGAGCTGTAGTTATTAGTAATATATTCTTGCGACGCCAAGCTTTGAGTAGATAGAGCATAGCGCGTAAAGTATATAGTACCCCATTAACAGCTTTACCACGAATTCTTGCCGTCCAAATTTGGGCAGTGCGCGATCGCTGAATTCTGATTTGGTCAGCCCATTCAACTGCTGGGGCCCGATGAGAGCTAAACGCATATCCTGGCTGACTTGTAAAGACTTCAACCTCTACCCCTTGCTTCCCTAACTGTTTCACTAGTTCTTCAATCAACTGCCCTGTAGCAGCATAATCTGGGGGGAAAAATTGGGTCAGCACAGATAATTTAATTGATTTTTGAGTTTTTACAGAAGGTTTATTCCTTGCATCTAACTCAGTAGAAATCGATGGCAATAATTGTTGATTAATCCATTGATTAAGTTCATTAAGTCTCATCAGTTCTGTTCCTAGTCTAGAGTAGAAAAAGGCTTGTTTCTTCTCTCAATGTTTGAAAGATTCAAGCTATGTATTAAAGTTTCCCTAAGCGGAACGAGTTAAAGCAAAAAGCCTAATTTCTCTTTAGGACTGAGATGCTTTACCAAGAAAGAATAAAGGCATCAATTACCAGAACAAAGCCCAGTCCGCAAGCTTCTGAATAAAGGGGTTTAAGACCCCCACTAAATATGCATATATATTTAGTGGTCAACAATAAAGTGGTGGTCACTGACCAGTTCGACAGGTATTACAGTGAGCTTTGTTGAACTGCTGACTGTAATACTTTTGCCTGCACTGAGCTTGTCGAAGGATCGAAGTGCGGGTTTGAATCCTCCACTGATAGCGCTACGCTTTCTCGTGTCCGCGAGCGTCTTCATTCTGACTCCTGACTTTTGAATTCTTCTTGGAACACTACGCACCCTGTGGCAAGGCTTTTCTACGAAAAGCTACCTAAACTAGAAAAATAATGATACAAAACTCACTGTTCAAACATCCTTAAGGAATTTAAAGATATCATCATTGAGTTTTATTTTTTACGTGTAACATCTGTTACGCCCCACCTTATCATGTTTCAATTCTGAAGACCAAAACCTCATCAAAACTTTATATTACGAAAGAGAGACTAGCAAATTTTTTATAAAATAAATATTTTTATTACTTACGCACTGTATAAATTGATTGGTATCTATATACTATTTTAACGAAAATAGGGCATTTCAGGCTTTTCTTAATCATCCTTTGATAAGTCGCCGAGGCATAGCCCAACCCTGTTATTGCTGAAAAAGCGTTGAAAAATCAAGTTTTAATACCTTAAACTCGTATTGGATATCTAGTATTTTTTGTCAATACTTGAGTTCTATTGTTATACTTTGAGCAAGCAAATACTAGGTAAGTACTGTAAGTTATAGTTTTTACTTAGTTTATTACGTGCTACGCTCAATAAAAATAGAGAGCTTTCATTAAAGAGAATATCAAATAAATATTATATGTAGTATCTATTGTTACCTAAACTTAAAAAACCTAACTGAAAGCTTCAAAAGCCTTTTTACTGCTCCCGTTCAGTGCATTAGCAACTATTAAACACATGATAGAGAATTATCCTTCTCAAAATTCAAGTTCTAATCGCAGTAATAACTCTGTGCCTCCATTTTCTCAAAATCAACCTGTTCGCTGGGCTGAAGAACAAGAAGAGGAATGGAACTTTCAAGAATTTATAAGTATTTTACGGCGGCGATCGCTACTCATGACAAGTGTAACGATTGCTTTGATGACACTTGTAGTGATTAACTTAGTGGTAAACGAGAAGCCCCCAGAATATGAAGGCAGTTTTCAACTGTTGGTAGAACCTGTAAATGATGATCCCAAAGTTGTGGATGTTGTCAAAGACTTGAACTCACAGAAGTCTAGTCTAGATTATGAAAGCCAAATTCAGGTTCTTAAGAGTCCTGAACTGATGAAAAGCACTCTTAACCAGTTGCAAGCCTCCTATCCAGAAATCAACTATTATTCTCTTCTGGAATCTCTGAAGATTAATCGATTGCAAGAAACCAAGATTATAGAAGTTCGTTATCAAAGTAGCAATCCAAAGCAGACTCAAGTTGTACTAGAGCGAATAGCAGATAATTACTTAGATTATAGTCAATTAAGGAGGCAAACCAAGTTACGTCAGGGGCTTCAGTTTGTTGAAAAGCAACTGCCATTTATCCAAAATCGGGTCGATCAGATTCAAAAAGAATTGCAACTTTTTCGACAAAAGTACAATTTTAATGACCCAGAAAGCCAAGTCAGCCAAATTGCTTTACAAACTGTTGAATTCTCTCGACAAAAACAAGTAATTGATCTACAGTTAGCCCAAGTTCGTGCTAATTTTGGTATCCTACAAGGAAAAAATGGAGCAACGACAATACTGAATAATGCTCCTTTATATCAACAGTTGATTGCTCAAATACGCCTATTTGATGTTCAGATTGCTACAGAATCAACTCGTTTGCAAGAAGAGAATCCCAGCATCCAAACATTGAAAGAGAAACGAGCTAGTCTTTTACCTTTGCTACGTCAAGAGTCAGAGCGCTTATTGAGTGTAGAGTTTGCCGAAGTCGCGACACAGTTTCAAACCTTAGAAGTACAAAGCCAAGAACTTGCCAAAATAGAACAAAAATTTGCACAACGACGCAGCCAACTGCCAATTTTAATCCGACAGTACACTGAATTACAGCGCAAATTACAAATTGCTACTGAAAGTTTAAATCGGTTTCTATCAACCCACGAAAATCTCCAAATTGAAATATCCCAATCGGATATTGGCTGGCAATTACTTCAAAGACCAACTACCCTAGATATTCCTGTTGATCCTTTTTCTACTCAACGCAATTTTATACTAGGATTCGTTGCAAGCATCCTCGCAGCAATTGGTGTTGCCTTACTTGTAGAAAAGCTAGATAATACCTACCATACTGTTGATGAACTGAAAAAAAAGCTCAAACAACCATTGTTAGGAAATATTCCTTTTGAAAAGCAAGTTCAAACTAAGAAAAACCGCACTTTTAATCAAAAAACTTCCTTAGCAAATATCCAAAATTCTTCTTCTCAGGGAATTGCTGGATTGGCTGTTTTACCAGATAAAAAGTATGGTGACTCTTCTACCAACTTTTTAGAAGCCCTACGGGTACTTTATACCAATATTCAACTACTCAGTTCCGATCGCCCGATTCGCTCCATAGTTATTAGTTCAGCTATGAGTGGTGATGGTAAGTCTACGGTTGCCCTCCATCTAGCTCAAATAGCTACAACAATGGGGCAACGAGTTCTACTTGTAGATGCTGATCTTCGTAAACCCACAATTCACGAGCTATCAGGTTTAAATAATCTATGGGGATTAAGCAATTTAATTTCTACAAACTTGCCATTGGGAGAAATAATACGACAACTACCTTCCATGAACCAATTATCTGTAATCACCTCTGGACCAATACCACCCGATCCGACAAAGTTGCTCTCATCTCAAAAAATGAAGCAACTAATGGCAGATTTACATAACAGTTTTGACCTAGTGATTTATGATGTCCCTCCTTTGGTGGGATTAGCCGATGCTAGCCTGATAGTACCCCACACTGATGGGCTTTTGATAGTAGCCAGGATTCAAAAAACAAATTCCTCAATGCTAAAAGCAGCTTTAGATAACCTGAAAATTTCTCGGTTGAATATATTAGGCATAGTTGGTAATGCTCAGAAAAATACCAACAATAGTTATTATTATTATTAGTAAATAAATAGAAAGAAATGTTCAAAATATTGAACTACATCAAGAACATCTGCTAAAGGCGATCGCCTAACAGTCGGGTTTAAGTGAAGCAAAGATTATTCGCCAGGCCATTGACCTGACAAGAAAATTTTAGGGCTTTGAGGTTCCTGTTTATGGCTGGATCAGAATAGGCACTCCGCCTTTTTCAGAACCAATAATTACAAGCTTAGAATTATTAGATTGAGCTAGCTTTTCTGTGGCTTCAATCGCTCGTAATTGTAGCACTTGGTTGGTAAGGCCATCAGAGATAATTTTTTGGTAATCAGCTATACCTCGCGCTTCAATACGCTTTCGTTCTGCCTCTTGACGCTCTTTCTCCAAAACAAATTTCATCTGCTGATTTTCTTGGTCTGTCTTAAGTTTGTTTTGAATTGCAGCTTGTAGAGTATCAGGCATTTTGATGTTTCGTAAAAGAGCTTCCTCAACAATAAAACCCAAAGTCGGTATCTCCTGGGTGAGTTGTTGGTCAATTTTTTGGGCGATTTCTTGGCGTTTAGTAGAGTAAATAGCACTGGCTGGGTAGTTTACTGTGATGGCACGGACAGTAGAGCGGAATCTGGAAATCACCAGTTGTGTTTCATCAGTTCCAATTGTTTTATATACTGTAGCTGCCTTCTGCGGATCGAGCTTGTACTGAAGACTGACATCAAGATTTAGGCTCAAACCTTCTTGGGATGTTGCATCTACATTTTCCTTTACATCCTTAAGGCGAGTGGAAAAATTCAGCACCTTGCTAAAGGGATTAAGCAAGTGAACACCAGGATTAAGAGCAGTTTCGGAAACCTCACCAAACAAGTTGACGACACCGACATTACCTGGTGGGACAATCACCAAAAGCCTAGAAATAGAATTCAGTACTGCAATACTACCAATCAATGTCGTAATTGTGCGTATTGCTAAACGTGATCTTTCACCAGATATCCTACCTGTATTGAGATAAACGAGAATTGCAATGACGCTACTTAGAAGAGAGACTATAAGGCCCATGAGTTTTTTCTGTGTGGTTAAAACGAATATACTTAAGCTGTGGCGCATTTAATTTGCACAACTAGGGCGGGCAAGATGCTTACCCCACAAGAGTTATGTTTCATTCGATTATGCAAATTAGATGTTTTTTAGCTTAATCACATAATTCCCAAACGCTTTGATGAAACTAATACCATTTCATACAAGTTACAGGAGATGGTCAAGCAGGCTTAAACAGCTGTAAATGCTTCCAAAGACAAGTTAAACCGGGAGCGCATGAAGCTAGAAACCTAAAAAGCTAATATGCAAAATATGAAAGATATGTCAGAGATGAACGAAGAGAGTGAGCGATCGCAATCTCACTAAAAAATAATGTATAACCTAATGTATACACCATATAAATGTGAATGAAGTAGTTCTGCTCTTTGGAGAAGTTGATACAGCTTAGGAATATGAGTTGTTTAAAGAATAAGGATTACATTAAGTTGGGTTGATTTGCTTTCTCACCCATTGACGAAATGCTCTCAGCGTTGGACTTCTACCTAAAGTTCGGCTCTGTTCGACAAACCGGGGAATTACTTCAACAATGGACAAGTTGGGAAAAGTAGAACTAATTTCAGACTCAATGTATTTACCATCCTGAAGAATATTAATTTGTAGCTTGCCATCTTCATATCGCCACAGTTCAGGAACTCCTAGTGCTTCGTAAGCATTCAGTTGAGTTTTGGAAGTAACATAAACTTTAATTGCTAAGTCGGGTGGCGGATCAACCGTCAAGTCTATTCGCTCTTTACCAATCATTTGAGCATGATTTTGAATGTAGAAAGAGTCATTAGGCTCAAGACCGAAAGCCATATCTTCACGTTTAAAGATGGTTGAGCCAAATGTTTCACAGTCAATCTCTAACTCCTTCAGCAGAATTTTCACCAAATCCCCAATGATGACTTTGGCTTTCTCATGCTTTGGTAATGGCATTCTCATCTCCAAAGTTCCCTGGCTATAAGCCAATCGAGTCGCTCGATGGTCGCCAAGTTCTTCTAAAATCGCCTCAAATTCTTGCCAGCTAACATCGTGCAGTATTACTCTATGTCCTGGCGGAACACTTAATTGTCGCAATTGAAGTGTTACCATTACTTACTATTGAAATTTCATGTTGAAGCTTGCAAAAGCCAGTATTAAATTATCGTAGCGCTACTAAGATAGGGATAAAATATAGTATAAATAGATTTATGTATATTGATTGTGTCTAATAATTTACTAGTTTGTATAGGTGACGGAGATAATATAGGTGATACTATTGAACTTTATTTACTCTTAGGAAATCTTGAAGAAGCTAGCCAATTTTCTTATCAAGTAAAAACAGCTATTGCTGATATAGCAGAGCTTGTTCAAGATGAAATAGAAGCCTCCCTGATTTATGTAGCTGGTGACGATATATGTTTTGTTGTGTCAGCAGAAAAAAATATTACAGACTATTTGATTATTTATTCAGATTTATTTCTCAAAGCTACTGGAAAGACTATTTCATTTGGCGTGGGAAGAAATTCTGTTGAAGCATTGATTTGTCTCAGAAAAGCGAAGGTTTCAGGTAAAGGGCGTGTGATTACATCTGGAGGAATAGATTGAAATCTCTATATATTTTTGTAACTTCTGATAGACCAGATCAGTATCTTAATCCGATTGTACATTGTATTTTAAGAGGTACAAATCGTATTGTATTTGTTCAAATTGAAGATTCTAAAACAGAGAAAGTTCAGCTTAACTTACTAAGCGCCAACGTTTATGATTTAATAAATAATCTTTCATTAGGTTTTTACAAATATTATACTGGCAATCAAAAGGATACATTATTTGCTCTAGATACTGATTATAGTTCAAGTGAACTAGCCAGATTAAAAGCACAATATATTCCTTGTTTAACAGACAACATTAAATGGAGCATCGAGAGAATTAATTATCTGGACTTAAGAAAATACATATCTTCATTACATAAGAAATTTGGAAAAAACATAATTTTTGACGTTACCTCAGTAACTAAAGTTTATATAGGAGATATACTTGCATGTTGCTTGCTTGAAAACGTTAGTGAACTTTGCACTTTTGAATTCTTAATAATACCAGATTTTAGCAAACCCTGGAAAATACTTATTCATAATTTAGAAGAAAGTAAGCAATATAGACACTTAAATTTAGTTGAAACACCCATCTTTAAAGAAAGTGCTAAAGCTATTTTAATTCGGACAACTCCTTTATTGATTTCAATAATCGGTACGGCTGTATTTATAACCCTAACACTTATAGCAACTTTTCTACTAGGTAATAACAGCATGATTATACAAGCCATAAGTACTGTTGGAACTGCACTAGGAATTATTTCATTTGTCCTAATTTACTTCCCTATACGTGCCAATTAAAAAGGACACCCATAAACCATAAGAAGTGTCCATACATCTAAAATTTAATTGATTCTAGATTAATCTAAAATCCAAAATCCAAAATTACTTGCTGTTGCTGTTAACACCATTACCATTACTTGGAATGAAGCGTTAAGCAAATTTCTCCGGTACTTCTTGAAGATGGTCATACTTCCAGTGGAAGGAACCAACGCCGAGAGTGAGCGATCGCAATCTCACTAAAAAACAATGTATAATGTAATGTATACATTATGTAAAATTTAAATTGTGTCGAGCAAAATTTGCAAGGAGATTTATATTGAACCACGTCAAGAGCATCTGCTAAAAGCGATCGCCCAACAGGCGGGTGTAAGTGAAGCAAAAATTATTCGCCAAGCTATTGACCTCCATCTTGGTAAAATAACTGCGCCTCAAACCAACCTTGCAATGTGGGAAGCCGAAAGAGAATTTATTAACCAAATCAAAACTCGATCTGCTCAACTTGGAGGTCGGGATTGGCAGCGTGAAGACCTCTATGAACGGTAGAGTTTTACAAATCCTTTTATAGATTGAAATAGATCCCCGACTTATTAAAGAAGTCGGGAATCTGAGCCTTGAAGCGATCGCAACTTTACATTAATCCAAAATTACTTGCCGTTGCCGTTAGCACCATTACTGTTGCTGTGAATGACACGTTCAGCAAGCTTTTCCGGCACTTCCTGAAGATGGTCATATTCCCAGTGGAAAGAACCAACGCCAAGAGTGAGCGATCGCAGCTCTACAATAAAGTTTTGCATCTCTGCTTGTGGCAAGTATGCAGAGACATTATCCCAGCCTTGCCAATCATTTCTACCTTCATAGCCTAAAATTTGCCCCCGTCTACCACTCAACAGTTGCAGCACTTTGGAGGTAAATTCGCTAGGTGTGGTAACATCCACCCGCAGAATTGGTTCTAATAGGGTAGGTTCCGCTTGGGGTATCCCCGTTTGCATTGCCAATCGGGCAGCTTGCTTAAAGGCTTGTTCGGAACTATCAACGTTGTGATAGGAACCATTAGTCAGAGTTACCGCCAAATCCACTATTGGGAAGCCCAAAGGTCCATGTGTCAGAAATTCCCGCACGCCCATTTCCACCCCAGAAATGTACTGTTTGGGAACCACGCCCCCGACAATAGTTTCATTAAAGTCAAAGCCTGTACCGCGTGGTAAAGGCTTAATTTCGAGAAAAACATCACCAAACTGTCCGTGACCACCGCTTTGGTGCTTGTAGCGCCCATGAACTGAAGCCACCGTTTTGCGGATAGTTTCTTTGTAAGGCACTTGCGGCGAGTGCGTTGTCATTGGCAAGTTATATTTGCGGCGCAGTCTGTCTAGGGTGACTTGCAAATGAATTTCGCCTTGACCCCACAGGATAACTTCGTGAGTATCGCCGTGTTGTTCCCAAGCAAGTGAGGAATCTTCTTCTAACAACTTGGTGATGGCACTGCTGAGTTTAACTTCATCGTTACGCTTTTCTGGTGTAATGGCCAGAGCATAAACTGGTTCCAACTGTGCAGCTTTGGGTAATTCCATCGCCGACTGCTGTTCTATAGAGATTGTATCGCCTGTTTTGACTCCTTCTAAACGGCTCAATGCAACAATTTCACCAGCACTAACTTGGTTAACGAACTGCTGTTGTTGTCCCATCAGGCGGTAAATTCCCCCAGTGCGAATGCCATTGAGGACAATACCATCAGTTAATTTGCCCCGCCAAACACGCACGAGAGAGAGCTTGCCACCTTGGGGAGTGTAGTAAGTTTTTAATACCTGCGCTAGAGGTGTATCACCTTTTAAGTTTTTTAAACGACGTTCTGCTGTGGTTTCTGGTTCGGGGGCTTCCCGTAACAAGGCTTCTAATAGAGGTCTAACACCATAATCTTGTTCTGCTACACCAAAGAAAACGGGCACTACTAAATCTGCCCCTAATTCCATTTTTAAATCTTTGAGGATTTCCTCTTGGGATGGCTCAATGTCTTCTAAAAGTTCTTCGAGTAAGTGGTCATCAAAATTTGCTAGGGCTTCGAGCATTTCTGCCCGTGCTGTATGTTCTTCTTCTTTTAAACTTTCCGGGAAGGGAATGGGGTCCGCAGGTGCGCCTGGATGATATTGATATGCCTGTTCACTCACCATATCAATAAAGCCGGTGAGTTGTTCCCCGTTCATGATGGGATATTGATGCGCTACCAAAGGACGGCTAGATACTGCTTTCAGGGCGTGCAACGTTTCCAAAACGTGAATATTTGCCCGATCCATTTTGTTGACAAAGATGAGGTGGGGAATTTCCCAATCGTCTAGGAATTTAAATAGAGGGGCGAGGGTAAGGACTCGCTCGCGTATGGGTTCGCAAACTACAATTGCCGCATCTACTCCGATTAAAGCATTGTACGTTTCTTGGGCAAATTCTACACTTCCCGGACAGTCAATAAAAGTGAAGCGAATGTCGTTATACTCGGTGTTAGCGGCGCTGACTTCTACACTCATCTGGCGATCGCGCGACTCGGCAGCACTATCTCCCACTGTATTGCTGTCCTTAACACTCCCTTTGCGGGAAATTGTCCCTGTGACAAATAACAAGCTTTCTAGTAAAGTGGTTTTTCCACTTAAATAAGGCCCGACAATTGCAACATTCCGCGAACCCGATTTTACTTTTTCGTTCATAAAACCCCCTTGCGGTAAGTCTTTTATAACCGCATTATTCTGCTGTATATGTCAGGGATAAAAAAATGGTTCTCTGGAGTCAAAATTACCCCTTCTTTAATTTGTTATTATCCTTCTTTTAATCGAAAGTTAAAAAAATTGTAGCCTGTCGTAAAATTTAGCTTAAGAAAAGTTAAGTATCACAAACTTTCATGGCAAATTAAAAATTTTTGTAAAAAAGTCCTTATGAAGTAAATTTAACTGAAAGTATTGCGAGTCAAAAAATCAATGGGATTATCATTCTCTAAATATCGCATAGCAGGGTTAGTAAGTTTGACTTTGTTGGTTGTGAGTATTTCCTCGCCCTCTCTTTCTCTATTTCCTCCTGTGGCCTCAAAGCTGGCACAATCTCATGCTAAAACTGCCATAGACTGGTTAAATCAAGGTTTACAGGCAATTCAGGCGGGAAAAGTCCAAGATGCGATCGCAGCCTTTAAACAAGCAGCCAAGTTAGATCCGACATTGGCACCAGCGCACTATAATCTAGGGCTAGCCTACCGACAAATGGGAAAATTACAACCCTCTGCCGACGCATTTTATCGAGCAACCCAAGCCGATCCTAAATTTGCTCCAGCTTTTGCTAATTTAGGTGGTGCGTTGTTAGAAGGTAATAATTTACAGTTAGCTAACGATTATTTGCAACGCGCCCTAGAACTTGATCCCAAACTAGGATTTGCCCACTATAATTTTGGATTGGTACGAGAGCAGCAACGAGATTGTGAGCGAGCGATCGCATCTTTTAAAAAAGCCATAGAATATAGCAAAAATGCACCAGAACCTCCTTATCATCTGGGGATGTGTTATCTCCAACAAGGTAAAGTTGATCAAGCAAAAGATGCCTTTCGTAAGGCAGTAAAAATTAATCCGAAGTATCCAGAAGCTTACTATAATCTCGGTTCAATTTGGTTTATTCAACACAAATTAGAGGAGTCGTTAGAGGCTTTTAGAAAATCAGCCCAAGCTAACTCTAACTATCCCAACGCTTATTATGGTGCAGGGTTAGTTTTTATGCAGCTACAGCAATATGGAAATGCAGTACAAGTATTGCAATTTGCTAGAGATTTATACAAAGCTCAGGGGAATCCCCAGTGGGCGAAAAATGCCGAGCAATTGTTGCAACAAGCACAAAATTTAA
Source organism: Nostoc sp. (assembly GCF_036919555.1). Classification (GTDB taxonomy): domain Bacteria; phylum Cyanobacteriota; class Cyanobacteriia; order Cyanobacteriales; family Nostocaceae; genus Nostoc. The sequence continues at coordinate 129,755 of NZ_JBALCS010000078.1, forward strand.
ATTACCAACCTCGCTGAGGCGCAAAAGCTTAATATTGCATAAAATAAAACTATTGGGTTGACTCGCTGGTGTTGTCTGAACTAGTCACGATTGGAATAAAATGTACATGCAAAAGCGCCAGAAAAGTCGATTTTTATTTAGCGATCGCTGGCTTGATCGGCACTCAATTGTTCGCAACATGGAAGCCTTTCAAGACTTAATTGTGATTGTTTTGTGTTTAGGTTTATTCGCCGTCATGCTGATCCAATTGTGGGGAATAGCTATTGTCCTCACGCAGCCACTAGACTATCAACATGTGACTGCAAAAATACTATTTGTGTTGATTTTAGTCGAGTTATTCCGACTATTAATGGTCTATTTGCAAGAACATAGTATCTCTGTGGGAGTGGCAGTTGAGGTAACAATTGTATCTCTACTGCGAGAGATAGTAGTTCACGGAGCGCTGGAAATTTATTGGGTTAATACGCTGGCAATTTGTGGTTTGTTGTTTGTTCTGGGTGGACTACTTGTGGTGTGTGCTAAGACGCCACACATGGATTGTATGAGCGCTAACACTAAGTTTTGTCCGGCTGCGTATAAAGGAGGTAGGGAACGGCAAAATGAGTTGGAATTACAGTATTCACGTCAATGTGATGAGAATCAACCGCTTGGATAAATTGTTATGAAAATGGAGAGTAGGGAGTGGGGAGTAGGCAATGGGGAGATGAGGTAGAATTTTCTCCCTTATTGGAAATCGAAGGGGGTAATCTGGCGGACATGATATAACAGCCTGAAATTGTCCATCGGAATCGATATAGCCAAATTCCCCAGTGCCAGCATTCAGCAACCACAACTTACCCTGATAAAATCTTGGGGCATGGATAAACCTGTGGCAATCACCTGATCAGATTGAATATCAATAATACAACCCCCGCCTTGTCGCTTGTCCCGCCAACCATCCACCACATCAGATTGACCACAAAGAGTAACATAGCGAGGCTTTCCGGCTACCATCGCCAAACCATTGAGGTGACAGCGATCCTCATTTACCAAGCTAGAAATAAACTTCGGTTTCCATAAAGGAATGCAACTATGGCGATCGCTCACTGTCGCCACACAATTTAATATAGTACTGATAAACAGAATGTGATCGCCTCTGGCGTTGGCAAAGCGATCGTTATCAGCTTCCACCACCAAATCATGAATATCTAAATCCCCAGTAGTATAAGCAATCCGGGGAATATAAAGCTTGTCATAACCATCATAAAGTTGTCCTGGAGTCAGCACATTGTCTAACTGCCAGAGTTGGGATCTAGAACTGAGATAAATCCGTTCTGGGGTAGCAATCGCAGATGAAGTGTGGAATAGTGACTACGGCAGAGTGGTTTATCAAAGCGAACGCGGCAAAAGTGCTATCTGGACTTATCCATCTGGAACTATCTTCATTGAAGGGCTGGCTGGAATAACAAGCAATCGTGGAATTTATCATGGCTATTGGGTTGGTAAATCGAATATCAAATGTGATACGTCACGAGAAGATGGTTCTGGTAAGTTGAGCAACACCTGGGGACGATTTTCGATCCGCTTTCAGGTTCCTAATTTTCCCATGCCTTGGGAAGCCAGATGGAGTTATTGCGAAAGCAAACCTACTTTCTCTTGGAACGGAACCCCGCCAAAACAAGCTTCAGTTCAACGCTAAAGTTTCTCGGCTTTTGTGTTTTTATTAGTAAATAAGATGCGTTTGCCCTGGGTTACGGGGGATCAAAAGCTCACTGAAATTGTGCCCTGTAAGGTAAATGGTGCTTGGGGGAAGGTAAGATAGTCGTTTGATTCGTAATATTTGACATTGAAGATGTTCTTAAAGTTGAGCGCAGCCTGCCAATTATCGCGTTTGTAACCGATTAAGGCATCGGTTGTGACATAAGAGGGAAGGATAAACGGATCATCGATGTTGGCAGTGCGATCGCCTTTAAAAAACAACCCCGCACCAAACTGTAATCCTTGCAAGTTACCCTTTTGAAATTCATAAGTTGTCCAGAAACTCGCGCCTTGATATGGTGCATTTGTCAGATGGCGACCTTCGGGAAGTCCGGCATAACCTTTGCTAACATAGGCATCATTGAGAAAACTAGAGGCAATCACCTTCCAACCCGGTAAAATTTCCCCGGCTACATCCAGTTCAATTCCTCGACTTTTCACTTCTCCAATTGCAATTGAGTATTGGTCGTTGTTAGGGTCTGTAGTGGGGATATTTGTTTTAGCAATGTCATAGGCTGCAAGGTTTACTGAAAGCCGCTTGTCTAAAAGTTCAGCTCTGATGCCGACTTCGTACTGTGTACCGCGCGAAGGCTCTATTTGTATCCGGCCTGCTTTTAGAGTCCCTAAGTTGGATATAAAAGAGCGATTGTAGCTGGCGTACAGCGAAATCGGTTCGATTGGTTGATAAACGATGCCCACACGCGGTGAAAAGGCATGAGAGTTAGCACTAGAATTTTGCGGTTCGTCAGGGTTACTGAAATCTTCACTGCTTGTGTCAAAATTGTCATATCTCCCGCCTAGAACCAACTTCAGATTGGGCAATAATGTTACCTGGTCTTGCAGGTAAATTCCTATGCCGTTACTTGCGCTATTAGACCGGCTATATGAAAGTGGCGGAAGTGGAACGTTATAATTTGGCTCAAAAATATCTATCGAAGGGAAATCACCATCACCAAGACTATAACTGTTGTTGGTATATCCACGACTCCGGGACCAGTCCACACCTAACAGCAGTTGATGGGCGATCGCACCCGTGTTGAATTTACCAATCAAGTTGGTTTGCAGAGCATAACTTTGTGAATAATTCTGACCATCACCAAACTGCCCTCGTATCAATGTTCGACCATCCTCTAAAAGATCAGCGCCGGTTTGGGTAACTTTTTCACCACCTTGATCAAATTGTGCGGAAAATCTGCTTTTCAGCCGCCAATTTTCACCAAACTGCTGATTGAGTGTTAGCGCGACACGATGGCTTTCACTATTGGAAAAATCATCCGGTTGAGCTAAATTCCGATTTCTGGGCAACGTTAAAAAGATTGCTTCTGGTTTAAAGCCTCGGTCGAACCCTTGTTTAGAATTCAGATATTCATAGGCGAAGTCTAGGGTTGTGGCATCACTAATCTTGTAGGAGAGAACCGGAGAGATATATAATATATCGTTTTCAATGTAATCCCGATAGCTGCCAGAATTTTCATAGGAAACATTCAAACGATACAGTAACTTTTTATCGGTCGTCAGTGGTCCAGACAGATCGATTGCAGGATTGTAGTAATCGTAGCTGCCAGCCGTAAAAGTAGCAGAATAATAGGGGGTGTCTAAAGGTTTTTTCGTCACATAATTTACCAGACCACCCGGATCTCCATCTCCATACAGCACTGAAGCTGGGCCTTTGAGCACTTCCACCTGTTCAATGTTGGCACCATTAGCAGGAAGTAAACCAGTAAACCCATCTACTAAGCTACCGGCGGAAAAACCGCGAATCCTGACTTCACCGAAAAGATTGCCATAGCCTCCTCCTATCTGAGTACCAGATACATTGCGAACCGCATCCACAATCCGCGTGATTCCCTGATCCTTGATTACCTGTTGGGGAACCACCTGAATCGATTGAGGAATATCACGTAAAGGTGTATCAGTTAAAGTTGCAGTTGATGCTTCTGGCACAGTGTATCCATCTTGTTCGCCCGTCACTACCAGTTCAATCGGTTCATCACTCTCTGCTGATGGAAGACTAGGCTGTGTCTGAGTTTCTGGCTGCTCTTGCGGCGTTCGTTGCGTTTGAGGTTGTTGCTGCGGCTGTTGTGCAGAAGATGCAGAACTAGCCACAGAGAAGATAATACCCTCATCCGGACTGTCAAACAACTCAACAATGGGTACACCCGCCTCACCTGTCACACTCACCCGGATAGTCTGAGCATCAAAGTTCGTTACCGTTATCTCGCTAACACCTGCAATTGGTTTAGTAGAGCGAAATGTAAAAGCGTCACCGTTGGGTAAACGCAATTGAGCACTGGGAATATCAGCAATAAAGTTATCGCCCGAACTGCGATTCACTACTTGCAATTTTTGCCCAATGGAAGTTTGTAAAATCACCTCCACACCTTTATCGGTGGGATTTGCTTTCACTGAGGTAACTTGTACAACTTCACTCGCCTGTTTCCCCCCTTGGTCAGGAGGGTTCTGTTGTTCTATCTGAGCTAACCATTCTTTGACTGTTCTTGCGGAACGGTTTAGTTCCTGTACAGGAGAAATTTCAGTTACTTCCTTTGCCTGAGTTGGTTGTATGACCACAGCAAGAAAAAAACAGGAAATAAACAACGATGTCAACGACGGGCTACGCCTACGCAACACTTTCATACTCCACACACCTAATAGTACTTTTTAAAACAAAGCCGATTATTTGAGAATTAGTTTATATAACTCCGTTTATGAGAATAATCATCTTTCTGCTTGGGTTTGCGATCCCACCACATCACAAAGCCAGTAATAAATAGAATTAACGGAGCCAGACCAACGAAGATGTAAAGAATGCGGGTGGGTAAGCCGCCGAAGGTGCCGAAGTGCAATGGCTGGAAGGAATTGAGAATCTTGTCGCCTAACGATGCCTTTAACGAATTATCAACTCGTAAAACCTGACCACTGTATAGATCCAGATAGACATTGCTCATGCCGTATTCCAGCTGCTCTTGGGGGAGCTTCATCCGCAATCGCAGAGGCGCTTTCGGATCTGTCGTTAAGTCAATGCTCCGCAATGCTCCGTCGGGTAGGGCAAGTTGAGCCGTTTTTATCTGCTGGCTCAGAGGTAGAGGAGATTGGCCGGTCAACATAGCCCAAATTCCAGGCAAATCCAGTGAAAAATGTGAACAGTAAAAATATGGCGGATTTCGCGCTGAAAAACGATCAGGCTGCCAGTTAAGCCAACCAAGATCGCAATCAATCCGATCGCAAAACCCAGGATGCGATGCAGAATAAAGGTCAGATGACGGAGCTTTTTCGCGGGCATGGTAGAGACTACTTGAGGAAAAACAACAGGATATTAAGCAGCAGAAATAAAGGTGATAAAAACCGCACGGTTACTGAATCCGATAATCATAAACTTGCACGATTTCTTCGGAAGGCGCTGTTTATTGTGTTAGCGACTGCACTAATAACAATTGGTCGCTCTTGGCTGGATTCTCTATCTCACTTACTTGCCGAATTTGTCAGATTGGTTCAACAGTCTGCTCTTTGGTAATCAGGCGTGTTTGCTGAGTAAAGTCTTCGTTAGCATTGGTGGACACTGTACTCTTATGAACTCTAAGTGATAATATGTCCTCACTTCTAGTAGGTTCTGTCACCAACACCACGATCACACCTGTCAGCAATAGACCGAGAACAAACTGTTTAGACTTCATTATTGTTTTCTGACTCCGTTACATCACTCAATATCTAGTTGACAAATACTAGCATTTACAGAGTATTGAAATCTATTTGCATTAAAAAAGCAAGCTTAATGACTGTGCGTTCGCTTATTTTGAGATCCGGAAGGGAATTAAAGCCTTAGTGCAAAAGGAAAAAGGATATTTTTAAGTAACCCGTTATTTATAAGTAAAATTTGTGACCATCACAGAAGGCTCCCAGAGGCGATTATTTAAGGCACAGGGATAGCATAAATCATAAAATGGCAAAAGCTCTGTGCGAGACAAAAATGCCTAAATCGATTGCAGCGCCTGGATTATAAGCCTTGTAAGGCTTAATTAAATCTTGCAGGTTAAAAATGAGCGAACGTACAGTAATGAAATAAAAACAAATAATAATTTAGACAATCGAAGGAAAATTTCAACAATACTACTGCTCTTGAAGTGTTTGCCAGTGGTCTTTGAGTTTGCGGTTTATATCTTTCTTATTTTTTCACAAATAGATTGGTCATCGGCTTAACTCCTTTAGTCGTGTCATTGGCATAGTTTAAGTATTCATAGATGCCAAAAGCATCCTCAGTAGTTCGTAACAATGAGTAATGATTATAGGGTGTGTTATCCACAATGCCCCGTAAGCCGTGGTTGGTAATCACAATCGTCGCAATGTGACCGCCACCAAAGTTAGCGTTACTATCACGGTCAAAACCACAGCAACCTTGAATTTTAGCTTTGTTAGAGGGATTACTATCTTCATCCCAAGTAATAATAATTGCATTGTTACCAGACTCAGCCCACAACTTAGAAGTGGTAATTTGATTAACAACTTTTCCAATCATCGTGTCGCCAGTTTGAATCAGTTTTTGCAATTGGGGGCACTCTGCTAAACCGTGCATTTCATGACATTGGTTGAAGATAATGTGGCTGTAATTGGGAACTTTACCACTGTTCAGGTCGGTAGTAAGTTGATCAATTCCTACTATTTTACTAGGCAAGTTTGGGTCATCTTGCACTTTTTTGAAATTCATAAAACCATTATGCTTGACCGCATATAACACACGGATGAAGCTGGGAGCTATAACGGACTTAGAGCCTGGGGAAGGAATATCTTCAAAATACCCTTTCCAAGTCAGCCCCTTTTGTGACAATTGGTCGATTAAGCTTTTAGAGGTAATAGTGTGGTTAGCATAGTCAGCTTGACGGGAATTCTGGCAAAATTGCTCATTACTACCAGCAAAGCAATAGAAAGCATCATCATCATGAATACCAAAGGTACTGCCGCTTAAAATGGCGACATAGTTAGCTTCGCTGGGATGCACTTCGCCATAGAAGTTACTAGCCAAGCCATAGGTTTTTGCCAGTTGATTGATGATGGGTGCATTCGGGTTGCCAATAATTTGGTCGTAGGATTTATTCTCTTCAACAATCACAAAGATATGGTCATATTTAGGGATGGCTTTGTCGTCTGGTATAGGAATTGAAACTGCTGCTGCTGTATTTTCAACTACTTGCGGTGGGTTAGTCGCTGATTGGCTAGATTTTTGGGAGTTGGATAAACAACTATTGAGTGTGAAGCTCAAACTCAATAAGCAAACATGATGAAGAATTGTTTGAAGTCTGGGATGTAATAACATAGATATTGAGTATAAATATTAAATATATCTGGGATGATTTGTCGGATCAATAAATCAGAAATAGTTGAAAATTGGTTTTAAAAAAGGCTTATTTTCTGGAAAAGTGAGACGGCTGTATGAGTAACCAATGGTTTATTTTAGGTGTCGGGCGCTATCGGGATGTGAGGTCGAAACTAAACCGGCTAGTGCTTTAACTTCGCTGGGTGTCTGTTGGAGATTTGGCTGGTAAGAGCCTAGTTCAGCAACCCACTGATTCACTTAGGGACTTCCAGAAAATAAAATATACAGTCGCTAAGAATGATAATCATTATTAGGGGGTTTCAAAGCCTATCGACCTTTCGGGGAGAGGAATGGAAGCGGGGTTTTTAGTATACTTTAAAACTTTTCTAACACCCTCTATGGAGTAACAGCTAAAAGGGTTGGATTAAATGGAGACATTCCTATTGGAACAGCCAGAATTGATATTCCTGATAAAGGTTAGAAGATCGGGGAGAATTCCGAATCAAGAGAATGGTACGGAACTTCAAAGAGTCAGAAGTAAAATTTGCTTTATGTCTGGCTCTTGAGTTGAAAAAGTGCACCTCATCAAATAGTAATTTATTTGATCGGGCATTGAGCATTGGGAACAGAGAGAATAATAACTTCTTTTAACAATTCTCCCTTGTCCCTTGTCCCTATGCCCCAGTCTCTATTTAACTCCCAGCAATTCCACATCAAAATGCAGAGTGGCGTTGGGCGGAATTACCCCACCAGCACCACGAGCGCCATAACCTAACTCTGGGGGGATGATTAACTGACGACGACCGCCTACTTTCATGGTGCTAAGTCCTTCGTCCCAACCTTTGATTACCTGTCCAACGCCAATTTTAAAGCTGAAGGGTTGGCCGCGATCGCGTGAACTATCAAACTGAGTTCCATCTTCTAGAGTGCCAACATAGTGAACTTCAACCGTTTGTCCAGGTTGAGGAGTCGCCCCAGTCCCCTCTTTTAACTCGACATACTTTAATCCAGAGGGGGTAGTTACGACATTAGCATCAGACATAGTATTACTCGCAATTAAGATATTGTTTTCAGTTACAGTTGTGGGCGCTGGCGGCGTTTGGGTTAACTGGGCAGCAATGGCAGTGTTCTGTTTACTGCCTATTTGTCCCACAACCAAAAGTACAACACACACCAGCATGAACGCCACGCTAAGAAAAATTGGTTTCAAAATCAGTTCTCCTTACTTAAGTATCCTGGCAAAAAGATTACCAACAGGACACAATTAGTTTAAATCAGAAAGGACATCTTAACGCCAAAGCTTATTTTCTAAATCGCGCAGTTGACGCTCTAAACGGTCAATTCTGCCCCTGAGTTCGTCCACTTCCGACTGGCGAGCTACTCCCAAGTCCTGCATCATATTTCGCATTTGCCGTTGCATTTGGACATCGAAATTTCCCTGTTCCGACTTTAACTGCTGGGCAATATCATCTATTACCGCCTTGGCTTGCTCAGGATTGAGCTTACCGTCTTTAACTAAATCATCGCTGACTTGGCGCAATTTTTCTGCTACTAAAGACGTTGTGCCAAGACCCACCATCATTAGTTGTTGCAACCAGTTGTTGCTGTCCATAATCCCTTCCTCTTACTTATTAACCAGCCGACCCTTGCACCTGAGTGTAGGCAATCAAGCTATGCTTAAAGCGTAGTTATTCTAGCCTACAGCTCTATTTTGGCAAATTAGCAAGCAGAGGGTTCAAAGGACGTGTTTATAGAACTCCTCAAGTTTAAGGTTGCCCCGAATTTACGGGAAGATTTTATCCAGAAGGATGCCCAAATTTAGACAACAGGGCTGGCTGAATATCCTAAATTTCTCAGTAAATAGGTTTGTATAAGCCCCAATGACCACAAATAATTTATCCTGATCATTCGTTGGGCAACGCTGGAGCAGTGGAAAGCCATACCCCAAGCAAATTTGCAGACTATTGAAGACAAATTCATCCCAGCACTGGCAGAATCCTATCCGATAGTGGAGTCAGCAGAGTATCAAGTACGGAAATTTCCCCATTTGTAGGTGAAAGATTACTCTTAACTCGTAGGACTAGATAGCTGTGCGTTAGTTAAATTTGTGTGCGCCATTTCTGAAAGGCTATCTCGTAATCCTCTGTTTTAGTCTGATAAACACTCCACCAATGAAAAAATAGTCCTAACCCCCATCCTAATACTGGGAAGATAGCCCAAAAATAACTAGGACTAGTGATTAAATTCAAGAGAATCAGGAATAAATTCACTGCTAGGAAGGAAACAAAGTGCGCCCAAAAACCTCTGCTTCGGAAAGTATTAAATGTCCGTCGCGAACGTTCCTCTTCTTGTTGAGCTAACCACTTTTGCTCAGTTGTTTCCAAAATATTAGAAGAAATACCTAACTCAGATGCCATTTCTAGAAGCTGTTCTCGTGAAAATTCACCTTCCTGTTTATGAGTCAGTGCTATTTGAAGGATTTGTTCCACATCTTGGGAATCGTAAGTCATTTTAATTACCTTATAAGTTTGTGTGTAAATGCGCTTTTGATTTCACGAAGTTTTTGATAGGCTTCGTTCAATTCAGTTAATGAACGCCTCCACATTTTGCACCCAATACTTAGTGACATTCACAACCTTATTATTTTCTCACAATCGATTTAGGGCTACTGTATTTGTCAATACTTCTATATTGCTGTTAGGACATTAAGCCAAACATTATCTGAAGGTTGAATGCTAGTAGTGTCAGAAAATATTGACAATTGTAGAGGTAAAATTCTCGCTGGTGAAGGGTTTTTTGATGTTAACTAAAAACCACGCTATTTGCATCGGATTTGGATGCAATAGACACATCAATTTTAGAGAAATAGTTCCAAAACCCTGTCTCGTCTAGATTTTAGTTTGTGTAATCTGACGATCGCCACTCTCTTGATCTGGGGAATTGGACACTCAAGTGCAATTCCCACTTATTCATGTGACTATGTGGTTTTTTGAGCTAATTCATCCGCCTAACAGCTTGCTACAAGCGGAAATTTCAGTTTATCGGCTGTAAATTGATCAGTAGAAAGCAAGTGCAACTCACACGTCCTATGAACAACAGCATTTTTAACCTAACCGTCTCTCCAGTTGCGATCGCTATTATTGGTGGTGGTTTTAGCGGTTCTCTGGTTGCAGCCAATCTTTTACGCAACGCAACTATGCCACTATCTATCAAGTTGATTGAACGTAATTCTGAAGTGGGTAGAGGAGTTGCTTACGGGACACCAGTAGATTGTCACTTGCTGAATGTGCCGGCGGGTAAGATGAGCGCATTTGGTGATCAACCAAATCACTTCCTGAACTGGCTGCACAAAAATGGGCATGAACAGGTAACTTCATCTACCTTCGTTCCGCGTCGGGTTTATGGGGACTATGTGCAGGCGACTTTAAAAGCAGCACAGGAAAATGCAGCAGCTAATGTGCAGCTAGAGAAGATTGTGGATGAAGCGATCGCCATCGAAACAAAACCTGATAACACAATAGTGTACCTGAGCAATGGTCAGTGTTTGCATGTGCAAAAGGCGGTGTTAGCGTTGGGCAATTTCCCGGCAATTCTGCCTGCACCGCTCGCCGTTTTAGACAACCGCTATGTTAAAGATGCTTGGTCTGCTGATGCGATCGCTGGCCTAAATCCAGAGGATGCTATTCTGCTGGTGGGCACTGGGTTAACAATGGTAGATGCGGTTGTTGCCTTGCATCACCAAGGGTTCCAGGGACAAATTCATACCGTCTCGCGGCACGGATTGATGCCCTATACCCACAAATCAACAACTTCTTATCCAGCATTTATTGATGTAGAAACTGCACCAAAAACGGCGCGAGGACTGCTGCATGTGGTACGTCAAGAGCTGCGTGAGGCTCTTACCCAAGGAGACGCCAGTTCCTACAACCGGGAGAACCCCGGCAACGGACTGGCTCAAGATTGGCGGGCAGTAATCGATGCCATCCGCCCAATTATTCCCCAACTTTGGCAAGCAATGCCATTGCCGGAACAGAAGCGATTTCTGCGCCATGTCAAAGCTTACTGGGAAGTTCACCGGCATCGGATTGCTGAAGAAATTGCCGAAGTACTGGATGCTGCAATGGAGTCTGGTCAACTGATCCATTACGCAGGTCGGATTCAAAGCTGTCAGGAGTTTGAGGATGGGGTGAATGTGAAAATCTGCGAACGGGGGACGCACAAGGATATCCTTTTGCAAGTTAAGCGGATTGTCAACTGCACCGGTGCAAATTGTGATTACCTCAGATTGCAGCACCCATTGGTCGCTAGCCTCCAAGAACAACGATTAATCCGTCCCAATAGATTGTCAATGGGAATTGATACTGCCCGAAATGGGGCGCTGATTGATGCAGATGGAAATGCATCTCAAATGCTGTACACCTTGGGGACACCGCGCAAGGGCAATCTTTGGGAAACCACCGCTGTTCCCGAAATTCGGGTTCAAGCAGCAAGTTTGGCACAGGAGTTACTGAAATCCCTCAATCCAAAACCTGATGCTACTACTTTCATGTTGAAGAAATCTGCTATGTTATTTCGTCAACTATTCGATAAAGAATCTTGTACTTATACTTACTTAATTGCCGACCCAGAAAGTAAAACAGCTATCTTAGTTGATCCTGTATTGGAGCAGGTGGAACGTGATCTTCAGATATTGCGACAATTGGGGCTGACTCTGCGCTATTGTCTGGAAACCCACATCCATGCCGACCATATTACTGGGACAGACAGACTCAGATCACTTACGGGTTGTTTGGGGATTCTACCTGAGAATGCAGCGGCTACCTGTGCAGACCACTACATTGCCGATGGGAATATGTTGGAATTAGGGAACGTGCAGATTCGGGCGATCGCTACCCCTGGTCACACTGACAGCCACATGGCATACTTAGTCAACGGCACTCATGTATTAACTGGAGATGCCCTATTCATCCGGGGTTGCGGTCGTACCGACTTCCAAAGCGGTGATGCTGGATCACTCTATGATGCCGTTACTCAGAAGCTATTCACATTAGCGGATGACACCTTGGTATATCCTGGTCACGACTACCAAGGACAGACAGTATCCACCATTGGCGAGGAAAAGTCCTGGAATCCCCGGTTTGCTGGACGCAGCCGCAACCAGTTTATCGAACTAATGAAGAACCTCAACTTACCGCAACCGAAAAAGATGCTGGAAGCTGTACCTGCAAATCAGCATTGTGGCAGAGTTTTAGTTGCATTAGACTATCAAATTTGAACTTTATTTAGCTATAAAAAGGGTAAGGCGATGTCTACGATGGGCTACGCCTTGACACCTTTTCCATTGAGATTGTATGGTGTCTGTTGTTTTCCAAAAGTGATAAAAAAGGGCAATTATTTCTAGCTAATGACCTTCTTTTTCTTCAACCATATTCCCAATAAACCGGCAACTGCAATTCCTCCAATAGTTGATGACTCAGGCACAGGTTTTACACTCACATTATCCAAGTATAAGAATGCATGTCTATCAACAGACCCAAACTTTAATTCTGTGGATGATGCGTCTGCCGTGAAATTGAACTTATATGGCGTATATGCTTGATAAGAAATGTTTGTTTGATCAAAAATTTTATTTCCATCTACAAATGTCTGAAATTGATTATCAAGGTCAGGGACTCCATCTATAGATGATAAATAGTAACTAAGTTCGTATTTCTGACCAGGTTGTGTAGAAAGTGTCTGTGATATGTAGCTGAGGTCTACAAATCCACCAAGTGATAAACCATGATTACCACTTTGAGGAAAATTGCTCATTTTAATCAATGATGTATCCATCGGATCGCCAAACTTAGTCCAATCTGTAACATTAGGATTTGTAGTGTTGAGATTGTTAGGATCTACGAGGGGATCGAGTTCAAATCCTCCATTTCTAACAAGTTCTGCCGCTTGTGCAGCAGTATTATAAGTATTGGTAATCACAGCAGTGCTAACGAAGGTTGTGGTAAAACTCAAAACAATAATTGGAAGTTTTTTAGTTAAATTCATGAAATTTTACTCCAAATAATTCAAAATTCTGACAATGTTTAAAACCAGTTGATAGTTACTATGCTGATTCTCAGTAGTGTCAATAAAACTAAACACTTGATATCGATTTAGAAGAGTTAGCTTTATTAAACTCTGTAGAGACGCGAAATTTCGCGTCTCTAAAAGCCGAAAATTCTCACCAACAAACCTTAACTGAACTATATTGACTTATAGGTGAGTTCGGACTTAAGTCTAATTATTGGCATAGTGGCATTCTCGACACTATAAAGCCAGACATCGCTTGGGCTTCTAATAAAATGAGGATTAGCTTCAATACTGCTCGGTTAAGAATATTCGTAGGTTGGGTTGAGGCAATGCGTTACCCAATAAACCCCGCAAAATGTTGGGTTTCGTTCCTCAACCCAACCTACACATTTTTATTTTTTAGACTTAACCGAGCAGTATTGCGATTAGCTTGTCATCTGTGGTTTATTCATCTCCATCATCTATCGCTTCATCCCGACAATTTTCTCCTTAATGTTAAGGTGTAGCTTTAACACTCACATCATCCAAATATAAAAACGCAAACTCTGCTTTGGAACCAAACTTTATCTCTGTAGATGTTGCTTCTGCTTTAAAATCTAACGTGTATTGCCTGTAGTTCTGAAAGGGAATATTTTTTTTAACATCAACTTCCTTTTTACCTATAAAAATCTGAAACTTATTATTCAGATCAGGTGCTTGCTCTGTTGATGCTAAATAGTAAGTAAGTTGGTAGTGTTTACCACGAACTGTAGGGATAGTCTGTGATATGTAGCTAATCTTTGAAAATCCACCAAGCGATAAACCCTGCTTACCAGTTTTAGGAAAGTTGCTAATTTTAATAACTGATGTATCTATCGAATCGCCAGACTTAATCCATCCTGTAATATTAGGATTTGAAGTCTTGAGATCATTAGGATCTACGAGAGGATCGATTTCAAATCCCCCGTTGATAATCAGATCTTGTCCTTTTGCTTGTGCTGCTGATTTATAAGTATTGGTAATCACAGCAGTATAAAGGAAGGCAGTGGTCAAACTACAAACAAGAATTGAGAGTTTTTTAGTGAACTTCACGAGACATTACTCCAAATAGTTCAAAATTCACGACAACGAGTACTTAATTGATTTACTTTGTGGTGATTAAGGCAACTTAAATTGATAACTTTTGAAAATATTCTTGGCATTAGTACCACTTAAGTAAGTAGAAAAACTCTGTGCCGTTGATCGAACTGTAGTTCTGGTGAGTATACCCAATGGATAGACAATCGCAGCACTATCTGCCGGGTTGGCAGTTTGTACGACTTTTACCTTGTTAGAAATGAAAGCATCGGTTGTGTAAACAAAACCTGCGCCAATAGTTTTATTTACACCTCCAACTGCAAGAGTTTTATTTTCAACAGCAGTTAAGACGTTACGTACATTGCTGGCACGGTATAGTTTAGGACTAAGAGCGGTGAAAAGACCTCGGCTAGTAAGAACTTGTTTGGCATAATTTCCTGCTGGCACAACTGGAGGAGTACCTGTGTAGTCACCTATAGCAATACCAGTAATGTTGGCGTTGGTCAAACCATTGATGCTAGTAAGACCAGCACTACCAACACTAACGGGAGGTGTCGTAGGAGTAATCAAAACTAGACTGTTTTTAACAATGTTCTTACGGCTACCTGCCACTAATTTACTTGGGCTTGAATTCTGCAAGACATCTATTTGGTTGGTGGCAGCAGAAATGAAAATATCTACTGGTGCTCCTGCTTGTATTTGGCTCAATAAGGTACCAGAAGCACCAAACGTATAAACAACGTTGACACCTGGGTTAGCATTTTGGTACTGAGTCTTAATGGCATTCAGCGCGTTTGTTAAGCTGACAGCCGCATACACGTTAAGTGTGGTTACGGATCTTGCTGGCGAGAAATTGACAAACTGCAAGCCAATTACCAGCATCATGCTGGTAACTGCCGTAGCAATCCAAGCAATAAGTCTTCTTCTTTTCATGAAAGTTATAGTTTGGGGAAAATATTACCTAAAAGTCTCATTGTTGACATACCTAACTTACGCACAGGCAATGGAAAAACAGCCACAGAGATGGCAGAGGATATGGACAAATGGGAGTTTGAGAGGGTTTTTGCGTAAGTCCTACGTATAATCAATTCTGGAAATAAACGGACAATCACAATTGCTAAAAGCATTAGTGTGATGGGAATTTATTATTTCCAAGTAGGATTACACAAACAGCGAGTGAAATGTATTTAGTGATGAAATAATATCAGTTAAATACGCGCATTACCAACATTTTTGGTGATAAATTCATGACAAAAAGCTAGGACAAAGGAATATAAATACTGAATAAGCTCTGCATTGCCTGTTTCGCTAGGGGATTAAAAATTTTCAGATAACTCTTAAATAGCTAAAAACCTGATTTTATACCAATTTTGTAAAAATTAAGATGCCTTTACCCATCTTTTTAACTAACTTTTTTGGTAAAAACTGCTGTGTTGATACTACTGAATAGGCGATCGCCCCTACCACTTTCTAGAAAAAGGAGCGATCCGCATCCAGGAGTACCTATAACTCATCCACGCAGACAATGTACATATAATTCTTTATTTGTATAAAAATATATATAAACTTTTATAATATCAATAAAAATTTTGATTTAACATACACCTAACGATAGATAGATTTTATTAAACAAATAGTTTAGGTTTGTAACAGCTTACACAGAAACAGGTAAAGAACATGGCCAACATAATTGACACTGCCACTAATAATGGTTCTTTCAAGACACTAGTTGCAGCAATCCAAGCGGCTGGTCTAGTAGATACACTCAAAGGCCCTGGTCCATTCACCGTTTTTGCACCCACTGATGCAGCGTTTGAAAAGCTTCCAGCAGGTACAGTAGACGCATTACTCAAAGATATTCCTAAGCTCAAGAAAATCTTGACCTATCATGTTGTCTCAGGTAAGGTGCTGGCTGCTGATGTAGCTAAATTGAAGACAGCTACAACAGTTGAAGGTTCAGATGTAAAAATTGACGCTTCTAATGGCGTTAAGATAAATGATGCAAAAGTTGCAACAGCAGATGTTGCTGCTGATAACGGTGTTATCCACGTAATTGACACAGTTTTGATTCCTGCATAAGCAAACCTCAGAATAGCGAATGCTATTTATGGGGCGGCGACTACCTATAGTCGTTTCTCCATTAGAGTTTGGTTGAATATTTTTTAGTAAATACCAACTATCAATAAATCCATCTAGACAGTATCTAGATGGATTTATTGTTTTATGCATGTAGAAACATTGCAATGCAACGTCTCTGTAATCAGATGTAATTAAATTTTTAGTTTTGCCAAACCCAAATAACGGATACCTTCAGGGGAAATGTCAAAACGGCAAGGTAAGACTTCTAAACCAAGAGCGATCGCATCCCGTAATAATTTACCATATACAGGATCTGGGCGATCGCCAGGAGAAAACTCAGTACAATCACTGCGATTGATAAAGTAAAGCATCACTGCACGAGTTAAAGGTAAGAGCGCCATTAGTTCTCGCAAGTGCTTTTGTCCTCTTGTAGTCTCGGTGTCAGGAAATAAGGCTAATCTCCCCTCAGATAAAGTTGTATTTTTCACTTCTAAGTAAATCGGGCGTTCCTCTTCACTCCCCGTCAAGAAAAAATCCACTCGACTTTTTTTATCTAGCCCATAAACCACCTCGCCCTTGATTTGGCTATAGTCGCCCAATTCTGGGAAAAGATGTTTCGCTAAAGCCAGTTTTACCACCCGATTGGGCAAAATTGTATTTATACCTACCCAAGTCGGCTCATTGTCGTGTACCTGAATTAGTTCTAAAGTGTAAGCCAATTTGCGGTTAAGATTATCGCTTTTGGAAAGCTGTACAGCACTTTGGGGAGTTGATACTCCAGTCATTGGCCCTGTATTGGGACAGTGTGCTGTCACTATTTCGCCAGAAGTAAGTTGAACGTCAGCAAAAAACCGCTTGTAGCGTTTTAGTAGAATACCTGGATATAAAGGTGGGTAACGGTAAAGCCAATCTATCATTATGGAACCTTGTTGCTGCTAGTAAATATACGTCGATTTCTTCCCCCACCGAACCCCATCAGCAAATCTTTTCAGCAGCTACTCATACACCCATGAGTATTACTCCGCCTGTGACAAAATTTGAGCATCTTCATATATCACAAAGTGTCAATTTATGTAGTCAAATTGACAACATCTTAATAAGAAGTAGCATATACTAGGTGTTATAAGCCTCCCATAAAGAAAAATCTGGGAGAATTTCAATGTGCAAGGAGGTAAATCCTATGCAAAAATTGGTGACAGCAACGGAATTAGAATATGCTTTTCTGTTTACTCTAAGAAAGGTAAATTCGATCAATCCAGAAGGTTTCAAGCCATTTTTTAGTAATATGCCTATTGACCCTTATATCAAAGGCAACTATCGTTCGAGAAGATTATCTCGGTTCACAGTTTCTGAAAATGAGTTAATCAAATTACCTCATAGCTACCTCTTTCAAAGTAAAGAGTATAATCCATTAGTGGGTGATGTAAAAAGAGAGTTTGCAGAATTAGATGATGCACTCATAGAACTTGATATTTTTAGAAATCTTGTCTTAGCATTTAGTGATTCTTGTAAACTTCATCCGGAAGCTGAAATCGGAGTTCATCAAATTAGAACTATTTGTTCGCCAGATAATATGGGTAATCCAGCGCCTGAAGGTATCCATAAAGATGGTACTGATTTTATTGGCATATTCTCAGTAGATAGAGATAATATTGAAGGTGGAGAAACACATTTGTATACTGCCAAAAAAGAAAAGCCTGTGTTTAGTAAAGTTCTAAATCCGGGAGAACTCTTATTGATCAATGACCATAAATTTTTCCACTTCACCACTCCCATAAAACCACAGATTGACGCTCAAGGAAGTAGAGATGTTTTTGTACTGAGTACTCCTAGATTGCTTTTGGAATAATTCTAGTTAACTGTAAATATTTTACAATCTACGAGAGATGGGGAAATGAATACATTCATTTCCCCACCTTTTTTATTTGGAATTGAAAATAATCGGGCTGAGAGTGGTTGTTTAC
Organism: Nostoc sp.; assembly: GCF_036919555.1. Lineage (GTDB taxonomy): Bacteria > Cyanobacteriota > Cyanobacteriia > Cyanobacteriales > Nostocaceae > Nostoc. The sequence goes on from NZ_JBALCS010000078.1 coordinate 147,965, forward strand.
TTGCCTTGGCTATACAGACAAAACCTGCCTCCACAGGTTATGAAACCCGTGATTTTTTATTAGAGAGTTTGTATAGTAGCGTTCGCGTCAGCGTGCTGGAGGCTCTATTCTATTCACCAAAGACTTTTAAAACATCCTCTTAGGGTCGTGTGTTCGTTTGAATTCACTCAAAATACGAAATCAAGCAAAGCCACGCTGAATACTTAGAATATTAAGGGTAAGTGGATAGGTTAGGCTACGAAGAAAGCCTAGTGGAATTTAACTAACTGAATCAACCAAACAAATGCCATGAATGACGAATTCTACAATAGAGGATTGGAAAAGGCTAGGCGAAAAGACTACGCTGGAGCAATTGAAGAATTTAACCAGGCTTTAGAACTGACACCTTACTTTCCCGAAGCTTACTTGCAACGGGGTTTGGCATATTATGACTCAGGTGCAATCCTTAATGCTGTCTCCGATTATACTGAAGCCCTGAAGCTTAATCCTGAGAGTGTAGAAGCATATTATTGTCGTGCATTGGCTAGGGTGGCGCTGAAAAATTTGCCGGGGGCGCTGGAGGATGTTGACCGTGCTATTCGTCTGAATCTGAATTATGCTGCTGCTTATAATCTACGGGGGATGGTGCGGCGCAAACAGGGTTATATTCAAGATGCGATCGCTAACTTTAAAAAAGCTGCACAATTATATCTAGAGCAACAGGATAAAGAGAATTGTCGTCTGTGTCTGGAACTAATTAAACAGCTACAACCCAAAGAATTACCTGTTGTACAGCAATCACATTCTCCAAATGCGCCAATTTTATCCACAAATGAATATTTCACGCAATTATTAGAAAAAGCTGAAAAGGGAGATACCCAAGAGGCACTCGCCGATTTAAACTGGGTATTAAAAGCCGATCCGCAAGATGCCCAAGCTTACTGCTGTCGTGGGGTTGTGCGTTGTAAAATGGGAAATTATCGAGAAGCGATCGCAGATTTTAATCAAGCATTGCGACTAAATTTTCAAGATGCCATTGTCTATCGCAACCGAGGTAAAGCCCGTTCTGCATTAGGAGATCATCAAGGTGCGATCGCGGATCTTAACCAAGCACTTCAGATACAACCCGAAGATGCCTTAGTCTATATTGCCAGAGGTAATGCCTATCGGACAACGGGTAACTATCTTGGTGCAATTCAAGATTATACCCAAGCACTACAGATCAATCCCGATGATGCTCAAGCTTACTACAATCGCGGCATTGCCTATACTTGTTTAGAAGAAATGCAAAACGCTCTGGAAGATTATCAACGGGCGGCGAGTATCTTTTGTGAACAAGAAGACTGGGGAAATTATCAACAAGTCTTAAGTAGCCTAGAAAAAATCCAGAAATTTAGTCCTGAGTCAAAAAAGCAAAAATATAACCTGCTACGTCAGCGACTTTTACGAATGGTTGGGGGATATTGGGAAATTGCCGAACGATTGATTCAGCAAAAGCAGGATTACTATCCTGGGATGTCAGACGAGTGGTATTTGCAAAAAGTAATGGATGATTTAGAACGCGATCGCGGTAGATAAAATATAAATGCCAATATACACGAAATTCACCCGTATAAGTGTACGGGTGAAAATGCAATTAATCACTTGCTATTTTCCAATGAAACTAAACGCACCCTATATTAACAAGGTTTCAAAGTTTAGTTAGAATTGCAAGTTTGACGGCGACGACGCAATCCAAACATACTAACTGCTCCTACAGCAAACATCGACAGAGTAACAGATGGTTCAGGAACACTAGCACCAATTAGCGCCTTGACATTTGCCTCGCCGATATCAAGAACGACGACAAGATCATTAAAGTTACGGTCACGTATGAAGGGCAGCAACAGAAGCCACTGCATTGGGCAGAGGTGGCATTAGCCAAGTTTCCTCAGCAAATAGGTAATTTATTTCTGCGCGATTCCTTAGTCAAAAAATATTACAGAAAGTTAAGCTTAGTCACGTAGTATAACTATTGGAGGATGTGCGTCGTATAACTATTGGACGATGTGCGTCTAATCAAATTTATTTATTGTAAAGAAGTTCTGTAAAGGTGAGCGCCTAAAACGCCAGCGCCGCACAGAATCAACTGACTAATCTCTCTCAATTAACTAAAAAGAAAAACAATGTCTAACATCAACAACCAAACCAAAGACCTGTAGAGCATCGAATTCGTGCAAGACCTCAACCTGAGAGCCTATGCAACTTGTCACTTCCATGTTTGAAAATAGAATTAATAGAAGAACTATCCTTCACGGTGCTATCACCTTGACAGGAACATTGGCAGCCGTCCAACTTGGCTCCGCTAAGAAAGCGCAGGCGCAGTCTACTTCATTAAGCCAACGTAAAGGGATTTTGTTAGCGGTAGATTTACAAAATGGCTTTTTGATCACACCTGAATGTGAAGCGGTTGTGCCAAAGGTGGTTGATAATGCTAGTAAGTTTCATCAGGTTTGGGCAACTCGCTTTTTTAACCGGAATCCTAACTTTTCACGTCAACTCAACTGGAATGAAATGGTGTCTGGACAGGAAACAGAGCTTTCTAAAACCTTAATTCCGGTTGTCAGCAAAACGTTTGATAAGCCTTCATATTCTCCAATTTCAACTACTCTGCTCGAAGTAAATATTATGTCCCGTTTCCTTTTTTTTCATGCTCATGCTCCTACTTCTTTTGTGATGTCACCTGCCCTGCTCCAAGCCTTGCAAAATAACGCTATTACTACAGTTGCAGTGTGTGGAGTTGATACAGACGCTTGTGTGATGGCTACAGCTTTAGGACTCTTTGATGCTGGATTTGAGACGTTCGTAGTATCAGATGGCTGTGCTTCTAGTGGTGGGCAAGAATATCATGAAGCGGCGATTAAGATATTGAAACGCAATATTGGAGAGAAATATGTGATTTCTTTTAGCGAATTACCCGCAATGTTGTTTTAGTGAACTACCCCATGCATGAATGCAGTGGGTTCCAACTCACTGCATGAGTTTCGTTTACCCTTACAGGTTCCGACTCCTCACGAGCTATTGGATTACTAGACATCCGCTCTATCCCACTGTTGCCAGTAGGAGACTTTGAACTAGTCGCAGTTCTCGCAGATTGATTTGACCCATTTTGCCAAGCGTCCAACAAGAATTGTTCCATCCCTAGCCAGCCATTTCTAGCTAGCTTGATTGACAAAGTTTCTGTTTTTGGATCGACGTATCGACTCAAGTAAGCAGACAAAATATCACAGAAAAGTACTAGTAAACGCTGTAGCAGCTAGGCTTAAAGAATTGCTTGCACAAATAGCTATTGATATTAAAGTTGAAATCTTAGAAATGGAGATAATGCCAGACCATGTACATTATTGATTGATGTTGACCCTCAATTTGGAGTACACCGAGCCGTGAAGAGATTCAAGGGTGCAACTTCTAGATATTTGCGTTTGGAGTTTCCCGAATTAAAAAGTCGATTACCTTCGTTGTGGACTAATTCCTATTTTGTATCAACGGTGGGCGGTGCAACACTAGACACAATAAAAATGTACATTCAAAACCAAAAAGAAACTTGACGGCGAATAAATTCGCCTGCGGCTAGCCCCCATAAATAGAATTTAGGGGCTACCCCGCCGCAGTTAACTCGGTGTATTAAGAGGGTGTTTGAAAAGTTATGAGCGGTAAAAATTTATGCTAAACGCTCTATTGACATTTATCCAAAAGACTTACCTGCACTGCCTCCTGCTATTTTTTAGTTCTGTCGAACTCACGTTGTGGTTAATTATTTTTGTGTGTACCTTACCTGTACGGGAATCACTATATACTTTTAATTGAGAACGGGTAATAAGTAACTTATTTACTATTACTTATTACCCGTTACCCGCCTTAACTGACTACCACTTCAGCTTTTTTCTCTACTTTTTCCTTCACTAGCACATATGGCTTTTCTGCACCTTGTGCTAGATATTCCGCTAGTTGACTTTCAATTTGATCGCGCACAATTTGGCGATACTCTAGAAAATGCTCGTTGTGGGCGCAAGCGGCAATATAATGCTCAACAACTCCAGGGTTACGCTTGATAATGCTGAACAAATGATGCCAGAACTTCCAACGGGTTTCCCGTTTGATGCCTTGTCGCCAAATTACAATCAGCAGCGCTTTCACAACTACCCACTCTGGCATTTTTGCTGGCGCTTTCCAACTCGGCAAACCCATCATCAAGAAGCAACGATAGGTACGATCCAAGTATTGTACTGGGTCATATAAAGTACAAAATGCTTCAATATATTCTCGTGCAAGTTCTTCTAGGGGACGGGTGGGGAGGAAGTTCATCAATGTTGTCTGGTTGATGTTACCATCTTGATTGTCCCGTAGTCGTCCTTCTTTTTTCAGGCGATGCCAAAGCGCAGTGTTAGGTAACGCTTGCAACATGGCAAAAGTAGTAGAGGGAATAGCTGCTTGTTCTGCAAAGCGGACAATGCGATCGCCTGCGCCTGCTTTTTCGCCATCAAAACCGATAATAAACCCAGCCATTGGGCGTAATCCCGCTTTGATGATGGTTTCCACTGCCTCAGTTAGGGAACTGCGAGTATTTTGAAACTTTTTGGTCATTTGCAAACTATCCTCATCCGGCGTTTCGATTCCCAAAAACACCGCCGCAAAACCACACTCAACCATCAACTCCAACATTTCTGAGTCTTCTGCTAAGTCAATCGAAGCTTCTGTGTCAAATCGGAAGGGATACTTGTGTTCTGCCATCCAGACTTTTAACTCTTTCAGCAACAATTTCACATTTCGTTTGTTGCCAATAAAGTTATCATCCACCATGAACACACCCCGCCGCCAACCCAATTCATAGAGGTAATCTAACTCTGCTAACAGTTGTGCTGGGGCTTTGGTGCGTGGTTTGCGCCCGTAGAGAACAATAATGTCGCAAAATTCGCACTGGAAGGGACACCCGCGCGAAAACTGCACCGACATCATGTCATAGGCATTCAATTCTAATAAATCAAAGCGGGGTATTGGTGTGCTTGTGACATCAGGTTTTTCTGTGGCGCGGAAAGTACCAGATGTGTCTCCCCTTTTTATTGCCTCAATAAACATGGGTAGCGTGATTTCCCCTTCATCCAGAATCAGAAAATCTGCGCCAACATTTTCAACTTCATGAGGTACAGAGGTGGGGTAGGGGCCGCCGACTGCGACTAGCTTGCCACGTTTTTTTGCTTCCTGGATTTGGTCGAGTAAATCTTGTTTCTGGACAATCATCGCGGAGAGAATTACTACATCTGCCCATGCCCATTCTGCTTCTGTTGCTGGGCGGATGTTGCGATCGACTAGCTTGAATTCCCATTCTTGGGGGAGAATCGCGGCTACTGTTACTAAACCCAGAGGTGGTAATAAAACTTTGCGATCGACTAACTCCAAGATTTTTTCATAAGACCAAAAGGTTTTGGGAAATATCGGATACACTAACAAGATTCGCATGTAGTATCAATCCTCACACTTTGATTGTTATCCCACTCTAACGAAAATTAAGAGTTATTGACTTTTTATTAAAGTTGTTTTATTTTAGCATTGATATTTTTACATCAAATGGGCGACTAGGGACTGGAATTCTTGCAGCAGATAAGCTAATCGGCAAAAAGAAAAGCATGTTGAAACAGGAGTCAGGAGCTTTCTGGCTTCCCTTACTACGACCAGATTGTAAACTAAATGCATATCAGCAGGACTTACGCAACTGTCACAGGCGATCGCTAAATGCCTTAAACACTATCACTAAATGTTGCTAATAAACTTAATCGCCTACAATCGTGAGCAGATATCCAAACCTTTGATTATAATGCTTTGCAGACTGATGCTTATCACCATCTACTGACTAGTTTTTTGAAAAAGACTCCAGATTTATAAGAAATATTATCATTTAGCGGTATTGTGAAAAGAGAAGCAAATTAGAAAACAAGTGTAGCGCTTCAGAATAAATCAATCAGATGATCGCACAATGGCTCTCAAAAGCTTTTGCACAAAGTTTCAGGATTCTTCTTGCCGTTATATTTGTCAGTATTACATTTCCTGTGGTTGCATCCGAAGATAAGTCCAGTTATGGTAATCAACTTAACCTGCTTAAAACTGAGATTACACAGCAGGATCTCAAAATCATTGAGCAATTAGTAGCTATTGCTGAACGCAATTCAGCCTAAGTGCTAGAAACAAAAGCTGCAATGGGATTGAATGCTTTTAGAGATGTCGTATCTATCGAATTATCTCCGGCTCTAACTACGGTATCAACATCACCGGATTCCCCATCTGAGCGCTCAAACAGCTTTTCCTTAACTGTCACAGTAGACCCGATTAAATTCATCAGTACTTTTCAGCAGCTTCCTGTTTTGCGAGCTCGTTGGAAGGAAGCGAGACAGCAAAAAAGATTAGCTATTATGCAATTTTATGTTGCCTATCTCCAAGCCCATCAAGCTACTCTAATTGCCACTTATCAAATACAAAAATTTACTGGAGGCTCCGGCATTGCCAGCCTTTATTCCCAAGCAACTTCTCCTAAGAATATCAATCATCTTGCTAATCCTGATTACGTTGCAGCTGCAACGTCTATGTTAGAAGCAAACACACACGAACGATTGACATTGGAAGAACTTGCAGCTTGTGTCGGCTTATCTCCGCAAGAAATGACCGCCATCATTAGCAAACAATAGATATTTTATCAGCACGTTAAATGCCACTAATTTTTAAAACATCACTCATGGTTGCACAATAATTTGGCAAGCCGAAACTATCAGGATTGATGAAATTTTCATAGGTGAAATGCCGATAGTTCATGCAAAACCGATCCCAAGCGGCCATCTGAATGCGGAACAGAACAATAATCAAATTAGCCAATGCTAAAGATACGGGAATGCGAAAGTAAATCTTTTTGCCCAAATAAGCACAAACTTCTTTCACTGCTTGATCAGCAGTTAACTGCGCTTGACCTAAAATAAACCGACGTGATTGATCATTTTCGGGAGGATGATCAATTAAATATCGTACTACAGTGGCAATGTCTCGTCCGTGGATAAAGTGAAAACTGCCATCTACATCAAGAAAGCGAATCAAATTAATATATTTCGTAACTTCGGGAATGCCAGATGTGACAGCAGAATAGGGTTTATTGGCATCACCGCCCACTACTAAAGTCGGAAATACTGTGGTAATTTTGGGTGCGATCGCTAATTTTTCTTTTTGATGTAAACACTCATATTTAGAACGGATGTAATCTGTCCCAATTTCCCCAGCTGCTTTTAATGGTTGATTGTAGCGATCTAAAACACTAGCTGTCGAAAAATAAATCACCTGCTGGCAACGTTCTGGATCTAGCAGTTCGAGCAACTCTATAGTTTTGACGACATTAATCTCAAATGTCTGATCACCACCCCAAGCTGTGGCAGTGAGTACCGCCGTATCAATTGTGGAGAGCAAATCGGCAAACTGGTGAATATTTTGCATATCACCTTGTAAAACGTTGATGCCTGAACGTGCCTTGGTATCAACTTGCAGTTTACTTGGGTTCCTAACTAGCAGATACAGTTCGTGATCTGTTTCCTTAATTAAGACTTCTGTTAAATAATGACCTATACAACCACTTGCACCAGTCACTAAAATCCGTTTCTGGCTCATACTAAGATTTTAATAAGTTAGGAGTTAGGAGTTAGGAGTTAAGAATTAAGTTAAAAGTTCCCAATCAGGAGTTATTAATCAAGTTAGGAGTTAAGAGTTTGGAGAGACGCGATTAATCGCGCCTGTACGTTAGGAGTTAGGAGAGACGCGATTAATCGCGTCTGTACGTGAGGAGTTAAGAATAAAAAAAATCACTTTGCGCCTCGCAACTGATAATTTTATAGTTTATATCCCTCTTCTGTCACTTTCCGCGAGGGCGATCGCTAGAAGCCTCATGAGGCAACCAATACAAGCTATACTATTAGAAAAAAATTGGTCTTGTATTTGTTATTAGAAAAGAATCGCGCGATCGCCTGCTATACAAAAGCTCTAGAATTCGGAAATGGCAAAAGTTTTCGGAGAGTGACAGAAGAGGGATATAGCGGTTCTCAGTTGAGTGAGGTACAAGAACCCCACCCCCAACCCCCTCCCCGCTCTTCGAGAGGGGGCTATGATGTAACTCATGTGATTAGGAAACGCTATAACTCCTAATTCATAACTCATAACTCCTAATTTTTAACTCCTGCAAGATTAAGTTCCTTTGCGGTTTCAAAGAAGAAAGCGACATTTTCTTCTGGAGTTTCTGGTAAAACACCGTGGCCGAGGTTGAGAATGTGACCCCAATTGCCAGCTTTGCGAACGGTATCGAGAATGCGATCGCGGATAAACTGTTTAGAGCCGAATAGTACGCCTGGGTCAAGATTTCCCTGAACTTTGACTTGTTTACCCAATCTGGCTCGTGCGTCTGCCATATCCACCGCCCAGTCTACACTGACAATATCAGCGCCAGATTGTGCCATTCTTTCCAATACACCCGCACTACCGCTAACTAGCAAAATCAAAGGTGTATCGGGATGGGTTTGCTTGACTTGCTGGAAAACCCTCTGCTGATAAGGGAGAGCAAAGGTGTCATAATCTTGAGGACTCAACTGACCCGCCCAAGAATCGAACATTTGCACAACTTGGGCACCAGAGTCAATTTGGTAGCGGGCATAGATAGCGATCGCATCTGCTAATTTAGCTAACAGTTGATGCAGTATTATCGGATCTGAAAATGCCATGTTTTTGATGATGGAGTAGGTTTTAGAACCTTTTCCTTCTACTGCATAAGCTGCTAACGTCCACGGCGCACCCACAAAGCCCAACACCGTTGATTTATCGCCTACTTCCGAGCGCAGCGTCTGCAAAATTGTTTTGATAAATGGCAGAGCTGCTTCTGGTTCTAAAGGACGCAAAGCATCAATTTGTTCTTGAGTGCGGAGGGGCGAGTGAATGATTGGCCCTTTACCTTCGGCGATGTCCATGTCAATGCCCAAACCAGGTAATGGGGTGACAATATCAGAAAATAAAATTACTCCATCTGGTTGGAAGGCTCTCCACGGTTGCAAGGAAACTTCAATTGCTACATCTGGAATTTCCGAGCGATCGCGAAACGAAGGATACTTCTCTCTTAAGTCTCGATATGCTTTCATATATCGTCCCGCTTGTCGCATCATCCATACAGGGGGACGATCTACTACTTCACCACGAGCAGCCCGTAAGAGATGAGGAGTCGTTGAAGAAACACCCATTTATCACTTCATCCTAAGTCACAATTTTTATACCACTGTTTAGCTTATCATTCTGGGATTACGCTTGATCAGCAAGTTGTCAGCGAAAGCCTTAGTCGCTTGACGGCAATGGGGAGTCAGGAGTCGGAATGCGATAAAACAAGAATTAACAATGAAAGTGGAATATAAAAGAATTTTGTCACTCTTTTGTGTTTTCTCCACTCCCCACTCCCCTAACTTCCTATGCAAACTGACTCTAACAGTCCCGATCATGTTGCATCTATTAATAACGAGCCTAACCCAGGCAAGTTTTTGATTCCGCGATCGCAGCGACAGAGGTTCTTTATTCAGTTTACCTTAATGACCCTAATTGGATGGGTTGTGGGTGGCGTTGTCAGTATCGCCTTAGAGAAAATTATTCTCCAAAGTCTCTCACCTAGCGTTGTTATCCAACCACAAACATGGAGTATTTTGGTTAGAAGTTTCAGTAATGTTGTATTTGCCGTAATTTTTGCTGCTGACCAGAGTCTGATCCTTTACCGATATTTACCGGGTTGGCAATGGATATTTGCTACTAGTGTAGGTTGGCTGATTGCCAATGGTGTTTCTACAGCCTGGATTAACGACATTTCAACCATTGCCTCATCATCTCTTGAAGATACTTTGATTTTGGGATTTCTGTCAGCGATCGCATATATAATTTCTGGAATTTGGCTAGGGATTTGCCAATGGCTGGTATTGAGGCGATATACAGCAGGCATTTGGTGGTGGAATTTTTTACCCTCAATTTCTTTCTTATTAATTAGTATTTTAGTTTGGTTGCTTTTTGTTATACAAGTATTGATTCCAGAAGCAAACCGTAATTTTATATTGTATTGGAGTGGACAATTATTTACGGCAATGATTCTGGGAATTATACCAGCAATTGGCTTGTGTACATTGAAAAGAAATTAAGATCGCTAGACTAGTAGTCTGTCAAGCTAGTTTTGAGGGTTTGTAGTAAGCACTTTAGTGCTTAGAAAATAAGGACTTCAGTCCTTACTACGAAATTGCTTAAGTAAGTCGGTGCTAATATTTCAAGCTATGTTAAGAAATTTAAATCGTTGGTGCGTTGCCGCGCAGCGCAACGCACCAACGATTCAAGGTGCGTTAGCCTACGGCGTAACACACCCAACTTCAACTTTATATTTCTTCATATACATTGAATTTTTCTCGCCGACTTACTTACCCATCAATTTAAACTTGACAGGCAGAATTCTCAGAAGTAAAAACTGCCAAGCAGAACTGAGGAAATAGCAAAAAAAATTTCTGATTTGGGATGGGCGAATATTAATGTTCATACCAAAGAGTTAGCTAGGCGAAGAAACATTTTCAGAAAAAGCTTTGCTGACACTAGTTTCAGCTCTGGTATAAAGATAGGTTTGTGGTTCTGTTATTTGTTGAGTCCTGAAGATTTTTTCTGCCCGTTCCCACAGGTCTGTATCCTCTCCATAGGGTATGTGATTAAATCCCCGCAACTTAAAAAATACGTGTCTCTTCCCAAAAAAAGTTGGGCCCAAAACGCATTCTCGAAGATTAATTTTTTTATCAGGTTGATAATAATCAGCTACCCAAATTTCTTCTTCAGTGGCAAACCCCCCTTGAATCAAATCAACTTCTGGATGGAGTTTAATATATTCAATGCGTGACTCCAGATGATTTTGTTGATAAGCATCATCGCTGTCGAGAAATGTGATATATCTGCCAAATGATGCCTGAATTCCGGCATTTTTAGCGTAACACTGTTTTTTATTTTGATGTTTCAAGTACCTGATATTATTGAATTTTTCCACATAATTATTGACAACTTCAAAAGTATTGTCTTGGCTACCATCATCAACAATGATCAGTTCCCAATCTTTGAAAGTTTGATTTATAACACTATTAATTCCATGATCTAGGTATTTATCTCTGTTATAAGTACATATAATAATTGATATTTCTGGAATTAAGTCAAAAATTACACTGGACATAATTAACTGTAATTATTTTACGTAAAAAATTATACTTTTTAACTTAATGCGGATGCGCGATCGCTAATATCCCCGCATCCCCATCTAAAGTTGCTTCTATACCCACTGGTAATGCTGCATTGGGATTATCATGACCAAAAGGTAGATTAGAGACAATCGGAATATTTAAATCGCCTAAGCGATCGCGCAGAACTTCTTCCACACTAAAACTAGGCACATTTGGTGGGGCTTGACAGCGAGTAAAACCCCCCAAAGCAATCCCCCGAAGTTTTGATAAAGAACCACTTAAACGCCACTGTGTCAGCATTCTGTCGATGCGGTAGGGTGGTTCTGTGACATCCTCAAGTGCCAAAATCACACCATCAAAATTTGGTTGCATTGGTGTATTTAAAAGATGAGTTGCGACTGTCAGATTTCCTGGTAGCAAAATGCCAGTAGCAATCCCGCCACCCCAAGCATAACCTTTGAGAGGTTGGATATCTCGCCCTTCCACCCAATTGAACAATCGCTCGATTGACCAATCTGGCTCATCGGCGAGAGTTGTCATCACTGGGCCATGAAGGCTGGAAATCCCTACGTTATAAAGGCTCCACAAAAGGGCGGTGATGTCAGAAAAGCCAATCAACCACTTGGGAAGTTCTGAGTTTTGTTCCCAATGCCAATTTTCTAAGATGCGGGTGCTACCAAAACCACCTCTGGCGCAGAGGATACCGCGACAATCTGGATTTTGCCATGCTGCTGCTAGCTGGTTACGGCGGTCTTCATCTGTGCCTGCTAAATATCCCCATTTATCATCTATCTTTGGGCTGATTTCTACTTGGTAGCCGTGCGATCGCCAAATTTCCACACTCCGCGCAAACGGCTCCAATTCTCGTAAAGCACCACTGGGCGCAATAACTCGTAGCAAGTCACCAGGTTTGAGGGGTGCTGGTAGAATTTTAGATTTCATCTAGATGGTAGGGAATCCCAAATTGAATCGAGGTTTGCTTGGGCTTGTTTGAGTGCTGTTTCTGGAGAAGCGCCTAACATGGTAGCTTCGATGGCTCGACCTAAACTGTCAGACAAACGACTATAGCCAGGAATGATTGGTCGAGAACCTGATACAGACATTTGATCAATAAAGACTTTCAAGATAGGTTTTTGCTGAATAAATTCCTGGTAAGCCTGACTTTGGGCAGCTTTGAGGTTAACTGGTAAAAAACCCGTCCCCATACTCCATTCTGTTTGAAATTCTTTACTCAAGACATACTCTAAAAATTTGAGTGCAGCTTGCTCTCTGGCTGGTCTAGTCTTCATCAAATACATATTTCCAGTGCCTGTCACCGTCGCCGGCTTCACATTTGTAGGTATAGGGAATGCGTTAAAGTCAACATTGGACTTCATTATATAAGTCCAAGGACCTGTGATCTGCATAGCAACGCGACCTGCAATAAAAGCGTCTTCTTCATAACCTCGCTCTGGGGAAGAAAGGGTTGCTGAACCATCTTTTAATAAGTCTTGCCAAAATTGTAAGGCTGCGATCGCACCGGGATTCATCAAATTTGGGCGATTATTTGTCATTACTTCTCCACCAGCGCTCAATAAAAAGGGGAACCAACTAAAGACAGTCCATTCTTCCTTTCCTAAAGGCAGTAATATTCCGTACTGTTCCGGTCGATTATCGCCATTCCGGTCTATGGTCAATTTTTTGGCAACTTCCCTCAACTCTTCCCAAGTCTTAGGAATTTGCGTAATTCCCGCAGCTTGGAAAAGTTTAGGTCGGTAAAAAATGCCTATATTGCTCGTATAAAGTGGGATTGACCAAAGATGACCGTCTAATTTTAATTCTTCCCATAAGTTGGGGCTAATTTCCGACTTCAAGGGCAATTTGTCCAGCCATTCTTCTAAAGGTCGAATTGCCCCTAGTTCCATAAACTGACCTGTCAATTGAGGATCGAATGAGAGAATATCTGGAGGCGCATTGCCCACAACTGCTGTTAATATTTTTGGCAATTGAGGTTGACCGATGAAGATAGATTCCACCTGAACATCAGGATGAGTCTGATTAAATTTATCTACTAGCTTGTTAAACACATCCCGATTACTAGGGGGATTGATTGATTGCCATAGACTCAGATGAATTACTTCGTCATTTTTCTGGACTGTCCCTTGACAACCATATAAGAATATGAAAAATATACTCAGAATAATTCCCATCAGCAAAAGCCGCCAAGCAGAATTGGTCAACTGGCGCGAAAAACTCGGAATTTGAGATTGAAAAAGGCTACTTTTCATACAACTTTTTAAGGTAAAACAATAGTTTTGTTCAAGGTCTTGATTGAATTAAAAAATAAATTCATCGATGTGTAAATACACAAAATTGTAATTATTTATTTTATCCATAACTCTGGTATAGATTTATTCTATAATATAATACGTTTATTTCCTGACCACACAAATTTTATGGTAAATTCTACTACCCCTTGTTTCTTAAGTAGCTTTTTAGAAAACTCATTTCACTTCAAACGTCATCTACAAGATTTTTTACATTTAGATTCAGAAACCATAGAGACAAAGTTAGCAGCAGAACAAGAAGAAATAAAAAACTTAGGATATAAAGATTTTAATTGGCAAGAAGCAAGTGCTTTCTATCGTGATCAAGTAGGAGAGCTTTACTTATTTGAATTGGGGGCTTGGCATCTGTCAAGTCATGAATATATTGGAGATATGTTGCGGTTGATTGCAGATTATGCTCAAGGTCGAGTGTTAGATTTTGGTGGTGGAATCGGAACTCATGCCCTTGGCGCTGCTCTTTGCCCACAAGTTGAGCAAATGATTTATTATGATATTAATCCGATCAATCGTGATTTTGTTCAGTATCGATCTGAGAAAATGGGACTGGACAAAAAAATAATTTTTGCTCTGGAAATGCCTACAGAAGAGAAATTTGATCCGATTTTGTGCTTTGATGTTTTAGAACATCTGTTAGATCCTAGCCAGCAGTTATTACAATTTTATCAAGCTTTGAACTCTGAAGGTAAAATGATAGTGAATTGGTATTTATTTAAAGGTTTTAATCAAGAATTTCCTTTTCATTTAGATGATCCTAAAGTAGTAGAAACATTTTTCCATACACTTCAGAGTCAATTTCTAGAGGTTTTTCACCCTTACCTGATTACAACTCGCTGCTACCGTAAGCAAAGTTGAATTTAATTATCATGTATTTTGGATGGAGCCACAGCGAAACCCAATAAATACGTTGTTTAGGTAAAAAGATGATCTTTATGAAAATACATCAACGACGAAAATACACCATAAATTATTATTTATGTCCACTCCAATTGGTTCACTAGGTTCAGGATTGGGTGGCGGAGTGGAGTTGACCCTCTCTAACATTGCCAAAGAGATGCTGCGGCGAGGAAACAAATTAGAAATTGTCGCACCCCAAGGGTCTGTTAGCAGTTCATTACCTATTAAAGAAATTCCCGGAGAACTCCAGATACCAGCCCAGAATCAGACTCGTACTGAGCCAGTTTTTATCCCGAAAAATTCTGTTCTGGCGAATATGTGGGATTATGCTCGCCAAGTGCAAGCAGATTATGATTTGATTGTGAATTTTGCTTATGATTGGCTACCACTGTATTTAACACCATTTTTTAACCGTCCGATCGCCCATCTTATCAGTATGGGTTCTTTAACAGATGTTATGGATCACATGATTGAATAGGTAGCAAATAATTTTCCAGGTACTATTGGCGTTCATGGTCAAACCCAGGCAGCTACTTTTACATTTGCAGATAAATGTAAATGTTTAGTAAATGGTTTGGATTTGTCTGTTTATCAGTTTTGCAGTCAACCTGGTTCTTACCTGGCTTGGGTAGGTCGCATAGCACCAGAAAAAGGGCTAGAAGATGCTGTAGCAGCAGCGAAAATTGCGGGTATGCCGATGAAGATATTCGGGTTAAAACAGGATGTACCCTACTGGGAGCAAATTTGTCAGGAATACCCTGATGCTCCGATAGAATACAGAGGATTTTTACCAACACACGAACTTCAACAGGAATTAGGCCAGTGTAAAGCATTATTAATTACTCCTAGATGGATAGAGGCTTATCCTAATGTGGCATTAGAGGCACTTGCTTGCGGTGTGCCTTTGATTAGTTATCGTCGGGGTGGTTTAACAGAAATTGTTCAAGAAGGCAAAACTGGTTTTTTGGTGGAACCTGATAGTGTCCAAGGTTTAGTGGAAGCAATTAAGCATTTGGATGAAATTGATCGCCAAGCTTGTCGCCAGCAAGCAGAAACTTTATACTCTTTAGAAGCTATGGGCGATCGCACCGAAGAGTGGTTTCAAAAAATTCTGAGAATATAGCAACTCTCGTTTGGATGTAACATATAGTAGGGCACAGCAATGCTCATGCGTGTCAGCTTAACGTTAAATCGGCGGTTAGAAACCGCGTCTAAACAAGGCTTTACCCACCGACCTGGGTTATAAAAGCTTGATTTTCTCTTAGTCCGCGGAGGCGGAGATTAGCGATGCCTGCGGCGGGCTACGCCTACGCATCAGTCGAGTATATTCGGGCGCGTTGGAGGAGTCAATGCAGAAGTTTTTGGAGATGCTGGGGAAGCTGAATCGTCCTTATTTGACAGCTTTGGAAGAGAAGCTATTGGGTTTGATTGAGCTTGAATATGGGCTTGGAGATTAAATCTTCACAAACTCGTGGACAATAATAGATACACATCTTATGATTATGGAATCAGCTTGATGTTTGGCAAGTCGAAGCGGGGGCTAAAACCCTGGGGGATCTGCCAAAATCGCCAGAACCTTGACAAGTAAATAGTTCCAGCATTTCAGTCATGAGGGAAGTTGCAAATTAGTTGCAATAAGAGCGGCTGAAAATGACCTTTTTTTTCGATCTGCCAAAAACCCTCCCAGGAAGCTTGCTCTGATTAAGTTTCAGCACCGAGCAGTTTCTACTTACCAAATCCCCTCACGGGGACTGAAACGATTGAAATTCTGAAAGATGATGCTCTGTCCAATTGGTTTCTACTTACCAAATCCCCTCACGGGGACTGAAACATATCACCCGAAGCCATAGCCCAGCCTAGTAGCTGTGTTTCTACTTACCAAATCCCCTCACGGGGACTGAAACGTGATATTAGCGCCTCAGTTGCCATAGCTCGTAGGGGTTTCTACTTACCAAATCCCCTCACGGGGACTGAAACCAGCTTTGAGACTGGTAGCTGCACGAGATGGTGCTGTTTCTACTTACCAAATCCCCTCACGGGGACTGAAACACGCCAGTAGATACAGACGGAGAACGATTATAACTAGTTTCTACTTACCAAATCCCCTCACGGGGACTGAAACAACAACTGCCATCCTCCCAGATTGCAAAAATTAGTTAATAGTTATTATGAATTGTGATAAAGCTGAAATTGAGTGGCGATATCAGCAGCAAAGCTTAGTCGTAAATCCCAAGGGATGAGGACTTCGACTTTTGGTTGCCATGCTCGTAAACGCATGACTACGTTATTATCCCTTTGTTTGTGATCTTGATATCGGATAAATACTTGATAGTAAGCGTCTTTTGGTGAACGGTTGTCCAGAACTTTTAGTAAAGCCTGTTGTTGAGGTTGTTTAATTTCACGTTGAATCAAATGTTGTACTTGCTGGTAGCTAATTTCTTCAAAAGTCTCATGGCGTTCAGTATCTTTAACGTAGCGATCGCAGAACTCCCGGTCAAATCGCAGTAACATCAGTTGGGAAGGTAAGTAGAAATCAAATCCCCATGCTTTAGACATAGACAAAGCAATATCATCTGGGGTGGGTAAAGACTTCTGCTGATATTGCTGTTGCAAGTTAGAGGGCAACTTAGAGTTTACCCACTCTAGAGTCAGCAAATTCTGAATCCGGTCAAGGCGAAAATTATACCAGTTAGTATCTTTTTGAGGACTTTCGCCGTATGCACACAGATAAACTGCCCTCTGTACGTAGTAGATACATACTGGATAAACGATGCAATCAACGTTACCCTCAAGCCTTGCACTACTGTAAGTTAGCTTGATAGGTGGAACTGGAGTTTTTGCCCAAAGTTGTCTTAACTGCTCTTGCCAATCTTCAACAGCGTCTAGAGTTCGACGGGGTATAACATAATCGAGTTTTAAGAAAAAGCGTTGTACTCCATTGATTTTTTGGGAGTGATTTTCTGCAAACCCCACTAAATCTTCATGCATGAAACTCAATTCATCAGCACCTACTTTAGCAGCGCTTCCCTCATCTTTTGTAGTTATGAGACGTGGTGGAAACTCGCACACCCGATAATATTTTTGGTATTTATACACAAGCCAGCCGAGTTTAGCTAGAGTTTCTAAGTCAGCCTGTAGGGAACGACGAGTGACGCCAAATAAGCGCCGTTGCAATAGAGTATTCAGTTCAGATTCATCCATACCTGTGTGAGCAAGAATTAATTTTTGCCAGTGGCTAACAATTATTCCTGTATTTTCACTGAATAACCATTCGGCTACGCTCTTGGCACAGAGGCAATGAGAGTCATGTATGGGGGGAATTTCTTCTCCTTTGGGATGCGTAGGACTGAAGAATAGATTCCGCCAGTCTGCGTAAGAAAAAGAGTCATCTAAAATTAGACGGTGTTGATTGTCACCGTAAAGCGATCGCAACCACACCCACAAGCGAATTGCTCGTAAGAGATTTTGTTTAAGATATCCGCGTCCTAAGCACTGCAATAGTTCTACATCAGGAATATCTTGAAAAACTAGTTCAGACACCAGCCCAATCTCGATAAAAATAACTTTCTTTAACGCGATGTGCAACTTATTCTTAAAACCCTACTTCCATTCCTCTCCCCCACTCCTGAGAGGCTTTGATTCTTGCTCCCCAACGCTAGTAGGGAAGGGGTTGGGGGTTAGGTTTGAGAGAAAGTTGCACACGGCGTTTCTTTAAGATACAGCATCTTGGAAGACACTTCTTCCAGGTGCGTGTATGATGTACCCATCAAATAAAGCTAAAGGTAATGAGTACGTACAAAATCGAGCTAAAAGAGGGAATTTTACGTGTAAATTTTGGAGAACCTGCCCAAAATGACCAGATTGTGCGTGATGCAGCAGCCCGATTGGAAGAAATGGCAACATCAGGAGAACTGGCGGGAGGTCCACTTCTGAAGATTAATGGGCCAATTTCTATCCCTGTAGCATTTGTTCTAGCACATAAACTTGGTCATATTTACGGTGCAGTAGGATTTTACGATCCTAAGTTAGGTAAATATGTAATTTCAATAACACATAACCCCTCGTATAAACTGGGAGACTTAATAGATTGATATTTGATTGATTAAGAAGACAGGTGTAGCTGCAAGAAATTTTATGACAACGTATAACATCAATCTTGAAGGCGACATTTTAAAAGTTGGGTTTGGTGCAACACTTGCTAAAGGCGACCAGATTGTGCGAGATGTAGCGGCGCAGTTGGATGTAATGATTGCTTCAGGTGAACTTGCGAGTGGTTCCCTGATTAAAATTAACGGACGCATATCAGTACTGGTTGGTCAGGTATTAGCTGATAAATTATCTAAGTTGTATGATGCGATCGCTGTTTTTGACCCCAAGATTGGCGACGGAGGGCTGGATACCTATGTAGTCACGATTAGCAGACATCCTAAGTATAAAGTAGGGGATACATTAGATGTGGTGCGATCGTCACAGCAGCCTAGTATCAAAATTGTGCTGTGTGGGTTTGCGAATACAGGAAAGACTTGCTTCCGGGATGGTTTAAAACAGGCGTTATTGCAGATTCCCAATGCACCAGAGTCTTATTTCATCTCTGGTTGTCCAGATGGTGATGGTTCTTGGTATGGGGAAACTGCACGGCGTGATTTGGATTTGGCGAAAAATTTAAAAGCTGAATATAAAGCTAGATTTACAACAGAGTTTGTAAAACTAAAAGCGCAGGAAGTCAGAGCTATCAATACACGAATATTTATATTTGATGTGGGTGGAATAATATCTGACGATAACCGGCTGATTATGGCGGAAGCGACTCATGCGGTGATTTTGGTCAAAGATGAGTCTGAAATTGCACCTTGGCAAGAGTTGTGTAAGTCTCTGGGTTTACAGGTGGTTGCAATTATTTCCAGTGATTATGAAGGTGTAAGTGATGTGATATCGGAGGAAACACCGATTCTTAAAGGAAATGTTCATCGGTTGCAGCGTGGGGAGGATGTTTCTAGTCGTCCGATGGTGCAAGCATTGGCGCGGGTTTTGGTGGAGTTAATTTGAGGTAAATGTAAAAATGGATAAGATGAGTTCTATTAGTATAGCGATCGCTTGGTGTCTGGCTTGGGGTAATGAGCGAAAACCGCAGTTTGATATTACTGTTTTACAAGAAATGCGCGAGGCTTTGAATAAGAATAATGCCAAGGAAGTTCCAGAAGCGGTTAAAGCAATTGTTCAGCAGGTAGAAGAATTGCAAAGTATTAAAGATGATTATTTTCCGCCAACTCTGGATGAGCTAAAACACCAACACTCTAATTTATGGAATCAAACTACTAAAATTGGTTTAGTTTATGGTGGGGCGACCAAAGTTAAAAACTATGTATTTGACTCAGCAAAGATTCAAGAAATACGCGGTGCATCTGGTTTACTAGATAGAATCAACCAGATTGATTTAAAAGCATTTTTTAATGATGATTATCAACCAGAATATAAACCCAATCTTTATCAAGCTCAATGTACAGATATCAGAACATGGCTAAATGATAACTTTCATCAATACTTCAATTTATCCGAAGTTCTCATTCCCGAACTAATTATTTATTCCACAGGTGGAAATATTCTTGTTTTTTGTCCTGCTGCTTATGTTCATGATTTAGCTGATGCCATTGAAAAGCGTTATACTTACGAAACCTTAACAGCTAACTCTTGTGCAGTTGGGGACACATTTAGATTATTAGAAATTCGGTTTGGTTTACTCAAAGAAAATATAGAAGATACACCTTGGTTAGAGTGGTATCACAAGAACTACCAAAAACCAATAATTCAGGCTTATTTTGGATATCCCAAAGATGAAAACGAACGGCTAGAAGTATTTAAAACCCGTAAAAGCTTTAATGAAATTACTACCAAATTAGCTGTTTTATTTAATCAACGACGTAGCGGTAATGATATTCCTGGACGTAAAACCACCCGTCGTTATCCACCTATGTTTGAAACCCATCCTTATTTAGTCAGAGATGGAGGGGAAAACCGTTCTTCTATTCTGCAAGTAGACAAACTAGCTAGAGAAACTTCTTTTTCTGAATCATCAGTTAGAAAATATCTTTTTGGTGATAGAGCTAAAGATGGTGATCTAAAAGAACCACAATGGTATTTTAATTCTAACTTGGAATGGCGTAGAGGTATAGTTGAAAGCTGGGTAAATAGATTTACTGAATTTTTAGATGAGAATCCCACTTACAAAACTAAATACTATGCAGGTGTTGAACCCAGAGATGTAAAAATAGCCCAAACTCTTACCCATGTTAGTAACGCTAGTAAAGGTTTTCTAGGTTATATCTATGCTGACGGTAATAACATGGGTGGATATATCCAAAAAATTCGGAAACCAGAGGAACACAAAGAGTTTAGTCGAGATATAGACTTAGCAACACGATATGCAGTTTATCAAGCATTAGCTGACAACTTGCACCCTCACACACTCAAACATTTAAATGATGAAGAATCAGAACTAGGAAATGGTGATATAATTCATCCTTTTGAAATAATTACCATTGGTGGTGATGACATTTTAATTGTTGTACCTGCTAATAAAGCATTAGAAATTTCTCAAATGATAGCTGAAAGATTTGAAAACATTTTACTCAAAAAAATTAACTTAGTAGAAATTCAACCTCATATACAAGAGAAAAGGTGCATTTTGGGTAATTATAAATACAAGTTTGATAAACCATTTGAACCACACAAAATTCATCGTTACCAACCATCAAAGGCTGAACGCTCCGAATGTAAACTTAGTACATCAATAGGTGTTTTAATTACAGCTATCAACACACCAATTTACTACGCCAAAGAGTTAATAGAGCAATTACTCAAGTCTGCTAAAGAACGGGCTAAAAAATTAAAAAATGTGGGATATCATGGGGGAACAGTAGATTTTTTAACACTAAAATCTGTGACAATGATTGCATCAAGTGTTAAAGAATTTCGTGAACAAGCATTAACTAAGAAAACTCCCCAAAATTTAAGATTATACGCCGCACCTTATACTCTACATGAATTAAGGGGATTATTAACATCAATTGCAGCCTTGAAAAAAGCCAAATTCCCTAAATCACAACTTTACCAAATCAGGAGCTTATTAGAACGAGGTAAACACACAGCTATTCTCAATTATCGGTATTTCCGAGTGAGACTCAAGCAGGGTAAATCTGAATTAGAAAATGATTTTGAAAAAGCTTGGTGTCCACCTAAAAATGAAAATAATGGCGGTAATTTAGCACCTTGGATGTATGATGACGGTTCACTCGAAGATGATAAATCAGGCTATCCTCTTTATGAAACAATTTGGCGAGATATGGTTGACATCTATGAATTTGTGGAAGAATCAGAAAATTCACCTGTAGAGGTTGAGTCATGATTAAATTACAAGAATTACCGAACTCAATTCAAACTTATTCTATTACCGCTATCATTGACACAGCTTTATGTATAGGTGCTGGAGGTTCTTCCGGTTCACTCACAGATAAACCCATAGTTCGCAACGCTGAAGGAAATTTACTCATTCCTGCTTCACAATTAAAAGGGCGTTTACGCCATGAGTGCGAAAAAATAGCTGGAGGTTTACAATGGAACATTTGCTATTCTCCCAACCCACAAAGTATGTGTCCACAAAGGGCAGGTTTGGATGGGAATTTTGACAGGGAAGAATATAAAATATCAAAAGATGATAAAAAGTATCATTGTTTAATTTGTCAAATATTTGGGAATCCTATTTTAACTTCTCGCATCATATTTGATGATTTAATTTGTGAAGAACAACCAGAAAATTTACCAGAAATCATCCGTCCAGGAGTAACAATAAGCCGTCGTCGTCGCACTGGGGAAGAAAGTAAACTTTATTTTCTAGAAACATCTCCAGCGAATATAAAATTGAGGTTTCAAGGGAATATTTGTTTATCTAACTCACCATTTAAGAACCCAGATTACGTAGGTGCGTTAATTTTAGCGGGACTGCGACACATTAACGCTTTAGGTGGGAGTAAATCTGCTGGCTTGGGGTGGTTAAATTGGGAATTCCCTGCGTTATCTGTAGAACAAGCAGCATGGGATTTTTTAGCTAAAGGAGTGGGAAGCAATGAAAAAGATTAATTTAGAAATTAAAGCTTTATCTCCTTTAGCAATAGGACGACAAAAACCAGGAGGGAATATAAGTGAAGCTGAAACTTTTATTCCTGGTTCAGTAATTCGTGGTGCTGTTGCTGGTCAGATATTAAAGGAAGCAAATCAACAAATTGAAGAAGGTGATGATTTTCATAAATTATTTTTGAGTGAAAATCCGGCTATTTTTAAAAATGCTTATCCAACAGGAGATGACAAAGTTAAATCAGAGGTGAAGGTAATACCTACAACTGCTTTAAGTTCTAAAATCGAACCTGGGTTTAAACCAAAAGGACATGGTGTTTTTGACACTTTAATAGATCGATTTTGTGCAGAAAATTTTGGTCAAATCTATGATTTTAATAGCCCGGTAAAGGGTAATGAATTAGAAGGAGATAGAGTAGATAGCTTTCTTGGTTTTTATAGTCAAAATACTAGTAAGTATTCTAAAAACTCTGCTAACTCTCGTTTATTAACTAGAGTAGGTATAAATCGCCGTCGCGCTACTTCTGAAGAAAGGGTACTTTATAGCATTAAAGTTTTAAATGAATCAAAAGAGCAGAAAAAGCAACCTGTAATATATACAAGTGCAATTGTAGTATCTGATGATTTAGTAGATTCTTTACACACATTTATTGACAATCATCAAGATAATTTTCGTTTGGGAGGTTCAAGTTCACGAGGTTTAGGAAAAGTCAAGATTACAGCTAAAAAGCAAAGTGATATTAAGTCAAATGTAGATAATCAAATTAACCAATTTAATCAAAAATTACGTATACGCTGGAATGAATGGGGTAATATATTTAGCAATGCTTCCGAATTACCCTCAAATCGTATTTATTTCACCATTGATTTACAAGCGGATGCAATTTTAACTGAAAATTGGCGACGCACAACAGTAATTTCTGAAACAATGCTACAACAGGTTACAGGGGTGAATGATTCATCTTTGCAACTTTATACTGCTTACAGTAGCTATGATTATCGTTCTGGTTGGAATGCTGCTTGGGGATTGATGAAAGATGTGGAGTTAGTGACAAATAGAGGAAGTGTGTATTTATTCAGTACAGAAAATAAGGATTTGTGGTTGAAAGCTTGGGAAGATTTGGAAATTTATGGAATCGGCGATCGCACTTCTGAGGGTTTTGGTCAAGTGCAAATTTGTAATGAGTTTCATAATGTATTTCAGGAGGAAGCTGTTTAAAAATGATTGAATTAAATAATGTTTTAAAAGAACAACTTGCTTTAAGAGTTGAAAAAGGTATCACCAACCAGATAGATGAGATTATCCGAAAGATGGTAGAAATATCCAAAAAATTTGCAATAGCAGGAAAAGATGAAAAATCCCCATTTAGAAATGTACTTGGTGTTTCTGTTGATTCTAGTTCTTCTATAGAAGTTATCAAAAATTATATTCGTTATCAAATTGGTAGACGTGGTTCAAGTCCTATTTGGACAACTTCTAAAGATAAAGAAATATTTGCAGTAGCTTTAGTTAAAGAACTGGATGATCTTAAGCAAGATGCGGAATCAATAGTCAAAAATGTACAGAAAGGTATTCCTAAAGGTCATGATTTAGAGTCGTATATAGAGGAGAGTAGTAACCGACATCAATTGACAAAACAGATTCACATGAAACTTGTGCAACTATATCTAGGCTATTTAGCAAGAGAACATACAGCCTCGATTGGAGAATTGAATTTAAAAACTTAAATAACTATAACTATTAATAGGAAATTTCAAATATGCATCGTTTTGTTGTATCAACTGTTGGAACAAGTTTACTTACTAATCAACTACGTCAAAAAGCAGATCCAAAAAATTGGAAAGAGCTGCTTGATAAAACTGCTCATTTAACAGAAGAGCAAATTAATAAATCTTATCCTGAAGTTCCAGATATTCTTTTAGAGTTAAAAAATAGGGCTGAACAAAAGCTGGATAGTGGTAATACTTTAGAAATTAAAGAAGCCAGTGCAGAACTAAATGGTATATATAGCTTGTATAACGACAAAGTTGATAATGGGAAACTAGATTATCATTGGTTAATAACTACCGATACAGCACAAGGTCAAATAACCGCAAAAATAATTAAAGATTTTTTAAATAAAAAAGTCAATTGTATTGAAGTGTATACTCCTTATCAGCTTTCCGCAGAAAATACTACAAAATTTACACAAGGGATTGATGATTTAATAGATTGGCTTTCAAAAAGATATAAAGAGGCTAAAAAAGATGGTTATGACATCTACTTTAATTTAGTAGGCGGTTTTAAGGCGATTCAAGGATGTATGAATACTATTGGTATGTTTTATGCCGATAAAATTATATATGTATTTGAAGGTTCATCATCTCACCTAATTACTATTCCTCGCTTGCCAATTACTATAGATTATGAACGAATAAAAAAACATGAGGTGAGTTTAGCATTACTTAATGCTGGCGCAAGTTTATCTGTTTCACAAACTGAAAAAATTGAAGAAGCGTTAGTTGCAGAAATTGATGGGAGAATAACTATTTCTAACTGGGGACAACTAATTTGGAATGAGTGTAAAGATAAATTTTTAGCATCCCCAGAATTACTAAATTTTCCGAAAATAGAATATGAAGATATGTTTCGGAGAGATTATAAAAAAATTACTGATACACAAGATAAGGTAAAACTACAAGAAACTTTAGCTAAAGTATCTTATCAATTTGAAGAATCAAATGGAGATACAAGAATTCTAGGAAAGACTGTTAGTTATTATCCTTACCAAGGTGCAAAAGATAATGAAGGTATTGATCATTTTTATGTTGGAATACAATTTCGTGTCAGTTGCAAAGTTGTGAATGGAAGACTAAAGTTGCGACATTATGGAACACATGATTATGTTGAAGGAAAAGAGACAAAATAAACTAATAGAATAATTAAACCTATGTTTGACACATTCAAAAACCGTCTAGAAATCACAGGGACGCTTACCACCATCACCGCATTAAGAATTAGCGCCGGACGTTCCACAGAACCCATTGGGACAGATTTACCTGTGATTAAAGATGCATTAGGACAACCATTAATACCAGGGTCTAGCTTTAAAGGCGCAATGCGATCGCGCCTTGAAAGTTTTCTCAGAGGTATTGTAGGAAATAATCGCAAACTGGTAGCAAATCCAGCCATTGAGGATGAATGGTCAATTACATCTCAGGAAATGAAACAGTTAAAAGAAAATTATGATAATGACGAAGTTTTGACAAGAGAAATTATCAACCAGACTGATCTAGTTTCTCTTCTTTTCGGTTCACCTTGGATTGCTAGCAAATTCCAAGTCAGAGATTTAACCGTAGTCTCTGATACCTGGTTTGGACAATACCAAGAACGAGACGGTGTAGCCATTGATAGAGACACTGAAACCGCAGCAGATGGTAAACTTTATGATTTTCAAGTAGTACCTGCGGGGACACAGTTTGATTTTCGCGCAGTGGTGGAAAATGCGGAAGAATGGGAATTAGGACTATTAATGATTGGATTACACCAGTTTGAAACCGAACAAATACCTCTGGGTGGAGGGCGATCGCGCGGTTTAGGAGTTGTTAAACTAGAAATTGACAAAATGTACTGGCTTGATGTTAATAAAAAACCAGAAAAGTTATTAACCTACTTGCAAGAATTAGTTAATAGCAACTTAGGTGATAAATTACCCAGCTATGAAAATGGTAAAGAATCCAAACAAAAATGGACTCAATCTCTCATCACATATTTAACAGAAAATCTACACAAAAATTCTACTACTACAACCCACACACAATCTTGAGGATCTCAAAATGGCTTTCAGTAACTATAAAACTATCAGTGAAGTTCTCAAAGCATTTCAAGTTACGTACACAGAAGCAATTTTTATTAGCGAAATTCCTTTTAATATTCCCGACTACTTCCGCGAAGATCTAGAACTGATGATGCGGGATGCTGTAGTTGATAACTCAGAATTTGCTATCTGTGAAAATCTCATTTATCCCGTTCTTAAAGAAGTTTGGAAAACCTACCGCCATCATTTTATTTTATGGAGTCATGAATCCTTAAATTATGATGAAAAATTATCAGGGTTTCCTGAATATATTCTGGCGAAACGCTCTCCATTAGGTAAAGTTGTATTTGATAAACCATACTTTATTTTAGTTGAAGCGAAACAAGATAACTTTGAAACAGGTTGGGCGCAATGTTTAGCAGAAATGATTGCTGCTCAAAGATTAAATGGAGAACATCAAATAATTCTCTTCGGCATCGTTTCTAATGGTGAACGTTGGCAATTTGGAAAACTAGAACGTGAAATATTTACCAGAAACAGCACTTATTACACAATTCAAGAATTAGATAAATTATTCGCTGCTGTGAATTTTGCCTTTCAACAATCTGAATTACAGCTAAATAGTTTAGTCGCAGCCTAAACAGATTTATTGAAATAAATACATCTATGCACAAACAACTTGTAAACCATTGCACTATTGATTTAAACATCATCCCAGATGGCCCGATTCTGATTAAATCGGGACGTGAAGGTGCAGACCCTACAAATCCTGATATGGAATTTGTCAAAACTTTTCATGGGGGTGGGTGGTCAATTTATTTACCTGGAAGCAGCTTAAAAGGTGCAATTCGCGCCCATGCTGAAAGAATTGTCCGTACTGTTGGTGGTGATAATAATACAAGGAAGGTTTGGGCAAGTGACCCTACAAAAGGTGATTACTTACCTAAAAATTTAAAAAGTCACGATATTTATCAACAATCTTCATTTACTGACCAAATTTTTGGTAATACTTCAATAGCAAGCCGCATTCGCATTGAAGATGCACATCCAGTTGACTTAACCCAACTGAAATTAGAAGAACGTAACGGTGTCGCTATTGACCGAGTATTTGGTTCAACTGTACCTGGAGCTTTATTTAACTATCAAGTTTGCACTGCTGGAGAATTTCATACGAAAATCCATTTGAAGAATTTCACCTTAGCGCAACTTGGTTTAATTGGTTTGGTACTGCGTGATTTAAATGATGGTTGGTTTGGGTTAGGTTTTGCCAAATCACGCGGTTTAGGTACGGTTCGCGTTCAATACAATAGTGCAATTGTCCAGTATCCAGGGTGTCAACTCGAAACAGGAAAAATTCGTCAACTAGGAAATCCAGGAGAATGGGATTCAAATTATCTACTTGGAGTAGGAGAGTTTTTAATAGACGATGAAGCCAAAAAATATGGCTTTCCTAAACCAGATAAACGAGATTCTGAAGGTTTTGCAGAGTCGATGGAATTAGGATTTGGCGTAAAAGTTACATGGAACAATAACACTAATTCTGGTGTAAAAGATTTGTTTATGCGTGCTGTTGAGGTTTGGGGTGAGGGGTTTTAAAAGTATGACACAAGAATTTACAACTGGGTATGTATATTATAAGCAATTGGTAGCACCTGACGAACTTGATGCTTCAATTACTCAGGTCTCTAACTCTCAAAGTTATTATTTTTTACGTTACTCTCATGCTGTAAGTGGGATTTGTAGTAATTTGCCTGATGAAAGAGGAGAAATTGAAGGACAGGTATTTAATTCTATCTGTGAAATTCGATGGAAAAAATATAAATTTGGTTATGAAGTTTTAATCCTCAGTCAACAGAAATTTAATTTAGAAGGATTTGAAAATTTAACTGGTAATTGGAAAATTTGTGATAGAGATGCCTATTGGCATAACCAAGAAGAAACAAGATTTCCTAAAGGTTTCACTTTTAAAGGTGAAAATGATCAACTTATAAAGCCTGAAGCAATAAAGCAAAGATATTTCAAAGACTCTGATACTGCAACTATTCATTTTGTCGCCTTAACGGTTAACTAAAATGACCAATATCCCAAAACCTAAACCACGAAAACCAGTACCTTCTCAGCCTCCATCTGCTGATGATTCTGCGGTAAGTAATATACAAAAACCATACAAATTTGTTTCTTTTCCACAGGAACGTCCCCGCTTAGAACATCCTGCCGGACATCATAGATTTGATCAGAATTGTCTACATGGAACTTTATTTTTAACCCTGAAAGTTAAAACTTCACTTCATGTTTCTACTGGTATAGTTGTTCCTGGTAACGATATTGGAACTCGTGTACCTTTAATTAAAACAATGGTACAGGGGATTGATAAATACCTTCTAATTCAAGGGAGTTCCCTTAAAGGTTGTATTCGTTCAGTTTATGAAGCGATTACGAATAGCACCCTTGCAGTAGTCACATCAAGATTTCGGGATAAAATACCTAACGAAAGATTACCATGTCGAAATAAAGAACAATTATGTCCCGCTAGTCAAGTATTCGGTGCTTTAGATTGGCAAGGATTAATTGAGTTGAATGATGTTAAGTGCGAAAATATAGGTTTTAATACGGGGTTTATGCCTTCGTTATATCGTCCCCGCCCTGAACCCGGAAGCGCATATTTTGACGCAAGGGGAAAAGTTGCTGGACGTAAGTTTTATTATCATACAATTCGCGCCATTGAGAAAGGTCAAAATCAAGGAATTGCAATTCAACAAGCAGCAAGAGAATACACTTTTACTACTCAATTGCAATTTAAAAACATCAAACCTGAAGAATTGGGGACACTTTTTGTTGTGCTGGGACAAGATTCTAACTACCCCATAGCTTTAAAAGTTGGTGGTGGTAAACCTATCGGGATGGGAACAATGACTGTAGAAGTCACCCAAGCTAGGATATTGCAAAACTTTGAGGATTTGCGATCGCACTACTCCACTTACACTCCCGATAACAATCATCTTCTCACAGAAGAGGTACTACAAAAATTTATCGCTACCCAAATTAAAACAGCACATTCCCGACTCATTCAACTTTTCCAACTCCAACAACTCGCTGAAGTTCTACGCTACCCAACCGACCGCGAACCACCAGAAGGAATGTATTAATGTTGACTACAGAATCTTTAACAGAAGCGGAATCTCAACTTGCTCACAATTTAGCGATAACTTTGGTTAAAGAAGACACAGATGTTAACGAAGTAGGAAAAGTTATTGCATATCTGCGTAGCATTGTAGAGCAACCGGACGCAGGACGGCGATTTTTTAGCTATCTTAAAACCTTAGTTACTAATGGTTGGCAAATTGGACACAGTGGCCGAACTACAGGCTACTACCGCAGTATAGAACGTGCCTGTAATCAATATCTGCAAAGCCAACAAGCAAACGCTCAGGCGATGTTAAAAATTTTAGGCTGGGCGATGCGTTTAATGCGGTATTACAAAGTTAGTCCGATTGAAGAAATATCCATTTCTCAAAGTCCACAGGTTGAACAAATTTCTGAACGTCAAGCAGAAATTGCGGAAGTTTTTCAGTCACAAAAGTTTGAAATTAACCAAGTTTTAGATGCTACTGTACTTGCCGTTAAAGGTAATAAAGTTACCTATGAGATCCTGGGAGTGATAAAAATGACCGAGAAAGAACCGAAAAAAGTAGCTGTTTTACAAGAGGGACAGGTAACGCAGGTGAAAATTGTCGCTCTCAAAGAAGATGGAAGTATTAAGAGCGTTAAGTGTATTTAGCTTGTAGTTAACGTATAAAAGTATTGCGAAATTTGATGATATTGGCTGGAAAATTCCTTATAATCAAGGTGTAGTTTTGAGAGGTCAGATTATGACTGAATCAAGGTCAAACTTCAAAACAGGACTTGACTCGTATTCTGCATGGACGCATTGTGAATCTTTTCAAAAACAGTATAAAACTGTTACTGAGTTTCAGGTAAAATCTCAGTTTTTTACTTCTTCTCCTATTTCGCAGGCTTCAAATCGACTTTCATCAACAAAGTAGCCTGGGAACAAACCTGCTTGATCATGGTTTAGTTCTACTACCAGTAGAGCTATAAAATATGAGAGGGAGCAAATATAGTAGCAGCTACAGCATTTTTGCTCTCTCCTTTTTAATGTAAAGTAGAGGTTAAAAATAAATTATGAGTAAACAGGAAGTCAATAAAGTGTTATTTGTTACTGGTATGCGTGTCGCAATTGATGAGGAAAATCGGATACTGCTAGTAGGAATACTCTCAGAAAGCCCATTCGTGGAAGATGAGCAAGGAGCATCATCATCTGCACATCCAATAAATTTTGCATTTACTCGACAGCACGCAGCATTTTTGAGAGACAGACTAGATGAATTTTTAAAAGGAGAAGCATGATTTCAATTAGGAACTCAACACATACACATTCAGTGTCAA
The DNA here is from genome assembly GCF_036919555.1 of Nostoc sp. Classification (GTDB taxonomy): domain Bacteria; phylum Cyanobacteriota; class Cyanobacteriia; order Cyanobacteriales; family Nostocaceae; genus Nostoc. The sequence continues at coordinate 178,820 of NZ_JBALCS010000078.1, forward strand.
ACTTCAAGACTAATAAAACAACTTGGAGTAATCGGGGATCATCTGATTTACGCTTAGTTAAATCCGATAAATTAACAAGTTATGATGCAGTTCGTGAAATACAAAAATTGGTACAAGAATTAGATAAATTAGTAGAAGTTAAAAAAGTTAGAGCGATCGCTACAAGTTTTCCTGATATTCATTGGATTGATTTTCAGATAGAGTTGGAGGAAGCAAATACCGGTTTATCCGATGTAACCTGGGATAAAATTAAAGATTTGGTAATTGACTATGAATGGAAATTAATAGATGACTCTGGTGAAGAATGGTATTTTCGTCCTCAGATAGTAGATAGATTTTATTTACTTAAAGATGAGGTAATAGCCAAGTCTGATGAGGAAGAACATACGGAGGTAGTTAGACTAAAAACGTGGTCAAGTAATTCTCCTAACTTCATTGTGCTTTAATTACCTCTAGTTCCGCGTCAATAAATCATGAACTGTGAACGCTACCTTGTGCAAGCTCAAAGCAATGAAGATGCAGCACACTTTACTGAAAGTGCTTATCCCGATTGGGCAGTAACTATGTGCTTTTATGCAGCATTGCACTGGGTAGATTATTATGCTTCTCAAAAAGGTGATGATATACCAAGTCAATTTCCAGAAAAATCTCCTCATGACTCTCGTCGGGGCTATGTTCGTCAGCTTGCCAAGAAACTAAATAACAGGAGCTTGGAAAAACTTTATAACGATTTGGAAAGCGCGAGTCAAAAAGCTAGATACTTAGAAAGCATAAAATATCAGAGTGCAATAGATTATTTTAAAAAGCACCAATCGGAAGTTAATGCATCTTTTGATAAATTACAGCAGATAAAAGATATCTTACAAATAAGTTAAAATAGTTGGTATGTAAAATTTCCCGCAAGGGAACGGAAACAAACACTCGTCATCTGCTGAATAGGAATCAAGTCCATTTACCAGGTTGATTCCATGCAACGGCGAAAATATTAATCCGTGAGATGCTGGATGATTATATTAATTAATCTCCCATCTCTCTTCCCCGCAAGGGGACTAAAACTTACCAAACTCTCAGTTAGCTACTTTTTCAAGAGGTTGCTGATTTATATCCACATTACATCGCCCTCACTTCCTCGTACTGGCGCGATCGCTTTCCCAATTGCAAAAATATTCAACACATGAAAGCCAATAAGCAGTTTCTCTCCATACCTCACGCCAATTTCAACGCCAAACCATTGTCAAAATCCTTAACCGCCAAAATATCCTTCTCCGCGCACCTACAGGATCAGGAAAAACAGAAACAGCGATCGCACCCTCTACTTCTATTAACCACAGTAATTGTCGTGAGCTTTTTTTAGAACATCTCTAAGTTGTTTAGCAACCCAAGGCGGATCTAAAACTCTAGCACTAGAACCATATTGCAGCATTCTTTGGTGGAACCAAAATATACAGTCATCTTGGGTCAAAATATCAACGTAGTCTATAGTTCCTTGTGGCGAAATGATTGTTTCATGAGGTCTACGGGGTTGGTAAGTTGCTAAAGCGCCCGTAAGTCGATAGATAATATCCAGGGTTGGGAATTTGCTATAAGTCCAAGGGGTTTGGGAAGCTGCACCAATTCTGGTGATCCGATCAACTCTAAAAGTACAGTTCTGCTCAATATTTGGCCTAGTTTGAATATGATAGCTACGAAAGTCTGGAGCCAAAGCGAACAAATAGAGTGTGCCATTGTGTAATCTCAGTTCTGATTTGTCTAAATCCCAGATTGTCTCTTTCCCTTTGTTGTTGTGATACCAAATGACAAAGCGGCGTTTCTCTTGAAAGCGTTGTTGCAACTGGCGAACAATGTCAGATAGCGCATCTTCACTATAATCAGCAGGGGGATGAAAGTCTACCGTCAGACTGTGAGATTGAGGTTTTTTACTAAAATTGCCAATTCGGTAGATTTGGCTGGCTGGGGCAGAAAATCCCAAGTCTGCAAGTAAGTCTGCTGCCATTGCTAAGGCTTGTCGCTGTTCTGCGGAAAGGATTACGGGAAATATGGACTCTACTAGTTGATAAGGACGATTTGGAACACCCTGAATCTCGAAACCGCAGTCTCTAAGTTTACTAATGACGCGAGTAATCTTCTGAGATAAATCGCCACAGTAAAAACCGCGCTCGCTCAACAAGTTTTCTAACTCGGCTTTTTTTCGAGGTTTTTCAGCTATTAGTTTCAAAATTTCGAGGGCAAACCGAAACTGGTTAGAGTTAACATCATTTTTTGATGACATCTCCATTTTATCGAGTGTTACATTGATGCAAAGTTACATCACTAGGGTACTGTGAGACTTTCTATACTGCCGCTCTATTCCCAACTCAATCCTGGAATCGGTGCTTGTCCTCTGGGATGTACGCAAATCTGCAAGGTAAAACAGCAAGCTCCCAACTTTGTACCCGATTCTCACTGTCCCCTCTCTTCTCACCAAGCGCAGACTTATGCAGAGATTATCAGTGGAACGGCAGAAGTCATATTTAATACCTCTGCTACTGGTGATGGAAAATCCTTGGCAGCTTATTTGGCGGCGTTGCTCAATCCTGGGTTTCGGATGATTGGGCTATATCCAACGATTGAACTGGTGACTGACCAAGAAAAGCAAGTTATTGGCTACTATGAAAAGTTTCAGCCAGAGGGGATTACATCGGTAGACACTTTCTATGGAGCCGAATTAGCCCGTCGAATTGAGGAATCAAATAAAGGTAACAAATTTAAAGAACTGCTACTATCATTTAAGCAAAAACACGTTATTCTGACAAACCCAGATATCTTTCATTTAGTGGCTCACTTTCGCTACTACAACCCCGCCTACAATCGGGGGGTGGAATTACCCCTCACCCTGGCTAGAAACCCCGATTTATACGTTGCTGATGAGTTTCACATTTTTGGGGTGCATCAAGAAGCCGCAATTCTCAACGCTATGCTATTAATTCGCCATAATCGCCCCCGCAAACGTCCGATGCGGTTTTTATTTACTACCGCTACTCCTAAACCAGAGTTTATTAAGATGCTCAAAACTTCTGGATTTAAAGTTGCAGAGGTCGGAGGAAATTATGTTAGTCAGTCTACCCCAGGATTTCGGCAAATATCCCAAGCTGTAAACTTGGAGTTTGTCCAATTAGATCAAGATACTGATTCCCTAACTTGGTTAATTCAGCAAGTAGAAACCATTCGCGCTATTTTGCAACCAGAAGGACGAGGATTAATTATTCTCAACTCTGTAGCTCTTGTTAGTCGAGCGGTGCGTCAACTGCAAGCATTACTTCCTGATGTGATTGTTCGAGAAATTAGCGGTCGGATTGACCCTCAAGGAAGAGCATTAGCACAGCAAGATTTGCAGAATTCTCTTCAACCTGTTTTGATAATTGGTACAAGTGCTGTTGATGTCGGTGTAGATTTCAAAATTCATCTACTGATTTTTGAAACTAGCGATTCTGCTACCTTCATGCAACGTCTAGGTCGCTTGGGTCGTCATCCTGGCTTTTTGAGTTACAAAGCATTTGTTTTGCTACCCAGCCGGACTCCTTGGATTATGGCGAGGCTGAAAGAAAAGTTAGAAGATGGACAAACTATCAGCCGCATTAAATCTCAAAAGGAAGAGTTAGATTTAACAGAGATAATTGCAGAACCTTTTGATCCTCCGAAAGAATTTGAGCAATACCGCAGCTATTGGGGCGCTCTCCAAGCTCAAGGGATGTTATTTAGCATCAGTCCCAAGAAAAATGCCGTCATGCAGCAGTTGCAAGATAGGATGGCTGAGGATTTACGCCATGTCTACGGAGAGCAACTAGATAAAAAACGCGGACATTGGTATGCTCTCGGACAAGACAAAACTAAGACAGGTGAAGCAATCCAAGAGGAGCTTTTACGGTTTCGGGGTGGTTCGGATTTGCAAGCAGCCGTCTGGGATGAAGGGCGTTTCTATACTTATGATTTGCTGAGATTGTTGCCCTATGCCGAAGTCGAAGTTATTAACCGGGAAGGATTTTTAGAAGCTGCAAAACAAGCGAATCATTCAGCTACAGAATTTCCAGAGAAATATATTCAAGTTTACCTGAGAATTCGGCAATGGTCAGATGAACGATTTCCTATTAGCTTAGTATGCGATCGCGGTACTGATGAACTCAAACAATGTACCCTATCTCTCATCGATAAACTTAGCATTATTGGACACCCACAAGCTGAAGTAAGTCGCTGTCTGGGTAAACAAAAACTACTCACTTTCTTAGTGCAGGTAAATCGTAGTCAACCCAACAGCCATTGGGATATTAGCCGCGCCCTCCATCTCAGCCCAACTTTTGGGCTATATCGCCTCCAAGATGCAGATGAACAATACCATGCTTGCGCTTTTAACCAAGATGCTTTACTTTTGGAAGCCCTGAAATGGCGAATTCCCCGGTGCGATCGCACTAAACCTTACATCTTTTAAATCAATACGGTTCAGTTAAGGCTAAAACTCTTTGTCAAAGTCAATTTTTTTAACGAACCGCAAAGGACGCAAAGGACGCAAAGGAAGAGAAGGAAGAGAAGGAAGAAATACTTAACTGAACTGTATTGTATTGTCTTTTAAATAAACTCTGCATTTTAAACACTATGCCAACACTACTACAAACACTGTTAATTGAAACTCTCCCATCTGATACAGACCCAATTTTTCACTCGTTTATTAACACAGTGCTACCGGCAATGGAACGGGAATTTGGATTAATACCAGCTTTAGGGAGTTCGGAAATAGCCCATTATCAAACTTTAGTTAAACAAGGCGATGCCTACGGCGGTAAACTACGCTATGCCAGAGAAAATGCCCAACGTTGGGCTGCTAAAGCCGACCAAAGCTTATTAGTTCATGTCCTCAATGGACTATTAACAGCCTGGAATTTGAGTACACATTTACCGCAACATCTGCAACTACAAGAAGTTGAAAAACGACTGCTTTGTTTAGGTTTAACTTTACACGATTATAACAAATATGTGCGTGGTCAGGGAGAGGCTCAACCGCCGCCAAAAGCCCATGAGATAGAGCCAATTCTTAACTTATGCCGAGAGTTAGGTGAGAAGCTAAATTTTCAAGAATTTTGGCAGCAATGGCAGGAATATTTATTAGAAATTGCTTTTTTAGCCCAGAATACTCAATTTAGCATTGATAGTAATCCGATTATTTCTAACTGGGAAAATGACGAGGGAGAATTCACTGTAGACGATCGCCGCTTAAATGATATCTTACGCCATTTACTGGCGTTTGGGGATGTGGCGGTTCACATGGGCGATCCGGCAGATGTTGCTATAACTACCAAAGGCGATCGCTTACAAGATCATCTTGATTGGCTGACTATTCCTAAAAAATTAGTTTACCATCGCCTAAGAGATTGTCGAGGGCTAATCAGCAACCAAATCCACAATGCAGTCGTGAGTTTTGCTCGTCAGCTTGATTGGGAGCCAATTCTCTATTTTGCTCAGGGTGCTGTGTATTTGGCTCCTAAAAATCACGATGCGCCGGACTTGGCAGACATTCAAACAGCTGTATGGAAAAATCTCATCGAAGGAGATGCTGAAAATAATCAAAAGGGATTAGCAGACTATTTTAAAAGTGGCGATGTAGGCTTTGTTCGTGATGGTAAAGGACTCAAAGTTGCCCCCCAAACTTTAGAACTTTTTACCCCTGCTGATTTGATTCGGCTACTTCCTGATGTTGTGCAAATTAAAGTCGCTAATGTTAAAGTTCCAGCTACACCAAAGCGGTTAGAGAAGTTAACTCTAACTGATGCAGAGCAAAAATTTTTGTTAGAGGGCGCAGATATCCGGGCTGATCGGTTGGCAGAGTTGATTATTCTAGCACAGCGAGAGTTTTTTGAAGGTTGTCAGGAGTATATAAATTGGATACTGACAACTTTGGAATTGCAAAATCAAATATCTCCAGAACAAACACAAGTGCAGTCTGGAGGGGTGAATTATGGTTGGTATCAAGCTGCGGCTTATTACATTGCAACTCATACTACTTTAGACCTAGAACAGGTTAGCAATTTTTTGAAAGATTTAGGCGATCGCCTGGCAACTTGGGCGGAACAAAATAATTTACTCAAGGGAATAACTAGCCCTACTCATGAGGCTTTTGTTAACTATTTAGCCCAGTATTTGGAAGTTTCAGGGTTTTGCCATCAACCTACTGACTTTGAGAATCAATTAGCTGCATATTCTGAGGCAAAAGTTAATAATCAACCTATTTGTTCTTTAAGTTCAGGAGAGTCAGATGCAGAGGATCAACTAGATACTGTGGTGCTATTTAAGCCTCAACAATACAGTAACAAGAATAGCTTGGGAGGAGGACGAATCAAACGCGGCATCTCGAAAATTTGGTCTTTAGAAATGTTGCTGCGTCAAGCTTTTTGGGCTGTACCTTCAGGAAAGTTAGAAGAACAACAGCCTGTTTTTCTCTACATCTTTCCTGCTTATGTCTACTCGCCTCAAATTGCTGTTGCAGTTAGGCGACTGGTGAAAGAACTCAAAAGAGTTAACCTCTGGGAAGTTTGCAGGCAGTGGCGAGATGCTGGGATGAATTACAACGGACTGCAAAACTTGCCTTGGCGAGATGAAGATGAAGCCGAAATGGGGCGATATGGTGACAGTTACTCCACTAAAGACTTGCCGTTTCTGGCAATAACTTATACAACTACTAGAGGTAAAACCACTACAGATGCTTGGGTAGCACCCGCTTTTTTGGCATTAGCTTTACCCATACTTCTCGGTGTGAAAGTTGTGGCGACTAGCAGCCCCGATCCGCTTTATGCCAGCGATCAAGAGTTCGCGGACTCAGTGATTCTTGATGGACCGGCGGGGTTTTGGAATCTTTTGGGTGTAAACCCGTGCCTAAGATTGCAGGATTTAGCACCTGCATTAGAGAGGCTACTTGTGAGTTATAGCTTGCATCTAGAATGCCGCAGTTCACCACCAGATGCTCGTTGGCAAGCCCTGAATGGTACGGTGAGGGATTTGGCAACCGATGTATTAAATGTGTTTGCGATCGCAAATGAAGCTAAACGTGAACCAGGTAAGGAAGATGTCAAACGAATTTGGAATTATGCCCAAATCTGGGTAAAAGGAAACGTAAATATGCAAGAAAAATTGAAGTTAATTGAGCGGCTGGTAACAGAATATCGCCAATTTTATCAGGTGAAAGTTAATGAATCTAGTCATGCAGTTTTATTACCTATCTCTAAAGCTTTAGAGATGATTCTCACAGTTCCAGAGCAAATAGATCGGGAAGACCTGATCTTACAAGCGGCGGGACAACTCAAAGATGCTTTAGAACGTCAAGAAGTTTATAAACGTCCATATTTACTAGATAAATCAGTAGATTTTTCAACTCGACAAGCACAAGAATTAATGGCGATTCATGCCTTTATAAGTACTTGTGTTGATGAGTTATTCCTGGGACTTTATAAAGGCGATCGCGCCTTACTCCAAGAAAACCGCAACCGGATCAAATCTGGTGCAGAATTTGCCTATCGTTGGCTAGCTTTACAAGAAAAACAATCTGAAAAAACTCAATTATCAGGAGAAGTAGCATGAGCGTTATCAACATTTTAAAATCAGAATTTCAAACAGTCTTCCCCCGTTTAGCATCTGGTAAATATGTCCACTTTTTAATGGTGCGTCATAGCCAATCTTTTCCCGTCTTTCAAACTGATGGAGTCCTGAATACAGCCCGGACTCAAGCTGGTTTAGACAATCCAGATTCCATCAGCCGTTTGGTGATGTTTAAGCGCAAGCAGGTAAGTCCTGAGCGATTAGTTGGTAGGGAACTCTTGCGCTCATTGAACCTGATAAACTCAGAAGAGAAGAAAGCTGAAAACTTCTGTAGATACGGTGCGGAACAGTTTTGTGGGAAATGTCCAGACTGTGTAATCTATGGGTTTGCTGTTGGTGAGCGTGGTTCAGAACGCTCAAAAGTGTACTCTGATTCTGCTTTTTCTCTCAGTCCATACCAAGATTCTCATAAGAGTTTTACTTTCAATGCTTTGAGTGAATCAGGGACAATGATGTTAGATCCTGATGACGATAAACGGACTGAGACTAACAAAGTACGTTCATCAATCAATGAGTTAGATCATGTATTGCCAGAAGTTACCTTTCCCACTGTTGAAACTCTACGTGACCCAACCTTTGAAAGTTTCCTTTATGTGTTGGGTAACTTAATGCGAACTCGTCGCTATGGCGCACAGGAATCACGCACCGGAACAATGGCAAATCACATCATTGGTATTGTACTTTGTGATGGTGAAATCTTCAGTAATTTGCATTTTACACAGTCACTTTATGATGCTTTAAAATCAGATTTAAATGCACCCATAGCAGATATTATCATCAAAGCAACTGAAGTGGCAAGTAATTTACTCAATCAAGAACCAATTCGCAAAACTCAGGTAATTAGTGGTTCACAATTAACTGATTTATTGAGTGAAGTGACAGCAATTTATCAAGATGAAACTCGCTTGCGGGATACACTCACAACTTTGTATCAGCAAACTAAAATCTACGCTGAAACTTATGGTGCGATCGCTGGTAAAAAAGGTAAAAGCAAATAAGTTAACAAGAGCAATTTTGTAGTGTGGGTAACGCCTACACTACTTTCCTAATCCCTCATCACCAGCTTATGATTCTTTACCAATGCAAGTTAACCCTCCACGACAACGTATTTTTTGCCACTCGTGAAATGGGTATTCTCTACGAAACAGAAAAATATCTGCACAATTGGGCATTGAGCTTTGCCTTATTTGAAACTGAGTACATTCCTAAAGCCTATCGACTTAAGGGAATAAATGCCCAAAAACCTAGTTACTTAGATGCTACTCAAGAGCAAAATCTTTTGCACCTTAACAAAGCCGGAATCTATGTATTTCCGGCATTACCTCTAATTTGGTCTTATCAGGTGAATACCTTCAAAGCAGCACAAGTTGCTTACTATGGTAAATCTGTGCAATTTGGAGGTGACGGAGCAAAACGCAATTACCCAATTAATTATGGCCGTGCTAAAGAATTAGCAGTAGGCAGTCAGTATAAAACCTATATTGTTAGCCGTGAATCTATCAAAATTCCCCGTTGGATCAGGTTGGGTAAATGGGCAGCTAAGGTGCGAGTTGAAGCAACAGAAATTGCAGATTTGAAAGAGCGAACTGGACAGTACATCACCAAGCATCCTTTAAATCCGTTGGATTTACCAACATCATCCAGACTGTTACTATACAACCGAATTGTGATGCCGCCTGTGAGTTTAGTTAGTCAGGCGCAACTGTCTGGTAACTATTGGCAACTACCTGATAAAACCTGTTTACCTGTTGGAGTTTTCTATGGAGCCAGCACTGTTGTCATCGCCTCCTAAATCCGCTAGTTTATATGCTTTGGTGATTCAACTGGGTGCTGCAAGTCAGCAAATTATTCCTGCTATAAGCTGGGGACTACATGCTCAAGTGATGGACTGGCTGAGTTTGGGAGATACCCAAATAGCAGATGCCATTCACGGCAGTCAAGATACTCCTTTCAGCCTCTCAGAATTGATGGGATACCGTCGCCAACGAGGAACACAACCGGGAGATGATTTTACTTTTCGTATCTCTCTACTTGATGGTGATTTAATCGATCCACTTTTGAATGGTATAGAACAATGGGGTAACAAACCTCTGTCTCTAGGAGAATGCCCCTTTGTTATTCGCAGTATCTATACTTTGCCAGGAACTCATCCTTTAGCAGATTTCTCAGATTACGCGATTCTGGCAAATACAGATAAAATCTCTGATGACATCACCCTCAATTTCTTGTCGCCTACAAGTTTTAAACAGAAGCGAGAAATTCAGCCTTTTCCTTTACCAGAATTAGTTTTTGGCAGTCTCTTGCGGCGCTGGAATATATTTGCACCAGAAGAACTGAAGTTTCCATTTGTGGAGTGGAAAGGTTTAGTTTGTGCTTATGAACTGAAAACTTATAGTTTGAAGTTAGAAAGCAGTTCAGAAATTGGTGCTAAAGGCTGGGTAAGATATCGTTTTGAAGAAGCTGAACAGGCGAAAATTGCTACGACTTTAGCTAATTTTGCCCACTTTGCAGGAGTTGGACGCAAGACAGCAATGGGAATGGGACAAACCTGTTTAATTAATTCGTAATGACGCTCGTGAAACCCCACTTACATTCCTCTCCCCCATAGGGAGAGAGGCTTTGAAACCCCCATTCATTCCCTTGTAGGGAAGGGGGGCTAGGGGGGCTAGGGGGGTTAGGGGGGTTAGGTTCCTGATGCTTTGATGTTACCAAAAATACTTTTCAAACATCCTTTAAGAAATAATTGATGAACAATGAATGAAGATTACTTACCATTGGCATATCTCAACGCCTGGGAATATTGCCCACGCAGATTTTATCTGGAATATGTGTTAGGTGAAATGGAAGATAACCAACATATTATCTTGGGTCGCCACATACACCGCAATATTAATGAAGAAGGAACTATTCAGGAAGGGGAAACGCTGATTCATCAGCAACAATGGGTTTGGAGCGATCGCCTAAAAATTGCAGGTATAATTGATGCTGTTGAAGAATGCGATCGCCAGCTTGTCCCAGTGGAATATAAGAAGGGAAAGATGGCACACCATCTTAACGACCATTTTCAACTTTGTGCAGCTGCTTTATGTTTAGAAGAACGTACCGATCGCAGTATCGCCTACGGAGAAATTTTTTATCACGCTAACCGCAGAAGACAGACAGTAGAGCTTACACCTCAACTACGGCAAATGACTGAGCAAGCGATCGCTCTTGCTCAACTTGCAGAGCAAAGAACTATGCCTGCACCAATCGACAACACTAAAAAGTGTTTTTCATGCAGTCTAAAAGGTATTTGTCTACCTTTTGAAGTTCAACAGTTACGAAGGTCAACCACTGCTGAAACTGATGATTAAATTCATCGGGAGCAAGTTTCTTGATAACCCCGTGTGCAACTTTACTCTCACCCTAACCCCCAATCCCTTGCCTACTAGCAAGAATCAAAGCCTCTCTCCGTCTCGGAGAGAGGTTTGGAGAGAGGTTTTAAGAATAAGTCTCACATCACGTTTGATAAGTTTTATCCACCAATAATTACCACAAATCTAAAATGACAGTTCTTTACGTCACTCAAGCTGATGCCGTTTTAAGCAAGAATTACGAAGCTTTTAACGTTGCTCTCAAGCAATCAGATGGTTCTTGGAAAAAACAGACTGTTGCAGCCCAAACAGTCCAACAAGTTGTCTTAATGGGCAATCCTCAAGTCACAGGCGATGCTCTAGTTTATGCTTTGGAATTGGGTATGCCTATTCACTATCTTTCTACCTTTGGTAAATATCTGGGTTCCGCACTTCCTGGTTATTCACGCAACGGTCAATTGCGACTAGCACAATATAAACTTTATAACGATCCCGTCGGACGTTTAGAATTAGTCAAAACAATTGTGGCAGCGAAAATTCACAATCAATATCAGGTTTTATATCGTCATAATGAGCGAGATAATCCTCTCAAAGAGCGTAAAAGTCTCGTCAAAAGCCAAAAAACCATAGATAAAGTCAGAGGAATTGAAGGTTTAGCTGCACGAGAATATTTTGCCTGCTGGCCACGGATGGTTGGAAAAGAGTGGACATTTGCTGGTCGAAATCGGCGCCCACCTACTGATCCCGTGAATTCACTCCTCAGTTTTGCCTATGGTTTATTGCGAGTTCAAGTAACGGCTGCGGTTCATGTTGCTGGGCTAGATCCTTATATTGGATATTTGCATGAAGTCCATCATGGACAGCCTGCAATGGTGCTGGACTTAATGGAAGAGTTTCGTGCTTTGATTTCTGACAATGTAGTATTAGCCGTATTACATAAACATGAAATTCAACCTGACGATTTTAACGAAAGTTTAGGTGCATATCGCCTCAAGGATACTGCTAGGAAAACTTTCTTAGAAGCATTCGAGCGCAAAATGAATGATGAATTTAAACATCCGGTTTTTGAGTACAAATGCACTTATCGGCGAGCGATTGAACTACAAGCGCGGCTATTGAGTCGCCATTTACAAGAAGGGATTCCATATAAGGCTTTAGCTTTACGTTGATTATCATTTCTCAAAAAATCTGACAATGACTACCCTGTTTTATTTAATTATTTACGATCTGCCTGATAATAAAGGCGCAAATAAACGTCGCACTCGTTTACATAAGATGTTGTCTGGTTACGGAAAATGGACACAATACAGCGTTTTTGAGTGTTTTTTAACAGCGATACAATTTGCGACACTGCAAACCAAGATTGAAAAACTGGTTAAGCCTGAAGAAGATTCGGTACGATTGTATATACTTGATGCTGGCGCAATCAAGCGAACAATTACATACGGTTCTGAAATTCCTCGACAAGAGCAAACAATAGTATTATGATTGGTGTATCAGCTTGATGTTTGGCAAATCGAAGCGGGGGCTAAAACCCTGGGGGATCTGCCAAAATCGCCAGAACCTTGACAAGTAAATGATTACGGCATTTCAGTAGTTTCGGATATTGCAAATTACTTGCAATAAGGTAGGCTGAAAATGACCAAAATTTTCGATCTGCCAAAACCGTGTCCAGAAAGCTTGCTCTCGTTAGCTTTCAGCACCGAGGGTTTCCACTTACAAAATCCCCTCACGGGGACTGAAACTTGGCTCGTGCTATGGGTAGCAATATCACCCAAGAAGTTTCCACTTACAAAATCCCCTCACGGGGACTGAAACTTGTGATCGACTTAGACGGTTGAATACTCATCAACTGTTTCCACTTACAAAATCCCCTCACGGGGACTGAAACTTGTCTGACACAACACCACATCTAATAGTGTCGAGAGTTTCCACTTACAAAATCCCCTCACGGGGACTGAAACGGGACGGATAACAGAACTCTATTGTCAACCAATGGTCGTTTCCACTTACAAAATCCCCTCACGGGGACTGAAACCTTTTATGGGTGTCCGTTTGAGAAGCAATTTCTTCAAGTTTCCACTTACAAAATCCCCTCACGGGGACTGAAACATTTAATGTCAATATTAAAACATTATAAAGGTACAGAGTTTCCACTTACAAAATCCCCTCACGGGGACTGAAACTTCAAATAAATTCTAGTAGAGAACAATCAATCAAAGTTTCCACTTACAAAATCCCCTCACGGGGACTGAGCACCAGGCGCCAACCGAAAGCTAAATCAGTGGCTACCACCTCAGCAGTTACATGGGCAGATAACATTGAATTGGTAGGCTTGGTGTTTGAACTTGAGCCAAGCACATCAAATTCTCTTTACTCACAATATACAATTGGACTTCATGCCTGGTTTCTTGTTCAAGCTAGTGTCAATTCAGCATTAACTCCTGTTCTCACAATATACAATTGGACTTCATGCCTGGTTTCTTGACCAAGTGCGACAAATTGATCCAGACCTTTCTGCATATTTACATGATGGAGAATCAGAAAAACCCTTCAATATTTCAGCATTAGAAGGTGAACTGCTTGCTAGTGGCAAGCAACTGCGATTAGAAGCCAAGCAAATTTACCACTGGCATCTGAATGCTCTGTCTGAACGGGTGGTGCAGTTTCTAAAACTTTGGTTGACTAACTTACCGAAAACTATCGAATTGAGTGGCGCATCCCTACAGATAAAACAGGTGAATATCGCTCATGCTCCAACTACTTATGCTCAGTTGTTGCAATCATCAGCCCAACAATCATTAGTGAATCTGAGTTTTATTTCACCCACAAGTTTTCGGCGCAAAGGTCATCATTTCCCCTTGCCAGTACCAGAAAATCTTTTCCATAGTTACCTACGGCGATGGAATGACTTTTCCAGATTGCCAGTAGAACAAGAAACATTCCTTGATTGGATAGACGAAAGCGTAATTATTCATCAGCACCATTTGGAATCGATGAAAGTGGCAGCCGGAAAGCGAGGCTCAGTCACAGGTTTTACCGGAGCTATGTCTTTTGGTCTAAGCAAAGCAGCTTTAGCAAATGCTGAGTTTACCCAGTTATTTTATGGCTTGGTACAGTTGGCTCCATACTGTGGGACAGGACACAAAACTACCTTCGGACTGGGACAAACACGTTTAGACTGGGTGGAACAAAAATTAACTACAACCGTTGAGTTGCTAACGAATATGTTGGCACAACGTATTGAAGAACTGACAGAGTTATTTACTGCACAACGAAAACGAAAAGGAGGGGAGCGCACTGATAAAATTGCTGTAGTCTGGGCAACAATTTTAGCACGACGGGAGATAGGCGAATCCTTAAAGGCGATCGCCCAAGATTTAGAGATGCGAGAGTCTACGGTGAAAACTTATGTCAAGTTAGCCCGTAAAGCCCTGAAACAGGGAAAAATCGACTGAATCCATATATCCTTCCTCAACTTCTGGACAATAATAGATACACGTCTTATGATTAGGGAATCAACTTGATGTTTGGCAAGTCGAAGCGGGGTCAATTTCCCTGGGGGATCTGCCAAAATCGCCAGAACCTAGACAAGTAAATAATTACAGCGTTTAAGAAATGAAGGAAGTTGCAAATTAGTTGCAATAAGAGCGGCTGAAAACAACCTTTTTTTTCGATCCGTCAAAAACGTTTCCAGGAAGCTTGCTCTTATTAAGTTTCAGCACCGAGCAGTTTCCAAAACCTATTACCCCGCAAGGGGACTGAAACTTCCGAAAGCTACGCAGTCAAAGAGACAACAACAAGTTTCCAAAACCTATTACCCCGCAAGGGGACTGAAACTGGAAATGTAAGTGCGATTGCGGAAAAGTCGTAAAGTTTCCAAAACCTATTACCCCGCAAGGGGACTGAAACTTAGCTAAATCCACTTTCCCTTTCAAGGTTTCCAGCGTTTCCAAAACCTATTACCCCGCAAGGGGACTGAAACTGAAAATAGTCGGGGTAAAACACACACCTCAAATAGGGTTTCCAAAACCTATTACCCCGCAAGGGGACTGAAACCAGCAGGGAAAGACGTGAAAACAACACTTAAGAATAGTTTCCAAAACCTATTACCCCGCAAGGGGACTGAAACAATAGTCTTTGCAGCCAACGCAGGTATCTGCCATTGGTTTCCAAAACCTATTACCCCGCAAGGGGACTGAAACTGAGTTGACAAGATCGGCATATCTTTACCAAACTGTTGGTTTCCAAAACCTATTACCCCGCAAGGGGACTGAAACCTTGCCATAATTAAATCTTACTTAGGGGGTACAATTGTTTCCAAAACCTATTACCCCGCAAGGGGACTGAAACTTGCAAGGAAACTTTATTTAGGAGGCGATCGCACGTTTCCAAAACCTATTACCCCGCAAGGGGACTGAAACAAATATTATAACTTGTAATAAGAAATACTAAAAATAGAAGTTTCCAAAACCTATTACCCCGCAAGGGGACTGAAACCAGCCAAGGAAAGCTTGAAACAGGGCTTTACAACTGCCAAGGGTTTCCAAAACCTATTACCCCGCAAGGGGACTGAAACATAAATTCTCTTTCTTACTCCTTACTCACCTCATAGTTTCCAAAACCTTTACCCCGCAAGGGGACTGAAACTCCTATTTAGTGGCGATCGCTTCTGCTGCATTGAGTTTCCAAAACCTATTACCCCGCAAGGGGACTGAAACTCACATATATTGAGTTGTTTCTCCTTCGTGGTTCCAAAGTTTCCAAAACCTATTACCCCGCAAGGGGACTGAAACTCTCTTCATTTGGCTGAATAGAATGTGGAAACATCGATGTTTCCAAAACCTATTACCCCGCAAGGGGACTGAAATAATATTGCACTTGGCGAGAAAATATCGCTTCTGTGTTTCCAAAACCTATTACCCCGCAAGGGGACTGAAACATCGCTGACAGATTTGCACAGGTTTTTACAAGCGGTTATCATACATTCATCTAAATTACTGGAGTCAAAGGCATGGTTGCAATCAGCGGACTCTCTGGCAATGAAATCTTCTGTCTTCGACAACAGGGTATGTATCCGGGAGATTTAGTCATTGGCAACAGTGTCTTTTCACTGGGGCTAATTGGAGGAATTGCATCAGGACTAAAAACCATTGTCGGCGGAGAAGTCACCGAAGTCACCAGCATGATTCATGAAGGAAGGCAAAAAGCTTATGCGCGGATGTCGGCTGAAGCACAAAAGCATGGCGGAAGTGGCATCACAGGCGTTTCCAATGATTTAGTGCAACAAATCGGCAATGTTGAATTCCTCTCTATTGGCTCCTGTGTTCACCAAGGTGAAGAAAAATCCGAAAAATTAGAATTTTCTACTTCCGCCGATGGACAGGAACTCTATTGCCAAATTGATGCCGGATTTGCACCCAAAAAGTTTGTCTTTGGCAATGTTGCCTACTCCATTGGATTAGGTGGTGGAATACTCGGCTCTCTCAAAAGTTTAAAACGCGGAGAAATTAAAGAATTTTCCGAAATATTCAACCAAACTCGTCACTTAGCCTTAAAGCGAATTGAGTCTGAAGCCTTAAATACAGGGGCTAATGCTGTGGTTGGAATTCAGACATCAATTATTCCCTTTGCCGGGATGCAAGAGATGGTGATGATTGGTACTGCTTCTTACCATCCCGCCCTTAAAGTAGCCTTTAGTCAAACTCCTATTACCAGCGATTTAACTAATCAGGAAATGTGGAACCTGATCAACCTGGGTTATATGCCTTTAAAGTTGCTTTTGGGTGTTTCCGTATATTCTCTTGGTTTTGTCGGGGGAATCACATCAGCATTCAAGTCATTTGTCCGTGGTGAAATTAATGAATTGACTACATTAATTTATGAAGCACGCGAACAAGCCATTGCTCACATCGCTACTGATGCTCGTAATAGTGGAGCTGACCAAGTTGTTGGTATTAAAACTTATGTTTATCAGTTAGGTAGTGGCATTATCGAGTTTATGGCGATCGGCACTGCTGTCAAAAAGCTGCCAGGAATTACCACTCACTCCACTACTTTAATACCCCAAGCAATTATTCCAGATCGAGACACCTTTATAAACACCGCTGAAGGTACTCTCATGACCAAATTAAATCAACCCTCATAAACATCAGTTCTATAATTCAGAGGGTGTTAAATGTTAGTTTTTTAAGGTTACAGCTAGTAGTCGGGGTAAACAATACTGGAATTGACTATTGTTGATAGCTGCTGTTTATTCCCGATGTTATATCAAGTTCGGGTGATTACTTATAATAAAATCTATCAATGTAGGTTGGGTTGAACGGCAGTGAAACCCAACATGAACAAGGATAAAATGTTGGGTTTCGTTCCTCAACCCAACAAAGCAGATATTATAAGTGTTTAAGAGGATGTTTTAAAAGGGTCTTTTGCTCTCATAGTTAGACCCGACTCGGATTCGGGAGGTCGAAGCTCTTAACTGGATGACCTCAACTCATCCCTCTATTATCCAACGCCGTTCTGTCATGTAGATGGTGGCTATCATCTGTTGGGAGTGACGCTAGCAGCAGGTGGTTCTCTGCGTTGGTATCGAGATACATTTGCACCGCATATATCCTACACTGATCTGATGGATATGGCAGAGCGATCGCAACCTGGTGCGCGTGGTGTTCTATTTCTACCCCACCTCTCAGGAGAACGCAGTCCCCATCTCGATCCAGATACTCGCGGTGCTTTGGTGAATTTGTCATTAGCTCATACGCAAGCAGATATAATTCGTGCTGTTATCGAGGGAGTTGCATTCAGCTTGCGTTCAGCCTTGGAAGTTATCAGTGCGATCGCTCCTGTCGATCAACTTTTGGCAATAGGTGGAGGGGCACGCTCTAATATTTGGTTAAGGATTTTAGCAGATGTTTTGCAAACAGAACTTATTGCTCCCAAAGCCGAAGAAGGAGCCGCTTACGGAGCAGCTATTTTAGCAATGGTGGGGGTTGGTGCATACCCGAACTTAGAAACTGCACTCAATATCTTCGCGCAAGATAGTATTGTGGTACAGCCGCAGGTAAATCTTTTGTATGAAGTAGGGTTTAAGCGCTACAAGCTACTTTACGATACCTTGAAAGCTGTTCATTAACAGAACACCAAGAGCATTTTCATGAGTTAAATTCTGAAAACATAAGGCGAACGTACAGAAAGGAAGCGTTTGTTTCTTGCTGGCTTTTAGCCCCCATCCAAGAGCCTCTTCGTTGAAGATCAATAAACTCAGCATAAATTAGGTAGTGTTATTTCAAATTAATCTCAAGTGTTACTGCATTTATGAGCAATACTGAGTTTCATCCTTGCCCAATCTGTTCGATCCCAACTCGATATTTTGCAAGATATCCACGCGCAGTCTGTAATAATTGCTACAGTAAAGCCTGTGATGCTCAGGGGCGGAAGTTGAGTTTCTTTAATACCTCAATGAGTGGAGGATTTGAGGCAATTGTAACTGAAACTAAAGAGAAGTACGAAAGTCACATTTGCTACATTAATGCAGTGAAGTGCTGGGCTGAAGAAGCTCGATTTGGCGGTATTGTGATTGAAACGATAGATGATAAACCTTTCGCTTTGATTTAATCTATTGCTAATTACAAATCTACTACCGCATAAACAAACTAAGTATGACTTCAATCACCGGAACAATTACGATTAATGTTGAAGCTGACGAGAATGGACAGTATGTTTGTAAAGTATCGTCATCTGTTGACCAGCCAAGAGATGAGATTCGTTGCTGTGGACAAACTAGAGAACACGCCATAGCTATTGCATTAGAACAGTTAGCCAGTGAATATCGTCAGATTGCCGAGTCAGGTCAAAACAAAGATTGGCTTGTAGTAGAGCGTTCTGAGTCTGGGGAACCAATACAAAAGCATTATCATGTGATTTTACATTATGAGCAGATTGGGAAAGCAGAGTCTAAGTTTGAAGCTATGCAGGACACGCTAATGGGAAATACAGTAGTTGAAAATGCCAAAGTTACTTTGATTGAGATTGATGCAAATTTACCAGTCCAGCCTTTAACTTGATGACATTGAAGCATCGCTTAGGCGGGGCAGCATGATTGAAAAGAGTTTTGAACAGCATGGAAGAGTAGTAAAGCTATAATTGGGATGCAAGAGATGCCGGATACACTTCTCTTGCGATCGCAATGGCAGAATTAACGATTCAAATTTCCGATGAACTAGCTCGCAAGGAGGATTTAGAATGACTGCACCTGATTTGGTCCCAAAGGCTCAAAAAGGGCGCAGATTTACTATCCTGTTCGATTACGAAACTAAGCCAAAAACAAAACAGCAACTTTTTCAAGCCACACATCGCACAGCTTCTACAATCAGTTTTGTAAATATACGGGATTTCCTCAAAAATGGCAGCAACTTGGGTTACTTACTAAAGAAGCAAATTTTTTAAATAATTACAACCAATTACCTACAAGAACATAAGGTGCCCAAAAATAAGGACGATTTTCTTTAGCTAAAATTGCAAGTTGGGCGCGTTGTAGTGCTTGGGCTTTAGTTACTCCAGCCTCCAACTGTCGGTATAATTCACCCATAAAGTCGCTAGTAGATTCATCATCTACAGTCCACAAAGTTGCTATAGTACTGCGTGCGCCTGCCTGTACTGCCACACCAGCTAATCCTAAAGCCGCTCGTTTGTCTCCGGTGGCGGTTTTACAGGCACTAAGGACGAGTAATTCAATTGTTTCTGGTCGGCTTTCACCCCTAGCTCGTAGTAAATTATCTAACTCTCTAACCTTCAGTAGAGCATCCCAGGTAATAATATAGGTTTGTTCAACGTCTGAACTAAATTGCCCGTGAGTAGCTATGTGTACTACTGAAAAGGGAGTAGATTGAATTTGCTTTTGCAGATTAGTTTTGGTGAACTCTTGATTTAAGAGTTTTTTACTTGATTGAACTTCAGATTGGACTTGTTTTAATTCCTGCGTCACATTTAAGAGTTCGGGAAAGGATTTACCTTCAATCAAGCGTTTTTGCTCAACTCCGACAACTAAAACGTTTAAATGCACATTTCGTAAAGGTTTGGGATCAACAAGTTGCAAACCAGGTGTCAAAGAAATAGCATACTTTTCTATCAGATATTTTTGCTGTTGTTTGTCGTAAAGAATCGCCATTGGGATATTCCGTAAAGAACCATCTAGTACAAACACTAAAGATGTTATACCTTTCTTTGTCAAATCTGATTCAATAGGTGTAATTAACCAGTCATATAACTGTTGTGAGCGCTGCTTAACATCAGGCTCACGACTAGCAACAGGTAAATCTTTCTGTAGTTCTTCTACAGTATTTTCTAATACATCTTTAGAAACTTTAGTTGTTTTACGGTACATTGTATCTTGCCCTGGCAACCTAGTAATAATTTCTAGTCGATTATCTAAAATAATTGGATAGACAACAGCTGTAGATTTTTCCTTTTCAACTAATTTATCAAGGTCAATTCTTGGTAGCAAACAAGGTGAACGAAAGAAGTTATCTAGTTCTGCTAACTGGAGAGATTCGATTACCTGACGAGCTTGAATGAGATTATCTGGCTTTTGAAAAGTATTTTCCGGAAGTTGCAACAGTAAATCAACGTACTGTCGATATACGGGTTCTATGCTCTCGCGGAAAGAAAATTGCACATCAGGATTAATCGCAACTAAATCATTACGTAGAGATTTGAGAGCGTTATAAGCTTGATTATAAGCAGCTATTGCTGCTGGGATATTGAATTGCTTTTGTAGTATCCGTCCCATCTGCCAATGCCATTGATAAGCAATGTCTTGAGCATCAAGAGATTCGGCTTTCACCAAGGCTTGCTGTGTAAGGCTATTAGCATCAGCTAGCTGTCCGCTTTGTTCGTATAGACCGCCAAGAGTACCAAGGGCATAAGACTCGGTTCGTTCATCTTTTAAACTCTTAGCTACTTGAACAGCTTGCGCTAGTATTTTAGCAACATCTTTTAGCTGAACTGAGTTCTGTATCATTTTGCTCAGACTTTGGGCAAAGTTAATCCGGTAGTTAACAGCTGTTCGACTTGGAGGCAGATTGTCTATCTGAGACTGAATTTGCGGTAATAATGCCTTTGCTGTATTAAATTCTTCTTGCTCTTGCTCTACCAATAGTCTTAATAGATTCAATTGAGCTTGGAGCCGCACAATAGATGTTGCAGATGCAATCTGCACCGCTTGTTGATAGTATTGAATTGCTGTTTTTGTGTAATCCTTGGCGTTGTTTGAGTTACCCAAACTAAGTTGAGCGGATGTTTGAGCGCGGGCGGTATTACCTAAACTAAGTAAAGCATTACTTTGAGCGATCGCATCTCCTGCTTGTCTAGCCACAGAATAACTTTTTTCTAGAATTTCTTGCGAATCCTTTAAATAACCCAAACTTCGCCTAACATTCCCTAAGCTATACAATCCTATGGCTTTCAGAGAAGAATCTGATTGTTTTTTGAGAATTTCTCGTACTGAGATTAAGGTTTGATCTGCTTGCAGATAATTTCCCAAAGCTTGCATTGCTTGGGCTTGATTAATGTGATTGCGAATCAGTGCAGATATATCATCTAGGTGTTGATAAATTTTAGCCGCTTCTTGCCAAGTACCCAAGGCGGCTTCAGTTTGCCCCTGTGCTAATTCCAGTCCACCTCGAACATCTAAAGTTTGAGCAAAAATTTGGGATTGCTCTTGTGAAGAACCTGAATCTTTTAGAGTTTGTAATAGTTTAATACTTTGTGCGATCGCTTCAGTTGCTTCAAGCCATTGTCCTAATTGCTGGTAGGCTAAA
This sequence comes from Nostoc sp., assembly GCF_036919555.1. Lineage (GTDB taxonomy): Bacteria > Cyanobacteriota > Cyanobacteriia > Cyanobacteriales > Nostocaceae > Nostoc. The sequence continues at coordinate 200,607 of NZ_JBALCS010000078.1, forward strand.
GAAAGATTGCTTAAAGTTATAGCTTCATTCAATATATCATTAGTAGCTTTAAATTCACCTGCTGCTTTTTTTAGAAGTTGTACCTCTTCCACAAACTGTCCCTCTTCATAAAGTGCTTGACTTTGCTGCACTAGGCTAGAAGGCTGGCTGGAGTTGACAGCAGATATTGTTACTAAAACAGGAAACGATCTGATTTTAGATTTGGCAAACGCTACCGTTAAATAATTAGATGAATCAAAGAAATCCGACAAATATATACATAGTGATGTCGTCAATAATGCTAAAAAAAAATGCTTGAAAAATTTCATATAATTTTAAACTTTACTTTTTTCATAATAAGATTTATGCCTGATAATTAGTTAGAATAAAAACCTGAGAAAACTCTCTATAACTCTCTCTTGTCAAGTGACACTTTTGCGTTGCTAACAGATCGCTAGAAGCAGGTGCTCCGATGCCAGAAGATTCCGACGCAAGGCAACTCTAACGCACTGGCTCGACTTTTTGCTGCGATTTTGTGTGAAATTAGAATGGATTATATTGTACAAAAAAATACAACCCGTTTTCTTGCCATGTCTTGCGTTGAGTATCAACAGAAACTAAAGGAATACCCCACTCAACACCAGCAGTAAAGTTATTACCCTGTGACCAATGCAAACCCAAACCAACAGAAGCTAGGGTGTTAGTATTATTTTCATTTCTACTTGAGGAATTATTCCAAGCAGTGCCAACATCAACAAATGGAGTAACTTGCAGAAGTCCATTCCACTGTGATACACGTGCAATTGGTTGCCGCAATTCAACAGAAGCAAAAGCACCATTATCTGCTAATAGTAAATCTTGACGATACCCCCGGACACTATTTATACCACCTAAACCAAATTGTTCTGAAGTTAAAAGCGTTCTAGAAGCCAGTTGCATATCGCCACGAATTAACAATAAAGTATCAGGAGCTAATAAGCGTACCCACTGCGCCTGTCCTCGCCAAGCAAAAAAGCGGCTATCAGGTGCGGTCTCATTGATTGTTGCATTAAATGCACCAATTCCCAAACTAAATTCAGAACGAGCGGCAATTACTTCTTGGCTATTGCGACTTGTCCATTGTTGAAAAAATCGCAATGCAGATACTCTGGTGCGTCCTTCTTCGTCAGCCCCTGGTGAAAGTAGAGAAAGGGGAACCTGATTCTCTTCTAGTAAAGAGGAGGAAATATCAGTTTCTCTGCGAGAAGCGGTTATCCCAAGAGCGAACTCTTGGTTAGGAGTTTGCACTAGAGGCTGGCGGAATGTGAGTTCGTAATATTGGGAAGCTGATTCAATATCTAATTTATTAAAGGGGCGTTCAATGACATCGGCTGATGTATTACCATAGCTGAAGGTGAGAGTGCCATTGCGGGGATTGAGGGGTAAGCTGTAGCTGGCATCTATGGTGTTACTGCCGTCAGTATTGCTGTACGCTAATGATATACTATCTCCAAATCCGAGTAAGTTGGCTTCGTTTATTTGCAGTTGGCGTCGGAAGCTACCAACACTGGGGGAGCCGCCATTGTCCAGCACTGGTTGTATATTAAACGAATCTGCCTCTGTTACCTTGATAGCCAGCAAATTAGCACCTTTACGTGAGCCAGCAGACAGTTCCGCAGACAAGTTTTGAATTAAAGGATTTAGTTGCAATAATTGCAGGGACTCTAGCAGGCGTTTTTGATTCAAAGGAGTGGATGCGCCTAAAGCTATACGGCTACAGATATAATTTGGGTTAAGTCGCCTAGTACCAGTTATCTGGATATCTTCTAATTCACCTTCAATTACCTGGATTCGGACAACACCGCTAGTGAGAGTTTGTTCCGGAATATAAGCTCCAGAAGTAACGTATCCTGCATTAATATAAAGTTGAGTAATTTTGGAACGAGCTTCTATTAATTGTGCAAATGTTATAGGCTTGTTGATAAATTCAGCAAGTACCTGATTTAATTTTTCTGAGCTGAATACTGTACTGCCAATGACTTCAAACTGTTTAACAGTGAAGATTTGTAGCGTTGTCGGAAGTGGCTCATCTGGTGTGAGTAGTGGTTGATCAGGTTGAAGTAGTTCAGATGGAGGCGGAAGTTGTGGTGGTGGAGAGGGTGGTGTTGGTGGTGTTCTGGGTGAAGGTGGTTGGACATCCTGCGGCGGCGGGAGTTGTGGAAGTGAGGGAAAATTGTTTTGGGGTAGTTGTACACGATTTCCTGTCTGCGCCCTGCTGGGTGTAATTGTCAGGCTGTTGAACAACATCAGCAAGCAGGATGCTGCAAAAATATGAGTAACTTTAGCTACCATGACATTGAATTGGGTTCTGTCTGGAAGTATTAAGAGTAGCGGTGGATGAATTAGCACTGAGGACGATTTGTCCTTTGGCGTTTAGCGTCGCACCTGTTGCTTCAACGATGCGTTTGGGAGTAGAGGTAGTTGGTTCACTGGTAACAGGTGGTAGGGAACGGTTGTTGCTGCTGGGTTTAAGAGACACCCAATCTATTTGTGGCGTATCAGGAGTGAGAATGTCTTTGGGATTGGGTGGTAAACCGCCGCGTCCAGTGATTACAAATCGGTTTTGGGCGGAACCTGGACTGTAGCAGCCTTGGGCTAACTTGGTGTCAACTGGTATTGTTGGCAATTCAACTAAGCCACTGTTGGGGTCAATATCTGGGGTGTTTAGTTCTACAGTCCCCTGTATACCAAATTTTGAACTAGCAGTGATATCGCTTGTTTGTGGGTTTTCTTTGTCTCGGAACTCAATACCATAAATGCCAAACGCTTTGATATCCACTCTCCCACCACTGCCTGTAAAAGCATTGGCAGTGATGTCACTATTTTCACTTGGGACAGCGAGGATGAAGCCATTGGGGGCGGTGATGGTGATATTGCCACCATTACCCCCAGCTTGTGCTGTGCCTGCGGTGGTAGAAATTCCAGCGCCACGACGCAGAAGCAGTAAATCAGTTTGTAAGTTGATATTGCCACCGTTACCCGATGCAGATTCAGCGTTGAGTCTGCCACTGTTGTCTAAAGTAACTTTAGGTGAGGTGACGATAATATCTCCAGCAGTACCCGTCGGACTTTGGGAGTTCACGAACAACCCAGTGTTCAAGTCTGAACTGCTACCAGAAATGGCGAAAAAATCAGCAGTATTCACTTGAATTGTGCCTGCATTCCCTTGTCCAGAAGTTGAGGCTTCAAGTTGAGCGCGCTCGCGTAATGAGAAAGAACCAGAATCAATAGTAATTTTACCCCCATTGCCTTGTGTTCCCAGTTCTACAAAGCTGCCAATCCCACTTAAACTATTTTTCTCCCCAGCAATATCAACAGCGCCAGTCACATTCACATTCACATTCCCTGCATCCCCCTGTCCTGCTGCCTGGGTATCAGATACACCACGAGTAATGGTTAGCAATTGACCGCCATCAGTAAGTGACAGCCTTGCAGCATTGATGTCGATATTGCCACCTTTACCTACACCCCCAGATTCCACCGTGCTGAGGATGGCAGCATTATCTGCAAGAGAAACAGCATCTCGTGCAATCACTGTCACATTTCCCGCATTCCCAAGTCCCGAAGTTGAGGCAGTAAGTTGAGCGCCATCGCGTAATGAGAAAGAACCAGAATCGATAGTAATGTTACCCCCATTGCCTTCAGTCCCAGTTTCCACAAAGCTGCCAATCCCACTGAATAAATTGTTTTTCTGCCCAGTAATATCGACAGCGCCAGTAACATTCAGATTGACATTCCCCGCATCCCCCCGTCCTACTAGCTGGCGATCAGATACATCATCTGTATAAGTTAGCAATTGAGCGCCATCAGTAAGTGATAGTGTTGCAGCATTGATGTCGATATTGCCACCCTTACCTACACCGCTTGATTCTACTGTGCTGAAGATGACAGCATATGCAAGAGAAACAGCATCTCGTACCTGCACTGTCACATTCCCCGCATTTCCTTGTCCAGTAGTTGAGGCTTCTAGCATAGCGCCATCAGTAAGTGATAGTATTGCAGCATTGATGTCGATATTGCCACCTTTACCTACACCCTCTGGTGACACGATGCTGAAGATGCCAGCATCATCTGCAAGAGAAACAGCATCTCGTGCCCGTACTGCCACATTCCCCGCATTCCCTTTTCCATAAGTTGAGGTTTGTAGGCTAGCGCCATCAATAAGTGATAGTGTTGCAGCATTGATGTCGATATTGCCACCTTTACCTACACCCTCTGGTGACACTGTGCTGAAGATGCCAGCATTATCTGCAAGAGAAACAGCATTTTGTGCCTGCACTGACACATTCCCCGCATTCCCTTTTCCATAAGTTGAGGTTTGTAGGCTAGCGCCATCAATTAATGATAGTGTTACAGTATTGATGTCAATATTGCCACCTTTACCTACACCCCCAGTATCCACAATGCTGAGGATGGCAGCATTATTTGAAAGAGAAACAGCATCTCGTGCCCGCACTGACACATTCCCCGCATTCCCTTGTCCAGAAGTTGAGACAGTAAGTCCAGCGCCATCTCGTAAGGAAAAAGAACCAGAATTGATACTAATGTTACCGCCATTGCCAACTGTCTCCATTTCCATATTGCTGCTAATCACACTAAATAAACTGTTTTTCTCCCCAGCAATATCAACTTTCCCAGTCACATTAATATTGACATTCCCCGCATCCCCCCGTCCTGGTGGCTGGGGTTCATGTGCTTCACGAGTAGCAGTTATCAGTTGAGCGCCATCAATTAGTGATAGTGTTGCAGCATTGATGTCGATATTGCCACCTTTACCTACACCCCCTGATGACACCGCGCTGAAGATGCCAGCATCTGCAAGAAAAACAGCATCTCGTGCCCGTACTGTCACATTCCCCGCATTCCCTTGTCCAAATGTTGAGACAGTAAGTTCAGCGTCATCGCGTAATGAGAATGAACCAGAATCAATAGTAATGTTACCCCCATTACCTTGTGACCCCAAACGCACAAGATTGGCAACATTACTCCCAGTGCCAGCAACTTTGATTTCTCCGGTAGCATTAAGTGCAATATCTCCTGCAACAGTTTCAGATGTCCCCAAACCTTGTCCAATACCAGCACTTAAAATACTTCCTCCTAATATCTCTAGATTCTTGGCATTGACTGCAATATTACCGCCACCAGCAGCTTCTACAAAAACACCAGCGCTATTAGTAAAATATATATCTGCTCGCGTTACATTCTCAGGAAATTTCAAACTGAGATTATCACCATCTACACCCAGCGCTACACTACCAGGTTCCGCCAACCCTCCTAACTCAACCCGTCCACCATAAGCATTTAATCGTCCTTTATCCATGCTGACATTACCACCCACTAGCAGCAAACTTTTCCCATCTGGTACTCGTAAACCTAATGCATCAAAGCCTGCTGGATTTGTTCGGGCGGGTGCAACTGAGTAATTTTTAATCCCTGCGTTTTGATTAATCTGATTAAACAGCAATGCTGAAGGATTAATAGTCAACAACGGTGAAGGGATATTTTTATCAGTAGCGCTAAAAAATCCGATATTTTCAAATTGCAGTGCATTGGCTGTACTCGCCACAAAAGAACCACCAATATTTAATCTGGCATTTGCACCAAATACAATTCCATTAGGATTAATTAGAAACAGGTTGGCATTGTTAGTGCGGATTATCCCATAAATATTAGAAACTGACCCACCCGTTACCCGACTAATGATATTTTGAATATCCGCAGCATTATTAAACAAAGCAGCGCCATTAAGAGGAACAGAAAACTCCCCAAAGCTGTGAAACAAATTACTTCCTGCTTTCGTTCCTCCAGTAATATTGAAGATGTTTCCATCCCTTGCAACGCTAGAGTTATTAGGCAAGCTTGTATCCGGGGTAATTTGAGCAAAAGCTTGCTCTTGCAAGGAAGCAATTAACACACTTACCATTACAAAACTACTGCACCAACACCGCCAATCTTGAGTTCTCCCTGACATAGCACCCTCAATAAATTAGTAACTGCATCCTGTGACTAGTCTTATTTTTCCAAGTTGTAATCCTGTACAATTGGCTCTTTAGCAATATCTTGCAAGCCAACTGCATTTAATAAGTCAACCCAATCTTTATTAATAGTTGCATTCTGCGGATTGGTGCGGCGCAGTTGACCTAAATTAGTTAGGGCATCGTACCAAATATTATTAGCACTATAGGCAATGTACTCTTTTGGTTTTGCTGTTTTTAATTGATTATAAAGAGCCTGAGTCAGCACTTGCCTTTGCACAAACCCATCTACATAAAAATTGTCAGACGTTTTTTCCGGATCACCACAATAAACATGAAAGTACCAGTGATATTTTTTATCTGCTTTTAAATAATATTGCGGTTGTGCTGGTGGAGTAATGCTGATGATCCCTGGTTTTCCAGACAGAGTAAGAGGTGTTCGATAGACATTCTGTACATCTTTACCAGAGAGCACTTGTAACACGAATTCTCCAGAATGCATGGTTTCAGGTAGTTGGGGAACATAAAACCAAAAAGTTGGATTTTCTGCAACTGTTGATGCTAAAAATGATTTCCCTTCATCCCCAGGGACTAAAGCAGTAAGACGTGTCAGAGAGCTAGGACACTCAGGACTACGCCCAGCCCCTGCTCTGCGCCGACCTGTAGGTGCGCCGTTTCTGGGCAATTTTGGTTGTTGAAAGGATTGGAAGTGCGAATTTTTAACAGTGTTTTGAATCGAATTAGTCAGCTGTGCCTGCACTGATTGCAAGTAACTTGTTGTACTAATAATGAGCAAAGTAACTACGCAAGCACATTTAATTTGTTGGTCTAATGACTTTTTTTTTATCATAATTGAGAATTCAATTGTTTTCTCTTGGCAACACGATAATGTCTAAACCATAAAACTACCACTACTTGGGTAGCTAACAACGCTAATATTGAGGGGATAAGTGGCACCCATCCAGCCAGTGTAAAAACGCCAAAACATAACCCAAACAGTGTTAAAAGTATTACTACCACCGCCAATCCCAGGTGGAGCGGTTTTGAATAATACCATGCTGTAATACCTCCTACTAATGACCATCCCCATATCCAAAGGAACTCCATCCATCCAGACCACCACCACAATAAAGGTCTGCGGTCTAAAACTGCGCTGAGGATTTGACTTAGCATCTGCGCCTGTACGAATACCCCCGGTATCTGCTTTTGTTCCAGTTTCGCATTAGAACTAAAAGGTGTTTTCCAATAATCATTTGTATTGGTGGGGGCAGAAAGACCAATCAGAACAATGCGGTCTTTAAGTGATTGAACTGATTCTAATGAGATTTTTTCATTTAATACATCTTTCAAACTAACTTGCTGGGCAATTTTTTCAACAGAGGGGAGAGAACGATAATTCAACAATATTTGATAACCGGATGTATCCACTTTTTGATAACCGCTAGTATGTTTTTTTAATTGCTGAAACACAACGTTACCAATCTGCAAATCACCTTCTTTTGTACCAAATGATCTTTTGCCTTCTTTATCTAAATAATCAAGTGCTAGCTGTAGATTAAAAGCGTATTCTGTGGGACATAGAGATGTTGGGAGAGGAGTCAAATCTAAAAGCTGGCGACGAGCAATATCTTGATCATCTGCAACAAAATCACTAAAGCTCAAACGTTTGCTTGAAACTCCATCCGGTGGCGGAATACCATCACTATCGCCATCATCATCAGTAGTAGCAACTTTGCACACAAAAAATAGACGATTATCCTCCTTAAAACGAGTAGCTAATTTTGGATCTACAACACCATCACGATAAATATCTAAACCAATACTTCGGGGTTGGTACTTATTTAATTTATCTAAAAGTTGAGCAAGAGCTTGGTCAGATAATGACCATCGCATTTGCATTCCTTTATTGATTTGGTACTGAATATCTGCTTCATCAATAGTAATAATTAAAATTCGCTGATCAGGTTGTTCAGTCACAAGTTGCGATCGCAACTGCATAAAATGGTCAAAAGCCTGTAGTTCCGATGTTTGCAGATAACCCCAATACCGCACCCCCATGATTAAACTTGTTGCCAACAAGCTTGTCAGCAATATTACTAAAATACTCTTGGTCGTAATCATTTTTCGGTGCAAGTGCCAAGTCATTGGTGCTGACAAGGGATTTTGGCAAATTACTGGCAACCAAGTTGCACAAGGATATTCATCTTCTATTCCTTCCAGCCTTTTTCGCGCTTCATGCAGTGCAGAGTATAGTGATTGTCCGCTAGAAAATTCTGTTAGAAAATGTTTTAAAAATTCCTGCGCTACTACGTCTGGGACTGGTTCGCGCATGACAATAACTTGGGGAATGTGTAAATCCTCTAACGCTTCTGCTAAACCTAAGCCATCACAGGAATTGAAAATTGCCAAGTGCAATCCGCTCTTAATTGCTTTCTTTAGTCCATGTTTTAATTTATCCAGAGTAATTGTCGTAGTTTGATTAATTTGCAGAACTCCTCTTTCTTGACTAGAACTATGTCCAGCAAAAAATAGAATATCCCAACCTTTCCCCCAAAGTTCGTTACTTAACTCTTTTAGTTGTGGCTCTACCAAAAAACTTATTTTAGCTTGGTTTGATAAACTCTCTAATAAATATTTATCCTTACTAATATCAATTCCTTTATGATTACCAAAAATCGCTAAAATTTTGACTTTTTTTTCCTTAGTATATATTTTATTTAGTCTTTGTGGTTCTAAGGGACTAAGTGCGACTTCAGCATTCGGATAATCTTCAAAAAAATTCCATAAATGCCAAGGAAGTCGTCGGAGTAAGTTATCATAAGTTGCAATTATAAAGCAAATTTCTTCATTTGGATTTAATTGTGTGCGTAATTTTTGGTCGATTTTGCGAAACTGGTCTGAATGAAGCCAAATATTAATTCTAGATGATAATTGCTGACATAAATTGTTAAATTCAACTTCCGAAAAATTTGTTATATCAGTATCTTCGATTTCGAGACGTACAGACCAACCATAATACTGATAGAGAGCCGAGTATAGTGTTTGCCAATTTCGATAAAGTTGAGAAATTTCTGGCGCTGCTGGTAAACTCCCGCGAAATTCCATCGCCCGTGGGTCATTTGTCAACCCAAGTTGAACTGTAACATCAGGAAAGCCTTTATGGAGATCGCCTGTACCCAAATTCAAGATAACTAATTTACTCATTACACTCTGACAAAAAAGTTTTAGATAACAAAAGTCTCCTTGATTGTCAAATTACCATCAGACACTTGAATATTAAAGCCTTCTCCAGAATTGCCTCGAAATCGTTTTAATTGAATAAAGTTATGATTACTTCGCGATACAACTTCTTGAATAATTTCTCCTGATTCTACTTGTAAAATCAGTCTCAGGTTAGATGGCAAGTAAGTCTTTTCACTCATTGGATGTAGCTGTACTAGTATTTCTACTTTCTTTTCAACAAAAGGTGCGATCGCTATTAATAATACTACTGTTTGATTTCCTAGTTGTAGTACCAAATCTATTATTTTGGCTCGTGCCACACTAGCTTTCCTGAAAGATGAAACACTTCTTAGAGGTTGTTTGAAAAGTCTAATTTATTACTTGCCTTGGCGACTAGAAGTCGCGGCTACACAGACAAAACCCACCTTTCCTTGCGGAACGCTACGCGAACGTGGGTTAAAATCCTTAATTTTTCATTAGCCCGCGTAGGCTGACTTCGTTTATGCAGTAGCTAATTATACTTACAAAATACTTTTCTAACATCCTCTTAGAGGCGATCGCCTCTAAGAGGATGTTAACACCTATTTGGCGAAGTGATCGATGAGAAAGAGGCGAGTATGCTTTACTCATGTTGTTCTCTCGGTGCTGTTTACTATCTATTCACAGCGTATACTGAGAGAGCTTTTTTACAACCTGTCAGACTTTTCAAACACCCTCTAAGGCTGCAACGCATCGATCGCAAATTAACGGATGTTCTGCTGATTCTCCCATACGAGTAGAATAGTTCCAACAGCGATCGCACTTCGTGTAGGCTTTGCCAACGCACTTTTCCCCGTCAGCATTCACTACACCAATTACCCAGTCTTCTGTTTGTGCTGTATATTTTAATTTTTGTAGTGCATCAGGAGAATCTAATAATTGCACTCAACTAATTGTTTTCTACACTCTCAATTGCACAAAACCAATATTTTAATTACGAATTAATTTTTTAATAAATCGCCACAGCAGGGAAAAGGGTAAAATTAATATCGCCTTTAATATTTGCATAAAGTGACTTAATCGACCTTTCTAAATAGCGGGGGGATTAGACTGGCGTTGCAGGATTGCTAGATTTTCTCGAACTTTCGCTGTAGTGGGATGATTAACGCCTAACACCCGTTGGCACATTGCCAGGGCTTCAATGTACAGAGGTTCGGCATCGCTGTACCGTCCTTGGCTATTGTAGAGGGAAGCTAAATTGTTCAAGCTAGAAGCTACATTGGGATGCTCTCCAGCAAACAGGCGCTTTGTCATTGCCAGGGCTTCAATGTACAGAGGTTCGGCATCGCTGTACCGTCCTTGGCTATGGTAGAGCAAACCTAAATTGTTCAAGCTAGTAGCTACATTAGGATGCTCCCCAGCAAACAGGCGCTTTTTCATTGCCAGGGCTTCAATGTACAGAGGTTCGGCATCGCTGTACCGTCCTTGGCTATTGTAGAGGGAAGCTAAATTGTTTAAGCTAGTAGCTACATTAGGATGCTCCCCAGCAAACAGGCGCTTTCTTATTGCCAGAGCTTCAATGAACAGAGGTTCGGCATCGCTGTACCGTCCTTGGCTATTGTAGAGGGAAGCTAAATTGTTCAAGCTAGTAGCTACATTAGGATGCTCCCCAGCAAACAGGCGCTTTGTCATTGCCAGGGCTTCAATCAACAGAGGTTCGGCA
>NZ_JBALCS010000079.1:0-6006 GCF_036919555.1 Nostoc sp.
CAGATGCTGACTTATCATTGTCCCTTCTTACACCTGTTTTAGTACCCGTATTGTCTCTTAGTCTTGTTCAAAAATCAAATAGGAGTCCTATATATCCTCAACTCTATTCGCGCCCCGACTGCGTTCTCGATGAATATCCACGCAGAGATTATGAGTCAGCGTCGTCAGCCAAGCCTTAAAATTAGTAATTTCTCCCGCATACTTTTGCACCTTCTCCCAAGCTTTCAGCATTGCCCGACTGAGCGCATCTTCAGCATCCGTTTGGTTTCCACCCATCCACTTGACGCAGCAACAATAAAGATAATCTCGATACTGTTGCCATTGCTGCCAAAAAATTGACCGTATATCTAAGGCGAGAGCGCTCTGTTTTGAAATGGTAGATATTTGAGAATCTAATTTCATGCTTATTAGTGTCCGACACTGAATTTTACTTAAAAGCAGTCTGTGTTGGATAACAGGCTGGCTTTAGCTCTTTGGCATCCGTATCATGATTCGTTTCCCCTGCTCTTGTCAGTCGGAAAAGTCGGATCGTTGCATCCCTTAGCCACAGCAAACTACGCGCTCAAACACAAGCGTCATAAGTCCATGAAAATATTCTTAATTTTTTTGCCAAATCGTCCATATCCCAAATTAGGCCAGCATTCAACCGAACCATTAGTAATTCGGGCTAAGTGCTGCTTTCCAGTGCCAAAGATGTCAGCAAAGTATAATGTTTCTTCTACAGCCCCTGTTTGGGTATGGGAACGTCGTCTTCCCGGTTATGTATTAGGGGGGTGTGCCAAAACCTTTTTCCCTTTGAGACGGATAAATCCGCAGGCGATCGCGTTCCACCAACAGGATCTTCATCAATCCATCCCCAGTCACATCTACCATTTGGTTATCTGAGTTGTGAAAGTCTCAAGCTACGCGAAGACGAAACAATGTTTTAGCAAATCCTAAATAGCAATTTAAGGGATTGCTGATTGATGAGATAATTCTTTGCTATTTATTAGCCTCATTTTTGATTGATAAATCAGTTATATCCTCAGACTGATGCTTGTCAACAGGTTTTAATATTCTGATACAATTTTTATATGAAGACGTATGGAAAGAACCCCATCGCCTCCGGCACATCCCCAGGGGTATAAATAAAATAATGTGCAGCTTTTTAGCAGCATGAAGCTCTTGGTTTGCTCTGGTCGTAACACTACCTGCACAATCCAACGACAAAAGTCCATGACCCACTGCATGAACAACTCACCATCAAAACCGATGTTGCAGAATAGGAAGGTGCATGATGAGTGCGATCCCTATGTTCGCCGCAGGTATCATACTTGTGGAACTCAAAATTTCCTATTATCAGGTTTCTCGTTGCTGCTAAAAGCTTGTGCTATATGCTTTTGATAAATTTTCCAACTTTTTTATTTGAAAATTACGCTTAGGCTACTATAAATTTTCCAACTTTATTTTTGTCATTGGGATTGGACTTAACGTAATATTAATAGTTTAAGGTTAAAAAGTTTTCCAACTTTTTTATTTGTTTACATATAGGTGGGTGGGAAAATTTATAACTATATCATTGCCAGCAGAGCAAAGCGAAGTGAAGCAATCACAGGAGTTTTGAGCATTTTACATTTCGTTACATAGTTAGGTTTATTTAAGCCAACCTACTCAAGTGTAAATGCGATCGCTAATAAAGCCTTTGCATAAGTCGTAAGCTGGATATAATCTAGTGTATTTACTGAGGTTTTATTCTAATTTCGAGAATAAAGTTTATAGCGCCTCACTTTGCTAACCAAGAATATTACTTTTACTAACTATAGCAATCCTAAATTAGTTGTAAAAAAAATACCCCTGTTTCCTCAGTGCCTTGGGGAATTAAGGAGGGTAGCAACAATTTCAAATTTTCACCAATGATTAGGATTGCTAAATCTTGGAATCTCAATAGAAACAGGTATGAGGCAACCAAACATCATACTTCAAAATAATTATGACCGGATCATTTACGAATGCCACTAACTTCCTAGCTGGGACAACTCCTAATTCCGTTGGAGTGACAAACATTGGCGGTAATAACGAACTCTACTTGGTGATCGGTAACTATATTGAGGCAAATCAAGACTTGCATGAGCAAATACCTGCGACTCAACTAGTTTTTATTGACTCACAGGTTGAGAACTACCAAAGTCTGGTAGTAGGTGTTTTGCCCAACACGACTGTTGTCGTTCTAGATCCAAACCGGGATGGTATTGAGCAAATTAGCCAAGTATTGGCATCTCATCGAGAAGTTAACAGCCTGCACATTGTTTCACACGGCGCACCTGGGCGAGTTTATTTGGGGAACAGTCAACTTAGCCACGAAATGCTCAATCGCTATGCTTGGCAACTCATGGGTTGGGCAAATACCTTGAGTGCAGATGCACAACTACTGCTGTATGGTTGTGAGGTTGCTCAAACAGAGCAAGGGATGGCATTTGTCCATCGTTTAAGCGAACTGACTGGTGCGGTAGTAGCGGCATCTAATGACTTAACGGGAAGTGCCTTATTAGGTGGTAACTGGGAACTGGAGGTCTGTACCGGGGCGATCGCTTCTCCTTTGGCGTTCCAGAAACAAGTAATGGCAGCCTACTCCTCAGTACTAGGAAAAGTATATCTCGACCCTAGCTTCAACACTACTGGTAAAGTTACTACTGACTTTAACAACAGTTATGACAGTGGCTACAGCATCACCGTTCAATCTGACGGCAAGATTCTGGTGGCGGGAGAGAGCGATAACGGTAGCAATGATAACTTTGCGATCGCCCGTTACAACAGCGATGGCACTCTCGATACCAGCTTCAACGCTACTGGTAAAGTCACTACCAACTTTAACGGCAGTAATGCTGTTGGCTACAGCATCACCATCCAATCTGACGGCAAGATTCTGGTGGCGGGAGAGAGCGATAACGGTAGCAATGATGACTTGACGATCGCCCGTTACAACAGCAATGGCACTCTCGATACCAGCTTCAACACTACTGGTAAAGTTACTACCGACTTTAACAACAGTTCTGACGGTGGCAACAGCATCACCGTCCAATCTGACGGCAAGATTCTGGTGGGGGGAACTAGCTATAACGTTAGCACTTATGACTTTGCGATCGCTCGTTACAACAGCAATGGCACTCTCGACACCAGCTTCAACAAGACTGGTAAAATTACTACCGACTTTAACAACAGTTCTGACAGTGGCAAAAGCATCACCGTTCAATCTGACGGCAAGATTCTCCTGGCGGGAACTAGCGATAACGGGAGCAATTATGACTTTGCGATCGCCCGTTACAACAGCAATGGCACTCTCGACAACACCTTCAACAAGACTGGTAAAGTTATTACCGACTTTAACAACAGTTATGACGATGGCAAAAGCATCACTGTGCAATCTGACGGCAAGATTCTGGTGTCGGGAAGTAGCGGCGATAACAGTAGCAATTCTGACTTTGCGATCGCTCGTTACAACAGCAATGGAACTCTCGACACTAGCTTCAACGCTACTGGTAAAGTTATTACCGACTTTAACAACAGTTATGACGATGGCAAAAGCATCACTGTGCAATCGGACGGCAAGATTCTGGTGGCGGGAAGTAGCGGCGATAACAGTAGCAATTCTGACTTTGCGATCGCCCGTTATAATAGCGATGGCACTCTCGACACTAGCTTCAACGCTACTGGTAAAGTTACTACCGACTTTAACAACACTTATGACGATGGCAAAAGCATCACTGTGCAATCGGACGGCAAGATTCTGGTAGCGGGAGATAGCAATCAGGACTTTGCGATCGCCCGTTACGTGGTCAACCAAGTTTCAGAACTAGCGAATATAATTGACGATCAACAAGCCACCCAAGATAGTGTCTTCAACTTCATCGTCCCAACTAACACTTTCACTGATGCGGATGTTGGAGATAAGCTAACTTACACTGCAACTCTAGAAAATGATCACCTCCTACCCACTTGGTTGAACTTCAATCCTACTACCCTTACTTTCAGTGGCACTCCGACAAATAAGGATGTGGGTAGTTTGAACATCAAAATCACCGCTAAAAATATTGCTGGGGATGAAGCTAATGATGTTTTTACACTTGGGGTTGCTGACGATACTAATCTTAATATCCAGCCGATTACCCTACTGACAAAAATTACAGGCGATATCTTTAGTGTCAAGACTAAGCTGAACACTAAAGGTAATAAAGCAAAACTCTCAATCAAGATTCAAAGCAGCACCGCCAAGGAGGTGAATGAACTGGGTGTATTTTTCGTTGACGATGAAAAAGGTACAATTAACGGCATAGCCCCTGGTGCAGAAGGCTATACACAAGCGGCTCTTTTGCGTTCAAAGGTGATTTTATCTTCCATTGCCAGGTTACCCAAGGGTTTTAAGCAGACTGACCTGAAAAACATACTAGAATTCGAGCCTGATACCAAACTCAGATTTTATCTAGTATCCAACAGTACTACTGAGGCTGTACTGTCTGGAAAAACCTCTTTTTCTAGTGTCCTTTTTTCCTCAGCTACAAATAGCAACACAGAAGGTGAAGGGTTTTCTCTCAACTTCCAAAATTTCGTTGTGACGGTTCAACCAACAGAGCAAAAGGTATCTTTAGGTACTGGTCTGCAAGGTAAAAATCAAGGCGAACTGATTGATTTACGCAGTGTGACACAATCGGTAACAGCTAACTTTGTAGTCCACAGAGAAGCATCTTACGACGATTATGTGGGCTTCTATCAGGTGGCTGATCAGAATGGTGGTATTGATACCAATGGTGATGGCAAAGCAGATATTCTGGTTGGTCAGGCTGGTTACGCCCAAGCCGCCGTGAGTGGACGTGTTGCAGGCATTGACTTGACTGTGAGCAACCAAGGTACAGCAAATTACACTGGTAGTTTCGGATCTGATTCTCTGTTTGCGCCGTTTATTATTGTTGATGGTCAACCCGATGCCTTTCTCAATAGCAATGCCAATAAGAATGTTTACTTCTCATTTTTGGGTGCTAACTCAGACAAGACAGATCACATTCGTCTGTTGGGAAATAACACCTTTGGTTTTGAAGATTTACCAAATGGTGGTAACAAAAGTTACAACGATATGATTGTGCAGGTAAATTTGAGTCTCAATGCTGGCTAATACAATTGGCACTCCTCGTCCTAAAGGCGCGAGGATTCTTGGTTCTCCGAGGCCACTTAAAACTAGATACCTTGCAGTGTCTAGCCCAGAGGTGGGACTCTCCCCAAGCGACTTCGGGTATGCCCTACCCTAGTTGGATTTCTCCAAGTTCTTTTTTGGATTTGAAACAAAAATGCTTCAAAATACTGTTTGCCTAGCTCCTCTGAATCTTTTACCTACTGCGAGGTGGAGTCTAGAAAAATGCAATAGAACCGCATAGTATGAGGCAGTGCGGTCTTGGGGTCTCCCCAAGTAGAGCAACTGCCGTTCAATTTTCAAGGTGCAGTGCTTCGCCTTTCGGCAGCAAGGTTTTTAGCGTGGTTGATTACCTTTTCCACCATCGCTAGTATACCAAAAGCTGCCCTAGAACGGCGGGGCTTTAGACCCATTATTTTGGTAATTATTTAGGAGTGCGGAGGCATCACAACGAGATAGCCGTGTTTATTGAGAATATAGCTATCTAACTGAGAATAAAAATCGGAGCTAAACAAATACTTCTATCTGTGCGAATGGCAAGCAAGTGCGTAGTTTACCGCCGTAGGCATCGCACAGATACGAGAAAATAGCTGTAATGGCTGTCTTGTTATCAGAGAATTGGGTTTAAAACCCCGTGCTTCTAGCACGGGGTTTATATTTACTAGCATTGCCTCTACCACTAAATATGGTAAAATAGTGGAATGCTAACCATGAATTACCGCTATCGAATCTACCCTAATATCAATCAAAAGTAGTCGCTCAAAGAGTGGATGGATGTTTGTCGCGTTGCCTATAATTACGGGCTGCGAGAAATCAAGGATTGGTGTAATAGTCGGAAGTGCATGGTT
>NZ_JBALCS010000080.1:0-63734 GCF_036919555.1 Nostoc sp.
GTTGGCGCTACGCACCAACCTCACTTTCTTGTACGCGATCGCATTAATTGAGTATCACAAGTTCATATCAGTCGATAACCCGCAACTTGGGTTACGTAGTAAAACCTGTCCCTCTCCTTATTAAGGAGAGGGATTAAAGATAGGACAGAGTGAGGTTTTAGAGGACTTTTGGGTAATCGGATAACTAGGTGGGGGTGGGGTGTAAGGGACTTTTGCAAGAGGTCTAATGTTTGCATTTTCAAGATTAGCACTTTGAAGATTAGCGTTTCTCAGATCAGCATACTTACGCACTAAAGTGCATAAAGGCTGCGCGGATCGCAATAAACCACACCGCAAGCGTGGCAAATAGGTAGAGGTAGAACCGAAGCATGATGAGATTGAATGTGCAATGGACAACGCTATGTAATGCGCGAAACACAACAAAGACCCATGCAGCATTCACATACATCGAATCCACCTGATTCGTGATAAAAAGATATAGTACAAGCGCATAGAAAAGTACCGGAATCTCGAACAGATTCTTTAGGTTATCTGATGGATTGGATACGTTTGGTGGCGAAAGTTGCGCTAGTGTGCCAGGTACAGCAAGGTCTTTCGGGCTGATGTTTCTACTTGTGATGAAACTGATACGACGGATGTACATATACACCCAGACAATAAGTGTTAGAAACACTGTCGCAAAGAAGGGGCTGAAGATTGCATCTTGCGTCATTTCCACCTCTCAAACTTGATCATTAGTGATGAATATTGCTCTACATAAGTCAGCGCCTGCTGCTCTAGCTGCCTCAAGATTAGCACTATATAATAATGCGATCGCTAGCTTTCCACTCAATGATACATCAAAATCAATGCGTGAATTACTTAAATAAACAAGTAAACAAGCGAATTTAGTAAGTCAAATGTCATTTTGCTTGCAGAAAACACTAAAATGAGTAATACCATGTCCGGGTAATTAGTTGTGATTCCCATAGTCATTGCACCCCACACGCCAGATGCTCTAAGGCTTGCTGAATATCTTCATCTTCTAATTCGGGAAACTCCTGGCGCAGTTCTTCTCAATTAGGGTAGGTAGCTAATAACTCAATCACTCGACGAACGGTAAGGCGAAGATTACGAATAGAGGGTTGTCCATTCATGCGATTAGGATTACTGGTGATCCGATCTAATTTCATGGAAGTAACCCTAACTGCTTGCGAAAATTATAATCGTATATTGCTTCATGCCATTGCTTATTTTAGTTTCTTACTTGCGCCCAATTTTATAAGCAAATTCCTGATTAAGATTATTTAGGTATTATAGCGGTTCTCGCATGGGTAAGGTAATATGCCTTTTTGCTGATTGAATATGAATTTAAGTTAAATATGCGATGCCTGGGTTGGGCGTAGTGATCGCCATCATTTTTATCTCTCAGGCTGCAACACAGGTGTTTGATGAACTCAGAAGATATAAAATCCTCAGACGTCTTATTAAGTATATGATGCTGTTATTTGTCAAGGTTAATTTTAATTTAAAGGTGAGCGAAGCTAGGCAAATTTCCGCCACAGTGTACTAGTAAAGTTATGGTAAAAGTGCTAAAGGTAAATGGTTGGTAGCTTGAGAAGTACACATGAAAACCACTGGTATTCATCATGTAGCTATTATTAGTTCTGACTACGATCGCTCTAAAAAATTTTATGTAGAAGTTTTAGGCTTTCCGATTATCCAAGAGACTTTTCGCGCCGAGAGAAATTCTTACAAATTAGATTTACGAGTTGGAGAAAATGCTCAAATAGAGTTATTTTCTTTCCCAAATCCTCCGCAACGATTTAGTAGTCCAGAGGCTTGTGGTTTAAGACATATTGCTTTTAAAGTTGATGATATTGAGGAAACTGTTTTTTACTTAAACTCACAAGGTGTAGAAACAGAGAATATCAGAATTGACGAAATTACAGGTAAGAAATTCACTTTCTTTAAAGACCCTGATAATTTGCCATTAGAGATTTATGAAAATTAGGTTTCAGTATAATTATCAGAAAATATAAACTATTTGATACTAAGGGATCATGAAAATGTTTTACGATAGAATTCATGAAATCAATATTTGCGATTATACTCAGGAACAAGTCAATGCTTGGGCACCGGAAACTATGGATTATGAAGTTTGGCACAAAAGATTACAAGCCAAGCTTTCCTACATCGCAGAAAATAATGGTGAGATAGTTGGATTTGGAGAATTAGAACCCGATGGTTACATTGC
Organism: Nostoc sp.; assembly: GCF_036919555.1. Classification (GTDB taxonomy): domain Bacteria; phylum Cyanobacteriota; class Cyanobacteriia; order Cyanobacteriales; family Nostocaceae; genus Nostoc. The sequence goes on from NZ_JBALCS010000080.1 coordinate 2,237, forward strand.
TTGTTTTTATTGCCATAGCAAATATCAAAGAAAGGGTATTGGCTCAAAACTCTTAAGTTATATAAAAGATACTGCACAATTACAAGGAATTAAACGGCTATATACAGAAGCGAGTATTACTGCAAAGCCATTTTTTGAAAACAAGGGATTTAGCGTGGTCAGGCAACAGCAAGTAGAACTACGGGGAGTTTGGTTTCAAAACTATATAATGGAAAAATACCTGTGAATTTTGATAATATCTGCAAATTCTTAGCTGAAAACTTCTCCAGCGACTTCGCAACTTGGTTATTAGGCGAACCCATTACTTTAACTGAATTAAGTCCAAAAGAATTATCTCTAGAACCCATTCGTGCTGATGCCCTAATTCTGCTACAGTCGGAGCAAAGTATATTACATTTGGAATTTCAAACACAAGTTGATGCTGAAATTCCTTTTCGGATGATTGACTATCGGTTGCGAGTATATCGCCGTTTTCCACACAAAGCAATGCATCAAGTCGTAATTTACCTCAAGCAGACAAATTCAGATTTGGTGCAACAAAATACATTTACAATTGCTGGGACACGCCATGAATTTTCAGTTATCAGACTTTGGGAACAAGCAACCGAATTATTTCTGAGAACACCTGGACTGTTACCCTTTGCGGTTTTGAGTAGTACAATTGATCGAGAAGCCGTGCTTAAGCAAGTTGCACGGGAAATTAATAGTATGACAGAATCCAAAAATCAAAGTAATATTGCTGCTTCTACAGCGATTTTAGCTGGTTTAGTATTGGACAAAGAGGTTATCAGACGAGTTTTGAGGTCAGATATTATGCGCGAGTCAGTGATTTATCAAGATATTTTAGAAGAAGGCAAAGCTGAAGGCAAAGCTGAAGCTTTACTTGAAGTGGCAAGCAATCTTTTTAATACTGGTATGCCATTAGAACAGATAGCAAGATTGACAGGGTTATCAATTGAGCAGTTACTGTATTTGCAGGTAACTGAGTCTGGTGAATCCAAATAAATAATCGGTGCAGTCAACCTGCACCGATCGCACAATTTATATTTAATTGCACCTGACATTTCCCTCACGCCAATGCTGAAGCTTGGGGTTTGGCAAAAATCATTCTTCCTGCTGTGGTTTGCAAAGCACTGGTGACTACTACTCGCAGTTCACCACCCACATAATTGCTGCCTTCTTCAACAACTACCATTGTGCCGTCATCTAGGTAGCCAATACCTTGACTGGGTTCTTTGCCTTCCTTGAGAATTTTTAAATCAAGGTTGTCACCAGGTAAATAACTGGGACGGACGGCATTCACTAAATCATTCACATTTAAAACAGGTACTTTCTGAACACTGGCAACTTTAGACAAGTTGTAGTCATTGGTTAGTAGTGTGCCGCTAATTTCTTGGGCGAAGCGCACTAACTTCGCATCCACTGTGGCAATATCTTCGTAATCTAGTGCATTGATCAAGATACGATCGGGGTAATCTTCTTTAATGCGGTTGAGAATTTCTAGTCCCCGCCTTCCCCGTACCCGCTTTTGGTCTTTGCTAGCATCGGCTACTTGTTGCAGTTCTTGCAAAACAAACTGTGGTACGATAATTTGCCCTTCCAGAAAGCCTGTTTCTAGTAGGGCTTCAATGCGACCATCGATAATGCAACTGGTGTCTAAAACTTTGGTATTGGCGGGTTTTAGCGTCCCTTCCGCTACCATCGATTCAACGGTGTTGGGATTAATGAACCGCAATAAGCCTCGCCCGTGGGTATCTGCCAAATTCATCCCAGTGACGGAGAGGATAATACTGCCAACAACTGCCACTAGTGGCTTAATAAATCCAAAATCTGCCGGTATAGGTAGCAAAAATAGTGGGGCTAGCATGAGGTTAGCTAGCAATAGCCCAATCACTAAGCCAATGGCACGAGTTAAGATCACTTCCAGAGGCATTTCTTTGATTTGTGATTCTAGGCGACGATATGTCGTCTGGAAACTCAGCCCGATCGCACCACCAATAATAGCGCCAAAGACGGCAACAACTAAGCGTAAAGCTTCAAGATTTGTTACCTGATCTAGTGCCCCATTGGGTAGTAGTTCAATGCTGTAGAACCCTATTCCCGACGCTGCGAGGATAAATGAGAAAATAATAATGGCGTCAAGCATGGTTGTCTTGTTTTCCTGCAACTGTGTTAACCGATAAAGTTAAGTATTTTTTATTTCATCGGTAAGATAAACTCATCAATATTGACTTAGACTAAGGGTTTAGGCTGACAATATCTGCAATTATTATAACGAAAGGCTTTATATCTTAATATTTTTCATTGTTTCGTTGTAAAACGACAAAAACTTGTAAATAAACTACTCATTTTCATTGTCTCTAATTCGGAGTTGGATTAACTTAAAACTTTTATCAAAATGAGTCAAAAATTTAGTATTTCTGAAATTGCGAGTTCTGCTTATGTGCATATTCCCTTTTGCAGACGGCGGTGCTTTTATTGTGATTTCCCGGTGTCTGTTGTCGGCGATCGCTTGCGGGGCGAAACATCTGGTACGATCTCCCAATATGTTGAGGTGCTATGTCAAGAAATTGCCATTACACCAGCCTTTGGTCAACCCCTGAAGACAATTTTCTTCGGTGGTGGTACTCCTTCGTTGCTATCAATAGAGCAGCTACAACGGATAGTAGGAGAGCTAGAGAAGCATTTTGGTATTGCTTCTAGGGCAGAAATTTCTATGGAAGTAGACCCAGGCACCTTTGATTTAGCCCACATAGCAGGCTATCGCAGTGCAGGCGTGAACCGGGTAAGTTTAGGTGTACAAGCCTTTCAATCAGAATTATTGCAAACGGCGGGGCGATCGCACTCAGTTGAAGATATCTTTGCAGCTGTGGAACTAATCCACCAAATCCAGATTCCCGAATTTAGTTTAGACTTAATTTCTGGGTTGCCGCATCAGTCTTTGGATCAATGGCAGGATTCTCTAACAAAAGCGGTGGCGCTTGTACCTACTCACATTTCCATTTACGATCTTACCATCGAGCCAGGTACAGCCTTTGGTCGTTACTACAAACCTGGTGATACTCCAATGCCTACGGATGAAGCCACAGTCAAAATGTACCAGATGGGGCAGCAAGTTTTAACTAGTGCTGGTTATGAGCATTATGAAATTTCCAATTATGCCCAACCTGGTCATCAGTGTCGGCATAATCGAGTTTATTGGGAAAACCGCCCTTATTATGGCTTTGGGATGGGTGCGGCGAGTTATGTTGAGGGAAAGCGGTTCACTCGTTTGCGTAAAACTAGGGAGTATTACCAGTGGGTACAAGCTGGCGGTGTGATTGATTGTGAAGTGACTCCCCCAAATGAAGTATTGTTAGAAACGTTAATGTTGGGGTTGCGTTTGGCGGAGGGTGTGAGTTTGGCGGCGTTGGCGGAAGCATTTGGGGAAGAAAAGGTAGAGGAAATTTGCAGATGTTTGCGATCCTATTTTGATAAAGGTTGGGTAGAAGTTGCAGAGGGAAGGTTGCATTTGATTGATCCCCAAGGGTTTTTGTTTTCTAATGTGATGTTGGCTGAATTGTTTGAAAAGTTGGGGTGATTAACTGCTTATGCAGAAAAATAAAGTTAGAAAAGCTGTGATTCCGGTAGCTGGTTTTGGCACTCGTTTGTTTCCGGCTACTAAAGTTGTGAAAAAAGAACTTTTCCCGATTATTGATCAAGATGGTAGGGCAAAACCTGTCATTCTCGCAATTATTGAAGAGGCAATCAGTGCTGGAATTGCAGAAGTGGCGATCGTGGTGCAACCAGATGATCAAGAAATATTTGAAGATTTATTGAAAAATCCACCCAAAAAAGAACTTTTAGATAAACTTTCACCGCAAAATCAAGAATATAGCCGATATCTCGAAGATTTAGGCAAGAGAATTACCATTTTATTGCAAGAGGAGCAATTAGGCTATGGTCATGCGGTATTTTGTGCCAAGGATTGGGTGCAAGATGAGCCGTTTTTGCTATTGTTGGGCGACCACATTTATACATCTGACACTAAAAAATCTTGTGCTAGTCAACTTTTAGATGTTTACGAACAAGTTAATCAAAGCGTTGTCGGCTTAACTACAATGTCAGCAGAGATTATTCATAAAGCTGGGTGTGTCACAGGAGTTTGGCAAGATTTAAACTCGATTTTGTCAGTTACACAACTCTATGAAAAACCTACCATTGAGTATGCAAAACAGCATTTGTGTGTAGAGGGAATGGCAGAAAATAAGTTTTTAGGTATATTTGGGTTGTATTTACTTACGCCGAAAATTTTTGACTTTCTGGCAGAACATATCAATACAAATTTCCGAGAAGGAGGTGAATTTCAGTTAACATCCTGTCTTGAGAGATTGCATCAGCAAGAGGGAATGACAGGATATGTTGTTAAAGGCAAGTGTTTTGATACAGGATTGCCAGATGCTTATCGTCAGACAATGATTGATTTTAGAAAAATATAAGTAAGTCGGCGAGAAAAATTCAATGTATATGAAGAAATATAAATTTCAACGTAGGGGCAATTCATGAATTGCCCCTACATTTGGTACTTGATGGGTAAGTCCTATTATTTAATGGGTTGTATTGCAAAGTGCAAGAAAACATTTCAGCTTGATGTTACCAGGATTAATTGATTTAAGATAGTACTTAAACTGATGAAATTAATCTCTTTCAAAAAATATTTGCTGTGTCCTGACTCAGCCTTAATTTCGTTTTTCTGGGGCTTATTATGCTGAGTTACTTAATTTGGTTGTACTCTGCTAAGGTCATGATCGCAGACTTAATGAGAGAGAATGTTACAAAATATGAGTTAAGCTAAAGTGCGTCAATGGGTCAGTAGTGAAGACAATGCTTTGGATTAGAGGATGAATCAGTATTTTGCAACGGTTGCTCGCGGATTAGAAACCCTCGCGGCTCAGGAGTTAGAGCAACTGGGCGCTTATTCCGTGGAGCCAGGGTTTTGTGGTGTAGCCTTTGAGGGCGATCGCACCCTACTTTATCGCGTCAATCTCTGGGCTAGGCTGCCGTTCCGAATCTTGGTGAATATCCATGACTTTCCATGCCTTGATGCTGAGGATCTCTATCGCGGTATCCAGACCATCGATTGGGTAAACTATTTAACGCCAGACATGACGCTGGCGGTGAATACCACAGGCAAAAACGATCGCCTCAATCACACCCACTTCACATCTCTCCAGATCAAAAATGCGATCGTTGACCAGCAGCAAGAAAATCTGGGCGAGCGTTCAAATGTAGAGCTTCATGAACCAGATGTGCGGATCAATGTTCATATTGAGCGCGATTTTTGTACCGTCAAACTTGACAGTTCTGGAAATAGTCTACACCGCCGAGGCTACCGCCCTGCGGTTGGAGCAGCCCCTCTAAAAGAATCTCTGGCTGCTGCCCTGATTCAGCTTTCGGGCTGGCAGCCAGACCAGATGTTCTACGATCCTCTTTGTGGGTCTGGCACCTTACCTCTGGAAGCTAGCTTGAAGGCACTTAATATAGCACCAGGGCTGTTTCGGGATTGCTTTGGATTTGAAAATTGGCTCGATTTTGACCTGTCCCTTTTAGAAAAGCTGCTCCAAGAAGCTAAGGACAGCCAACTGGATACCCTGAGCGCACCTATTTGGGGAAGCGATCGCGATGAAAATATAATCGAGCAAGCGATTAACAATGCTGAAAACTGCGGCGTTGATAACCATGTATGGTTTTCTCAAATGGAGCTTGCCGATGTTGTCGCCCCCGCAGACAGTGGGATTTTATTCTGCAATCCTCCCTATGGCGAACGGCTAGGACGAGATAGCGACTTGGGGGCATTTTATAAACTTTTGGGCGATGTATTAAAACAACGCTTCAAAGGTTGGACTGCATTTGTGCTGAGTGGTAACAAGGAACTGTCTCAATCAATTGGACTGAAATCATCCCAACGGATTGCGGTGTACAACGGAGCGCTGCCTTGTCAGTTAATGAAATATGAGCTGTATTAAGACAGAATCGGTCAGATTTTGCGATTTACATGAAGGCGATCGCACAACAGGGAATTTTTAGATATGGTTACAAAGGCTTTTGGCTAGTCATCGCTATCGCTTTCGGAATTGTTCATCAACTCGCGTAGACGGCGTATGTTTTCTGGCTTGACCGTTAAGAGCGTGAATTCACTCCACTGTTCTCTAGGTGAATAATTGTTTTTAGATAAAAAAGTTACCTTTATTTTAAAGTTTTATGATCACTGTCATTTTCTTGATTTTATTTCTTTAAGAGGGATTTTTACTATAATACAAGTTGCTTTTTCCGTAAATTCATATTCTTTAAGTTTAGCCAAATTATAGTACGTACCACCACCATAATATTTAGTGCATGATGGGAAGATTATTTTTGTTGAATAAGGTTCAATAGCTACTTTTTTGTTATCAGTATCATCTAACAATGGGTATTGATAATCTATTAATTCTCCCAGTTCTTTATGAGATTTTAAATAATTTTTTATTAGGCTTTCTAATTCTTTTTTGTCAGAATATGATTCATAATCAAACCAATGCTTGTCTATAATTTGACCTGTTTCTGTTTGCCAGATAGTCAATTTAGGGTTTTCATCTGATGTTTCATTATATCCATCATTAATCCCAGTACTATTATTACAGTATAAAACTATTTTTTCATTTTCATAAAAAATAAAATCTTTTAAATAAGCAGAACGTGATATGAAACTAAATACTAAGGTAGACGTATTAATATTCCACATTTGAGTTAAAACATTTGGATATCCCTCGCCACTCTATATCAACTTCAACTGTGACATAACTAGTTGTAGCAGAATAATCATAATCAGATATTGCTTCGCAGAGATAAGCATCATATTTCTTAACGTATATAGTTTTACTCTCACCTTCAATGTTTAAGATTACAAAACGGTCGTCACTGTTATCTAATTTTTCTATTGACCATATTGTTGAAACATTTTTAATGTCTACGTTTAATTTTTTCAGCACAGTTTTATCAGGTAATTGGTAAATTACTAAGTCAGCCATAAAAAACATCCTTCAAATTAGAACTGGTAATTTTTGTAATGGATTTCATTACTTTAAGTTTTCATTGATAAAAAAAACTCAGGAATTTTACGGTTTTGTTTCCCAGTGAAAGGATCTTGCAATAACCGTATATACCATGAAATCTTAACTATCATCTCAGGAGGACGTTGACGATACAGGCATCTGTTAAGAAAATGTCAGGAAAAGTGATTTTATGAATAACGCACTGAAAAAATTTGTTCAACAGTTAGATTTAAATCTGGAAATGTTGGCGACTCTATACGGTCGTCTCCTCTAAACTGTTTACCACGATATTCACCCTCATCACTTAAAGAGTAAATTGTGATTGTTGGCTGTTTGGGGTCGCCTATCAATTCCTTGCTACCCAAAGCAGCATAATCCACAATCCAATATTCTTGAATACCCATTTCTTCATAGTCAGCAAACTTTTTATGATAATCATCTCTCCAGTTAGTACTGACGACTTCAATCACTAATGGAATTGAATCTGGTTTACTAAGGATAGATTGTTTCTCCCATAATGGTTCATTACCCAAATTAGAAAAATTCATTAATAAAACATCAGGATAGTACCCAGACATTTTATTTTCTGGCTTCACTGTGGCGGTTTTAGGTATACCGTAATAAAGTTTAAGACGAAGACACTCATACCCTAACATCATTGTTAAAAATGCTACAATTTGCTCATGTTTGCCTGATGGTGGCGGCATTTGAATAATATCTCCATCGTGTAATTCATAACGAATGTTTTCCGGTTGTGTTTCTAAAAACTCTAAATATTCATCAAAGGTAAATAGTTTTTGTAGTGATTGAATCATTATTTCATCCTGAAATTTTCCGTACTAGCACCGAGTAAAATTTCATTTTAAAACCTTTTTAATATTACTAATTTTCAGAGGTTTATTAATGCCGTCTGTTAACTCGTTAAGTTCATTATTATAGCAAACTTGTATAAATTGTCTATCTTACGGAAAGTTTGGCGATGCTGTCGCCAATTGGGGTAAATGCCGGGAAATGGAATTTCTCCATCACGATCGCTGCTTGAGGCAACATAAGGGTTTTAAGGCGACTAATGGGGAATTGGGTTTAGAGTTGATTCTGCCATTAGAATTTTGAGAGAAGCTTGCAAACAGGCTGGGATTTTTGGCGTGTCAACTCATTTTTCTTTCACTTTCTCCCAATAATCCCCCCAAATAATGCCGAAACTCTCTTTTTTGAGCTTTATGAGTCAACACGTCATCAAACCGTTTACACCATTTTTCAAAACACGGGGGCATGGCTGCGGGGGTTGTCTCTTTCATGTTGGAGTTACTTGAACGTGAAAGCTATGATAGTAACGCATTGTACCGTATTTTTATTTTCTTTTTTGTTTAAGTCCCGTTAAGGCGATCGCTCTCAATTACTTCTGCTCAGTAAAAAATACATTGCCTCAAAATTTAGTGACATTGGGGATGTGCTGTATTGTCGGGGTTTGTGAGAGCCGCGACTTAAATCAGCTGTTGTGTAGCATTGGCTATCTCAATAGACTCATATGAGTCGGTGAGATTTTTAATCCTCTTTGATAAATTTAACTTGAGCTAAAAAAAACTTAAGCCCTTCTCTGATCATAGATTTTGACAGTTAAGATCACAAATGCTTTAAAAAAGTGCCAGTATAATCGTTGACTGACAATCTGCAATTTATTTATTCCTAAAAGGCTATTTATGTCAGACCTATTCACCTTTACCGTTACCAATAAAACCGAATTGGCAATTACAGAGTTGTGGGTATCTGTCGATGATGAAGAGTGGGCTTTATTTACTTTGGGTGAGTCAGGGATTCCATCAGGTGAAACAGCAACAATTGCTTGGGCTGAATATACGAATGGTTCACCCTGTGAATGGTACATCTCTGCTGTATTTGAAGATGAATCAGAAACTGAGTCAGCCTTATTTAACTTCTGTAAAGAACCAGCTTTAACAATCGGATAAATTCCCCACTGCGATCGCGTTTGACACACGATTGCATATAGTCATTTTCAATCACTTGAGGTACAGGTATGCAATATAGACCTAATCCCCTAACCCCCTCAACTTACAGCAGAATTCAAGTATTTGAACCACATCTGTCGTAAGGGCACAGCATTGCTCATTGGTGTCAACTTAAGCGCAAACCCCTTTAAAACTTCGTTTCCAGCCAGAGGCTGGAAATGCTGCTCTTGGCGGCTCTGCCGCCAGCAAGGGAGGCGGAGCCTCACATTAGACATTCCCAGTCTCCGACTGGGAACGAGACAATCTAAAAGCTGGTTCTAGGCAGGTTTTTACGCTAAGTTGACACCAATGAGCATTGCTGTGCCACTACTGTGTGGTCTATTTACTTGAAAATAGCTGTAAAATCAGATGCTGAGACTGCGATCCCAATTCCTCAAAATACTTAAAGCCACCGCCTCCGCTACCTTAATACCATCGATACCAGCTGAGAGAATTCCCCCTGCGTATCCCGCGCCTTCACCAGCTGGATAAAGTCCGACTGTATTCAAACTCTGATAATCCTCATTGCGTTTAATCCGAATCGGTGATGAAGTGCGGGTTTCCACCCCAGTCAACACAGCATCCTCCATCGCAAATCCTTTAATTTGTTTGTCAAAAGCGGGAAGTGCTTCACGGATGGCAGCGATCGCATAATCTGGTAAACTCTCGCTCAAATCACCCAAATGGACTCCAGGTGTATAAGACGGCTTTACAGTGCCTAACGCTGTAGAGGGACGATGGTTGAGAAAGTCTCCCACCAACTGCCCTGGAGCTTCATAAGTCCCACCGCCCAACTCAAAAGCCCGTTCTTCTAAGCGCCGTTGGAAGTCAATTCCCGCCAAGGCATTTCCCGGATAATCTTCGGGGGTGATGCCCACAACGATCGCACTATTGGCATTGCGCTCATTCCGAGAGTATTGGCTCATCCCATTGGTGACAAGTCGCCCCGGCTCTGATGCGGCTGCAACCACCAAGCCCCCCGGACACATACAAAAACTATAGACGGAGCGACCATTTTGGCAGTGGTGAACTAGTTTGTAATCGGCAGCACCTAAAAGCTTATGACCAGCCTGAGCGCCGAAACGACATTGGTCGATGAGAGACTGAGGATGTTCGACCCGAAAGCCGATGGAAAAAGGTTTAGCCTCGATGTAAACCCCTCGATTAAATAGCATTTGGAAAGTATCACGGGCGCTGTGACCCACTGCCAAAACCACATAATCGCTGGCAATATATTCCCCACTGGCGAGGGTGATTCCCCGCACCTGTCCATTTTCGATGTTAATATCTTCCACCCGACTTTCAAAGCGAATTTCACCGCCGAGGGATTCGATTTGAGCGCGGATACTTTGGACGATTCCCACCAGTTTGAAGGTGCCGATGTGTGGTTTGTTGATATAGAGAATTTCCGGTGAGGCTCCCGCATTGACCAATTCTGTCAACACCTTGCGTCCATAATGCTGAGGATCTTTAACCTGACTGTAGAGTTTGCCATCAGAGAATGTACCCGCACCACCTTCGCCAAACTGGGCATTAGATTCTGGGTTGAAGTCTGATTTTTTCTTCCAAAAGCCAAAGGTATCAACGGTGCGATCGCGAACTTTTTTGCCACGTTCTAAAATGATTGGACGGAAGCCCATTTGCGCGAGCATCAAACCCGCAAACAAGCCACAAGGACCTGTACCAATAATGATAGGGCGAATCGCCAAATTGCTGGGTGCTTGTGCTACTGGGCGATAACTCATGTCTGGCGTGGCAATTACATGAGGATCTTTTTTTAGGCGCTTGAGTAGATGAATCTCCTGAGTCGTTTCTACATCCAGAATATAAACAAGGTTTATCTCTCCTTTCTTACGGGCATCGTAGCTACGCTTGAAGATGGAATAGCTGATCAAATCTTCGTCCGTGATTTGCAGCTTTTTGAGGATGGCAGTCTTTATCTCATCTTCAGGATGATCAAGCGGGAGCTTTACTTCAGTTAGTCGTAACATAGCGAGGAGAAATTCATACTGTCTATCAAAATATTAACAACAGAGGCAGGAGGCAGGACGAATACTGCCTTCTGCCGAAACCTTACATGAACACTGACTTTTCACGTCATGGAAAAACCCACGAAAAACCTAACCCCCCTCCTGACGTAGTTACAATGAGTAATAATACGTAGCAAAAATTACCTCAGAGAAACAAGAAAAGTTTACTTGAAATCAATACCTGTTAAGGTGTAGTTCCAGTGTACTGAGCAACTTGGGCAAGTCCTTTTGAGAAACCTGACGTGTACCCGTCTCGACTGCATCAACCCAGGAAACGCTTTTCCCCATCGTTGTAGCGAAAAATGCTCTAGACCAGCCTTTTGCTTTTCTCGCTTCTCTGATGACATTACCTGATAGAGGCTGGATATTGTTTGCACTTAGCTGATTCGAGTCCACGGTCAAGCGTTCCTGTACTTCTGCTGGTAAATGAAAACGCCATGTAGAATTGAGTATTTGATTCCAGTAACCTATAGGTCTTTTAGCGCTTGTGCTGCTTGTTAACCAAGCTGGGCCTGTTTCCAGTTCTGCTTGCCATCCGGCTTCTTTGACAACTTTCAAGTCAGTTTCCAAATCATCAGCCATTTGCCGTCTAAGCTGTCTGTCTTGCTCTGCTGTTGACACTTTGTCTGCACCGTAGGCAATCTCCATCAGAGTCTTGCCCATTACACAATCCTGGAATTCCGGTTGGATTTGGAAGGTTAGCCAAACTAGCATTCTAGCCGCGCCAGCATTTTGTTTACCAATACTAAATAGTTTCTGTACGGTTTTCTTGGTAATAATTCCAGTGTGGTAGTCATATTTAGATTTATTGAGGAAGTATTTTGTCCATACTCCAGCTTGACCTATCACCTTTAAACCCACTAGCTTGTTATTGCCAGCTTTATCTGTTTCAAAATCTCGTATTATGCTGATGTCCCAAATCTTTAAATCAGCAACAGTAAAAGCTCCTACTTTTCCCTGTTTAGGAGATGCAATACAAGCTAGTACCTGGGCAGGTTGCCGTAACAAGTCGTACAAAATACTCAATTTTTCATGCTTGCATAAGTCCCTGCGTTTAACAAGCCCTGTGTATTCAAGTAGTTGCTTATGATCAATTACAAAATTGCCTGACCAAGGTTTATCTAGACTAGCTACTAAGGCACAGTAAATCAGGTGAATAGCACACGCCCTTGGATCAAATTGGTCTATAACAACTAAAGCTGCCTCTTCTGCCAGAGTTTCTGGTTGTGGAGTTTCGGGATTATCTGTTACATAGTAAAAGATTTTTCCTTTTCCAGTTTCAGCTTCTTTTTCGTAGCTAAAAGTATTATTTACTTGACTTTTCCATGACAGATTCATTTTTTGAGATAAGACTTCAGCAACTCCATACAAAACTAGCGACAAGGCAGCAACATTAGTCTTACTATCAGGAAATAAAGAGGCTTTTTTGAATTGCCGAGTTCTTGCTGAATACTGGTCATTTAATAGTAAGTTTTGCTCAGATTTATTAACTCTGTCTTGAAGAGGAATTTGCTTTGATAATTGAGTAGTTGGATCTTTTAGAGATTCTTCATCAAGAGCAACATTAGTTTCCTTTGACTTTCGATTACCGGAAATGGTAATTCCCATTACCTGGTGAAATAGATGCAGAAGTTTACTATATAATGTTTTTGCTAACTGTTTCATTTTTCTAAAAATCCGCTGCTCACGTAGGTAATTTACAATGATGAAATAAAGCTGAGTTTCTTCTACTTGACCTTGCTAGAATATAACTCTCAGCCGTTTTGAGTCTACATGAATTGCTCCTACGGAAAATCAAGGCTTTCACTGCCTTTTTGCGTAAGTCCTAACAGAATTGGTATTAGGAACATTATTAAGTTTAAATATGGAAAAAAGTTTCTATTAAAAAATAGAATGACGGTTAAACGCCATCTATTTATAATATGTACAAAAATTAATTTTTTGGAACAGTACCTTCACCCAAACCCCTTAAGTCTCGCCCTGTGGGACTGTTATTATATCCTTGAAAGTCCCGGTATTGTTGTGCCTCCTCCTGTGGAACACGAATGCCCTCTTGTGGGGCTGTTACCCAAATAGGGCGATGTTGAGCATCTCGATAGTAAACACGCCCATTCTTAGAAAGGTAGTATTTCCCCTGCGCTCCTGTTCCTTGGGCATTCTTTCGCTGATTGTAGAGGTAGTAAAGTCCAGCGGCTCCTGCCAAGATTGCCACTTTCTGCCCTGTACTCAATCCCCTCCTAGCTTGGGGTTGATTTACAGGGGCGCGATTATTTAAATTTCTACCAACACTATCGTCAATTGGAGGTGGCGCAGCATGTTGGGAACCTCCGCCGCAGCTATTAAGCAGCGGGACTGTTAACAATGTTGAAAGAAATACTGTTGTTGTCAGCGAAGCTAATCTATTTGTCTTGATCATACATTTTCTTTTCCTGCTAATTTAGCTGACCTGGTATAAGAGTCTACAGTTCTATACAATGGTCAAGTAAAAAGCCAAGTTTTACTTGACCGAAAGTTCAAATACACTGTATTCGCCACTATACTTTAGTTAGCTTAAAGTCTGTGATTCTTCTCTGCCTAGAATTTGTTTTTTAAGCAAGCGAGTTTCTGCTGTTAATTCTTGCCGAGTGGAATCTTTGAGCAAATAGCGGGAAGTAAACCAAATTGTGTAACCAAGTCCAATTAATTGGAGAAATGGAGAAACTAGTGGAATATCATTTATTGCGTTGAGTACCGCTAGAAAAATTCTTAGTGCCGTAACCGTTATCACAAGCAAAGCAAAGCTGATAATCGGTAGTTTGTATTCTTGGTAGAATCTACCTATGTACTCAGGTAGTTTTGCCAAAAATATAGAAATCTGTCTACCAATTTTTTGCCATTGTTCTTCATTTTCCGAGGCGGGTGGTAACATTGCCAGGTTTCCAGACTCTGAACCTTTAAGTGCTTCTATCTGGTTTTGGGAGGCAGCATCGACATACTGCTGTTCCTGTAATTCTGTATCCATAATTATCTCCTGATTTTCTGCAATGAGAGCGGTTTTAAAGTTTACACTTAGCCACAATTTATCAACTTATGCAGCGCTTGTTCTGCATCCCGATGATGAGTAAATACGCCTATATCACGCTGATGTACACTTAAGTCCATTATTTATCCTTATTGCTCCTTAGCAGCACAGGTAAATATTTGTTTGCGAATTTATTAGGACTTTAATAATATTTAGGCATTTTTAGATTTACTTATCATCAATCTTTTGGAATAAATTCTGTCTTCAACAAGAGTGATAGAGCAAGCATTACAACTTAAGGCAATAAATCTTTAAGAATGTGAGGATATTTGATTTAAGTGTAAGGTATTAATAAACATATTAAACTAGCTAGGTTTGATGGTATGTAGCGACTTAGCTAAATTTAGACTTAAAATTTACTGCTAGAAACTAGTCACACAAATGCTAGAAACTAGTCACAAAAGTTATAAAAATTTAGTTATAATCAATCTAATCGTGAGTAATACATTAATACTAAAAACCTGATTTTGTCTTATACTTTTTGGTTATGAAACTATATTTAGTTACTCCTATTGATGAAATATCAAGATGATTGAAGTCAATCCTCGGAGAGAAGATTTATATAAACTAAATTGTGTAATTTATAAAAAAGACACAACAAAATTTTAAGGAATCAAATAATGCCACTCCAGAAAATAAGTGAATTTGATACAGATTACCATAATACTATTGAAGGCAATGACATCAAAGGAATGGGTGTGTATGTTCAAGGAACTGATGAGAAGATTGGCACAGTAAATGATGCTGTAATAGACGATCAAGGAGCATTCCGCTATTTAATTGTTGACATCGGCTTTTGGATTTTTGGCAAAAAAGTCTTACTACCAGTAGGAAAATCGCGTATTGACTCTACAGCAAACCGTGTATATGTCGTTGGTATAACAAGAGAGCAAGCGGAAAATTTACCTGAATATCAAGAGCATACAACACTTGACTACGACTATGAAGAACAGGTGCGTAGAGGATATCGTACACCATCTGTAGAAAGTTCAGCTGCGCTAGCATCGACAGTTGGTCGTACTACTCCAAGTCCTGACAACTACACCTACGCAGATGAAGCGGATCTGTATGATGTCAGCGCTCACAAAGACCAAACTTTCAAACTTTACCAAGAAAGGCTAGTTGCTAATAAACAGCGCCGAAAAAGCGGAGAAGTTGCGATTAGTAAGCATGTTGAAACCGAAACTGCAAGAGTTGCTGTTCCGGTGGAAAAAGAGCGAGTCGTGATTGAGCGAGTGACTTCTCAAGACACAGGCAAAGTTGTGTCTGCTGAAGCAACTGACTTTGGCGAGGGCGAGGTAGCGCATATAGACCTCTATGAAGAAGTTGCAGACATCCATAAGGAAGCTTTTTTGCGAGAAGAAGTCAGAGTGCAGAAAGTTGTAGACAAAGAAACCGTTGAAGCTGAAGAAACCATTCGACGCGAAGAATTAGATGTTAACACTGATGGAACTCGAATAGAGAATAAAACTGACCGGGGTTAACCTACTTAAACTACAAAGGTCATTGCATTTGAGTTAGTAAAAGTGGGTTTTCTACCTACTTATACTCAAAATTACTTTCAGAAGATTGATATTGCAAAAGAGTCATTAGTTTAGATGAGGTGCTTAAATTGAAAATAATTCAAAAGTTTCGTCGGGTTTTAACAGCTTTAGTCTTGGTATTAGTACTAACAACGACTGCCGCTTGTAGTGGTACTGTTCAAGCTAAACAACCAACTCAATTAACGCCTGGAATCAGTCACAGCGCTGACTATGACTTGTTGTCACGCGGTAACAGTGTACAGGGTAAAGATTTTGGTAACTGGGTTGTCGCTACAGCCAAGGGAATTGTCCAGGATGCTTATGTACGTGACAACAATAAGTTAGGTGTCGTGATTGCACCTCAAGTTCGTCCGACCGAAGTGCGACCATTAGCAAAATCCTTACTCCAAGGTTTTCACCAAAATTTCCCGAATCAAGACTTAAAAGTTTTGATGTATGCACCAGACAAAAAACTGATTTTGACGGCTCAGTATGATGTGCAATCTCAGCAAGTTGAGTATAAATAACGACTCTAACTTTTGGGAAAACCTGAATTAATTCAGCTGATTGTAAGTAGAAAAGGAGACATTTAAAATGAGTAGCAGTGACAAGTATAAACGCGAAATTCTCAACGAGTTGGCTCACGGTAATACAGAGTCTTTAGATGATGTTTCATCTGACCCAACCAAGGAATACCAAAATTTTGATGATTTTGCTCAACGCTCATCGCATGAAGAACGCCGTCAATTATTTGGTCGGTCTTTCAACCATAACAGCATTCCTCCCAGCCAGATGGAGCCAGAATTGCAGAAGGCGATCGCTCAGATTAAGCCTAACGAACGGGATGATGTTGCACGGGCATTTTTCAAGCACTTAAAGCAAAGAGGTCTAGACGATCGCCATCTGGAGCGAGATTTGGGACTTTCTACCCACAACCCTAGCCGCATAAGTGCAGATGACCTCAGCAAGCTGGCATCTTTCACATATCATAGCCATCCTGACATCTTCCAAGAAGTGATGGCTGAACAACCAGCGATTCTTAAGTTTCTCAGTAATCCAGTGGTAGGAGCAGCTTTAGGAACGATCGCCTCTAAATGGTTTGGTCATCATAAGTAAGCATTTCCAAACTTGATACACATAGCCTTTGTCTGGCCGCAGCCTTGATTTACCGTAGGGGCAATTCATGAATTGCCCCTACATATTAGATAAAATGTGAGTCACTATTTTTATATTCTAACCTCCTGCCTCCTTCACACAAGGCTAACAGCCGCCTCTAACATTTGTATTGTCCCAAGTTCAGCATTTATTTCCACTTCCACACCGATTGGCAAAGTAAATTTATCTTTAATATGACCAATCATTGAACCATACCAAGCAGGAATACCTAAAGGAAGTATATGGTCTTGCAATACTTGCATTAATGTAAATGACGGTTCATCCCCAAGGCTACATTTAGTGCATTGCCCAAAGATAAAGCCAGCAATTTGATTAAGTATCCCAGCAGTTTTTAACTGCGTCAGCATCCTATCTATACGGTAAACATCCTCGCCAATTTCTTCCACAAATAGAATGCTTTTGTTCCAGGAAGGTAGGTAAGGTGAACCTACCATTGCTGATAGCACTGATAAGTTTCCACCCACAAGTTTACCCCTCGCCTTTCCCGGTGCGATTATCTCCACTCGCACTTCGCTAGGGTTGAGATTTTGCATCGTCACCGCTTCACCATTAAATAGGATGCGCTTGAAGTAATCGACTGTAAACTGATTCCAGGTAGACGTGGCAACTGGCCCATGAAAAGTAATCAACCGACTACGGGCATTAATTGCTAACAACAACGTAGTAATATCGCTGTAGCCCATGAGAATTTTCGGATTGGAGCGGATCAGCGAGTAGTTAAGTAGAGGTAAAATGCGATTACAACCCCAACCACCACGCATGGCAATAATTGCTTTTATGGTGCGATCGCTAAACATCAAGTTTAGATCATCAGCGCGATCGGTATCTTTACCCGCTAAATAGCCGTAACGATCTAAAATATGCTTCTCCAGCTTGACTTTTAAACCTAACTGTGAAATTGATTTCTGCGCTGCTTCGATGTCTTTGGCGTCAACGATACCCGCAGGAGAAATCAATCCTACAGTATCGCACACTTGCAGGCGGGGCGGCTTGCGGATGGTGTTTGGGGATAGCTTACCTTGGGCGCTAAGTGATGGTATCTGGGTAACTAAGGTAGCTAATCCAGAGATTGCGAGAAATTGCCGACGCTTGATAGTCATAACCATTGAGTTGGGGACTAGAGACTGTTTTCCTAATACCCAGTTTTGTATAGAGTAGTTATAGCAAGCGTAAATCATTCGTCAACAACAAGATTCCCGACGCTCTAAGGGGGAAAATTCAAAGTTTTTCTCCTTTTAGGCTACGGTATACAGACAAGTCATCGAATTACCCAAAACAAAAGATAAAATCTCACCCTGTCTTATCTTTAATCCCTCTCCTTAGTAAGGAGAGGGACAGGTTTTACTAGGTAAAACCAGGGTGAGGTATCTCAGGGGCTATGAGACTTAACCGTAAATTGCCTCATCAAAGACTTGTGTGTACACCGTAGCCTTTTAGGAGAGAGAAATAGAAATGAGGTTTTCCAGATACCGTGAAAAGTCAGGTTTAACTGACATTAATACTAAACCTCTGCTACTTCATCAACTAACCCATCTGAAATCACAAATCCATTAGTAGCAAATTTACCATCAGCGTCTAATAAACCAGGGATAGCATAGATAAAATCTGCATTACCAATTACAGGCAAAAAATGGTCATATAATTGCATCGCCTGTAAACAACTATTGATACTAGAAGCTGCTGAATTATATGCTTCCATATTTTCTTCAACAACACTCAATAATCGCCGATTATTCGCAATTTTTTCTTCAGCTTCTTGTTCCAATGTTTTCTCTAAATAAGCACGCGCCTGTGGGTATAGCTGCAAAATTTCATCTGCTTGCTGATCTGCCATTGGTAACAACTGAGTTTTCAGGGTTTGGTTGATGGTTTGACGGAAAGATTTACGAATAGTTTGAGAAACTTTTGGCTCAAAATCTAACTTCAATAACTGCCTAATTGCTGGCTCTGCTTCCACGATACTTTCAGCGTCGTAACCTTGAGAAGTTTGTAACAAAGTCTGGCGAAATTGATATATAGAAAAAGTGCCTTCATCATAAAATCTCGGACTTTCTCGCACAAAGCGATCGCACTCTACACTAGCTGCACTCACCAATGCTTGAGTAACTGCTTTTTCTAAAATTCTGATCTGTTGTTCAATTCCACCATCATGATCTAATAAACGATACAACTGGCGATAATATTCTGACTTGCGAATTCTTTCAATCAATCGCTGGAAATAATTCGCAACTACTTGTTGAGAAGATACAATCAAAATATCTTCTAATTGATTTGCTAAGTAATAAAATGCCTCTACTAAAATAGCAATTAAAGGCGCGGTAGCGTTGCGGGGATGGCTGATAGTTGCACGTCGATAAGCATCAGCTACAGAAAAACTATCTAGTAACTCATCTAGACGGCGAATCATTCGTGATTGCAATTGCTTAAAATCTGATTCAAAAGCATCACAGGAATTATTAATTATTTGGTTAACTTCTTCTGTAATATGCTCACTAAATTCTCTACCAATTTGCTGGAGTTGCTGATTTAGGCGTTGCAACTCTTGCGCCTTCATAGTCTCAATTTCTTGGGGCTGACTATCTAAATTACGTTGTACACTCTGATAATGTTTCTTCAGTTTAATACAAACATCTTCCAAGTCATCAGCAAGATTTTTAAACAATTGTGGACGCTTTTCTTCAGCAAGATAGCGAGTAATAGCTGTGCGAAATTCCTCAGTTCCACTATCTTGAATTAGCTTTTCTATAAGTTCATTTCCCCAATCTCCCATAATCCGCACATAATTTTCATTTGGGGTTTCAAAGGCGTTAACAGAGACACGGAATTTAGTGGAAGACAGCTTTCCTGAATTTACACAGTAGTTGTTAAACGCATAGACAAATTGTGGTGTTTCTTCTTTACCATCTAAACCTTTAAGATTCTCTGCAAAAACAGAATCTAAACCAAATCTATCTCGTTGAGTTGTCTGTTTAATCTGACTACCGTAAAAGCCTAATAATCCACTCGTTTTATAAACCTTGTTTGGATTGCGAAATTGCCCACTAATTAAATCATCTAATCGTTGTCGTAGTTCGGTATTATACCAAGTTTCATCGATCCGATTGAAGATATAGAAGACGCGATCGCGTACTCCCCCATTCTCCCGCATTAATTCCAAAAGTTCTGTTTCTTCTTTTGTCATGTCACCCGCCGAAGCAGGTTTTAGCACACATACCACCGCCGAAGTATCAGAATGTTGAATTTTGGCATAAGTTAGCTGTGCATCTTTTTCTACTGGTGCATCTATACCCGGCGTGTCAATAATTACATTTCCATCTTGTAGCAGAGGATGATTACAGTAATATTCTATCCGCTTCAATACTGCACTATTACTACCACGATGGGCATATCCAGCAGCTTCCTTGAGGTTAAAAAAGTTAAATTGCTCCATCGAATATGTAGCATTATTAACCGTGTTGATGCGATCGCAGTTTGCTATATATCCCTCTAGCAAAAAGATTAACGCCTTCGCCTGTTTTGCACGTTCTGATTTACTCTCACCACCCTCTTGCTGAATAATAACTTCAGAACCTTGACGTAGCAAGTTAATTACATCAGCTTGGTTGATATTAGGTACTGTCTTAAATCCTAGCTGCTGACACAAATAAACTGCTTGTTCCCGAATCTCTGCTTCACTTAAAAATGTCAAAACAACACGTTCTTTATCTACTTCTGCATACTCAATTTTGCATTCTGTACCTGTAGCGTGTCCTTCTGCACTGTACAGTAATTCTCTCTCCAATAGTGCATTGATTAGCATTGATTTGCCGGCACTAAACGCACCCGCAAACACAATCTCAAACTTGGGAGAAATTGCCTTACTTAAAGAAGTTTGTATAGATGTAATATCTTGGGAACGTAGCGCTGGTTCTTGCTGTAAAAGTTGTAATATCGACTCAACCTGTTCTTTCAAATTTTGGCACTGAAGCGGTAAATCTGACATATTTAGCATCCTGACAACATTTATCTATAGCAATCCGATTTCATGTTTGAAAAATCTAAGTATATGTAGGGTGCGTTACGGCGGAGTCCTAACGCACCAAAGCCTTCGGACAGTGCCGTACTCTCGTCTAACACACCCTACGCGTATTTCAAAAATCAAATATGAGTCCTATATATATTATGAAAATTTCTTGTCTGGCTGGCTCAGTATAATAGCTGAGATATTTGATGCACTTTTACTACGGGATATCACTTAATGCACAAATATCATATCCGCTGAATTGCCCATACCTCACCGCGCCTATCGCTAAAGCTACAGACTCCCCTCTCCTTTTAGGCTACAATCTACACACAAGTAGAAGTAAACTATGGATGTTGCCGCAGATCCACCTATTGCTAGAACCGCAAGAGAAGCAGCTATAAGTAATTATTATCTATTCTCTGTCTGCTGATTCAAGGATTGGGTATTAAATAGTATTATAGACTACAAAACTTTAGCGTAGGCATCGGTCTTCTCTTAAAAACTTTTTGTTTTACTGATTTTGTTTACCTTGTTTTTTCCCGTTCTTACGGTTATGTGTCGAGCCACATTTAGGACACTGCATAAGAATTGACCTTAATTCATATTGCTATTATGCAATGCCGCATTTTATGCTACGTGCCTTAGATATGCGGGGTGTATAAAATATCTATCTCTAGACATAATTTTTTAAAAATGTCTTGTTAGCCAGTACACTTCGCATGGTGGATTGACTTCAATATCTTTACAAATGTTATGATTCATATTATTCTGATGTTATGATTTGTATTGTATTTTTAAGTTACCGACTAGTAAAATTTTTGCTGGTTTAAGCTAAAACAGCTTAATTTAGGAGTATAAAGGCAATTCAAGCAAATTTAGAAAGTTTTAACACACAACAGTTCCTTAATAAACTTAAAGTTTTGTTACCAGTAACTCAGATATATTTAAAATCTGAATTTTCAGAAGTTACCGAGGTATGTGTGTTGAATACTGAGCAGTGAGTTGACTGAATCAGGAGTTCTACTGTCATTCTGAATAAAATGTACTGAGTCATGTTTGTTTTTAGCCATTTTAGAGTTTGAGACTAATGCAAAAAAACAGCCAAGTAACGATTAATCAGGGTTCTAATCTCAAATTCAAGCTTGCAGATCAACAATACGATCAGTTTTATAGGCTAGAATTTTTTCGGAATCGTACAGTTGGAAAGCCACTAAAGTTAAACGTAGTGGAATGAATCTGAATTAAGATGAATTCCCCAAATTTAAAGTCAATAATCCACGCAATAAACAGGCAAGTATTATGCTAATGTCTTGCTAATGGGGCTATTTGACTCGTTTGAGGTTACGCCCAATTAAAGGTTAACCCACCTACAGAATTTACTCAAATGAATGGTGTTGTTTAATAACATTGCCAGTCAGCAATAAGCATTAGCTTTTTATTGAGAGCTAATTTTCTTCTGTCTTTAATTTGAAAGGATAAAGAGCAGAATAGCTTGCTGGCGTACATTAGAGTAAATCGGAATTATTACCGAAATCTCACAACTTTTTTAATTTGGAATAGGGCAATAGACATGAATAAAGTTCAAGCATCGTTTGAAGCTACAGAAGCTGCGTTTCACGTACAAGGTTACGAAAAAATCGATTTTAGTCTTGTCTATGTGAATGGTGCATTTGATATTAAAAACAGAGAAATAGCAGATAGCTATGCGAAATTTGGTCGCTGTCTGACTGTAATTGATGCCAATGTCCATGAACTTTATGGCGAGCAGATCAGGTCATATTTCAGACACTATGACATTCAACTCACAGTATTTCCCATCATCATTACTGAAACAGCGAAAAGCCTTGCAACTTTTGAAAAAATTGTCGATGCTTTTTCCGACTTTGGCTTAGTTCGTAAGGAACCAGTCTTAGTCGTCGGTGGTGGTCTAATAACTGATGTGGCTGGGTTTGCTTGTGCTTCTTACCGTCGCAAGAGTAACTACATTCGCATTCCTACCACGTTGATTGGTTTAATTGATGCGGGTGTAGCGATTAAGGTAGCAGTTAATCATCGTAAGGAAAAAAATCGCTTGGGAGCATATCATGCACCTTTAAAAGTTATCCTCGATTTCTCATTTTTGAAAACCTTGCCAACAGCTCAAGTTCGTAATGGGATGGCAGAGTTGGTGAAAATTGCGGTAGTGTCTAACTCTGAAGTCTTTGAACTGCTATACGAATATGGTGAAGAACTGCTTTCCACTCACTTTGGACATGTGAATGCTACACCGGAAATTAAAGAGATTGCCCACAAAGTCAACTACGAGGCAATCAAAACCATGTTGGAGTTAGAAACTCCTAACTTGCATGAAATAGACCTCGATCGCGTCATCGCCTATGGTCACACTTGGAGTCCTACCCTAGAATTAGCACCTCAGATACCCCTATATCATGGTCACGCGGTCAATATAGATATGGCTTTGTCTGCAACCATTGCAGCACAACGGGGCTATATTCCAACAGAGGAGCGCGATCGCATCCTAGACTTGATGAGTGGTATAGGTTTATCACTCGATCATCCTCTACTAGATGGGGATTTGCTCTGGTATGCTACCCAGTCTATAAGCTTGACGCGAGATGGTAAACAACGCGCAGCCATGCCTCGTCCGATTGGTGAGTGCTTCTTTGTCAACGATCTGACTCGTGAAGAACTTGATGCGGCCCTAGCTGAACACAAACGTCTTTGTGCTAAATACCCTCGTGGCGGAAAAGGTGTTGATGCCTACATTGAAAGTCAAGAAGCCAAGCTATTGGGGGTGTGAAGATATGACGAGTGTTTTAGGACGAGAAACAGCTAGACCAATAACGCCACATAGCATCTTAGTAGCCCAATTACAGCAAACCCTCAAATTAGCCCAAGAGAACAACATTCCCGTAGAGATATTAGATTCTTTGCGGCAGGGAGTTCAATTAGCAGTGGGTTTAGATCCCTACTTGGATGATTACACCACCCCGGAATCGAGCGCATTAACAGCATTGGCCCAAAAAACCAGCAAGGAAGACTGGAGCAAGCGTTTCAGCGATGGTGAAACAGTGCGTCAACTAGAGCAAGAAATGCTCTCAGGACATCTTGAAGGACAGACATTGAAAATGTTTGTTCATATCATCAAGGCAAAGCGCATTCTAGAAGTAGGAATGTTCACAGGGTATTCAGCCTTGGCAATGGCAGAAGCATTACCAAGTGATGGGCAACTCATCGGTTGCGAAGTAGATCCCTATGTCGCTGAATTTGCTCAAGCTTGCTTTGGTGAGTCTCTCCACGGCGACAAAATCGTTGTGGAAGTAGCACCTGCTTTACAGACACTCCACAAGCTGGCTGTGAGAAAAGAAGTATTTGATCTGATCTTCATAGATGCCGATAAAAAGGAGTATGTAGAGTACTTCCAGGTCATTTTGGATAATGACTTACTGACTCCCGATGGATTAATCTGCGTGGATAATACTTTGTTGCAAGGACAAGTTTATCTACCACCAGAACAACGCACCGCCAACGGTGAAGCGATCGCTCAGTTCAACCGTGTTGTCGCCGCTGATCCTCGTGTAGAGCAAGTTCTGTTACCCATACGAGATGGCATCACCCTGATTAGACGCGTTGTGTAATCGAGAGATCAGGGAGATGAGTAGAGAAGTCTGAGCCAAGGCTCAGACTTCAAAGGGATGAAGAAGATAAGAAGGAATAATTTTTCGCTTGCTTTCTCATCTCCCTTGCTCCCTGATCTTTCCCTACTTTCAAAGACTTATGGCACAATCAATTTCTTTATCTCTGCCTCAGTTTATCGTAAATTAAAGGGTTTAAGACCTCTACCTCTACAGGTAGTCTCAGTTTCAGTCGGGGTTGAAATCCCTGTCTGAAAATGTCTTTAATTTTGAATTTTGAATTTTGAATTGTTAACTGTCCCCAAGTCTTTTAAAATCACAGATCCTCAACAAGTTATCAATTTCGATTTTAATCAAGAAACCCGCAAATATATTCTAAAAGTATATTTATATAGTTAAATAGCGATGCAATTTATCAATCACCCTTCTTTTTAGAGTTTCCAATTCCGTTTTCCAAATCTCCTCACCTCAAGCTATTTTTTACAATCGCAATTGTTAACAGTACATAGGAAGATTAATCATGCCAGTACTTCGTATCCTTCATTTAGTTGGGTCTCCATACAATGATTTTTACTGTGAGTTGTCACGCAATTACGCCCAAAGCTGCCTGATAGCTACGGCAA
Source organism: Nostoc sp. (assembly GCF_036919555.1). Classification (GTDB taxonomy): domain Bacteria; phylum Cyanobacteriota; class Cyanobacteriia; order Cyanobacteriales; family Nostocaceae; genus Nostoc. Next base: position 27,364 of record NZ_JBALCS010000080.1, read on the forward strand.
ATCCATCGCTCTATGACTTTCAGATTGCATACATCACACCCGATCGCCAGTGGCGATTTCCTTCCTCTCTCAGTCTTGAAGATATTGCTGCCGCCAAACCGATGTCTCTGTTAGATGCCATACAATTTATAACAGCGCAAAACATTGACCTTATGTTGCCACAAATGTTTTGTATCCCTGGAATGACTCACTACCGCGCACTATTCGACCTGATGAAGATCCCTTACATCGGCAATACTGCGGATGTTATGGCAATAACGGCTCACAAAGCCAGAACCAAAGCAATTGTCGCAGCAGCAGGGGTGAAAGTACCTTTTGGAGAACTGCTCCGCCAAGGAGAGGTTCCGACAATTACACCTCCAGCAGTCATCAAACCCGCAAATGCTGACAACTCTTTAGGGGTGTCCTTAGTCAAAGAGGCTACTGACTATGACGCTGCTCTGAAGAAAGCATTTGAATATGCAGATGAGGTCATCGTAGAAGAATTTATTGAACCGGGTCGAGAAGTCAGATGCGGCATCATTGTCAAAGATGGGGAGCTAGTCAGTTTACCCCTTGAAGAGTATTTGATAGACCCCGACGAAAGACCCATCCGCAGCTATACTGACAAATTCAAGAAACCAATCGAGGGCAACTTGGGTTTAACCGCTAAGAAATATATTGCGGGTTGGATTGTAGCTCCTAATGACCCAATCACCCAAAAGGTTCAGCAAGAGGTTAAGAAGTGTCATTTGGCTTTGGGCTGTCGCCATTATAGTTTATTTGACTTCCGGATCGACCCAAAGGGAGAACCTTGGTTTTTAGAAGCCGGGTTGTATTGTACTTTTGACCATAATAGTGTAATTTCTTATACGGCGAACGCTGCGGGAATTCCTTTAAATGAGTTATTTATGACGGCGATCAATGAAGCGTTGGCCATGAGCTGATGTCCGGCAAATCACCTTTTTAGGTTTATTTTGACTTGGAATAAGCTAAGTAGGTAGGCGTAATTAAATATAAGATCAAACCTCACCCTCAATCCCTCTCCTTAGTAAGGAGAGGGAAGCCGGAGGCAGGGTGAGGTTCTATATTTAATTTGACCCACTTACTTAATCAGTATTTAATTTGTAAAATATTGCTTATTTTCTTGATTTTTATCTGGCGATGCCACTTAATCACGAACGGCCTTGATTAAATAGCTTATTTAGTAAAGATTAAAATTCATCTACTGATTTAAATAGACGATGAGCAATGTATTCTTTACATGAATACCAGACTAATTCAACAATAAAACCGTACCTATAATCTTGCAATTTCGGTACTGGTAATTGAGTATTTGATTGATAAAGATGCTTGCCACAGGTTCCACTATCATGTCACAATTGCAACTATGAAAAAGCAGATTTTTGCAATGTTCCAAAACTTGGGCACTCTTGCATTACTGGCGATCGCATTTCCCTTTAACTGCACCCTCGTACTTGCATTGCTGCTGTGGAATTTTTTCAGCCGACCGTATGCCAAACAAGTGGTTTTGAACGAGAATCCTAAAAATATCTTGATCGGTGGTGGTAGAATGACCAAAACCCTTCAGCTGGCGCGATCATTTCACGCTGCTGGGCATCGAGTCATTTTATTTGATCTCGACAAATACTGGTTCAGTGGTTATCGATTTTCCAACTCTGTGGCTGGCTTTTACACAGTTCCTGACTCGCAAGAAGACTTAGAAGGCTATACTCAAGCTGTGCGTGCGATCGCCAAAAAAGAAAACATAGACTTTTTTGTTCCGGTAGGTATTTTCGCTGGCAGCTACTTTGACTCCGAAGGTAAACCAGTGTTATCAGGCTGTTGCGAGAATTTCCACTTCGATGCTGATACAATGAAGATGCTGGATAACAAGTTTACCTTTGCAGAAATTGCCCGCTCACTCTCGCTATCTGTCCCGAAAACCTTTCTAATTACAGATTCCGAACAAGTTCTTAAATTTGACTTTGCCAACGAAAAGCGCAAATATATTCTCAAAACTATTGTCTATGACTCTGTTTTACGCTTGGATCTGACCAAGCTACCAATGGAGTCTTACGAAAAAATGGCGCTTCATGTTAAAAGTAAGCCAATTAGTAAAGATAACCCTTGGATATTGCAAGAGTTTATTCCCGGAACAGAATACTGTACTCACAGTACAGTGAGAAATGGGAAATTAACGGTACACTGCTGCTGCGAATCATCTGCTTTTCAAGTCAATTACGAAAACGTTGATCGCCCAGAAATTCAGGAGTGGGTGAGTCATTTTGTCAAAGAATTACAACTGACTGGACAAATTTCTTTTGACTTCATTCAGGCGGAAGATGGGACAATTTATGCGATCGAGTGCAACGCTCGCACTCACTCTGCAATTACAATGTATTACAACCATCCAGGTTTAGCGGATGCCTATCTCAGTCAAGAGCTTCCGGCTGAACCTGTGCAACCCCTGAGTGATAGTAAGCCTACTTATTGGCTTTATCACGAACTTTGGAGACTTAATGAAATTAGATCGTTAAAGCAGTTGCAAAAGTGGCTTAAGAATATTTGGCGAGGAAAAGATGCAATCTTTGAAGTTAACGACCCACTACCGTTCTTAATGGTACATCACTGGCACATTCCTTTACTATTACTCGATAGTTTACGCTCCTTACAAAGTTGGGTGAGGATTGATTTTTGCATCGGGAAACTCATACAGTTTGGAGAAGACGTAAAATATAAAACCTTTACCTCTGCAACCCCTAAGTGATAGTAAGCCTACTTATTGGCTTGATTACAAACTTTGGAGACTTAATGAAATTAGATCGTTAAAGCAGTTGCAATCATTGGCTTAAAAATATTTGGCGAGAAAAAGATGCAATCTTTGAAGTTAACGACCTACTACCGCTCTTAATGTACATTGCTGGCACATTCCTTTACTATTACTCGATAATTTGCGCTGCCTTAACCTCTGACTATCCACCAGCCACTGATTACCCTATCATGTCAAAATTATAATTATGAGAAAGCATCTTTTTGTAGTGTTCCAAAACTTGGGCACTCTTGTATTATTGGCGATCGCATTTCCCTTAAACTGCATCGTCGTCTTAACATCCCTACTGTGGAACTTTCTTAAGCAACCATTCAGTAAGTCAATTGTTGTCAACCCCAATTCCAAAAATATCTTGATCGCTGGCGCGAGAATGACTAAAACCCTTCAGCTAGCGCGTTCATTTCATGCTGCTGGGCATCGGGTTATTATAATTGACATTGAGAAATTCTGGTTAAGTGGTAACAAATATTCCAACTCTGTTGCAGGCTTTTATACTGTTCCCGATCCCAGCAAAGACTTAGAAGGCTACATTGAAACCCTACACGCGATCGCCAAAACAGAAAAGATCGACTTTTTTATCCCGGTAGCGATTTTTTCCGTCATCCACTATGACTCTCAAGGTCAGCCACCATTACCAGACTTTTGTGAGTTTTTCCACTTCGATGCTGATATCACGAAGATCCTGGATGACAAGTTTGCCTTTGCCGAAACAGCGCGATCATTCGGTTTATCTGTCCCCAAATCCTTCAAAATTACCGATCCTGAACAAGTTCTCAACTTCGACTTTTCTCAGGAGAAGCGCAAATACATTCTTAAAAGCATCCCCTACGATCAAGTGCGTCGCTTGAATCTCACCAAACTACCTTGCGATACACAATTACAAACAGCAGCATTTGTTAAGAGTTTGCCCATCAGTGACCAGAACCCCTGGATTATGCAGGAATTCATCCCTGGAAAGGAATACTGCACTCACACTACCGCACGAGATGGAGAGTCAAGAATTTACTGCTGCTGTGAGTCATCCGCCTTTCAAGTCAACTACGAAAACGTTGATCAGTTAGAAATTATGCAATGGGCGAGTCATTTTACCAAAGAATTGGGAAAAACCGGGCAACTTTCCTTTGACTTCATCCAGGCAGAAGACGGAACTGTTTACGCAATTGAGTGTAACCCCCGTACTCACTCCGCCATTACTATGTTTTACAATCATCCAGGTGTAGCGGATGCCTATCTTGGTAAAGAGCCTCTGGCTGAATCTTTGCAGCCTCTTGGTGATAGTAAGCCAACCTATTGGCTATACCACGAAGTTTGGCGTCTGAATGAGATTAGATCGTTTAAGCAACTACAAACCTGGGTAAGAAACATCAGGCGGGGGAAAGAAGCAATTTTTGAGGTCAGTGATCCCTTACCCTTCCTGATGGTACATCACTGGCAGATTCCCTTACTCATTCTCGACAATTTACGAAGACTCAAAGGTTGGATAAGAATAGATTTTAATATGGGCGAGCTTATAGAGTAATACCAATCCGCATTCTCAAGCGTTTTTGATAATTACCAATTACAAGAAGCAACCAAACTAGCCACTATCTCAACTAGTTCTTCTGGAGCAATCGGTTTAGATACATGAGTGTCAAAGCCAGCAGTTAAGGCACGGATACGAGCCTCACTATCAGCATAGGCTGTTAAAGCAATAGCCGGGACTCGTCCACCATTCTTTGGGTTGAGGGAACGGATTTTGCAGATAAAAGTGTAGCCATCCTCCCCAGGCAACCCGATATCAGAAATTAAAACATCGGGTTGCAATTCGGATAATACTTTGCGTGCCTCTGGTGCTGAGATCACTGCGATAACTTTTGCTCCATCCATTTCCAAGACACTAGTGATAAAAAAGCGAGTATCATCATCATCCTCAACTACCAGGATATCTAAACCAGCAAGAGTTCCACAAGGTTGCATATTAAATGACATTTTAGCGATCACCAATTTGAGTTGATGAAGCAATCGGCTCAGATAGCTCAATCCAGCACGAGGAACTATGTAGATCCCAGATTCTCTGTATTGTGCCCTTGCAAATGGTCAAATCGGTGCTGCGACTGTGTATGTTACAGAACCAGAACCGATTTCCACCGATCGCCCATTGTTGACCCTAGATAATCTGATTATTGCACCTCATATCGGCACTGCCAGCCGTTAAATGCGCTCAAAAATAGCAAAAATGGCGGTACTAAGGAAAGGGGCTGAGGCAATACGCTTGGGTTAGCGCCAAAAGCCTTAATCTGCGTAGGTTCGATTGAGGAATGAAACCCAACATTACAGCAGTTTTCAAGTATTTGAACCACATCTGTCGTCAGGGCACAGCAATGCTGTGCCCCTACCGCGTTAATTGTTGGGTAACACGAATGTTCAACCCAACCTACGATTCTCCTTAACCCAAGCATATTGGGGGCTGGGGGAGAGATCACGCAGGAATCACAAGTAATTGTGCCTCGGCGTAGTCGTTGAATTCCTCCGCACTAATATTTAGAAAAACCATCTACTCAATCTTTAAGTTGAATGGCAAGCGGGCGTAAACCCCCTGTGGATCGTTCATCTTTTGCAGAATCCCTACTTCCTGTTGCAATTTCTGGAATTCATCGCTGAGGGGATTCGCTGATTTGAGTTGCGTTTTCTCAATTCCTAAAGCAGTCTGCGCCTCTTGAGTTGCACGTCCAAAAAAGCGTTCTCCGAAACTGCTAGTGCGAGGATATTCTTGCACTTCCCAATCTTCTCCTAGTTTCGCTTGGTTGGCAGCATAAGCGATCGCACTATTCAAACCACCAATTTCATCCACCAAACCAATTTCCTTGGCCGCCACACCTGACCAAACCCTTCCTTGAGCAATTTCTGCTACTTTTTGTTCTGGGAGTTTGCGACCTTGAGAAACTTTATTCAGAAACATATTATAAATGCGGTTAACATTGCGCTGATAAAGTACCAACTCTTGGGGCGATTTCGGACGCGAAACTGTTTGATTATCAGCATAGCGTGCGGTTTTCACCGAATCCCAAGTAATGCCATGATTATTGGCCAGCTTCTGCCCATTAAATAGCAACCCAAATACCCCTATGGAACCTGTAATGGTATTTGGTTCGGCAAAAATGCGGTTAGAGTCGCTAGCAATCCAATAACCACCAGAGGCGGCGACATCACCCATAGACACCACAACTGGTTTCGCCTCACGAGTTAATTTCACTTCTCGCTGCATAACTTCGGCTGCGGTAGCACTACCACCAGGACTATTAATTCGTAATACAACAGCCTTGACATCTTTATCTTGTCGCAGTTTGTTGAAGATTTTTGCAAAGCGATCGCCTCCTACTTGCCCATCATCACCTTTACCATCGACAATCTCCCCCTCAGCATAAACAACGGCAATTTGATTTTTTGAGTTACGTTCTACACCCAAAGATTTGCCGGAAACTTGGGCGTAACTATTCAGGCTAATTTGTCGGAATGTTTTGTCGTCTTTATCGCTATCTGTCAACTTTTTGAGGTCAGTTACCACTTGATCGGGGTATTCTATTTGATCAATTAAACCGCTAGTTTTGGCTTGTGTGGCTTCTAGTAGCGCCTGATTATCGGCGATCGCTTGCAACTGTCCAGGTTCAATTTTCCGACTTGCGCCCACAGCAGTGCGCCACTCTCCCCAAACATCATCCAACAATTTCTGAGTTTGTTCGCGGTTTTCTGGACTCAACTTTGTGAGGATAAACGGTTCAACAGCTCCTTTGAATTTCCCTACTCGCACGACTTGAACACCAATACCATATTTCTGCAATGCTCCCGCGAAGAACATCGGTTGTGAACTCAAACCGTTGACTTCCATCATTCCCAGAGGATTAACTCTAATGGAATCTGCCACTGAACAAAGGTAATATTCCTTTTTACTCCAATCACTGCCATAGGCCACAATCTTTTTTCCAGAAGCGCGAAACTCCTCCAGCGCTTTCCGAATTTCTTTCAGGGAGGCATAACCGATGTTACTAACTTGGCTTGTGCTGGTTGCATCCAGGTAGATCCCGACAATTCGCGGATCGCGCCGCGCCTTTTCCAAAGTTTCTACAATTTTGCGGAGTGCCATTCTGTCCTCATCCACACCTGAGATTGTGCTTTGAAACAGTTCGCCGGAACTAGGTTCGCTATCAGTAATTTTCGTTGACAAGTCAAAAACCAGCACTGACTTATCTTTCACGTTTGGCCCAATATCTTTAGAGGAGGTAGCAGCCAATATCAGCAAGAACAGTCCAGTGGTTCCCAAACCACCGAAAATAATTAGTCCTAGTAAGGTGCCAACTAAACTAGCAAAAGTTTGTTTGATAAAATTACGCATTAGTTATTAGGTATTGGGAATTGGGCATTGGGCATTGGGCATTGGGCATTGGGAATTGGGCATGGGGCATGGGGCATTGGGCATTGACTAATGACAAATGACTAATGACTAATGACTAATGACTATGACCTACTTAATTTATTCTATGCGCTGTAAACTGCCAGAGTGCTTTAACTGATACAAGGTGGTGTTGCCAGTGCAAAATAAAACTGTGGTGATTTCAGCGATTAATACCTCAGCCAGTTCGGAAACTGCTGTCTCTGATGTTGCTGCTGCTTGCAGGAAAGGCATTGCTAAACCAGCTATATCAGCTCCCAAGGCGATCGCTGCTGCGACATCCAATCCATGACGCAAACCTCCCGAAGCAATTAAGGGCACATCTTTTGCGATCGCTCTAATAGTTGTAATACACTCTGCTGTCGGTAAACCCCAATCGGCAAAAGTCCTCCCTAAGCGACGTTGCAAGGGATTTTCTGCCCGTTCACTTTCTACTTTTGCCCAAGAAGTACCCCCCGCACCCGCGACATCAATTGCTGCTACCCCAGCAGCAATGAGTTTCTCGGCGATCGCTGCTGAAATGCCGTTACCAACTTCTTTCGCAATCACTGGCACTGGTAGCTTAAAGCATAATTTAGATATCTTGTCAAGCAAGCCCCGAAAATTAGTATCACCTTTGGATTGAATGCACTCTTGTAGAGGGTTAATGTGTAAAATCAGGGCATCAGCTTCTAAGATATCAACTACCCGCAGACATTGATCTAAGCCGTACTTGTAGTTAAGTTGCACAGCGCCTAAGTTCGCAAATAGCAGAACATCGGGCGCATACTTGCGGATAGCAAAAGTATCAGCCACCTGGGGTTTTTCTACCGCTACCCGTTGGGAACCGACACCCATTGCAATTTTGTAGTGTTGTGCGACTTGGGCCAAACGTTGGTTAATCATTCCGGCTTGTTCTGTTCCGCCAGTCATAGAAGAAATTAACAAGGGTGCGCTAAGGTGTTTCCCCAGAAAAGTTGTACTGATATCAATATCGTTGTGGTTTAGTTCAGGTAAGCAACAATGGGTGAAGCGATAACGTTCCAGTCCATTGGTGATTTGATCACACTGAACATCTTCCTCTAAGCAGATCCGAATATGATCGGCTTTGCGATTCTGAGTTTGTGCAGAGATATTGGTGGGGGCGTTCACTGGTGGGTATGGCTAAAAGTATTTGCGATCGCTATTGTTACATTAGACCTGTCTTTACAGCACAATTCAAGTATTTGAACCACATCTGTCGTAGGGGCACAGCAATGCTCATTGGTGTCAACTTAAGCAAAAAGGAGGCAGAAGATGTAATCTAAGAATATCTGAATTGATGTGATTAGTAATACATCATGAGTAGAAAACGTCCAGCACGAACAGGAAACCTAGATTTGCGGCAGCAAAAGCATATACCAGCGCCGCCAATAGAGGAAATCGAGAAAGAAATATTTTTATTGCTATCTCCTAAGAGCTTTAAACCCTTAAGATTTTATGAAGATGAACAACAGAAAAAATTCCCAGACAGAATATTAACCCTGCCGATGATGATGGCGATCGTTGTGAGTTTAGTGTATCGCCAAATTCCAGGCTTAAGAGAAGTAACTAGGGTATTGTCTACAAGAGGGATTGTTATGGGTGGAAGCCTGCACCAAGTGCGTTTAATTTCTGTTTTGTGGGGTTCAACTTGGTACTATTACTTAACAAACGTACTTGACCCTGAAACTTTATCTTCTGTCGGTTGTCCTAATAACATCCCTGATTTCATGCTGGCATATCTCAACGAACTTAACCGCGATCGCTTGGAAACCGAACCAGATAACCGTACTGTCTAAAGAGATGCCAGGTTATAACTTAGTAACATCTGAAACAACGTAAATCATTGAAAAGCTAAGTATATACGCAATACGATTATTGTAATCGAACCTAAGATAGAGTTAATTAAAATAATTTGCCTAGAAAATAAAGATAAGCAATACTAAAGATAATTTGGATAAAACAAATGAACACCAAAATTATTGCTTTCTTGGCAATTACGGCAGCCTTTGCAAGCTTAGGAAGCCAGGTGTACGCTCAGTTACCAGCATCAAGCTTAAATAAAGGACAATACAGATTAACTGGTGATTCTCTAGTTGGAATTGATCATAGAACAGCCCAAAATGACTTTAAAAGCTTTTTTGAGCAAACTAATCCAGCAAGCATCTCCAACAATAATAGAAGGAATAATAAAACTCCAGCCAAAATCCACTTTAACGAATCATTATCACTGCCAGACACTTCTGTTTTCTTAACACCGGCTCAGTCGGGGAATGAGAATGATGGATTGGAAGTGCAGTTAGATATAGACAGATAATAATCAGGTATAAAGGTTGACGCTCTCTCTGTGCCAGACTAAGGAAAAATTGAGTGTTTAAAACCCACCACCGTGGGTTTTGTTTTTGTCTGTGTAGACCGGTTTCTAACTGCCCTTTTCTACAAGCTATACGCCCCTACAGCCCATTTATGTGTTGCAAAGATTTTTGTTAATGGTAGGACTTACGCAAAACTATACGCTAGTAGGGGCAATTCATGAATTGCCCCTAAGAAGAAAATCAGGATTTCGGCTATTGTTTGCGTAAGTCCTGAATGCTATTAGAGCAAATATTTTTGCTTGAATAAAAACAGCTTTATTAGAAAAGATCGTTAACACAACGGCGGTTTTTGCTGCTCATCTTCCCTTTACTACGAGAATAAAATTTGACGCCTGACTAAATCCGCCTTCCTAAGTCGATAATTCTGCAATCATTTTGCAGTAAAATTAATCGTCTAAATAGAGGAGGGCTTTGAGATGACTCGTGTCATCATTCTGCGCCACGGTCAAAGCGGTTATAACACCGAGCGGCGTATCCAAGGACGCACTGATGCGTCAACATTAACCGAAAAAGGTCGTAACGATGCTAGTAAAGTAGGCAAAGCCCTCAGCAATATCTTATTTAATGCAATTTACAGCAGTCCCTTGCAACGAGCGAAACACACAGCAGATATTATCCATAGTGAGTTAGTTACTCATCCTGAACAATCTGCTGTAGTCCAAGTTTCTAATTTGCTGTTAGAAATTGATCTGCCTTTATGGGAAGGACTGCTGACTGCCCAAGTCAAGCAGAAATTCACCGAAGACTACCGCACTTGGCACGAACGCCCCGACGAACTGCGGATGTTGCTGAATGATGCACAAGGGACAAGAGAACATTTTCCCGTTCTGGCTTTATACAAACAAGCACGGCAATTTTGGCAAGAAATTTTGTCTTACCATCAAGGCGAAACTATTCTCATCGTGGGACATAACGGAATTAATCGCGCCCTGATTAGCACAGCACTATCCATCCCTCCAAGTCGCTACCATTCAATACAGCAATCTAACTGTGGCATCACGGTACTAAATTTTGCTGGAGGATTGGGCGAACCAGTCCAGCTAGAATCCTTAAATCAGACGCAACACACCGGGGAAAGTCTACCCTCATTGCGACCGGATCATCAAGGAGTAAGGTTGTTGCTGGTGCGTCACGGTGAAACTGACTGGAATCGCCAAACCAGGTTTCAAGGGCAAATTGATGTCCCCCTCAACGACAACGGTAGACAACAGTCCCAAAAAGCAGGCGAATTTCTCCAAGAGGTAGCGATCGATTTTGCTGTAAGTAGCACAATGCTGCGCCCTAAAGAAACAGCAGAGATTATTCTAAAACAACATCCTAATGTCAAATTAGAATTGCAAGACGGTTTAAGAGAAATCAGCCACGGACTCTGGGAAGGAAAATTAGAAACAGAGATAGAGCAGGAGTTTCCGGGAGAATTGCAGCGCTGGCGGTTAGTACCGGCGCAAGTGCAAATGCCTGAAGGGGAAAATTTGCAACAGGTGTGGGAGCGCAGCGTTGCAGCTTGGCAATCAATTGTGCAAGCAGCATCAACTAATCAATTTAAAACTGTATTAGTAGTAGCTCATGATGCTACTAACAAAACATTACTTTGTCACATTCTGGGTTTATCGCTGGAAAATTTCTGGAATTTTCGCCAGGGTAATGGCGCAGTCAGTGTTATTGACTATCTTTCTGGAATCGATGGTTTACCTGTATTGCAAGCGATGAACATTACCACTCACTTGGCTGGAGGCGTACTAGATAAAACAGCAGCGGGGGCATTGTAATAAAGTTAGGAGTTAGGAGTTAGGAGTTAGGAGTAGAGACGCAATTAATCGCGTCTGTACAGGAGTTAGGAATAAAGTTAGGAGTAAAAAATTATGAGTGATGAATAAAGTTAAAAATAGACTTATTGTATAAATCAAAAATAAGAACCCCACCCCGCCAAAGCTACGCTTTGTCTCCCCTCCCCGCTCTTCGAGAGGGGATTAAGGCTGGGGTGTTTGGGACTTTTGCAAGAGGTCTAATGATGAGCAAGAAACAAATAGCTAATAACTCATAACTTATAACTTATAACTCCTAACTTATAACTCCTAACTCCTAACTAAGAAAGTTTTATGACTGAACTGCTGCAACAAGTACGTGTGATTGACCCAGTTTCTGAAATCGACGGACTCTTTGATGTGCTGATTGCTGATGGTTATATCCAAGCAGTGGCTTCGCGCATTTCTGATATCAGTTCCGATACTCAAATCAGAGATTGTCAGGGATTAGTTCTCGGTACTGGGTTAGTAGATTTGTACAGCCACTCTGGTGAACCTGGCTTTGAAGAACGGGAAACCCTCTTGTCTCTTTTACAAGCTGCTGCTGCTGGCGGCTTTACCAGAATTAACATTTTACCCGATACATCCCCAGCTATTGATAACCCTGCACTTGTGGCACAGTTGCAGCAGAGGAGGGCAGAGGGGCAGAGGAGCAGAGGAGCAGAGGAGAGTTTGCATTCTTATTCTCCCCTGCTTTATCTCTGGGGTGCTATCACTCTAGATGTTGCTGGGAAGCAAATGACGGAATTGGCAGATTTAGCGTCAGCTGGAGTTGTTGGTTTTACGGATGGTAAGCCTTTAGAAAATTTGGCGCTGGTGCGGGGAGTCTTAGAGTATCTCCAGCCGTTGGGCAAACCAGTCGCATTTTGGCCTAGCGATCGCCAATTAGTCGCAAATGGTGTAATGAGAGAAGGGTCAGATGCTCTGCGTTTTGGTTTACCCCCAATCCCCGCCAGCGCTGAAACTACTGCGATCGCAGCAATGCTTGAATTGGTTGCAACCATAGGCACACCAGTCCATATCATGCGTGTCTCTACATCTCGCAGCGTGGAATTAATCGCTTCAGCCAAGGCTGCTGGCTTACCTATCACCGCTAGCACCACCTGGATGCACCTTTTACTTGATACAAAAGCAGTTAAGAGTTATAACACCAGCTTGCATTTAGACCCGCCTTTAGGTAATCTCCGTGATGTGGCAGCGTTGCGTGCTGGGGTGCGTGCGGGTGTGATAGATGCGATCGCTATTGACCACACACCCTACAGCTACGAAGAAAAAGTCCAGGCTTTTGCTGAAGCACCAGCCGGGGCAATTGGTTTAGAGTTAGCATTACCTTTGCTGTGGCAATATCTCGTTGAAACTGGAGAATTTACAGCTTTAGAATTATGGCGGGCATTGAGTAGCAGTCCAGCCCAGTGTTTGGGGCAAAAAATCAGTGCGATCGTACCTCATCAACCAGCAGAACTGACTTTATTTGATCCCCAGCAAACCTGGAAAGTCGAACGCAAAAGTCTTTATACACTTTCACAAAATACACCTTGGTTAGGACAACAGTTGAAGGGTCATGTTGTGCAAATCTGGTGTTGAAATAATTCGTAATTCGTAATTCGTAATATCATATCCGCATAATTAGTTGTGATTCCCACAGTCATTGCACCCCACCCCTTAATCCCCTCCCCGCAAGCGGGGAGGGGAGACAAAGCATAGCTTTGGCGGGGTGGGGTTCTTAGGGTTTAAGATCAGGTTCGGTTAAACACTTATAATATCTGCTTTGTTGGGTTGAGGAACGAAATCCAACATTTTATCCTTGTTCATGTTGGGTTTCACTGCGGTTCAACCCAACCTACATTGATAGATTTTATTATAAGTAATCACCCGAACTTGATATAATAAGTAATGAAGCGGACATGATATAATTCATAATTAAGTAATGCATAGGGGATTTAGACCCCGCCACAAAACTTGCTGCTTGTTAGAAGCGGGGGGCTTAAACCCCCATAAATTGTTGAGGAATATAAAACAATTTACATTTGTAAAACCAAGAATCCGAATTTAATTATCTATCAGCGTTTTCGATACTGTACTTCGTGGTTAAATTCATCTTGGTGAGAGTGAATATTTTGAAAAAATGTCGAGCGGACAAATCCCAGATTATGCAATAAAGCAATAGAACGGTGATTGTGAACATTAACGTCAGCGCAAAAATCAAGATTTTGGTACGTCTCAACTAAATAATTAATCATACACTTCACCGCTTCGCGTGCATAACCTTTTCCCCATAAATTAGGAAAAAACACATACCCAAGGATTGCACTATTATCTACAGTAATTGTTGCTTGAACATATCCAATGTAGCATTTATCTACAAAAGACCAGACAGCCCAATTTAACCATATCTCTGTTCCATCTGGTGATTGGCGACGTGCCAACACTATGTAGCGATCGCGAAGCGATTCAACGCTTTGTGGTGGTATATCTTCGATAAAGTCGTATATACTCGCACTCTGTAATCCATCAAAAAGCAGTTCGGCATGATCCGGTTTTAGTGGTTCTAAACACAGTCGTTGAGAGTACATTTTCATCTTGTGAACTAGCGCTGCACTAACATTGTTAAACTTCTCTACCGCCTGTATGTGAGGAAGTTAACGTTAATAGATAGCCGTCTGGCCCAGTCAAAGTAAATGAACTGTGGATTCTGCCTGGTTCGATCTCAGAAACAGTCAGTTCCCACTTCTTAAAAGTATCTCTGGTGGCAAAAATATCATCTACCATCAGATCAAAAGGCGCATTGATTCCAGGAGCGATCGCCTCTAAACTTGTTCTCAAAACTAAGTGCGTTCCTCCCCGTAATTCTAAAACAGCTAATTGTTCTGATTGGGCGATCAGCCGTAGCCCTATCTTGACAAAAAAATCGCTAGCTTCTGATATATTACTCACATATAATCTCACATGACCAATCGCCACAGGAGGACGGGTATCCTTTTCTTTTGCAATAGTTTCTGGTGACATAGCTTTAATTCAAAAATATTTAGTTACCGTTTAACTCTGTTGACTTCAGCAGGTTTGCTATCTGCCAAATCAGCTTTACTAAATTCCGCAGTCTTGGGCAAATTTATCTCAACGTTTGATAAACTATCAAGTTCTACTTTAGCATTTTTGAATTGTCCATCTAAAATATGTCCTCCAGTTTTTCGATTTGCAGTGATGAAATGAAAGTGATAGCCATTAACATTTACTCCTTGCATATATTCGGGTGTCCGAAAACCCACTAAAGTACCATTGACGTTCCTTAACTCAAAAAAAATTGATTGTTCTTTGACTACATCTGTTAAAGGGCGATAGGGTGGGGTTTGTTTGGGAACACTTCTAAATTTGAGATAAGGGAAATTACCTTTAATCCGAATAGCATAAGGATAATTTTTACTCGGTAAGCGCTGATCTAATGATTGCTGCAATTGTTTATAATTAATCTGCCCTTCTAGATTAATTAATGTTTGTGGTTTAAAAAAGGTGACTGTAGCAAAAGGGCTTGTCATCGAATCAGGAATAACAGAGGCAACTCCATCAGATTTTACCTGATAAAATTTGCCATCTAATCCAATCATTTCTCCATCAAGATAATTTACTGTACCCAAACCAAAATTACCGGATTTTTTCAATTCCTTAAAACTAGTATTTCCCTCATAGATACCTATTGACAAAGCACTAATTGTAGATGTTTGAAATAGGGTATTGGATAACGTATATTCCTGAGTTCTCCCTGGAAGAATGATACCTAATAATACAGTTATGGTTAAAATAGTTATCCATAAATAACGCTTAAGTTTCATAAGATAAAATTATTCCTTTTGAATACTCGTGTACTACGTAGTAAAATCCCTAGACGCCTGGAAGGCCGCTTCTCGTCGAGTAGGAGGTTGACAGCGACTAGCTTACTACGTAGCAATAGATGTAAGCATTGATGAAACAAATCTTTTTGCGGGGTGCTTGATTATTTTGTCTGTATTGTGATAGCTTTCTTTCTACGCCCTAAAATTACTATAAACCTATCGAGTTACCGTAGTTTGTTAAATATCATTAACCTAGTTGTAGGGATTTGGGGTTAAGAAGGACTAGCTAAATCTATCGAGTTTATTATTGTAGGCAGTATATCGTGAACCACCGATCTAGAAATTCATCTCTAAGCCAGGGCATTCTCTATGAGTAAAATACGTGCTGTAATTGTTGATCCGAATGTGGTTGGACGTTTGGCGCTGAGTGAAGTAACTGCACCAAAGCCTACCCCAGATGAAGCTCTAGTGCGGGTAGCCGCGATTTCTCTCAATCGGGGAGAGGTGAAACGTTCAACTTCTGCTGAGGCTGGTTGGCAGCCTCGTTGGGACTTGGCAGGTGTAGTGGAAACCCCGGCTGCCGATGGTTCAGGGTCTCCCCAAGGGACGCGTGTAGTTGGCTTGCGCCGCGCTGGTGCTTGGGCAGAATTAGTGTCTGTTCCCACCAACGCCTTAGCAGAAGTGCCGCCATCGGTATCCTTTGCTCAAGCTGCCACACTGCCTGTGGCGGGTTTAACCGCGTATCATGCAGTACTAAAAGGTGGTTCGCTGTTAGGTCGTCGAGTTCTAGTTACAGGTGCATCAGGAGGTATTGGTTACTTTGCTATCCAATTGGCGCAACTGTCAGGGGCGCACGTCGTAGCATACATTCGTCAAGCTGGCTATGAGACTCTGGTTAGAGAAGCAGGGGCAGAATCAGTGGTGATTGGCGAAGACCTCTCACCCGCAAGCGAATATGGCCCCTATGATCTAATTATAGAGTCAGTCGGTGGCAAGACTTTGGGGGTAGCCCTTAGCTTACTGGCACAGGATGGAAAAACTGTGCTGTATGGAGTATCTGGGGGAGCAGAAGTAACATTCAACGCCGCTCAATTTTTTGGGACTGGTAGCGTAAGCCTGTATGGTTTACGTCTGTTCGATGAATTGAGATTTGAATCAGCCGCAGTCGGTCTAAAACGGCTTTTGAGTTTAGTAGAAGCAGGTCATTTGCGTCCTCACATTGATTTAGAAGCTTCTTGGACACAAATAGCTGATGTAGCACAACAACTACTCGACAGGCGTTTTCCTGGCAAGGCTGTGTTACACATTTCCAATTGAGTATTAGCTGATGGCATGGGGGATAGTACTGACTTCTGGTTCAAACTAGATCAACTTGTAGCTGCTAGTAATCTCAAGATAGATCGTCCAAAAGGGACATCACATCCACGTTATCCATCCTTCGTTTATCCACTGGACTATGGATACTTAGAAAACACTCGCTCTGGAGATGGAGCCGATATTGATGTCTGGATAGGTAGCTTGTCTAGTCAAACAGTAACTGCCGTTATTTTCAGTGTTGATTTGGAAAAGCGAGATACAGAAATCAAGATACTTCTGGGTTGTACATCAGGGGAAAATCAAGCCATCTTGGACATCCACAATACAGGCTCTCAATCAGCAATATTATTGGTTCGCAAGTAAATTACATTTTTGAGGGTAGCTTTGTATGAGCTTAGAACTAAAACTATCAGGTAAAACAGCGATCGTTACCGGAGGAAGTGCGGGAATTGGTTTAGCAACTGCCAAAGCACTCTATAGTGAGGGTGTGAATGTTGCGATCGCAGCCCGCAATCAAGAACGCTTAGATCAGGCAGTAGCTGACATCCAATCCCTACCTACGCCAGGGGCGAAAGTGATTGCGATCAGTGCTGATTTAACTAAAGCAGAGGATATTGAGAAAGTTGTTTCAACAACATTGGCCCAGTTTGGTCAGATTGATATCTTGATTAATAACGCTGGTTCAGCGCGTGCTGGGTCTTTCCTGGAATCCACTGATGATTTATTTTTGGATGCTTGGAACTTAAAATTATTGGGCTATATCCGCCTAGTTAGAGCCGTCGTCCCCCATCAAAAAAGTCGCGGTGATGGCCGAATTGTCAATATAGTCGGCGGTGCAGGACGTACACCTCGCCCTAACTTCCTAGCTGGTGGTACAAGCAATGCGGCTTTGCTGAACTTTACAAAGGGCATTTCTAAAGAGTTAGCCGAGTACAAGATTCGCATTAATGCCATAAGCGTGCTGAACGTTTAGCCCAGCAGAATGCCCAAGCGCAAGGGATCACTGTCGAGCAGGTAAAGGCACAAAACATCCAAAATATTCCTTTAAAAAGAATCGCCCAGCCAGAAGAAATTGCCGCGCTGGCGTTATTTTTGGTGTCTGATCTTGCTGCATCGATTACAGGAACAGAGATTATCGTTGATGGTGGCTCTACCCCTGGTGTTTAGCAGACGCGATGAATCGCGTCTCTACATTGTAAAAACATAAACTTCTTGGAGATAAAAAACATGGGTTCTCAACACTTTGACATCAAACCAGTTGCAGGACGTATCGGTGCTGAAATCATCGGTGTTAATCTGAGTTCTAACCTCAGCGATGACATTATCAGCGATATTCGCAAGACTCTAGTCAAACATAAAGTGATCTTTTTCCGTGGTCAGCAACAGCTCGATACTGATGGACAAGTCGCCTTCGCTCGTCGTTTTGGTGAAGTCACTACAGCCCACCCCACTGTACCATCGCTTCCAGAAAATCCAGAAGTCTTAGACCTGAACTATGGCCGCACTACTTCCCGCGCCAATAGCTGGCATACCGATGTGACATTCATAGACCGTCCTCCTCTCGGCTCTATCTTACGAGCGCTTGATATTCCCCCAACCGGTGGCGATACAATCTGGGCAAACTCCGTGACTGCATACCAAGATTTACCTACCCATCTGCGTAATCTTGCAGATCAACTTTGGGCAGTACACAGCAACAAATACGACTATGCAACTGGATTCGATCTACCCGAAGATGTCAAGGCTTACCGGGCTGTCTTCACCTCGACTGTATACGAGACTCTGCACCCAGTTGTACGCATCCATCCCGAATCCGGCGAACATGGGCTATTCATCGGCGGATTTGTGCGCCAGTTCCGTGGCTTATCAACGACTGAATCAGATGACATTCTCAGACTGTTACAAGCTTATGTAACACGTCCTGAAAACACAGTCCGTTGGCGTTGGCAAGTTGGTGACGTCGCCTTTTGGGATAACCGAGCTACTCAACATTATGCGATCGCAGATTACGGCGACCAGCCCCGCCACGTTCAACGAGTCACAATTGTCGGCGACCTCCCAGTTGGTATCGATGGTAAACAAAGTGAGGCCATCAAGGGAGACGCTTCTCAGTACAACCGACGTGAGGCGGTGACTGCGTAATATTTGGGCATTGGGCATGGGGCATTAGTTATTTCTTCCTGCTCCTCTGCTTTCAAGGGTAGGTATTTAGGTTTGTAAGAAATAATTGGGAATGTCTCAATTATTGAACGTACTTTTAAGGTTTGAGACAACCATTTTGGTTCTAAAACCCAAAAAATTGGTCTAATCTGAAAAACCTACCCCTCTTTTCTTTATGAACCCTATGACACAGAGGCGGATTGGGCGATCGCATATCACATCGTAGAGCGGGCTGCTGAACTACTAACCGAGTTGAGCGATGCTTAATGGGGTGATTCAGCTTGGATGGAGACTCAAAGTAGATGCGACTGAAATATCTTTTAGACATTTCCTAATTTATTTACCAGATTTTTTCAAATGTTAAAACGATAGACATTTGAACCCAGTATCTAATAACGATCGCACTTTTTTATGAAACTCTTCTATACACTTAACTCACCGTATGCACGCATTATACGGGTAGCTACACTAGAACTGAATCTGTGCGATCGCATCGAAATGCAAAAAGTCACTGTACGAGATCCAAACAGCGACCTACTGAATTACAACCCTAGAGGTAAAGTTCCAACGCTAGCGACTGACGACGGATTTATCTTGAGTGAAACACGCATAATATGCGTTTATCTGAATCACTTAAATCCTGAAATCAAACTAGTTGCTGACATTTCTAATGGCTTTTTACAGCAACTTGAAGGTATGACTGGCGGGTTCATAGATGGCATTGCTGTCTGGGTACGGGAGTTAAGGCGTCCCCTGAGTGAGCAGTCTTTTGGGGTGATCGAGTTTGAGCGATCGCGGGCGTTGAGAATTTTGGACTACTTCGAGAAGATATCAGATAAACTCGACCAAACTCCGAAACTTGCTCATATAACTCTCGCCTCTGCACTTGGACTAGAGATCCGTCTTCCTGATTTGCAATGGCGACAGAAATATCCAAAACTTGCCTATTGGTACGATGAATTCTCTAAACGATCCTCCATACAAGCAACAATACCAGAGTCCTAATAACTAACACTTTCTTGTTGCAAACAAGAGAACGAAAAAAGCAAGAGTACGCCCTCGCAGATAGAAATATGAGTACGAAAAAACAACTTAAACTCGGAGCATTTTTACCCGGTTCCGGTCATCACGTCGCAGCATGGCGGCATCCCAATGCCCAGGCTGATGGAGGTCTGAACTTCCAACATTACACGCAGGTGGCACAGACGGCTGAACGGGGCAAATTTGACATGCTTTTCCTCGCAGATGGTTTGGCCGTCTGGGATAGAGGGCAAGGGGCTGAGGCTTTTAGCCGTTCGGGACAATTCAGTGTCCACTTTGAACCTTTAACTTTGTTGTCGGCTCTATCTGCGGTGACAGAACATATCGGCTTGGTGGCGACATCATCAACGACCTACGATGAACCTTTTCATCTTGCTCGCAAGTTTGCATCACTGGATTATCTGAGCGGTGGTCGGGCCGGATGGAATCTTGTCACCTCTGCTGCTGAAGCCGCAGCGCAGAATTTTAGCCAAGAAAACCACCTAGAACACTCGCTACGCTATGAACGGGCGAAGGAATTTGTGGATGTTGTTACCAAACTTTGGGACAGTTGGGAAGACGATGCTTTCCTCCACAATAAGGAATCAGGTATTTACTTCGATCCAGAAAAGTTGCATATTCCCCACCACAAGGGTAAATATTTCTCGGTGCGCGGGCCGCTGAATGTGGCGCGTCCACCGCAGGGGTATCCAGTAATCGTACAAGCTGGATCTTCCGAGGCTGGCCAGGATTTGGCTGCCCAAACAGCAGAGGTGATCTTCACTGCACAGCAGACACTGGCAGAAGCTCAAGCGTTCTATGCCAGCGTCAAGGGGAGATTGGCTAAATACGGACGTTCCTCTGACCATCTCAAGATTATGCCAGGGGTATTCCCGGTAATTGGTAAGACTGAGCAGGAAGCTAAGGATAAATATGAGCAACTTCAGGAGTTAATCCATCCCCTGGTAGGATTAGGGCTACTCTCTGGGCTAGTGGGTGGACATGATTTATCTAAGTATCCCATAGACGGGCCTCTGCCGGATCTGCCAGATACCAACGGTGGCAAAAGCCGCTTGCAGCTGATCACCGATCTTGCCCGCAGAGAGAATTTAACAATCCGGCAACTGTATTTGTGGATTGCAGGAGCGCGGGGACATCGAACGATTCTCGGAACACCAGAACACATTGCCGATCAGTTAGAAGATTGGTTCGTCAATGGTGGGGCTGATGGATTCAACATCATGCCGCCCTGGTTGCCTGGAGGTTTAGATGAATTCGTGGACTTGGTAATTCCCGAATTGCAACGCCGAGGAATATTTCGTACTGAGTATGAAGGCCAAACCTTGCGCGAAAATCTCGGTTTACCCCGTCCGGGAAACCAGTTCATCACAAATGCGCCTGCTCCTGAACCTGTGGGCGTCGGTTCCTTTGGATAGTTTTGATTAGACTTCTTGCATAAATCAAAAATTAAGAACCCCACCCCGCATTTGCTGACGCAAACGCTCCCCTCCCGAAGAGCGGGGAGGGGTTGGGGGTGGGGTGTTAGAGACTTTTGCAAGAGGTCTATTGAACAACTGGCAGTGTTTTTGAAGCGACGGCTTTGATTTCCTCAAACTTCATCTGGTTTGTTATTCCAGTGATTTTAACAATACAATCAAGTCGTCTCTAAGGAAACTTTTTATCGTGTTGGGCATCTTAACGGTTCTACTATCCTCCTTTGTTTTGACGTTTCACAACGTTACTGTCCGAGTTTTGTTTTCAGAACATCTTGTACTCGGTTTATTTTTACTCGGTGGATACGTTAAACCGGATTTGCAGAATTCATTCTTGCTGATGTTCATGCGAATGCTGCTTGTGGTTCCACTCATGGCATCTCTATCATTCAAGCTATATCCATCTGCTTGGACTGAATTAAAAGGTTTGTTCACCTCCAAGCACAGGGATGTTCTAATCCAAGCTCTTGGCTGTGGGGTACTGATGTTTGTGTATATTGCCTCACTCTACATTGCTATTGGCTTGATTCCCACAGGCATTGCCTTGACCCTCTTCTTCACCTATCCCGTATTTACAGCACTGCTATCTTGGAGGTTTTTTGGCGATCGCCCCACATTGTTCCGTTGGCTGGTGATGGCTATTATTCTGGTGGGAAGCGCTCTCACCATTCCCCAATCTTCTGCCACCTACAGCAGTCATACCATTGCGATCGGGATTTTCGCGAGTTTTGGCGCTGGCATCGTTTACGCCTTTTATTGCATCATCGCTCAAAAATGTTTAGAAAAATTTCATCCAGTTCCCTTTACCTGGATCAGTTTTGCCTGCACTCTACTGCTCTCCGGTTTTAGCTTACTATTCTGGCCACCTGCGATCGCCCAACTTGACTGGACACCCCTATGGATTGGTAGCATATTTTCGGGTCTAGTTAGCTTTCTCGGACACACTTTAAACAATGTGGGGATTCGGATGGTTGGCGCATCTACCGCTTCCATAATCGGTTCTAGCAGTCCAGCATTGACCGCGCTAGTTGCATGGATAACTATTAGCGAAACTTTAAACGTGATTCAGAGCGTGGGGATTGGTGTTGTCACATTGGGGATCGCGTTACTTAGTGCAGAAGGCTTTATGAAATCGCTCAAAATTAGGAGTTAAATTGGGCATTGGGCATTGGGCATGGGGAATTTTAGAATACTTTAGAGCGCTTCTGGGTTGAGTTCAATACATACCTAACAAGAACAGCCCCAACCCTTGTAGCGTTGGAGAGAGGTCAAAGTGTATTGCATATAAACGAGAACCGCTTTATGTAATACCAATTATCCCAAATAAAGTTAAAGATGTAGACCTGGAAACCCAGATTAAACTTGACTTTCTTAAATTACGAATTACTAATTAATATAAGATATGCTTTCCTCTGCTATCCTTTTTGATCTAGACGGCACATTAACAGATCCTAAGCCTGGCATCACTCGCTGCATTCAGTATGCGCTATCTGAACTCGGTTACAGACCACCGAATGCTGATAAATTGCATTGGTGTATTGGCCCACCACTGAAAGACAGTTTTTCGTAGTTACTGAAGACCTTAGATGGCAAAGTAATTGAACAGGCCATTTCACTGTATCGTCGTCGCTTTGCCACGATTGGATTATTTGAAAACTCTCTTTATCCCCAGATTCCAGAAATCCTAAAAGTGATTCGTTTTGCTGGTTATAAAACTTTTGTTGCGACTTCTAAATCATACATTTATGCTACGCAGATTATTGAATATTTTGGATTATCATTGCTTTTTGATGGTGTTTATGGTAGTGAACTTGACGGAACGCGAAGCATAAAAGGGGACTTAATTCAACATATTTTACTAACAGAAAAACTTTTAGCCTCTACTGTGGTGATGGTAGGCGATAACTTCGTTAAGCTTCTCTACGAGACGCTCCGCGAACGCTAACGCTCACATGACATCATTGGAGCCAAGCACCATCACATTGCTTCAATTGGTGTTACCTATGGCTATGGAACTGAGGAGGAATTGAAAGCTCATGGTGCTGACTTGATTGCCCATTCGCCAAGTGAGATTCACAGATTAATAATTCGTAATTCGTAATTTAAAATAATGCCGCCATCATTAACGTTTATTCATAGCTTACTTCTCTTTAGTACCGCTTTGATTGCAGGCGGGTTAAATGCTGTAGCGGGTGGTGGAAGCTTTATTACATTTCCAACTCTCATTTTTACGGGTGTACCGCCGATCGCAGCTAATGCCACGAATAATACTGCGATGTGGGTGGCGGCTCTAGCAAGTGCTGGAGCATATCGTCAAGATTTAGGCATCGAGCGGCGAGATTTTTTACTTCTATGTGGTGTCAGTTTAGTTGGTGGCATGATTGGCTCCATAGCTTTGTTATATACATCGCCAGATGTCTTTAAAAAGCTGATTCCCTATCTATTGCTGCTAGCAACTCTGGTATTTACCTTTGGGGAACCGTTCAAAAAGTGGTTGCAGCGCCAAAACCAGGATAAATCACCGAAATCTGTACCCTTGTTTAATTTGGTATTGGCTCAACTAGCGATCGCAATCTATGGTGGTTTCTTCGGCGCAGGTTTAGGAATTTTAATGCTGGCAACTCTGACATTTATAGGTATCAAAAGTATTCACAAAATGAATGCTTTTAAGACATTTTTAGGGAGTTGTATCAATGGTATTGCGATCGTTCCATTTATTTTTGCAGGTGTGATTGCTTGGCATCAAGCTATTTTGATGGCCGTGGGTGGTTCCCTTGGTGGTTATTTAAGTGCTCACTATGCTCGTAAACTTGAACCCCACTTAATTCGGAAATTTGTCATGATTGTTGCCTTCACTATGACTACCTATTTTTTTATTCACGGTTAACGACTGGGAACTATAGGACTAGTATTTGATTTCTGAAAAGATACGTAGGGGAGCCAGTGCGTTGCGGAGGTTCCCTCCGTTGTAGCAACTGGCGTTGTGTTAGCGACAGCGTAACGCACCATCATCAAGGGTTTGGTGCGTTACGAACTGCGTTCTAACACACCCTACAATACTTAATTCGGAAATTTGTCATGATTGTTGCCTTCAGCATGACTGCCTACTTTTTTATTCACGGTTAAGGACTGGGAACTATTGAGGGGTGATGTATGGAAGCATCAAGAAAATCACAAGTCATGCTGCGTGCTTTTAGTTCCAGAAATTTTCGCCTGTACTACATAGGTCAGGCAATTTCTTTAATTGGTACGTCAATGACTCAAGTGGCTACTAGTTGGTTAGTATATCGCCTCACCGATTCGGCCTGGTTACTCGGTCTAGTGGGCTTTGCCAGCCAAATTCCCACGCTTGTGTTGATTCCTCTGGGTGGAATTATTGCCGATCGCACGAACCGTCACCAAATCCTGCTTATTGCTCAGATTTTGGGAATGCTTCGGTCTTTGGCTCTGACGTGGCTAGCCTTGAGCGGTACAATTAATATCGAGTACATTGCTTTTCTCGGTGTGCTGCAAGGGATTATCAACGCCTTCGATATTCCGACTCGGCAGGCATTTCTTCCAGAAACAGTTGCTAAGGAAAATCTAGGTAATGCCTTTGCCTTGTACTCTTCGCTTGTGAGTGTGACGAGTATGGCGGGGCCGGCGATCGCCGGTTTGTTAATCGTGGCGTTGGGATCGGGGCTGTGTTTCCTGATTGATAGCATCAGTTACATTGCTGTAATTATTGCCCTCCTATCAATCCGCCTGACATCCAGCAAAGCCGTCATTTTCACACACAAACCTTTAGAAGAATTGAAAGCTAGTTTTAGCTATGCCTTTGGGTTTTTGCCAATTCGATCAGTCTTAATTGGTTCGGCTTTAGTCTGCTGCGTGTGGGGATTTTACCTAGCTTTGGGGCCGATTTTTGCTAAGGAGATTTTACAGGGTGGTTCTAACACCTTCGGCTTCTTAATGACAGCTTCCAGTTTGGGAACCTTAGCTGGTGGTATTTATTTAACTAAGCATAGCAATGCATTGGAGTCAGGTAAAGTTCTGGCATTGGGCATAGGCTTTATGGGGATAAGCTTGATTGTCTTTGCCCTATCCCGTGTATTCTGGCTTTCGCTACTCTCATTGTTGGCGGCTGCTTTCGGCTTTATTTTGCAGATAATTGCCGGACGCACTCTGCTTCAGTTGTTGGTGAGCGATCGCAATCGTGGGCAAATTACAGGTCTTTACGTTATGGCATCTACAGGCGCAGTACCTATAGGCAACTTAATAGCTGGCGCACTAGCAAGCAAAATTGGTAGTAGCAATACTGTCATCCTCGGTGCAAGTATTTGTATTGCAGGCTCAATTTTCTTTATGCAGCAAATTTCCGCCTTCCGTGATCTGGTTCGTCTGAATCTACATACTGAAAGAGCTTAAAAGAAAAATAGCTCTGACTATTTGAAAGAGTGCATAATCAGCCATAACACTAGAAATTGGTAACAACAATGACTACTATAAATGATCCTGCTGTTGTAACTGAAGTAACTGATTTGTACCTCAAGTATGAAGAAGCCCTTTCTAATAACAATTTGGAGGTGATGGATAGCTTATTTTGGGATGCACCCGAAGTAGTGCGGTTTGGCATCACAGAAAACCTCTATGGCGGTGATGAAATTCGTAACTTTCGCGCCTCTCGACCAAACCCGAAAATAGAGCGAGAAATATTGAATCTCAAGGTTGTAACCTTTGGGAAAGATGCAGCAGCAGTGACATTAGAGTTTCGCCGCAATATTAATGGTATAGAACGTTTCGGGCGACAAAGCCAGACTTGGTACAGGTTTTCTGAGGGATGGAAAGTGGTTTCAGCCCATGTTTCATTATTGCCAGTGTAAATTTAAAAACTATGACTAGCATTACCGAAATGGCGCCAGTGGTGCAACAAGCAGAATCCTTAGCTGCACAACTTGAGTTTACCCAATCTTCGCTCCCGGAAGTTGGTCGCTTGTTGCACGTCCTCACCAGCCACATTACACAGGGTCAAATTGGCGAGATTGGTAGTGGATGCGGAGTTGGTGCAGCGTGGATTG
This sequence comes from Nostoc sp., assembly GCF_036919555.1. Lineage (GTDB taxonomy): Bacteria > Cyanobacteriota > Cyanobacteriia > Cyanobacteriales > Nostocaceae > Nostoc. The sequence goes on from NZ_JBALCS010000080.1 coordinate 53,656, forward strand.
TGAGTGCATTACGCCCAGATAGTACATTCATTACGATTGAAAGCGATCGCCAGCTTGCCAAACTTGTGCAACAGCTATTTGCAGATAAGTTTAATGTCCGCGCACTTCTAGGCGACTGGCGCGACTTGCTCACCTATGCTCCCTTTGTATTTGTTATTTGCCGATGGCGGAAAGGCAAAACTCAGGGAACCTCAAATATTAATAAATGCTCTCAAACCAGGAGGCTTTTTTGCATAGAAACGTAGCGTTTTGAATGCAGGGGAACGCATTAACATTCCAAAGGAATGCATTGGCATTGTATCGGGATACATTAACAATGCGGCCGATGCATTAACAATGCAAGCCGATGCATTAACAATGCAGCCGACACATTAATAATGCAAGCCGACAAATTAACAATGCAAGCCGATGCATTGGCATTGCAGGGTATTGCCAAATTTAATTCGCTACGAATTAATCAAATGCTGTACTTAGATTGGATTGAACTCTCATGATATTGGAAACCGATCGCTTACTATTGCGGGAAATAACGCTTTTTGACCTCGACGCGCTACTGCTTGTTCTCGGCGATACAGAGTCGATGCGCTACTATCCAAAGCCATTTGACCGCGAAATGGTACAAAAGTGGATTGACCGGCATCGCCACAACTACGCACAGCACGGCGTCGGCTTGTGGGCGATGGTTCTCAAGACGACAGGCGAGGTAATCGGCGACTGCGGACTAATTTGGCAGGAAGTTGAGGGACGCCAAGAACTCGAAATTGGATACCACGTCCGCCGTGACCAACAAATGCAGGGTTACGCAACTGAAGCTGCATCTGCTTGCCAAGACTACGCCTTTAACGTGCTGGGACTCAATCGCGTCATTTCCTTGATTCGTCCAGAGAACATCCCCTCTCGGCGCGTTGCCCAGAAGAACGGCCTCAAGGTCGTTCAGGAGATACTCTGGCGCGACATCCCGCACTATATATATGCTGTGCAACGCTCAGAAAGTAAACTTCTTGCAACAAGCAATTTCTCAGAAGCAGAGAAGTCAAAATAATTCATAATTGATAATTCATAATTCATAGTTACGGATAGAGTCCCCAGTCTCTAATAAATAAATTAACGCCTCCACTAAAGCTTGATTTTGTTCATCGGTGCCAACAGTGATGCGTAATTTATCATCTAGTCCAGGCTGCTTGAAGTAGCGGATTAAAATTCCCCGTTCCTTCAGTTTTTGATAGAGATATTCTGCGTTTATTTGTAGAGGTTGTGCCAGCAAAAAGTTAGCTTGAGAATCCCAAATATGAAAACCTAATTGTTTTAAGTCTGTTGCTAACTTAGTCCGTGATGCCTTAATCTTTGCTACACAAGCATTTTTATAAGCTTGATCGGTAATAGCAGCCGTGCCAATTGCACAAGCGATCGCATCAATGTTATAGCTATCTTTCACCTTAAACAATCCCTGCAACAACTTGGGATTTGCCACCGCAAACCCCAGGCGCAATCCCGCCAATGAGTAACCTTTAGATAGTGTCCGAATTACGATGACGTTTTCGTAATCCTTTACTAAAGCCAATGCATTTTCTTCGGTAAAATCTATATATGCTTCATCAATTACTAAAACTCCAGATAATTGGCTGGCTAATTTTCGCAGATCATTTGTTGCCACCACATGCCCCGATGGACTATTAGGCGATGCAATGAATGTGACAGAACCATCGACAGCAACCAGTTCTTTTAAAGGTAAACTATAGTCCTGGCTGTAGGGAATCTCAATAATTTCCGCAGCTTGCATTTCTGTTAATGTGCGATATAGCACGTAAGTTGGCATTGGATAGACTACCTTCTTCCCAGGTTCTGCACAGGCTCGAATCACCACACTCAACAATTCGTCACTACCATTTCCGACAATTATCCAATCGCTAGGAACTCCTAAAACTTTACTTGCGGCTTGCCGGAACTCTCCCCCAAATGGTTCTGGATATCGCCGCAGCCACTCGCCATCGATATTCTGTAGCACAGCTAGTGCCGCAGGGGAAGGAGGATAAGGGTTCTCGTTACTGTTGAGTTTAATGATCTGTGTACCGCGTTGGGGCTGCTCACCTGGGACATAGCTAGCCATTGCATTAACGTTGGAGCGAAAGTAATTAGTCATAGGGCACTTGTACTGAGCGGCGTCGAAGTATTGGGTGTGTATCTTAAGCAAATTTCAACCCACAATTTCTGACAATATCGTTTTTTGTCGTTTACATCAAAAAATACGGCTTTATAAATTACGAATTAGGAATTATCAAAAGATGCCAGATAAATGGAATCCAGAACTATATGAACGATTTGAGTCCGAAAGAAGTCGCCCGTTCTACGACTTGGTAGATATGATACATCGGCAAGAAAACTTACGAGTTCTCGATTTAGGATGCGGAACCGGAAAGTTAACGAAGTATCTGCACGACACCTTAGCAGCACAGGAGACTTTAGGGATAGATGCTTCTGAGAAAATGCTGCAAAAGGCTCGTCAGTTTGAAGGTAACGGACTACGGTTTGAGCAAGGAAAAATTGAGGAAAACCCAGGAGATGGAGAGTTTGATGTGATATTTTCTAATGCGGCATTGCAGTGGTTGACGGAACATGAGGCGTTATTTGAGAAATTGCGGGGCAAGTTAAAACCTGGTGGACAGCTTGCTGTACAAATACCAACGATGGATAATGAGCCAGTGCATAAGATAGCAGTTGAGACTGCAAAAGAATTTAGTCAAGAACTGGGAGGATATGTGCGGCGTTTAGAGGTACTTTCTCCAGAAACATACGCCAAACTGCTTTATAAATTGGGGTTTGTGAAGCAGGAAGTAAAGCTTCAGATTTATGGACATGTGCTGCCTTCACGAGAAGCCGTAGTAGAGTGGTATCGCGGGACACTGCTAACGGCATATGAATCGCAGCTAGATGTCCAAACCTATGAACGATTTGTAAAATGTTATCAGCAGAAACTGTTCAAGTTGCTAGAAGATGAGCGTCCGTTCTTTTTCCCCTATAAACGCATCTTAATGTGGGGACGTATTTGAAGTAAAAAGTAATAATTGACATACTCCCCCGTTTTCCAAACGGGAGATTCTAAGCTCAAACAGCAATTGCAGGCAAAGCCTGTCTAACATCACCTAACTTAACGGTTGATGCCCCAACCGCTTGAATATTCTTAGCTGCATTTTCATCCCGCCCATTAATAGACTGGCATGACGGACAGCGCCATTCTCTTACCGATAAATCCAACTCTTTCAGAACATGACCGCAATGGTTGCAAGTCTTACTAGACGGATACCAACGGTCAATGAACACGACCTGCTTCTTTTTTTTCTGGGCAACCCATTCAAGAATATTGAGGAATTCTCCGAATGCTAAGTCAGAGATTTTACGTCCCCAAAGGCGTTGCATTCCCCTGAGATTCAACGTCTCAAAACACAAAACATCGAATTTATCGGTCAGGTCATGCGCCAGTTTCCAGAACCAATCAGAGCGACGACTTGAAACGTCTTCATGCTTGCGAACGAGGTGTTTTCTAGCTCGTTCTCGGTTCGCTGAACCTTTCACCTTTTTAGAATGCTGGCGATTCGCAACCTTTATGGTAGTGAGAGACTGGTTGAGGAATTGAGGTGATTCAATCTGAGAACCATCAGAGACAGTGAGAAATGTCTTTAAGCCAAAATCAAAGCCAGCGATTTTACCCGTCTCGACTCTGGTTTGTGGCTCAATCACACCGTCAACTACCACGACCATAAACAGTTCTCCGAGTGGAGTTCGTTTAATGGTTAAGGTTTTGACTGTTCCTTCAATCTCTCGTGATTTCCAATACTGATAGACCTTGCTCCCAATCTTAATCCGATTATCACTTAAAAATTTGTAGCCAGCAAGCTTTAGCGTGAAAGACTTGTACCGTCTAACCTTCTTAAAATTAGGCGGTCTGACTCTTTTCTTGTGGTGCTTGAAAAACAGCTGATAGGCTTTCTCAATGCGTTGACAGATATCCTGTACTGCCTGAGATCCTACTGATTGCCAGAATTCTTTACGCTTTCGTAGCTTGGCAATGTGAGCCTGAAGTTTTGCACAGTTTAAGTGTTTACCCCACATCCGATAATATCTTTTGTGGAGAGCAATACAATGGTTATAAATCACCCCAGCAGCATTGATTGAACGCTTGAGGTACTTATTCCGATTGTGTTGATACAACTTAAACTTTAATGTTTTCATGTAGATATGATATCATCTATTATGTAGATAGTCAATATTTATCTACATGAAGACTGTATATAATCATTACAATCATACGCTTGGGTTGGCCACTGTTTATTTGGTCTGGATACCATGTAGGCGTAGAAGGGTTTTCGCTAATCAGGAGTCACTAAAACTTAGATGTATTGAGATATTCCAGTCTGTTGCCAATGATAAAAAATGGGTTATCAAGGCACTGGAAATTGCCCCAGACCATATTCACTTGTTGGTCGAATATGACCCACATCACTCAATATCCCAAGTGGTGAAAGCATTTAAAGGACGTTCGTCTAGATATCTCAGGCAGGAATTCCCAGAGTTAATGAAGCTTCCCTCTCTTTGGACACATTCTTATATGTTTGACACCACAGGTAAAGTTAGTACTCAGCGAGTTTTGGAGTATATCAATGACCCACATCACGGATGAATAAATTCATCCATTTCGCTTATATCCCCCGGTTGGAAACACGGGGGCTTTACGCATCACGACTCGTAAAAAATTTAGTACAGCTTTACGTAAAATCGTGGCGAATTGAGGATTGAAATTTAAACGCAAAGGAACGCAGAGGAAAGCGCAGAGGCACGCAGAGATTTCGCTATGAGCTATGAATTAATGAAATGTTGTACTTAGACAAAGAATACCCTTGAAGGAGGCAGGGGAGCAACAGAAGAATAACAATGCCCAATGACAAATGACAAATGACAAATGACAAATGACAAATCATTACCGATATATTATTTTTTACAAACCCTATGGCGTTCTCAGCCAGTTTACAAAAGATGCTCCCACACATAGCACCCTGAAAGATTATATTAATCTACCTGATGTGTATCCTGTGGGACGCTTGGACTGGGATAGTGAAGGGTTGCTGTTATTAACGAACGATGGGCAATTGCAACATCGCCTCGCCCATCCCCGTTTTGGTCATAAACGTACTTACTGGGTACAGATAGAGCGAATTCCAGATGCAGATGCGATAAAAAGGTTGCAAACAGGGGTGGAAATTCAAGATTACCGCACTCAACCAGCAGAAGTTACGCTCTTACCAACAGAGCCACAGCTACCTGAACGCACCCCGCCGATTAGATTTCGCAAAAATGTACCGACAGCTTGGTTGGAAATGACCTTGACTGAGGGAAAAAACCGCCAAGTACGGCGCATGACTGCGGCTGTAGGGTTTCCAACTTTGCGGCTGGTCAGGGTCAGCATAGCCCACCTACAATTAGATGACCTACAATTGGGTCAATGGCGCGACCTCACCACATCTGAACGCCAATTTATGCATCAAAATTTTAGTAAATCGAAAAATTTTGCGTAAGTCCGATTATAGAAAAGGAAATAATCTACATTATGTCACTCAGTCGTAGCGACCTCGAAGCCGGAAATCAACAGACCAGACTCTTAGAAGCATCACACTCTGGAATCAAGCTAACTACCCTGAGCGAAGATGAGTTACAGCGATCGCTCGATGATACACTACAACAGCAACCACCAAATTCTGATATCTGGATATTTGCCTACGGTTCGCTGATTTGGAATCCCCTAATCACATACGTCGAGCGCCGTGCTGGAATCATTTATGGTTGGCATCGGCGCTTCTGTACATGGATGATCCTTGGTCTGGGGACTCCAGAGAATCCCGGATTGCTCTTAGGACTTGATCGGGGCGGTAGCTGTCGTGGTATTATTTATCGGATTGCTGCTGCTGATGTACCATCCGAATTACTGCTGATTTGGCGACGGGAGATGTTGGCTGGTGTCTACCTTGCTCGTTGGGTAAAAGTGTTTGATGGTACCCAAGAATTCCCAGCGATCGCTTTTGTTGCCAATCGCCAACATCCCAGGTACGCTGATCAAATACCATTAACAACCACTGTTAATAGTATTGCCACCGCATCAGGAAAATTGGGTTCCTGTGCTGATTATCTCATGAAAACTGTCGCTGGATTAATCGCAGAAGGCATAAAAGATAGACAATTACTCTTGTTACGCAAACAAGTGCTGGCAAAACAACAAGCGCTTTTAGTTAGTGACGGCTCTACTGAAACTAAGTAGGTAGGTAGGCGTAATTAAATATAAGATCAAACCTCACCCTCAATCCCTCTCCGTGAGTTCGGAGAGGGAAGCCGGAGGCAGGGTGAGGTTTTATATTTAATTTGACCCACTTACTTACTACTTCAGATTCAAGAAGAATTCTGACTCCTGAATTCTGTTTCGATAAATTGTCTAATTTGGCTCATAGCTTAGAGCCACATTCACAACTGAGAGGGGAGTGGCACTGATACCGCGCACAAAAATATCTACACAGGTTTCGATATAGTCCTCACAGCTATAGCTACCTTGATTGAATTTTGCACTGCGGCATAGCATTCCAGCTAACAGCATTCCTGTAAACATATCGACTGCCGGAAATGGATCAAGGTCTGCTCTGACAGTGCCTCGTTTCTGACTCGATTGCAGGTAAGCTACCAGTTTTTCTCCTAAAGGCTTGGCAGCTTCTTGAATCACTTGTTTGGCTTCCTGTGGATGACGTTTAGCTTCTCCAATGAAAGTACGAATTAAGTCTTCCTGTGTCTCAAGCATAGTATTATAAAGATGGGCATACTGGATTAAATCAATTTTTAGATCCTGCGTCCACGCTTCGGAGTGTGCAAGGGCTTCTGTCTGGAGTGCAAAGGCATTTTCGATTACTGCTCTCAGAAGTTGTTCTTTGCTAGCAAAGTGGCGAAATAAAGTCACCTCATTCACACCAGCAACACGAGCTATTTCACGGGTAGTTGCTCCTTGAACACCTAAACTAGCAAATACCTGCGAGGCGGCTTCTATCAAACGTGTACGCGTGAGAGTTGATGAACGGATGCTTTTATTCATTTATGCTGGCAAGTACCTACTTACATCATAAGGTTATGTAGAAAAAGTGGTCGCAACTTGGGGAAAAATAATCTTGATACCAGCATTTTAAAGTTGTTCAAAATCTTTACCCTCTCAAATTTAATTCGGTGCGGTAGCTAATGTTTTACTCATTTGAGTAACTGGGACAACTACCCCACTTCTTAAATAAAGAGGCGCTCTTTGGATGGCAGTAAATCCCAGTCGTAAATAAAACCCTTCAGCATAAAGACTAGCAATTGTAATTACCTTATCTATACCTTGCTCAGTTGCTTGATCGCAAAAATGTTGAACTAAAGCACGCCCAATCCCTTTACCTTGATATTTAGGATGGACATACAGCCCGATAAGTTCATCAACAAAAAAACTAGCAAAACCGATAACAAAATCTCCCTTGCTCGCAACCCAGAAAGTTTCTACTTTCATCCTCTTCAAGATATTTGAACCATCAGGTTTGTCACGGTAATTACGCCAAGCTAAAAGTTCTTTTTGGGTGTAGAAAGTTGCAGGCAAAGTTTTGATAGCAGCAATATGAATTGCACTCAGCACCCACGCATCTGTTTCCTGGGCAGGTCGAAAAGATATTTCGTTATAGCTCATAGGTTCAGGGCTGGCATTCAGATTAAATACCTGTTTGACTTTTAAGTATGTTATATGACAATACGGTTCAGTTAAAGAAAAATTTGAACTTTTGTAATGTTGAAAGACTTATTCTTAGGTTCAATTATTGAGAATAATCTCAATTACCAACCTTAACTGAACCGTATTGTGTTATATGAAATTTTAATGAGAGGGCAACAGATCAACTAGCCAAATTATCAACTACTTTACTGACTGGAGTTTAGACTAAAAGCGATATGAGAGAAAGCAAATCAAATAGAATTAGACATTAAAAATATTCTCAAGTTAAGGAGCGACCGCGAAACTTCCTTGCACGGTTGAGGCTAAGACGGTTAAAGTATTTATTCTCTAAGTCCCTTCCTAGCAAAAATAATTATTCTATTAGGGAGAGTATCGATGTACTCAGGGTATATCCATGAAGGAGGCTTGTTTGATTCTCTATCAAAGACTATTTCATAAGGATATTTTTCCTGAATCAGATTATTAAAAAAAATATTTATTTCTGGATACAAAATTTTTTTATTATTCTTATTCAGAAACCTTTCATAATATAAGGAATTAATAGCAATATATTCTGGTTTTCGTTTTATTAGAGCTTTTAAAGTATACCAGTTTAAATTCTCTACTTTACCTTCATGCATTTGAATTAATCTCAACATAAAAAGATTATCTTTAAATATATTCTCAAACATTTTTTTTCTTCCTAATATGGTTGGAAACCTTTCGTCTTTTAGTTTTACTTTTGGTAAAATGTTCCAATTAGGAGTATATAAAGTAGACTCTATTGAACTAAATTCTGGAATATTTTTCTGAACCCAATTTTGGGCTAACATACGGGGATCTTCTAAAAATCGCTTTCCTACATAAAAACTAGAAACTGTATTGTAACCCATGAGAATTATTAAAAGGCTTAATACAAGCATTCTGTTCGGCTTAACTTTGTTCCAAAATGGTCCTGATATCATTAGCCAGAAAGGAAGAATAGGTAAGACGAAACGGACTTCCAATCTTGGGAAAGAACCGAATTTATAATAATATAGCAAAAAGACTGATAATAGTAAGAATATCGGTTTGATATAGAAATGCTTATCTTTTTTTATAAAAGTCAAATATAAAGAAACTAAAAAAGCAATAGAAAATATTATAAGTGAAGGTAAACCAATAAGTTCTTGAAAACATCTAAAAAATTTCCAGTAGCTATGTCCAGTAACTTTTCCGTTATAAATAGGAGTAGTTACATAGTTATACCAAAAATCAGAGAGAAATGTTGGATAATTTAATAATGCAAAAGGGTTAGCAAATAGAAAACCCAATAAAATCATTATCAACCCTACAAAAAGCTTTTTGCTCAACAGTATTTTTTTCCAAGCTAGTTGATTGAATGATAAAGCGTGAGCAACAACAATGGTAATACCAATAGCTAAAGCGTTGTACTTAGTAGCTGTGGCAATTCCGGTGAAAAAACCAGCTAAGATATAGTCAAAACTCTTCCCTGTAAAAGATATGTTTTGGCTAAAATAAAAAGCTAGCAGCATCCAAAACATTACTGGAATATCTGTTGTTAAAAAATGACTGTAAGCTATAAATCCTGCGCTAGTAGCAAAGACAAGTGTGATAACGCGAGCAGCAAAAACTCCGAAAAATCTTTTAGTTATTTGAAAAATTAGAGCAATTGAGCCTAAGAACAAAAGAATTGTTAAGGTTCTAGACGAAATGAGTGCTATGAAACCTGAAGCTAAAGAATTTTTAGGTAAGTTAAAAATAAATTCAATTAATCTTAGGGGAGCATAACATAAGAAAAAATTAAAATATCCATGAAAAGGTGGTTTTAAAAACCATGCTGGACTATGAAAAATATTTTTTAAACTCCCAAAAAATTCAAAGGACATATCATCGCCATTCCAACTTTCTACTTGTCCCCAAGTAATTCCATATACACAAAAAATTAAACCTGTTAGAAGAGACAGTATTAGAAAGCTGTCAATTTTGGCATAAATAGATTTAAATAGCCGATTTTTGTACATGAAAACTTTTGTAGTTAGGTCAGTAAGAAAATTTATACATGATGATGAAGTCTGTTGTCAACTGATTAATGTTGTTGGCGACATATTTCTTAACTGTTGGTAAACGGTTTTTACCATAACTTACGCATTGATAAATTACTGGAGTTTAGACTAGTCTAGTTCCCGGTGCGAAACTAAATTTCCAAAAAATAAGGATACGGATTAACAGCAGTTTGCGATCAAATTCACCACAAAAAAAGCTATCTAATAGGCTCAAAAAACAGACCACAATGATTAAACCAATTTAGAGCATTTTC
>NZ_JBALCS010000081.1:0-20932 GCF_036919555.1 Nostoc sp.
CGAATCCGCAAAAAACTAGCGCAGTTTGATTGTTTACGAGATGCCATTGAGCACGTCTTACATTTTACGTCCTAAGTACCTTGGCGGTTGCTATAACTGCTATTTAAACGCAGGTTTTCCCATCGCCACAGGAGTCATTGAAGGTGCTTGCCGTCACTTGGTTAAAGACAGGATGGATATTACTGGCGCGAGGTGGAGCCTAAGAGGTGCGGAAGCAGTTTTACGTCTTCGTTCCCTCCATATTAGTGGTGATTGGGATGAATATTGGCGCTTCCATTTACGGCTTGAATATGAGCGTAATCATCTACCGTTGTATTTTGCTGGTGTTCCTTTGATGAAGCGGGTAACTCAAGCTTGCTGCCCTCTTACTCCACCATCACTCCCAATGCTTATCTAACTTCATTCTTCCTCTTTTTAAAAGAGCCGCACCCAAATGAAAACCTAATTTATGGAAATTTCTAGTAATTGTATTGAATAATCGAATGCAAGGTGCTTACAAAAGCACCTTGCATTCCGCACCGTTTACTGATGGAAAAACGTTAATTACAGCAGAATTCAAGTATTTGAACCACATCTGTCGTAGGGGCACAGCAATGCTGTGCCCTTACTGCGTGGTCTATTTACCTGAAAATAGCTGTAAGATTAAACAACCACAAAATTGTTGTTAGTTAATGACAATCCAGCAGATAGTTGTGCAAATTTTACCTGAGTAAAACTAGACGCACTGCCATCTTGGTCAAAGTACAGTCCACCTGTAATATTGTCATAAATAAATCGTTGATTGCTTGTTGTAGCAGATGTTCCGAGGGTAAACTGGTTTTTCTGAAGTGAACCTATTGATAACCCACCACCAAAACCAGCAGCCGATACCTGAATCAATTCATTAGTGGCCTTGAAGTCATAAAGACGATCAATCCCTTGATTGTAACTCTTGAAAGCAAAGGTATCAGTCCCAGCTCCTCCATAGAGGGTATCATTACCAAGACCACCTATGAGGATATCATTGCCATTGCCACCTGTGAGGATATCATTGCCATTGCCACCATCAAGGGTGTTATTACCAGTGGCAGCAGTGGCAAAGAGAGAATCATTGCCATCGCCACCAGAGAGTAGGTTATTGCCTGTTGAACCGCTAGCACTTAAGGTATCGTTACCTGCACCACCGTTGAGGGTGTTCTTGCCAGAGGAGCGAGAGTCGTATGTGGTAGAGACGTTGCGGGGGTCGTGTTCGTCTCCGGGAGTGTAGCTGTAGTAGCCAGAGATGGAGATATAATCATTGCCATCGCCACCATTGAGCAGGTTATTGCCTATTGAACCGCCAGCACTCAAGGTATCGTTACCAGCGCCACCGTTGAGGGTATTATTGCCAGATGAGCGAGAGTCCTGAAAGTCATAGTCATTTCCTTTGTAGTAGCCAGAGATGGAGAGAGAATCATTGCCATCCTCCCCAGAAAGCAAGTTATTGCCTTTTGAACCGCCAGCACTCAAGTTATCATTACCTGCGCCACCGCTGAGGGTGTTATTGCCAGACGAGCGAGAGTCGTATTCGTCGTCTGGGTATGTGAAGCTGTAGTAGCCAGAGACTGAGAGAGAATCATTGCCATCATCTCCAGAGAGCAGATTCTTGCCTGTTGAACTGTTAGCGCTCAAGTAATCGTCACCAATACCACCATAGAGGGTATTATTCCCTGTACCACCAATCAGAGTATCATTCCCTGCACCACCTCGCAGGAAGTCGTTGCCACTCTTACCGTCGATTTTGTCTGCACCGTTACTACCCAGTAGGGTATCATTACCATTAGTGCCAACGATATTTGCCATAACTTTTACCTACCTAAATAAATTTTTTCAGTAACTTCATCAACTCGCTGTTAGTGCTGTTTTATAGCACAAATAACCTGGGAAAAGTTAACTTTTTCGGCATACTTTCATATCAAAACTTTTCGCTCCGTCGGAAAATGTCTTTAATTTTGAATTATTAAGTCCTCCTTGTGGGCTATTGCCCGTCGGTGTTTAGCTGGAAAATAGGTAACATCTAAATAACCCCACAATAATTAATTACATCCTAATTTACTTAGATGTCTATATTTGAAGAAACATCTTTGCATATTCTTCACATTATTTACTGATAAATGTATCTAAAAGTACTGATCTTTGTATAATCTTCATATTTTTCTAGTTGAGAAGGAATAGAGAAAGCAGTAGGCAAATACTCGCAGGAGCGATAAAAATATATATTTTCCTTTTTGATGGCAGCGATGCCTGGGGTGGTAACAGAGGATCAAAATTACGAACGCAGACATGACCAGACTGAGCCAAGAACACTTGCATTGATCAATTAATCTCAATATCCTTGGAGGCACCACTTCCAAATTACAGGTATTTTCAGATTAAATAGACCACGCGGTAAGGGCACAGCATTGCTGTGCCCCTACGACAGATGTGGTTCAAATACTTGAATTATGCTGTAATTAGGACTTATATCATGTCCGCTTGATTGCTTATTAAACCCGAAGAACCCCACCCCGACAAAGCTACACTTTGTCTCCCCTCCTGAAGAGCGGGGAGGGGATTAAGGGGAGCCAGCGCTCAGAGGGGTCTTCCCAAGTGGAGCATCTGGCGTATGGGGTGCAATGACTATAGGAATCACAACTAATTACCCGGACATGATATTACGCAGGAGTTACGGAATAACGAACCGCAGAGGAGCCAGTGCGTTGCGTATTTTACCACGGCAGTCACTCATGGGAGAAACCCCCTGTTCCCTCGCTGCCTAAGAGTTGTAGCAACTAGCGCGACACAGAGAAATCAGAGTTTCAGAGATATTTTGCGTAAGTCCTATTAATCTTAATAATCCGATAACAGCCGACTCCTTTCATAGTTGTTATGTACTATTTTTTTCGATGTGACAGTTGAAGGTGCCGAATGTGAGTTCTAGTTGACTCAGACCTGTCAAGCCACCACATAATAATACTTGGTCGCTAACTCGCAAGTCCATGCCGCCATCAGGATAGCGGATAAACTTACCATCTCGCCGGATCGCCTGTACCTGTACTCCAAATTGTTTGCCGATATCTAAATCTGCAAGAGTTTTACCTAGCGTTGGCGCATCTGCATTAACTGTAATCCACTGGCAAGCACTATTTTCTCCGGGAACAGCAGCTTGTCCTTTGGCGAATTCTGCCAAAGCTGCTAGTTCTTCATCTGCTCCCACTACCAGCAAGCGATCGCCATCTTCCAATTTGGTTTTATTATTGGGATAATCGATTTCATCCCCGTTAACGCGGCGAATTGCCATCAAACTCGCTCCTGTTAAGTAGCGCATATCTGCTTCTTCTATACTCATCCCAATTAGGGGCGAAGCAGATGGTAAAGCATACCAGCGCTGATTTAAATCGCGGGTTGCTTGGCGCAAATCATGAGCAACTTCAGTAGCAGAACGCTCTGGGCGCAATTCTAAATAATGATCGTTGCGGATTTGCTGCATTTCCCGTTGGACGTCAGATCGCAATAACAAACCTAAGCCAGTTAATAAATAGGTTGCCATTTCTAAGCTAGCTTCAAACTCTGGTTGCACAACTTCTCTGGCTCCCAATTGATACAGCACCTCAATATTTTTATCCTGGGTAGCACGGACAACCAAATCTAATTCTGGGCGCAATTCCAAAGCGCGTTTTAAGCAAAGACGAGTACTCATGGGGTCTGGAAGTGCGATCGCCATTCCTTTGGCATGATTCACCCCGGCGGTTTCCAGAACGTGTAAACTCACGCAATTGCCATAGACATAAGACACTCCAGCTTCACGCAACTGCTGAATTCTACTTTCTGATTGGTCGATTACTACCACAGGTAGGTCGTGTTGCAGCAACAATTTCACCAAATTTTTGCCGACTCGCCCATAGCCGCAAACTACCACATGGTCTTTGAAGGGCAAATCTTCTGATACATCCCGCGCCTCTTGTTCTTCTAAATATGGTTTCAACCAGGGCATTGATTCGGCAAAGTTAAATAAAAATGGCACTAACCGCAGGACAAAAGGAGTAAGCATCAGTGTGACTGCGGTGGTTCCCAAAATTAATAAGTATATTTGTCGGGACACCAGCCCCAAAGACTGCCCTTCACTAGCGAGAACAAAGGAAAATTCCCCAATTTGCGCCAGTCCCAAACCGGCGATGATGGCTGTTTTCAAAGGGTAGCGGAACAGTTTCACTAGGGGGGTGATAATCAAAAATTTACCGACGAAAACTAGTGCCACCAACCCTAAAATCAATTCTAGGTTGTTCCACAAAAACACTGGGTCAATTAACATCCCAATGGCGGCAAAAAACAAACTGGCAAAGATATCTCGCAGTGGTTCCACATAAGTCAGGGTTTGATCGGCGTATTCCACCTCAGAAATCATCAAACCCGCGACAAATGCCCCCATTTCAATCGACAGTCCCAAATGCTCTGTCAGCAAGGCAATGCCCAAACATAGAGCTACAACCCCTAATAAAAATAGTTCTTTGCTTTCGGTACTGGCTAACAGTCGCAACAAAGGCGGTATCAGCCAAATCCCCGCAGCTACTGCACCAGCAGCAAATAAACCAATCAAAGCTAGGGCTGTTAGCACGGCGATGCCAATAGTTTCTGCTGGTTGGTTGAGGGCTGGTAAGACTGCTAACATCAGTCCCAGTGCCAAGTCCTGTACTACCAAAATCCCCAGCATGACTTGCCCGTGAGGCGTTTCTGTTTCGTTGTCCTCCATCAAGCACTTAAGGACAACGGCTGTGGAAGACAAGGACAGAATACACCCCAAAAACATCCCCTTAGCAGGTAAAGTTCCCCAGACTCCGGTTAAGCCGCATACCACAACTGTTACCAAAATCGTCAAAGCAATCTGAAGTCCACCTCCACCAAGAGCGATCGCTTTTACCTTCTTGAGTTCCGCAAAGGAAAATTCTACACCCAATGCGAATAACAAAAAGGCGACCCCGAACTGTGCCAGAGTCTCTACTTGAATAACTTCTTTAATCAGTCCCAGTCCGGCTGGCCCAATGATCATCCCACCAATCAGATATCCTAGCAGCACGGGTTGTCGCAAAAGTGCCGCCAACAGTCCGCCGCAGGCTGCAACACCTAAAACTAAAACTAAATCAACAATTAACCTAAAATCTTCTTCCACCAGTTTTAAAAGAACTATTAAGACCTATTAATTCAGCATACAAAGTTTTATGAACTCAAACCGCTTGTTTAGTGAAGGTGAGACAAAATTTGCATATTGGGTATGGAGGCAAGTGGAGTTTTTATGGTTGTTCACAAGTATCAAAGGTGGGTGAATCGAGCAAAAAGACTCGTTCCTATAATGTCCGAGCCATTAAGCATAATATCCCCAAGCCTACCCCGCCTGGCTACGGTGTACACATATAGTCCTAGTAAACTACGAAACCTAAAGCCCGAACACAGCCTACTTACAGCTATTTTCAGGTAAATAGACCACGCGGTAGGGGCACAGCAATGCTCATAAGTGTCAACTTAAGCTCAAACCCCTTTAAAACCTCGTTTCCAGCCAGAGGCTGGAAATGCTTTTTCATTACGGCTCTACCGCAAATCTTGAGGCGGCAGCCCCCCATAGGCCAATACGGTTTAGTTAGAGCCAAAAACCAAACCCTGCAAAATGTTGGGTTTCGTTCCTCAACCCAACCTACAATTATCCTTAACTGAACTGTATTGCCCCATAGGCATTCCCAGTCGGAGACTGGGAACGAGGAACGAGGAAATTTATTAAAGCTTTGTCTAGACTGGTTTTTACGTTAACTTGACACCAATGAGCAATGCTGTGCCCTTACGACAGATGTGGTTCATATACTTGAATTCTGCTGTAAAAATGCGTAATGACTTCATTTGTCAAGCACAATTGATCGCAACACTAGGTTTGGCGATCGCCATTTCAATAAATAGTGATTTTTGTCGGTTCGGGCATACTGTCGGGGGTTGATCTTCAACCAGACTTTGTGTAGTTTGAGCATCACTGTTTTTGAGTAGAGATTTGAATGACAAACTCTGTACCCTGTTCAAGTTCTGAAGTGCAGGAGAGTGAACCGCCATGTGCTTCTACTACAATTTGCCGAGCGATCGCTAATCCCAATCCAGTGCCTTTTCCTACAGGCTTAGTGGTGAACAAATGGTCAAATACTTGTTGCTTGACCTCCGGTGACATCCCCACCCCGTTATCAGCAATCTTAATCAAAATGTGCTGACCTGAGTCTGCTACACGGGTTTCAATGGTGATGCAATTGGGATTGGCGAGAATGGCTGACAAAGTCCGCTCTGTATTGTATTGTTCAAGTGCATCAATGGCATTTGCTAACAAGTTCATAAACACCTGATTAAGTTGTCCAGCAAAGCATTCCACTAGGGGTAGTTTGCCATAATTCTTCACCACCTCAATTGCCGGACGGTTTTCGTTAGCTTTTAAACGGTGTCTGAGAATTAGAATAGTGCTGTCAATGCCTTCGTGAATATCAAAGGGAACTTTATAATCCTTATCTGCTCTGGAGAAGGTTCGCAGACTAATGCTGATACCGCGGATACGGTTAACACCCAGTTTCATCGATTCCAGCAATTTCGGCAAATCTTCGCGTAAATAATTCAGGTCGATAGCATCAATTTCATCTTGAATATCTGAGCCGGGATTAGGAAAGTTTTCTTGATAAAGGTTAATTAGTCCAAACAAGTCTTTAACATAATCTTTGGCTGGTTCAATGTTGCCGGCAATAAAGCCAATAGGATTGTTGATTTCATGGGCAACACCTGCCACTAGATTACCAAGGGCAGACATTTTTTCACCTTGCACCAATTGCAATTGCATCATTTGGAGTTCTTGCAACGCTTGTTCTAATTGTTGCTTTTGCTGTTGCAGCAATTGTTGTGCTTGCTGGCGTTCGGTGATATCTTCAGACGTGCCAAGGATACCAAAAACGTTTCCTTCTCGATCTTTGAGCGGAATTTTGTTTGTATTCGACCAGATTTGTTTTCCATCTGCTTGCTGCAATGTTTCGATAATATTGAGTTCACCTTGTCCAGACTCCATGATGCGGCGATCGCATTCTACATAGGAAGCTGATTCCTCACCAGTCCAAGAAAGGTCGTAGTCTATTTTACCAATAATATTTTCTGGTAGTCCTACACCCGAAGCTTGAGCAAAGTTATGGTTACAACCTAAATAAACACTATTGCGGTCTTTCCAGAAAACAGACTGGGGGATATTGTCGATAATTAACCGCAAGTATTGTTCCGTCTGTCCCAGGTTTTCTAAAGTATCTTGTGCTTGCTGATAAAGTTGGGCGTTTTCTAGGGAGATTGCAGCTTGAGTGCATAACAGATTCAGAATTTCGACGCGATCGCTGGTAAACGCCCCAGTAGTAAAATTGTTTTCTAAATACAAAATCCCCAACAGTTTGCCTTGATACAGAATCGGCGTACACAGCAAGCTTTTGGGTTGCTGACGAATTATGTAGGGGTCAGCTATCAGCGCTGGATGCACTGTTGGATCAAGGATGATGGTAGTTTGCAAGTTGCGTTTGACGGTGTAAATTAAGCTATGGGGAATGTCTGCGCTATCTTCCACAGCAATGGACTGTAACACGGTTGATTGTTGCCCAACTTGAGCGATCGCTTCAACTACCAATTTACCTTTTTTAAGCAGTAGTAACGCACACTTGTCGGCTCCAGCATTTTCAATTACCACTTGTAGCAGCTTCGTAAGTAATTTCTCCAGTTCGATTTCACTGGAGATAGTCTGAAATGCTTTGAGAACTGTTGCTAAATCTAGCATTACTGATGTATTGCTGCTAGATGTTACTGATTTATTAATGCTTGCGTGCAAGGTAGCAATGCTGTCAATATTTGTGATTCTCTGACTAGGTGTGAGTGGCGATACTCTTTCAGAGTCACTTCGTGAACGCGTCTGTTGTAAAATCGGAGCTAGTAATTGTGGATAACGCTGTTCTAGATCATCGACTTTGGCTTTAGCGCCCCAGCGTGTGTAACAATAGTAAGCATTAATCAAATACTCTTGGGCAATGCGTTCTTTGCCCCATTCTAAATAAAACTTGGCTGCGAGTTCATTGGCGAGAGCTTCTTCGTTGAGGTATTCGTTTTCTTTGGCTTTAGCAATGGCGCGATCGTAATACTCAATTGCCTCTGCTTTCGCCCCCAAGACTCGACATTTTTCTGCGACAACTAAAGCATGGCGGTGAGCCTGATTGCTGGGTGCATGAGCTGCCCAGATGCTGAGTTTTTCTTGATGGGCTGTCACCCGCTCGATAATGCTGGTTTGGTCTGTCTCACTGGCATTTGGATAAACCGCTAATCGAACCAATGCATCGTAGAAATAGAAGATAGGAACCAGCACTAGTCCCGTGACTGCACCCAAATATGGTTCTGCCAGTTTTGCGTTTTGTAACGCTTGTTCATAGTGTTGGAACAGGTAACAGAGGAGCAGTTTATTGAAATAAACCTGATATAGTCCTGCTCCCTGATTCGTTTTGAGGAAAAGCTGAATTATTTCATCCTCATAGCAGTATTCGCCAAGCAATCGCTCAGGTTCAGCCGCAACCTCCAACAGATTGATTACAACCTGATGATAAATACTTTGTGTGTGGAGACAACTATCCTGGCGCAATTGCTGAATAACCTTGCGATGAGCTTCTGTCGTTTGTTTTAAGGCAGATAGTTCCTGACCACTCCAGTAAGCTGTGTCGCAATAACACATCAGGCTGAGAGCGACATACTCAATGTCACCGGTTTCTAGCCCACTGGAGTAAGCTTGCAAATATCCTTCCAGGGTATATTTTGCAGGTTCTTGCCAATGTCTGAGGAAACAGTTAAAGGCAAAAATGGTTTTAGCGGTTAACTTGGGGGCATGGATACGTTGCAGGAGATTCACCCCCAATTGCCCAAACCGATAGCCTGCGTCAATATCTCCTAATATGGCAACCAAGGTCAACCCGTACATCACATAGCCATGAGTCGATTCTGGAGCATTGCCGTATTCTACTGATAAATCGAACTCGGCAAAGATCACCAGGGGCAACAGGTCTGGGGCAGCTTGATAGGCAGCAGAAATAATGCTGGATAAAATAACCATTGCCGCTTTTTTGTCCGGTGCGGTCATTTGTGGTAATTTCAGCAAAGATTCGATTGACCTACCATTGAGCAAGGTTTGGGTGTGCCGCAGTGCCTGCTTGATGTCTGTTTGGGTGGGTCGTTCCGGCAAATTCACTCCCAGATGCTTTAGCATTTTCCGTGCTAGTTGCAAGGCTTCTAGCTGCTGATGTTGTGCCATGCAAGCCTGGATTTTAATGTTGTAGATATTTACCCGATCTAGCCAGGATTGGGCATGATTCAGCACAACCTCAGCTAACTGTTCCATCTGTTCAAAATGGGTGCAGAGGTAAGCTGATTCTGTTGCTCCTTCATACAAGATGAGGGCGAGATTGTATTGGCTGTGCCAGCAGTTATCTGTTAACACAGAAATACCTATGTTGAAATAGTCTAAAGCTGCTGCGTAAGCTGTTGCACTCTTGGCTTTACGCCCAGCCGCCAAGTTTAACTGCACGAGTTCCTGTTGCTCCTGCTGGTCACTAATCAAAGCGGCCCCTTGATTGAGGTGGTTGACGATCGCAAAAATTTTCTCGTCTCGTTCATTTGCGGTGGTGGCTTGTTGCAGCAAACGTCCAATTTGCAGGTGAGTAAATTGCTTTTGATTGTCAGGAATTAGTGAATAGGCAGCTTGCTGAATGCGATCATGGAGAAATTTGTAACAACAGGAGTCAGGAGAATTGTATTGCTGAAATTCGGAATTCGGAATTCGGAATTCTGACTCTTCTTGATAGAATTTGTAGACCTCATTGGTAGGGATAATCAACCCATCCTGCACAGCTTTCCAAAAGTCTGCGGCTGTTTCCACCTGAGATTTTTCATGGACGATCGCTAATGTCGCTAAATCAAATTGGTTGCCCACACAAGCCGCTAATTTCAAAACTTCTTGAGTTTCTGTTGACAACTTCTGAAGTTGAATTGCCATGAACTCTACTACATCATCAGTCAGAGCGAGGGATCGCACTTGAGTAATATCACATTCCCAATAACCACCTTCAAAATTAAATGTAATTAGTTGATCTTGATGTAGCGCTTTGAGAAACTGGGTGCTGAAGAAAGGATTGCCTTTGGTTTTGCTCAATACTAACTCTGTTAACGGTGCAGCTAATGTTAGGGAGCAACTCAATGTATCTGCAACTAAATGATTGACGGATGTTTGATCAAGGGGAGCTAAGGTAATCGTATTGACTGTAGCATCTAACTTCTGAATCTCTTCCAAAGTCAGCATCAATGGATGTGCTGGGTTGACTTCGTTATCGCGGTAAGCACCAATTAACAGTAGATAGCCGATGTCAGCTTCGCTCATTAACAAGTGCATTAACTTTAAAGAAGCGGAATCTGCCCATTGCAGATCATCAATGAAGATCACCAATGGATGTTCTCTTGTCGTGAAGACTTGAGTGAACTTCAAAAACAGTAAATTGAAGCGATTTTGTGCCGCACTACCAGAGAGTTTCGGCGCAGGAGGCTGTTTACCAATCATACTTTCCAGTTCTGGAATCACCTCAATCATCACTTGTCCGTTTTCACCCAAAGCAGAGAGAATTTTGCACTTCCACTGCTCAAATTGGGCGTCAGTTTCACTCAGCAGTTGTCCGATTAAATCTCGAAAGGCTTGCACAAAGGCAGAGAAAGGAATGTTGCGCCCAAATTGGTCAAATTTACCTTTAATGAAATAACCCCGTCGTCGCACAATTGGCTTGTGAACTTCGTTAACCACAGCAGTTTTGCCAATCCCGGAGAAGCCTGCTACCATCATAATTTCAGTGCTTCCCTGACTGACTTCTTCAAAGGCATCCAGTAAGCTTTTGACTTCGGCTTGGCGACCGTAAAGCTTTTCTGGGATGATGAAGCGATCGCAAATATCCCGCTCACCTAATTTAAAGGATTTAATCGAGCCTATTTCCGGCAATTGAGACAAACATTTTTCTAAATCAAATTTCAGCCCTAATGCACTCTGATAGCGGTCTTCAGCATTTTTCGCCATCAATTTCATCACAATGTCACAAAGAACTTCGGGAATCTCCTCATTTTTGAATTTTGAATTTTGAATTTTGAATTGATCTGGTTGCTTGGCAATATGACAGTGAACTAACTCCATCGGATCATTAGACTGAAAGGGTAAGTGTCCAGCCAGAAATTCATACAAGGTAACGCCGAGGGAATAATAATCACTGCGATAGTCAATTCCGCGATTCATCCGCCCGGTTTGTTCAGGGGAAAGGTAGGCGAGAGTACCTTCTAAGACATTAGGACTGTGAACTTCCTGGGTTTCTTTGGGTAAAAGAGAGGCAATGCTAAAGTCAATCAACTTGACTAGCTTAGTTTCCGGGTTAATCAGGATGTTGGCAGGCTTGATGTCTTTGTGGATAACCCGATAGCGATAGAGTCCGTCAAGAATATTGCTCAGAGCGATCGCAATTTCTAAGAACTCTGTCAAAGTATATTCCTTACCCCCTATTTTTTCGTTCATCCAATCTTTGAGGGAAATGCCGCCAAAATCTTCCATCACCATAGCATAGCTGTTGCGGTAAGGTTCCAGACTGTAGGGACGAACAATGCCAGATAGGTCAATATTTTTAGCGATAGTGTACTGATTGCGGAATAGCACCAGTTCGTTGAAGCTGGGATACTCCTGCTGGAGCAGTTTAATTACGACTGGAAGTTGATCAGCCTCTCGAATTGCACGGTAAACTAAGGTTCTAGAGCCTGCATAAAGTTGTTCGCTAATTCGATAGTTCAAAAGCTTGCCCATCGGCTCAACTACTGTATTCATACTCGATCAACTCTTGCTAAATCAGCTATTTCTTAAAAGTAGTTTGCCCAAAAATCAGCTTTTTCTAACTTATAGGACTTATATCATGTCCGCTTGATTGCTTATTAAACTCGAAGGACCCCACCCCGCAGGCGGGGTGGGGTTGGGGCTTTCAAGGGCAGGTTTTTTTTAGAGAACTCCACAAAAAAGATGATCCAATAGCTATGCTGGTTTAGCAAAAATTTCCACAAAACATTTTTTGAGATTGGGGAGGCGGTTAATCCGTGTTTCAATTTCTTCTTTGACCACGGAAGCCATGAATTGTCGTCGGTCGCTTCCCTTGAGGTTTTTGGCTGTTTTGATGTAAAGAGATTTTAGGTTCTCGGTGAGTTGAATGATAGATTTTAGAGACATGAGGTAGGCTGCACACTGAAATTATCTTTCTGTAATCATAGGATCAATCATTCTGTGGAGTTCTCTTAGGCAGAAGAGAAGTGGATCTGAGTAGTCCAAGGTTCAGGGGAAAAGTGACCAAAAGGAAGAGGTTGATCCAATAGCAAAGCAACGATTAGTTTGATGAAGCCACGACGAAAACAACTCATATCATCTCCGCCAGATTACCCATAATAAAAGAACCCCTCCCCGCCGGCGGGGAACTCAGTACCCCCTCTGGGGATTAGGGGCAGGGAGACAAAACGCAGATTTGGCGGGGTGGGGTTCTTCGGGTTTAATAAGTAATCAAGCGGACATGATATCAGAAGGCGTGTGGGTTGGAAAGCAGGTGGTAACTTACGTGCCAGATGATTGAACGCAGCTAAAAGACTCATTAGACTTGTCCTGAAATTTATAACCCAGTCTGTACAAGGGTTTTCAAGCCTGCCTATATGTCTTCAATCAACGGAGCAATAAGTGTTTGACATAGTTGATAATAGTTTAGATATAAAAAATAGAATTTTCAAATTTTGAACTTCAACAAGATTTATTATGCTGTGAAATACCCAAAACCTATATAATGCAGGTTTTAGAATTTATAAAGATAAAATTTTATATCCTATTTTTAGGCTAATTTAATTTTAGGACGGGTTTATTAATTAATATCCCTGCCCAATGTCCCATGCCCATCAAATCTTAGGCGAGCTAAGGGCACTCAGTAGTAGTAGTGACCACGGCACTTTAATATCGGGTATGAGCCATGAGTACTTTCTCAGTACAGGTAATGCAGTCGGCAGCACAAAACGCAGAGAACGTAGCGATGCGGGACAATCGCCATTTTCATCGACAATTCCATATTTATTAGCTAGTTCGGCAACAATCTGCACACGTCCTGTACGGCGCATAATATTTGGCTCACAAGCAAGTGCAGCAATCACCCGTCCAGTTAATAAGGGAGTTTCCCAGTTGTAGCGATCGCCCAGAAATAAGTTATTCTTTTCAGTAGCATTAGTTTGATCCATTTCATCAGCAAAACGGGAAAAAAGCTCAGTACCAACAATACCTGGCCAAATTGAAACAGAAGCGACATTATGGGGTTTGAGTTCAACAGCTATATCAGCTGCTAGGCGATCGCAAGCTGCTTTACCAACACCGTATGCTGTATTAAAGATATAAGACATACTACCCCACGAGGAAATGGTGCAAATTAGTCCAGAGTTCCGCTTGGTCATCATTCGGGCAGCAAAAACACTCGCAATATAGTGGCTACGAAGACCAACGTTGTTGCTTGCATCCCAAAGACTTAGTTCACAATCCCAAAAAGGTTGCCCATAGGCGTTTTTTACTGCCTGAACTCCTGAGTAAACATTATTCACCAATAGGTCGAGTTGTCCATCCTGCTCATCTTGAATACGCTCAAACAGTAAACGCACTTGCTCATCGTCGCTGTGGTCTACTTGGACGGGAATGCATAGACCACCGACTTCCTCTATAACTGATTGGGTTTCACTAAGACTCCCTGAAATCGCATTACTGGAAGAGTTGTTGAGACTGCGGCCTGTGATGTATACAGTTGCACCAGCTTCAGCCAAGCCAATAGCAATTCCTCTACCAATTCCCCGCGTAGCACCTGTTACCAATGCCACTCTACCTTCAAGGTGTTTGATCATAATTCGTAATTCGTAATGACGCTCGCGGACTCGCTACCGCTACGCTAACGTAATTCGTAATTGAATAGGCAATACTGCTCGGTTAGGGAAATAAAGTAGGCTGAAACCCTTGAAATATCGTTGTCTATAATGCCCAAAAGAGGCTTAACCGAGCAGTAATTTAAAAGCAAAGGGAAGGCAGCGCAGAGGCACGCAGAGAATTCGCTACGAATTAATGAAATGCTGTACTTAGCGATCGCTCATACTAGATGGTAGACACCTTCGACCATAGGAGCCGTCTATCGTCTATATTAGTACAATAACTGATGAGTTTTGGTATAATTTCGATATCTAAACCCCGTCCATTTTGAAACCCGTAGTTTTTCAGCAGAATGCTATGATTCGGTCGTAGCCGGAGTTATAAGCTTTACCTAATCACAAAAAAACTATGGTTTTCAAGGTAGATGCGGTTTCAGAAAAACTCTATATATTATGAAGTATGAGCTATGTTATTCAAGGTGATGCTTTTCTATTTGCAGGACGCTATTCAGAAGCAGTTGATGCCTATGATAAAGCTATTCAAATCCAGCCCTCAAATTTTGAAGCTTGGATTGGAAAAGGCAAGGCATTAAGACAATTAAAAAAATATGAAGCGGCTCTAGACATTTATAATCAAGCGATTGAGATTCGGTCTGACGATGCGAATGCCTGGAATGGTAAGGGTAATACTCTTAATCAGTTAGATCGATATCAAGAAGCCTTAAATTGTTATGAAAAATCGATTCAGATTCAGCCAAATTACTATGATCCCTGGGTTAATAGAATCTTTCCGCTCTATACGCTGGGGCGGCATGAAGAAGCTGAAGCTTCTATCAATAAAGCGATAGAACTTGCACCTGACAAGCCACAGGCTTACACAAATAAAGCGTTTCATTACGCGACACTAAAAAATGCAGATTAAGCAGTTGAAAATCTCCGAAAAGCTATAAGCTTAGACCCCTCAAGCGTAACTAAAGATATGTTGTCCAGTCCTTTTTTAGACCAAATTCGAGATGATGAGGGGTTTAAACAATTAATTCAAGAGTATGCATAGTCCAATACACTTGGGTTAAGGATAGTTGTAGGTTGGGTTGAACATTCGTGTTAACCAACAAACCACGAAAAATGTTGGGTTTCGTTCCTCAACCCAACCTACGCAGATTAAGGCTTTTGGTGCTAACCCAAGCGTATTGATGCATAGTCAGGATATTAAGGCTATTTCCGCACAACTTATTTTCAGATAAATGGTCATGTTTGAACGATATGAAGAGGAGGAACATAGTATATTTCATGGCGACGCCCTACATATTTTGTCTAGTGAAATTTCCTCTGAATCTGTAGATATTATTTTTATCGATCCTCCCTACAACATCGGAAAACAGTTTTCAAATTTCTACGACAAATGGGAGTCTGAGGAGGAGTATGCGAATTGGGCATACAAATTGCTTGATGAATGTATTCGGATATTGAAGCCAAATGGAACCCTATATGTGATGACAAGCACTCAAGCGATGCCATACTTTGACCTTTACTTAAGGCAGAAAATGGTAATTCTAAGCCGAATTGTATGGCATTACGATAGTTCTGGAGTTCAAGCAACAAAATACTTCGGCTCAATGTATGAGCCAATACTTTACTGTGTTAAAGACAAAAGCAATTATATTTTCAATTCAGGTGATATTAAAATAGAAGCAAAAACAGGCGCACAGAGGAAGTTGATTGATTACAGAAAACCTGTTCCAAGCCAATACAATACAGAAAAAGTACCTGGTAATGTATGGTATTTCTCTCGTGTGAGATATCGAATGGAAGAATATGAAAATCATCCCTCACAAAAACCCGAATCATTGCTAGAGAGAATTATTCTTGCAAGTAGTGATCAGGGTAGTCTTGTGCTTGATCCATTCGCAGGAACTTTTACATCTGCTGCTGTGGCCAAACGCTTAGGGCGGATTTCTATTAGTATAGAATCTCAAGAAGAATATCTGAAAATTGGTCTTAGACGTGTTCTCGGATGGAAAGAATACAAAGGAGAAAAGTTATTATCTCCGCAAAAGAACAATACTAGAAAAAATAAAAACTGCTAATATCATATCCGCTTGATTGCTTATTAAACCCGAAGAACCCCACCCCGCCAAAGCTATGCTTTGTCTCCCCTCCCCGCAAGCGGGGAGGGGTTGGGGTTCTTTTATTATGGGTAATCTAGCGGACATGATATAACACGTCTCTACAGACTTTAGCGATATAGCCAAACACGCAAGAGTGAAAGCAATTGTTCGGTATCTACGGGTTTGGTGATGTAGTCTGATGCGCCTGCTTCAAGACACTTCTCGCGATCGCCTTGCATGGCTTTAGCGGTCAGTGCAATAATCGGCAAGGATTTAAATTGCTCGTTTTGGCGGATTACGCGTGTTGTTTCGTAACCATCCATTTCTGGCATCATTACGTCCATCAAAACGACATCAATATCTGGTGTAGTTTCCAACAGGGTAATCCCCTCTCTGCCATTTTCAGCATATAAAACCTGTATTTGATAACACTCCAACATACTGGTAAGGGCGAAGATATTACGCATATCGTCGTCTACAATTAGCGCTTTTTTGCCAGTGAGTAAGTAGTCTTGTGAATGCAGTTGTTCGAGTATTTCTCGTTTGGGTGCAGGTAAATTTGCTTGGACTCGGTGTAAAAATAATGCTGTTTCATCGAGGAGACGTTCGGGCGATCGCACATCTTTAATGATGATTGTTTCGGCAATCCGTCTGAGTTCGGTTTCTTGAGCTTTGCTAATTTCTCTACCGGTGTAGACAATAATTGGTAAAGTTTTGCCGTGAGGTAAAAGCTTTATCTGCTCGATCAGTTCAAACCCAGTCATGTCAGGTAGCCCTAAATCGAGAACGAGGCAATCAAAATGCTGGGCGCGAATAGCTTCTAGCGCTTCTGCACCCGTAGCAACAGCAGTGGTAGAAACATCACTGTTGCCAATCAACTGGACAATACTCAGCCGTTGAGTGTCGTCGTCTTCGACTACTAACAAATTTTTCACTTGGCGCTCAACAAAACCTTTAATTTTGGTCAAC
Source organism: Nostoc sp. (assembly GCF_036919555.1). GTDB lineage: Bacteria > Cyanobacteriota > Cyanobacteriia > Cyanobacteriales > Nostocaceae > Nostoc. Next base: position 17,097 of record NZ_JBALCS010000081.1, read on the forward strand.
GCCTCAGATATTGTCTCGCTGGTTAAAGGTTTTTGCAGATATGCGATCGCACCTAGTTGCAAACTGCGTTGTCTCCCTTCCTCAACTGTCATAATATGTACAGGAATGTGACGGATATTTGGGTCATGTTTCAGACGATCCAATACCGTCCAACCATCCATTTCTGGCAACCTGATATCTAGCAAAATGGCTGAAGGCAAGAATTGCTGCGCTAGCATCAAACCTGTAGTCCCGGTTTGGGCCGTTATTACCTTGAATCCGTGCTGTTGCGCCATATTTAGAAGGATACGCGCAAAATTAACGTCATCCTCAACAATTAGTAATACGCGATCGCCTCTTTCAATAGTAGTGCGATCGTCATTTATCAGTGCTGAGTGCTGAGTGGGGAGTGGGGAGTGGGGAGTGGGGAGTGGTGAGTGGGGAGTGGGGAGTGGTTTTGATGTAGACTCAGGACTCAGCAATCGTGACTCAGCACTCAATTGTGGGAAGTAGAATGTAAAGGTGCTACCTTGACCAGGTTGACTGATTAGTTTAATTTCGCCGCCAAAGAGACGGGCGATTTCGCGGCTAATTGATAAACCCAATCCGGTGCCGCCATATCTCCGACTGGTAGAGCCATCGGCTTGCTGAAATGCTTCAAAAATCACTTTCTGCTTGTCGGGGGCAATGCCAATGCCTGTATCGCTGACTGAGAAGGCAATCACCATCTGGGCGCGATTCAAGGTTTTCTGGTCATTGCTCCACCCTTGGTTTGCCACCGCAATCCGTAAGCGTACCTCGCCTTGCTCTGTAAATTTAAAAGCGTTGGAGAGGAGATTTTTCAACACTTGTTGTAAGCGTTTAACATCTGTATAGATGGTAAGTGGCAATTCGGGAGTAAATTCAATTGCGAAGGCAAGTCCTTTGCTCTGAGCGATTTCTCGAAAGGTGCGCTCAGTCTGGTCGCCCAACTCTGTCAATGGCATTTGGGTCATCTCAATTGACATTGTTCCAGATTCAATTTTAGCGAGATCCAGTATGTCATTGATTAACGTCAACAAATCAGTACCGGCTGAGTAAATTGTCTGGCTGTATTCGACTTGCTTTGCGGTGAGGTTGCGATCAATGTTATCTGTCAACAGCTTCGCCAAAATCAACAAGCTGTTTAGCGGTGTCCGCAGTTCATGGGACATATTGGCGAGAAATTCTGATTTGTATTTTGAGGAGAGGGCGAGTTGTTCAGCCTTGTCTTCTAAAGACAGTCTTGCTTGTTCAATTTCCCGATTTTTGCGCTCGACTTCTTTCTTCTGCATAGCTAGCAACTCTGCCTTTTCTTCTAATTCGGCGTTGGTTTGTTGCAGTTCCTCTTGTTGTCCTTTGAGTAAGTCCTCGGAAGTTTTGAGTGATTGCGCTTGTTGTTCTAAACGCTTGTTGGTTTCCCGGAGTTCGCTTTGCTGGGTTTGGAGTTCTTCAGCCAAAGATTGCGACTGCTTGAGTAATTCTTCAGTTCGCATCGATGCGGCGATCGTGTTCAGGACGATCGCTATACTTTCGGTTAGTTGGTCGAAGAATGTCAAATGAATTTCGCTAAAGCGGCGGAAGGAAGCTAATTCAATTACTGCTGTCACTTGTCCTTCAAAAAGCACAGGTAACACTACGGCATTAAGTGGAGACGCTTCTCCTAAACCAGAGGCAATTCTGACATAATCACTTGGTACATCCGTCAACAGTATTCGCTCTTTTTCTAAAGCGCATTGTCCCACCAAGCCTTCACCCAAGTGGAAACGGTTAGCCAAATGTCTGCGTTCGCGGTAAGCGTAGCTACTAATTAGTTTCAAATACGGTGTATTTTCCCCATACTCCATCAGGAAGAATACGCCGTGTTGCGCTCCTACCAAGGGTGCTAGTTCTGAGAGAATTAGTTTAGATACAGTTTCCAAGTCTCGCTGCCCTTGGAGCATTCGGGTAAACTTGGCTAAGTTAGTTTTCAACCAATCTTGTTCGGTGTTTTTCTGCGTTGTCTCCCGCAAGTTGGCAATCATCTGGTTAATGTTGTCTTTAAGTATCGCTACTTCCCCTAGTGTTTCGACGGCAATTGAACGAGTTAAATCGCCCTTTGTTACAGCTGTAGCAACTTCTGCGATCGCTCGCAACTGGGTGGTAAGTGTAGCAGCGAGTTCGTTCACATTATCTGTCAAATCTTTCCAAGTTCCAGCCGCCCCAGGTACTCTCGCTTGTCCGCCCAATTTACCTTCGATTCCCACTTCTCGCGCCACGGTGGTTACTTGATTGGCAAAGGTCGCTAGGGTATCAATCATCTCGTTGATTGTCTCTGCCAAGGTTTCAATTTCTCCCTTGGCATCTAACATCAGTTTTCGTTTCAAGTCACCGTTAGCAACTGCCGTGACAACTCTGGCGATACCGCGCACTTGTGCCGTTAAGTTCCCCGCCATTGAGTTCACGTTATCTGTTAAATCTTTCCAAGTCCCTGCAACACCTTGAACTTGTGCTTGTCCGCCCAACTTCCCTTCCGTTCCCACTTCCCGCGCCACCCGCGTTACTTCACTTGCAAAGGAACTAAGTTGATCCACCATTGTGTTGGTGGTATTCTTCAAGTCTAAAATTTCACCTCTGGCATCGACGGTAATTTTCTTGGAAAGGTCGCCGTTAGCTACCGCCTTGGTAACTTCCGCAATGTTGCGAACTTGTCCGGTGAGGTTCTCCGCCATCGAATTCACGTTGTCCGTCAAATCTTTCCAAGTGCCTGCAACTCCTCTGACGTAGGCTTGCACACCAAGTTTACCTTCCGTTCCCACCTCACGGGCAACCCTGGTAACTTCTGATGCAAAAGAATTAAGCTGATCCACCATTGTGTTAATGGTGTTTTTGAGTTCCTGAATTTCGCCTTTCACATCGACAGTGATTTTCTTCGAGAGGTCGCCGTTTGCTACCGCCGTGGTAACTTCGGCAATGTTCCGCACCTGTGCCGTCAAACTTCCCGCCATGAAGTTTACACTGTCAGTTAAATCTTTCCAAGTGCCTGCTACACCTTTAACTTCAGCTTGTACGCCCAACTTACCTTCAGTTCCCACCTCCCGCGCCACCCGCGTCACTTCACTTGCAAAGGAATTTAGTTGATCTACCATCGTGTTGACGGTGTTTTTCAACTCTAAAATTTCACCTTTGACATCAACGGAGATTTTCTTAGATAAGTCGCCATTAGCTACGGCTGTGGTGACGGCGGCAATGTTTCGCACCTGTGCGGTTAAGCTTCCCGCCATGAAGTTTACGCTATCAGTTAAATCTTTCCAAGTGCCAGCGACGCCACGCACATCTGCTTGCACACCCAGTTTACCCTCGCTTCCCACCTCACGCGCCACCCTTGTGACTTCCGATGCAAAGGAGTTGAGTTGATCCACCATTATATTGATGGTATTTTTAAGTTCCAAAATTTCGCCTTTAACACCAACAGTAATTTTCTTAGAAAGATCACCATTTGCGATCGCAGTTGTAACTTCGGCGATGTTTCGCACCTGTGCCGTTAAACTTCCCGCCATGAAGTTTACGCTGTCGGTTAAATCTTTCCAAGTACCAGCAACGTCTTTCACCTCTGCTTGTACACCCAATTTCCCTTCAGTTCCCACTTCTCGCGCTACCCGCGTTACTTCCGATGCAAAGGAACTGAGTTGATCCACCATTGTGTTAATTGTGTTTTTGAGTTCCAGAATTTCACCTTTAACATCGACGGTGATTTTCTTAGAAAGGTCGCCTGTTGCCACAGCAGTAGTCACTTCGGCAATATTCCGCACCTGTGCCGTCAAGCTTCCCGCCATGAAATTCACGCTGTCAGTCAAGTC
>NZ_JBALCS010000082.1:0-11621 GCF_036919555.1 Nostoc sp.
AAAATGCTCTAAATTGGTTTAATCATTGTGGTCTGTTTTTTGAGCCTATTAGATAGCTTTTTTTGTGGTGAATTTGATCGCAAACTGCTGTAAGTGGACTTCAGCTATGAGACTCGGAATTCATTCCGAGGGGGGATAGAAACGCAGTACGAGAATTAATAAAGATATGACTGCGGCAAGACTTGTGTGTACACTGTGGGCTTGCGGGGAACTCGGGGCCCCCTCTGGGGATTAGGGGCAGGGAGACAAAGCATAGCTTTGGCGGGGTGGGGTTGTTCAAAGCTGTTCAATTAGCTGAATAATTTGTTGGTAATACTGAATATTCCCTTCTTGGTAATACAAGTCTGCGGATTTCTGGAAATCTACAATTGCTCTTTGAGAGTCTTCCAGATTTTGGTAGACATCTGCCCGAAGGATGTAAGCTGAAGCCCAATTAGGCTGACGCAGTAAGGCTTGGTTTAAGTCTGCAAGCGCTCCTTGTAAATCTTTTAATAAAGAACGACTACGACCCCGATTGTACCAGTCTTCAGTAAAGCTGGGGTCGATCGCGATCGCTCGACTGTAATCTTCTATTGCTCCTTGATAATCTTCTAGGGCATAGCGAGCATTGGCGCGATCGCTGTAAAATGCAGCAGATTGAGGATTTATTTGCAAAGCTTGGGTATAATCTGCGATCGCACTTTCATATTCTTCTAAAGCATAGCGGGTAGAACCTCGGTTATAATATGCTTCAATTAAATTGGGATTAATTTCTAATGCTTGGTTATAATCTGCGATTGCTCCGTGTTCATCTCCTAAAAGACGACGAGCATTTCCGCGATTGCAGTACGCTTGCGAAAAATCAGGAACAAGTTCTATTGCTTGGGTGTTATCATCAATTGCTCCCTGTAAATCTTGCAGAGCTTCGCGGGCAATACCCCGACCATAATAAGCTGCGGCTAAGTTATCATTAATTTGTAATGCCCGATCGTAATCTTTAATTGCTCCTTTATGATCTCCTAAAGAACGACGAGCCGCCGCCCGATCGCAATATCCTTCAGCTAAATTAGGATTGAGTTGTAATAGGCGATTGCTATCTTCAATTGCACCTTGATAATCTCCCAGTCGGCGAAGGGCATTCGCCCGAAAGGCGTATACTAAAGCTAAAGTCGGATTTTCTTTTAACGCTTGGTCATAATCTGCGATCGCACCCTGATAATCTTCAAGAGTACTACGAACAAGACCCCGCTCACAATAAGCTTGCACATCATCAGGATTCAGCTTTAATGCTTGGTTAAAGTCTTCAATTGCTCCTTGATAGTTTTTGAGGTGAGCAAGAACAAGACCCCGATTGTAGTATGCTCCGGCAAAGCTGGGGTTAATTTCTAGGGCGCGGTTGTAAGAAGCGATCGCACTTTGATAATCTGCTAAAGCGTAGTGGGCATTACCTCGGTTATGATGAGCCTCCGCTAAGTTGGGATCTAATTGTAATGCTCGGTCGTGGTCAGCGATCGCTTCGTGATAATTTCCTAAGATATGATAAATATTACCCCGATTGCTATAAGCTGCGGCAAAATGGGGATGCCATTGTAGAGCTTGTTGTAAATCTGCGATCGCTCCTTGATGATCACCGCTCTCAAAACGAGCTACACCCCGATTATGATAAGCATTGGCGATATCAATATTGATATTATCAGCTAATTGGGTACTCATTTCTATTGTTTGGATATAATTTGCGATCGCTTTGTCGTATTTTGCTAAAGCAAAGTAAGCATTACCCCGGCTGTGGTAAGATTGGGCGAGATTTGGATCGATTTGTAATGTTTGGTTATGATCAGCGATCGCTCCTTGATAATCGCCTAAAAAGTAACGTGCATTACCTCGGTTGCAGTAGGCTAAAGCAAAATTGGGATTAATTTCTATAGCGCGATTAAAATCTGCGATCGCACTACGATAATCTTTGAGTTGATCAATTAGAATAATCCCTCGATTATGATAAGCTTCAGTATAGGCAGAATTTAGGTTGATTGCTTGGGTGTAAGCTGCGATCGCACCTTGATAATCCCCTTGCAAACTGTGGTTTAATCCTTGGTTTAAGAAGTCTTCAGCATTCATATAATTTTTTTGGATTTAGACATTCCCTAGCTTTCAGGCAACGGGATTCTTAACGATATCTTTTGAAAATAGTTCCAGCTACTATTGTGCCTCTTGCTAAGATTTTAATTCCTGATTTTCTCTTAGCCCAGATCAGTGCGACGTATTTCAGGCGACTTAAATAGCAGCAAGCACCGCAAATAAGAACGGTGGGTGTCTGACTCGCCGTTTTTTACTGGTGTTACTATAGTAGCGGATAACACATTTAGCTAAGTGCTATGACTGCTGCTATCAATACAGACAAAGAGTATCAAAATAGTTTAAAACACTTTACTAGCCTAAAGTCCAAGTACCAAGCAACTAAATATAACGATTCATCACCCGCAAGCCTGTTGTATCTCATCTTGCGAAAAGTTGATTTAGGAATTGAGCTAACTGAATTAGAATTCTCTTGGTTAAGAGAGCAAGAACTTTTTGAAACAGTTGAAATCGTTTGCCAACAGCAGCAATATAAGTTAGAAGAACTTAGAAAACTAGAAAATGAGTTTTCCCATCTCAAATCTCAGTATCAAGTCCCTAAATCTTCGGGAGCTTTCAAAAATATTTCTATTATTCTTTATCCAATTCTTTGGAAGTTTCACTGAGGGAATCCACTAACGAATTCAGAGATTGAATGGCTAAAAAATAATGGGCTTGGTGGGACAGTTGCTCTTGTTCGTAAGGTAGAATTGGAGAGGCATTTTTTTGCTTTGAAGGTAAAGTACCAAGGTACTAAATATCAAGGTTCATCAATTAATAGTCCACTATATAAAATTCTAACTAAACTGGAAAGCAAACAAAGAATAAGCGTCCCTAAATTAGAATGGTTACTCAAACAAGATATATTTGAAACAGCAGAAATTTTTCAGCAACAAGAGTCAGAAAAATATGCTCAATTTGCTGAATTAAAAGAGAAATACCAGGTAATCCAGCATTCATACTTATCATTGTCCAGCCCACTATATCCAATACTACAAAATATTGACGCAAAAAATAATTTGAGTGATTCAGAAATTAGCTGGCTGGAACAACAAGGACTTAGCGAAACAATTGCCATTGCTCAAGAATTGGGACAAACACGAGAATTTGCTGCATTGAAAGTTAAGTATAAAGCAACTGAGTATCAGGATTCAACACCTAAGAGTCACTTGTATAAAATTATCAGAAGGCTTGAGTTGTCCAATCACTTAGGTGAACAGGCATTAAAACTTACTAACTTAGACTTAAGCCAAATCAGACAAAGAAATCTTAAGTCAGCAATTTTAGTTACGAGAGGTGCAGCATTCAGAGATATAGACAACTTAGCTGATGCAGAAAATTGTGCGAAAAAAGCTATGGAGTATCACCTTGATAGTTATCAACCTTATACCTTAATGGGTACTATATGTTATGACAGAGGTGACTATCTAAAAGGAGATTATTGGTTTCAACAAGCCATTCAACGTGGGGCTGAAACTGAAGATATAGATGCTGAAATCAAACGAGTAATTAGGAGTACAAAAGATGAGAATAAACGACATGAAGCAGCAGAATATTTACTTAAAAAAGATTTACAACGCTACTCTTGGGCTAAGTCTTATCTCAAAAAGTCGTAAGATAATGGTAAATAAACTGGCTTGCATCACCAAACTACCAATATGACCAGATTTATTCATGACCAATTTGCCAAAGACTACCTCGAACAATTACTCACTCCTTACGGCGAAGTCCAAGTACCTAGACGAGTCGCAGGAGAAGTTAGACAAATTGACGTTTATTTCATCCCCAAACCACAACCAAGTAACATACCAGAAACACTGGGATTATTGAGTCAACTTGTCACTACCCCTTCTCTATTTGAACCCTTTCGTAACGCTGCATCCGCTACAGAAATTTGCGATTGTCTCTTAAAATTATTAGAGGTACGTGGCGATTTACAACGACAAGCAAATCGAAATAAAACTTGCATTCTAGAATCTGATTTACCAAAATTATGGATTCTTACCTCCACAGCATCAGCGTAACTATTATCAGGATTTGGTGCTAACCCAAAAGATGACTACTTACCTAGAATACACTTCATGCCAGAATATTTGCGTACGGCGATAGTAGCAATTCATCAGTTACCATCTATCTCAGAAACCTTATGGCTGAGAATCATCGGTAGAGGGAACGTTCAAAAGCAAGCAATTGACGAACTAGAAGCACTTACTCCTGATAATCCTTTCTGAAAAGCAGCGTTAGAATTGCTGTACAACTTGCAACAAAACTTACAAGTAACTCAAAATCAAGACGAGGAAGATAGGGAATTACTTATGCGATTAGCACCACTTTACCAACAAGACCGAGAACAGGCTAAACAACAAGGAATTCAGCAGGGAGAACGCTTAGTGGTGGAAAACTTGCTCAAAGTTCGCTTTGGTGAAATAGATAATGAGCTTCAAGAAATTATTGAACCTTTATTAGCTTTACCACCAGAAGAGTTTACGCCTTTACTATTGCAGTTATCCCGTGAAGAATTAATTAATCGGTTTTGCTAGTTTCAATCACAGATATTTTAATGATTAGGATAAAACTTAAATGAGAAGGTAAAATAGTGAAATTTTCACTTTTTTATTTTCTCCATTTTCTACCTCACGTTACAATGTAAAATCGAAGGCATTAAACAGGATTACAAAAATCAGATTCTAAGTTTTTAACCAGTAAAAATTTTACTTTATAGGTTTGTATAAATGGATTTTCTAACAATTATCGGATTAGCGGCTGCTACACTAACCACAATCTCTTTTTTGCCACAGATGTTTAAAACGTGGCAAACAAAATCAGCAAAAGATGTTTCTTCAGTTACACTGATTATATTCATAATTGGTGTTTTTTTGTGGTTAATTTATGGAATATATTTACAATCCTTACCGATTATTCTTGCGAACGGCGTGACATTTATTTTTAACTTGATTATTCTATGGCTTAAAATTAGATATAGATAACTTGCTTCTAAGAAACACCTGTGACATCATCTGTATTTACCTCTGAACGCCTCCTTTTCACTCCCGCCACCCCAGACACCAACGCTATCCCCATAATCTTCGCCTTTCCCAATGAGTATAGCGTAGGTATCACTAGCCTCGGCTATCAGGTAGTTTGGGCAACCTTGGCAATGCGTGATGATGTGCAGGTGAGTCGCCTGTTTACAGATACTCACGAACAACTCCTCAGAACCCCGAAAATTGTGGGATTTTCGATTTCCTGGGAACTGGATTATGTGAATATTTTAAATTTGCTGGAATCTTTAGAAATTCCCATTCTGGCAACTTCTCGTGATGATTCTCATCCAATAATTTTTGGTGGTGGACCCGTTCTCACAGCTAACCCCGAACCTTTTGCAGCTTTTTTTGATGTAATTTTATTGGGAGATGGCGAAAACCTGCTGGGTAATTTCATTGAAGCTTACAAAGAAGTGAGAAATGCTTCTAGACAAACTCAACTAAAAAGACTTGCACAAATACCAGGAATTTATATTCCCAGTTTATATGAAGTCGAATATCATGCAAAAGATGGTGCAGTAAAGTCAATTAAACCAATTTCTCCAGAAATTCCCGCAGTGGTGCAAAAGCAGACTTATCGGGGAAATACTCTATCGGCTTCGACTGTAGTCACCGAAAAAGCCGCATGGGAAAATATTTACATGGTGGAAGTGGTGAGAAGTTGTCCAGAAATGTGCCGCTTTTGTTTGGCGAGTTATCTCACACTACCTTTTAGAACAGCCAGTCTTGAATATTCATTAATTCCCGCGATCGCAAAAGGGTTAGAAGTTACAAATCGGTTAGGATTATTGGGGGCTTCAGTAACTCAGCACCCAGAATTTGAGACTTTGCTGGATTATATTAGTCAGCCAAAGTATGATGATGTCCGTCTCAGTATTGCCTCAGTGCGAACCAATACCGTAACAGTTCAGCTAGCAGAAACATTGACGAAACGAGACACGCGATCGCTTACCATTGCTATAGAAAGTGGTTCTGAAAAAATCCGCCAAATCATCAACAAAAAGCTGCATAACGATGAAATTATCCAAGCAGCCGTAAATGCCAAAGCTGGGGGATTAAAAAGCTTGAAACTCTACGGAATGGCAGGAATTCCTGGTGAGGAACCAGAGGATTTAGAGCAAACCGTGGCGATGATGCGTAATATTAAAAAAGCTGCACCGGGATTGCGGTTAACATTTGGATGCAGCACCTTTGTACCCAAAGCACACACACCATTTCAATGGTTTGGAGTTAATCGTCAAGCCGAAAAGCGGTTACAGTTTTTGCAAAAACAGCTAAAACCACAGGGCATAGAGTTTCGCCCAGAAAGCTATAATTGGTCAATTATACAGGCTTTGTTATCGAGAGGCGATCGCAGGCTCTCCCAACTCCTGCAACTGACTCGTGACTTTGGCGATTCCTTGGGTAGCTACAAACGTGCTTTCAAACAACTCAAAGGACAAATCCCCGACTTAGATTTCTACGTTCACGCTGAATGGTCAACGGAGCAAATATTACCGTGGAGCCACTTGCAAGGGCCTCTGCCACAGTCTACACTACTAAAGCATTTGGCTGATGCTAAGAGTTATATCAACCCATCCCCAAAACAACTACAGCCAGTACTGGGGACTAGGGACTGGGGGCTAGGGACTGGGGACTAGGAATTAAAAGTTAATATCCAATGCCCATGCCCCATGCCCAATGCCCAATGCCCAATCCCGATAAATTCATAGCTGAAAACTTGATGCAAAACACAGCTGAGTATTACTGCGCCTATTGCGGCGAACCGAACTTAACTTTTATTGATTTGAGTGCTGGAGGACAGCAATCTTACGTTGAAGATTGTCAAGTTTGCTGTAACCCAAATATTTTGTATATACGAGTTGATGAAGATACCCTAGATATCGAGATTGATACCGAATCCGAAAGTTGAATTTTAGGTTTTTCTTTCCATGCTGCACTTTAAACATTCCTCAGTCATTAATGCCTCACCAGAAGTAGTTTGGAAATTTCACGAAAGGCCAGATATTCTGCAACTGCTGAATCCACCTTGGCAGCCAGTCCAAGTGGTTCGTCGTGAAGGGGGGCTGAACGTGGGCGCTATCACCGAATTTCGCCTGTTTTTAGGCCCATTACCGTTGACTTGGTTAGCGCGTCATACTGAATGTGACAAATATCGCCTGTTTACCGATGAACAGATATCTGGCCCCTTTGAGTCTTGGGTACATCGACATGAATTTGAACCGGAAAAAGGCAAAACTAAGCTGACTGATGCTATTTCCTTCTCTATGCCTGGCGGAGGAACAGTTGAATTTGCCAGTGGTTGGTTAGTGCAAGTACAACTAGAAGCGATGTTTCGCTATCGCCACTATGTGACTAAACGGGAGTGCGAGTTAAACATGATCAGAAATATAATTTAATTCTTCAGGAAAATCAACAATGGGACTTTACCCAAGTGATGCAATAGAAAACGCATATAACCATAAAGATCGTAATGCTTTAGAGTTGGAGTTTACTCTTCAATCCAAACTTTGGAACGGTCGTTTAGCTATGGTGGGTTTTGTCGTTTACCTAATTTGGGATCTCAACGGCTATAGCGTAATGCGGGAATTACTCCACTTCATACCTTACTCTTGCCGCTAATTATGTTACCATCCTTTTCGCCAGCTTCGGCTATTTAGGAATGTGGATTAAATAAAATGCAAAACTTCATCCTGTATCTAGCTTCCCTCTCCTTTATAAGGAGAGGGATTGAGGGTGAGGTAAGCCAGAGACATAAATTGTATGTTATTTAATTCTTATCCCTTAGAAAGTACTATAGGTAAAACACTAGTTTTTATAATTACTAAAAACCTCAGTATTATTACTTATATTGTCTAACCTCTCAACCGAAAATGTTTTTTGTTATGGCTAGGATGTGTAATAATAGTTAAAGTATCTTAATATTTATAAACATTTTAAAGTATTGGCACTATCCAATGCGAAACACTGATCACTAAAAGAGTTTTCTGGCTGGTGGTTAGCACTTTTTGTGGTGACTATATTTTAGGAATTTTCACCTGAATACTAGGCGGAGTAAAAGCGTGATTCAATTAGAACAACCACACAGTCATCAACCAAAACTGACCCCAGTAGTGAAAAGTAAATCTCAGTTTAAGGGACTTTTCATTGCTATTGTCATTGTTAGCGCATGGGTTATTAGCCTGAGTTTATTACTTTCCCTTGACATATCCAAGTTAAAATTTTGGATGTTCTTGCCTGTTATACTGTGGCAAACATTTTTATATACGGGATTATTTATTACATCTCATGATGCCATGCATGGGGTAGTGTTTCCCCAGAACACCAAGATTAATCATCTTATTGGGACATTAACCCTATCTCTTTATGGTCTTTTACCATATAAAAAATTATTGAAAAAACATTGGATGCATCACCATAATCCAGCAACTCAAATAGACCCAGATTTCCATAATGGTAAACACAAAAATTTCTTTGCTTGGTATTTTCATTTTATGAAAGCTTACTGGAGTTGGGGACAAATAATTGCCCTAACCATTATTTATAACTTTGCTAAATACATACTCCATATACCCAGTGATAATCTAAATTACTTTTGGGTGCTTCCTTCGCTTTTAAGTTCATTCCAATTATTTTATTTTGGTACTTTCCTCCCTCATAGCGAACCCATAGGAGGTTATATTCAGCCTCATTGTTCCCAAACGATTCCCCGTCCAATTTGGTGGTCATTTATCACCTGCTATCATTTCGGCTACCATGAAGAACATCACGAATATCCTCATATTACTTGGTGGCAGTTACCAGAAATTTACAAAACAAAATAGTTTTTGTTGATCTAATATAGCGGTTCCCAGGTGCATGAAGTACATCAGATCAAAACCTCACCCCCAGCCCCCAATACAGTTGGGTTAAGAATATTTGTAGGTTGCTTCACTGTAGGGGCAGGGCTATTTCCATACGTGTCAACTTAACGTGAAAACCAGTCTATAACTAGCTTTTAGATTGTTTCGTTCCCAGTCTCCGACTGGGAATGCCGTTCTAGAGGCTCCGCCTCTTGAAAAGCGGCAGAGCCGCCAAGAGCAGCATTTCCAGCCTCTGGCTGGAAACGAGGTTTTAAAGGGGTTTGCGCTTAAGTTGACACCAATGGGCTATTTCATTCTCATTTAGCCCGCCTCAGAATAAATTCTGAGTCTAATAGCGAAAGTCGTCTTTAGACGACTGAGAATAGCTAAAGTCCGTTTTAACGGACTTTAGCTATTAGCCCCGAACTTTAGTTCTGGGCGGTTTATGTCTCAATACGGTTCAGTTAAAGTCAAAAACCTTAACCTGCGTAGGTTGGGTTGAGGGACGAAACCCAACCTACACATTTTGATTTTTTAAGCTTAACCGAACCGTATTGCCCCAGCCTCTCTCCGTGAGTTCGGAGAGGTGAGGTTAAACTGTACGTCATTCTTATTAGGAAACGCTATATCATGAAAACAATAGTCACACAGTAATCTATATAGTTTGAGCAAGGCATTCTTTTAGATTATCCTGCTTATGCCAATTAATAACTCTCGTCTTGTCACCTATAGCCCTGCTTATACAATCGTTCCCACTTACGAGTGCTTTAATCGTTGTAGTTATTGCAACTTTCGCAGTGAACCGGGTAAAAGTCCCTGGATGAGTCTTTCAGATGCAAACAGTATTTTAAAAGCACTTCAAAGCGAAAAAGTCTGTGAAATCCTCATACTTAGCGGTGAAGTGCATCCCCATTCGCCAAGGCGTGAAGCGTGGTTTGGACGTATTTATGATTTGTGTGAATTAGCGCTTTCAATGGGGTTTTTACCGCACACAAATGCGGGTCTTCTGAGTTTTGAGGAAATGCAAAATCTCAAGCGTGTAAATGTTTCGATGGGGCTGATGTTGGAACAGTTAACGCCAACATTGTTAAATACTGTACATCGGCACGCACCGAGTAAATTACCAGAAGTCCGTTTACAACAATTGCAATGGGCGGGAGAGTTAAAGATTCCGTTTACAACTGGGTTGCTGTTGGGAATTGGGGAAACTGTAGATGATTGGTGGGAAACATTAACAGCTATATCTGACTTGCATCAACGTTATCGCCACATTCAAGAAGTCATCCTGCAACCTCATAGTCCAGGACATCAGCAAACCTTTGATGCACCACCTTTTGACCCCCATCAGTTACCCGAAGTCATTTTCAGGGCGCGTCAGATTTTACCGCCAGATATTACGATTCAAATTCCGCCCAATTTAGTTAAAGATGACCGATGGTTACTCGCCTGTATCGAAGCTGGTGCGCGAGATTTGGGCGGAATTGGGCCAAAAGATGAAGTGAATCCCGATTATCCTCATGTTCAGGAACAGGCATTAAGAGAAATTTTACAACCTGCGGGGTGGGAATTGGTGCCGCGATCGCCAGTTTATCCCCAATTTGATAGCTGGTTGTCGGGGGAATTGCAAACAGCAGTGAGACAGTGGCGAAAGACTCTAACCCCAACTTCTTTTTAATTCTCTATAATCTCAATTATTATAAGTATCATTGCTATATTTTTTACCTATGGTTAATAGTACTGACTTACTCTCAAATCTCTACAACGCCTTTAACCCGTTTGAACCCTTACCCGCAGGTGATCCAAAATATGTAGATTGTCAGGATGTGCGGGGAGATGCGGATTATATCAGCCAGTAGCAGAGTTTGTTAAAGACAAGCAAGTTGATATTTTATTGATTAAAGGTGTGGAATATTCTTTATACAAGTATGAAAAAAGGAGTTTTGGGGAAATTACAGAAGGACAATTTAGTAATTTAACCAGTGTTCCGCATATTTTAAATCACTTAAACCAGCAGCGAGAACGCTTTCGAGATGATTTTCCCATTCCCTTTGTTTTTCTTTTGCGTTCATTTTCGATCAACTATTTTATTCATCGGGCCCCAGATTTCTTTGATTGGCGTTCTGGAGTATTTGAATTACCAACAATGCCAGAAGTTGTAGAACAAGAATCAAATCGTCTACTGTTGGAAGGAGACTATGAGGAATATCTAAAACTGAGTTATGAACAAAAAATTGGGAAAATTATAGAAATTCAAGACTTACTAACCGAAAAACATCAGCCGGAGAGTCGTAAAGCAAGTTTACTGTTTGAACTGGGAAGGTTGTTAAGTACTGCGAACGAATACGAAGCAGCTCTTACATCCTACGACCAAGCACTGAAATTTAAACCAGATTACCACGAAGCTTGGAACAATCGGGGCATTGCGCTACATGATTTAGAACGTAATGAAGAAGCAATTGCATCCTACGACCAAGCACTGAAATTTAAACCAGATTACCACCTAGCTTGGAACAACCGAGGCTATGCGCTACATGATTTAGAACGCAATAAAGAAGCAATTGCATCCTACGACCAAGCACTGAAATTTAAACCAGATTACCACCTAGCTTGGAACAACCGAGGCTATGCGCTACATGATTTAGAA
>NZ_JBALCS010000083.1:0-59967 GCF_036919555.1 Nostoc sp.
GAATCCGCAAAAAACTAGCGCAGTTTGATTGTTTACGAGATGCCATTGAGCACGTCTTACATTTTACGTCCTAAGTACCTTGGCGGTTGCTATACGTCCAAGATAGTTAAAACAAGCCTTTAATCCCTGAGTAACTCCCAACTCTTCAACTCCAATGCCTTTCAAGGTCGAGTTATCGTAGCTGAAGCTGCCATTGAACGATTTGCCTGCTAACTATCCTTTGGTGACATTGATTGTGAAGTAATAGCTAACAGTAGAGTTTTGGGCTTGACTTGTTGCAATTACACCAGTGGTAAGAGCAGCAGTTGCGATCCAAATTGAAAATTTGGGCAATAGTTTGAGCATGGTAGTATTGATGGTTGAAGTTTAGTGCTTTCGGATAATTTGTATGATCGCCTATTGAAGCGATCACCATTTTTTATTTTACTGTCTAACCCCGATTTCTATTTTTCCTCTGCATAGAGTGAGTGACAAAAGAAGGTTAGTCAACTCTTCTAATACTGTTCGCTCTTCGGCTGTCAAGGTGACGATGTACTTTTTCTTTGGCATCAGTGCTAAGTTTTTTCAGTCACGATTCCTTTTAGATTATTTTCCCTGACTCTATCCCTCAATTCAAACTTTACAGAGTAGAGTCTGCCAAGCTAATTTTGCTAAGTAGCACCTCTAATTGGTAAACTTTTAAGAATTTGTATACTGTCAATGCCACATAGGAAGTAAGTAATGCGCCTATTTTCTACAAGAGGTTTGCCCAAGTCCCGTCTCTGGCGCAGAGCTGTCACCGCGCTAGTACTGGTAGGTGCGGTGACAGGTTTGATTGCCGATCATACTCGCAAGAGCAATGCCTTGTGGCGCATCGTCCATGAGGCTTGCGTCCCCAACCAAGAAAAGCAAGGCAATCCCGCGCCTTGCACCTTGGTTGATTTGAAACAGGGCTATGTCCTGTTGAAAGACCGGGTAGGAAAGACGCAATATCTGCTTCTACCAACTGCCCGGATTTCCGGCATTGAAAGCCCTAGCCTGCTGGTGAGGGATACCCAAAATTACTGGAAGGCCGCCTGGGACTCGCGCGCTCTAATATCGCAGCGCTTGGGACGAACGCTGGCGAGGGATGCGATAGGCATGGCGGTCAATTCCGCCTTTGGACGCAGCCAGAACCAGTTGCACATTCATATCGATTGCATAGCCCCCGACGTGCGGGCGCAACTACGCGCCCACTTAAGCGCCATCGGGTCGCACTGGGCGAATCTGCCTTTCCATCTGGATGGGCATTCCTATCGGGCTAGGCGCGTCGATTCCGCAAGTTTGCAAGGCGTGAATCCATTCGTGCTGCTGGCACAAGATGTACAACAATCCATGGTACATGACATGAAACGCCAGACTCTCGTGGTGCTGGGGGTGGTATTCGAGGATGGAAGCGATGGCTTCATTTTGCTGACAGATACGGCGGATGCACTGCAAGGCGACTTCGCCCATGGGGAGGAATTACTTGACCATGCCTGCACCATGACTCAGAAACCTTGACGATAGGCGTTGTTGCGTGAATAGGGAAAAATGGTAAATTTTACTTAGCCCTCTTTCATCATCAGTCTTGGAGAAAGCAATCGCTGCAAGGCTTACGAGACTTTGGTTTCCAAGTTTTAGCTATATTTTTGAATTTCTATTAGAAAATAAAGCCTCAAACCTTGATTGGGTGATAGTGGCAGCATAGTGCAAAGGGTGAAATGAGCAGTGATACCGAAAGTTACGCGCTTGGACTTGATGAGCCACTTTCAATACTGCGATCACCAAAACGCACACTATGACAAACCCCGAAAACCTCAGCGATTGCCGAAACGGGGAAATTGTTCGTTAAGGCTGTAATCGTAATCCTTTTACAGTAATAGTTTCAGCAATGTATATCTGGGGTGATATTTTGTCAATAACACAACGTAAGTGACCAAAAAGCTGATTATTTCGTTCACCAATCCAGGCGATTAACCCAGACTTATAAATAAGACACATAGCAAACCTACTTACATAGATTATATTGTTAAACCTCCTGAGCGATCGCTGGAGGAGTTTTGTCGCTGGGTGTAACACTTCATGGGTAATGCTCAGTTCATCTCTCTTTAACATTTAGCTGAACAACACCAGAAATTTGCTCGTGCATTAATAAATCGGTATTCTTCCAAAGCCACATAAATCAGGATGATTGACCGCCCAACTTCAACAGAAATTCTTGCCCAGTTTTTGTAATACAACCCTCTTGCGAATTCACCATAATTGCCTGCTTCAGAAAGGGACTGATCCTCACTATAACCAAGATGGAAATGCAGCGATAAATATTAGAGTAGAAGGTATTAGATGGCTATTGGGAGAAGGTTCAGCCGTCTCTGCTGTAAAAGGGGAGGTAAGACCTCATCCTGGGCGAAAGTCTAAGTAGAGGCACTGGCTAATTAGTACAGAAACTGGGTCTAACCCGGAACTCCGGGTTAGTGGTAGTTCACACTCAATCTTCATGCCGTAACTGCCATACTGCACCGAAAGCAGCCCCAGCCCCAGCTAACAATCCGGTACTCATCCCTTCGATAGTTTTTTGGATTGGATTTTGAGTTAGACACTCACTTGTAACCTTACTGTCTTCCAAGCAGAGACTACTTTCTGCCCAACCGGCAGTACCTCCTAAAATTACACCAGTTATACTACAGCAAATAACTAGCAGTAAAAGACGTTTATTTTTTCTAACCATAGATAGATGTTTCCAAGATTGAATATAGTAAATCCCACTCACTTACTTTACACATTCTTGCCAGCAAATGTCAGCTGGTTTCAAGAGAACTGGCTCCCCTGAAAAGCTCCCGATTTTTATAGACAAAAGTTTTATAGAGAGGTTAAAGTTTATTTTGCCTGTAATTAAGGATATAAATTTGACTGATATTACCTCTTTTGAGGTACTAATACAGGCAGTTGACGGGCGCCGGCTACGAATTTGGCGTGTTGTCCAACAGTCAAAACATTGAACTGACTGGATATAAGTTCTAAACTTTTATTCACTATTGCTAGCTTTTTGTAGGTGGGAACGCTCATACCAGGAAAGAATGATAGTTCTGGCACATCCTCTTGACTTAAAAAGTCTGTAGGATGGAGTAGCAAAGAAGGTTGGACGCGTGTAAGTTTACACAGCCATAGGGCAATTCGCAGGTAGAGTAACGCTACTTTCGAAGAAAATGTACTCAGATACATTATGTAACTGAAGTGAATTGGCACCTTAAAAATTGGCATAGTGGTAACGGGAATCTCAGTGAGTTTATCCTTACCCATCTGCCACTGGTAAGCTTTTAGAGGCTGCAAACCGTCTTTGAAACCGCCAAACAGAGCTTCCCGTTTCTTGCGTTCTTCCTTGCTCAGTTTACAAGTCATCAAATAATACGCTCGTGCTATCGGCCCCAAAAATGTGGGAAAAGTCGAAGCATCATATTCGTATCCCCGTCGTGCTAAGACTTTCAATACCGCAGGAGAAAAACTGTATCCAGGCCCCCGAAAGCCGATAGGATGTTGATGAGTGACCCGCTTGATATGTTCTTCAGCGATCGCCACTTCTTCTTCAATCTCATCCTCTGAATACAGATGTAGCCAAGGATCATGGTAAAATGAATGATTGCCAATTTCGTGACCAGCATTAGCGATCGCTTGTAATACCTTGGTGTTCTTTTCTAGCGCTGCATCCTGACCCACAATGAATACTGTGATTGTCAAATCCCATTGCCGGAGAATATCTAAAAAACGAGGTACTGCGATATCCAGGTAAGAGGGGAAAGTCTCCCAACCCGGAGCACCCTGATTTTTTAGATAAGACCAAATATTATCCAAATCTAAAGAAAGACTGGCTATTCGTTTGTTTACTGGTCGCTTGGTTTGCATTATTAGTTCAAGTATTTGGACAATTTTTTTTTGCGTAAATTATAGTCTTAGGTTTGGGCTTTATCGGTCAAGTTTCGCACTTCAACTCAGGGCTTGTAAGCACTTTAGTGTTTACTAGAAACCCTTGATTACTAGCTTGACAAAGTACTCGTATACTGTAGCGGAAGTTTGCCTACCTTTAACAACGAGTTTGAGTAGGGGCAATTCATGAATTGCCCCTACTTGTCTGGTTAATTGAGATAATAGCTGGATTTTTGCCAAGCTGTACTAGATATTGATTTGCTGCCTCTGAGTTAAACACATTGCAATTCCCTTTTCGTAGTAAGCTGCCTCATTAATAAAAATAGGCCAAACGGTAGATGTTCCCTCATAAATAATTGTTTTATCATCAAAGCCGATAAAAATTGGATCTCCTGGATTCAAGGGTTGATAATCCTTGTCCTGAAGCTCTGGATGAATCATTCCAAAGATTGTCCCATCCTGTTTTTTTGGATAGTCCACAACTGATAAGTGGTCATAGAGAATCAAAGTTTCGTTAGTTGATAGAATTTTACCTTGGTTAAATTGTTCCAGATAGTCCAAAACCGCATAAACAAGTTCCTCTGTTTGTTGGAACAGTGTCGCTGTTAAGATACCTTGGGCAATTGGACCAACCTCGATCGCAAAGCCTAATTCGCACAGAGAATTTACAAATGGGTTTTCTTCAATTGATTTAAAAGAGCAGCGATAAATCCTAATCAAAGGACTTATATGGCTCAGATAAGCAGCCAATTTTAAGTTTAAGGGATTACTGTTTACCAAAATAACTGTCAGACCCATATTAGCTGTACTGCTGTGCAAATCTAAGATGAAATCTGCTTGTTTATCCCCATTTGATGCTAGGGTGTCCTGGATTGATTTAGCTTGTAATTCTTCGTAACTGTTCCGAGTTGGATCTTGTAAATCTTGTTTGAGAAAACAGCGATTTAAATCCTTCTCTACATATCGCCTCCCCGCCGCAAAAGCGTGAGGATTTGCTAAGAGAGTGACTGTCTCAAAACTTGCTCTAGTAATTAAATGGGGAAACTGGGCAAATTTTTCGATCAGGTAAGCCCCTGTAAACTCATTGCCATGAGTTCCACCAACAATTGCAACTCGATTAATCTGGTTCACGATTACACCAACTCCCGAATGCAGCCATCGAGGTATCAGTTTTCAATGTACCTTATGAAGGATTCAGTTTGCCGATGCGATCGCGCCCATGTGGTTGATTAAGATCAGACATATCAGGCCCATCGGGAATTATCCCACCGGGATTGAGTGGGAATAGGTTCCCGTAGTAATCTCGTTTCACACTCTCTACATCGCAGGTGTCAGCAACACCTGGAAGCTGATATAGATCACGTAGATAAGCTCCCAGGTTCTGATAGTCTCGAATTCGCCGCCTATTACACTTAAACAACCCGTAGTAGGCACTATCAAACCGAAATAACGTTGTAAATAAACGGACATCTGCGAGTGTGAGATTGTCCCCACACAGATATCGACTATTTTGCAATGCAATCTCAATCTCATCAAGAGTTGCGAACAGTTCATTACAAGCTTGATTGTATGCTTCTTGAGTTTGGGCAAAACCGCAACGATATACACCGTTATTTACGGCGTGATAAATCTTCTCATTCCACCAGTCAATTTTTTCTTTAAGTTCTTCTGGGTAGAGATTTAGGGTCGGATTATTGGCGAACTCGTTAAACTGAGAGTTCAGGATCACGATAATCTCTGAACTCTCATTATTGACAATAGTTTTTGTTTGGTTATCCCATAAAATTGGAACTGTGACGCGTCCACTATAGCCAGGTTCTGCCAGCTGATAAAATTCAGCTAGTGTACGGCAACCCTGTTCTTCTTGGTTGAATATCCAACCGCCTTCAATGGGAGAAGGAGAGACGATACATACTGATATTACCGCTTCAAGTTTTTTGAGCGATCGCACAACCAGGGTTCGGTGCGCCCAAGGACAGCCCAGCCCAATATAGAGTTTGTAGCGCCCCGTTGCTGGTGGGTAAGGATTCCCTGACTCTGTGCCAATGAACTTCCGAAACTGGCTATTAGGACGAATATACGCTCCCGACTGATTGCTAGGAGCAAGCTTTGACATCATGATCTGCCACATAGTCGTCCAGACATACTTTCCCAGCCAGATGATCAGCTTGGGAGGGAGTGTCCTGCCCTTTTTCTTTGGGAGATTTTTCTCGTCATCCATTGGAGTTGAGTTGCTCATGGCGACAATCTTGCTTTGGGAGGGATTGACGTTACCACTGTTTCTACTCAGTAGGTTTCCATACTTACAACCCACTCTGAGTTTTACTACTTTACTTTACTACGCTTTGCCTGTGTTGTGTATCACGTTTCTTACAAAAAGTTTTTAAGCCAGGCCGAACGCACAGAATTCATGAAACACTTACTGGATAAGGATCTTGATGGAAAAATAGGCTAAACTAGAAAACGCCGAAACCCTTGCTATTAAAGGATTTTTATACTTTAGATGCGTTTGCCCTAGTTTTTAAGCTAATCGTCATTTGAATTGCATCTTGGTGTCTAGATTTAAAACCATCGTTCACCCTGACCTCAAAAACCCAGTGCAAGGCTTAATTGGATACTGGACAATATATAGTAATCCGAATTGAAACGTGAGAAAATACTGAGATTAAAAGTACGTATTTTAAAGCCTTTCAGCAATTTTCTGTCTCAGGAATGATTTAGGATTGCTATAGACATTTAACAGTGTGATTACATATTTATCAAGTTTATTTTACATGAACTTGATATAAAAAACATCGGATCTTGACATTAAGGAAGCCGAAAAAAGTATAAATGAGTATGGATATAAACTTAGAAGAAATTACTGAAAGAAAGAACAAGAACATCAAATTTATGTAGGAGCAATTGTAAATAAAGTGACTCAATCAAATCACGAGACTAACCTTCGAGAGGAAACGGATTTAGGGACTTTTATAGCTCAGGGTGTTGCTACAGACAAATGGCAGGTATTGTCGTACAGTCTTCCAATCCTACCTATTCATGCCGCTCTACTTCGTACTGGTAAGATATTATTTTTCTGTGGTTCAGGTAATGATCCCAATCAGTTAAATACTCCCTATGACAGTGTGGTCTGGGATGTAAACAAGGGAACCTTGTCCCATCAAGCGCCTTTATTGGATAGTAATAATCAACCTATTGACCTTTTTTGCGCCGGTCACTCCTTCACCCCTGATGGTCTGTTAATGGTTGCGGGTGGAACTCTGCGTTACGATCCATTTTATGGTTCATTCTCTGTTCTGGTGTTTGATCCCATTACCGAGAAATGGATGAAGAAGCCATCAATGAATAATGGCCGATGGTATCCTACTTTGTTAACACTAGGCAGTGGTCGGATATTCGCAGTGTCTGGATTGGATAAAGATGGCAACCTCAACAGACAACCAGAAATTTATTCTTCTACATTTGCAAATGGTTGGAACGCTTTTCCAACAACTAGTTCCATACCGCAATTCGCACACCTATTTCTACTAAGTAGTGGAAAGATATTTTATTCAGGTGCTTACATGGGCGGCAGTGGAGTAACATCAAGGATACTAACCCTGCCAGGGACATTTACCCAATCCATTACAGAAAAACCGGTGCCAGGGCTGCAAGCCCCAGATTTCGGTAATCAAGCTGCCAGTGTGCTTTTACCACCTGCACAAGATCAAAAGGTGATGATTATGGGTGGGGGTAATAGTACTACGACAACAAACCCTACGGCAACAAACAGGGTGAATATTGTAAATCTAAAAGCTACTAACCCAACTTACATACCAGCAAGGTCTCTAAAAAATGCTCGGATGCATCTCAGCGCCGTTTTGTTGCCCGATCGCACAGTGTTTGTTTGCAATGGTAGCAAAATGAATGAGGACATAACACAATCAATGCTACCAGCAGAAATCTACAATCCAGCCACAAATACGTGGACATCAGTAGCTAAACAAAATGTCCCCCGCGTATATCACTCGGTGGCCTTGCTCCTGCCAGATGGTAGGGTAGCCACAGCTGGGGGTAATCCCAAACGCAGGGTCAATGAACTGCGATTAGAAATCTACAGTCCTGCGTATATGTCGCAGTCACGACCAATCATTCAGAAGGCTCCTCAAAGATTGAGCTACGGGCTGCAATTTACGATTCAGACACCCCAGGCTGCAAATATTAAATGGGTTAGTCTGATTAGACCAACGGCAACCACCCATTCCTGCGATACAGAACAAAGGTTAGTGGATGTACCGATTAATTTTAGGAACTCTACTTCTCTGAATGTCACGGTGACAGACAATCGAAACATAGCACCACCAGGCTGGTATATGCTTTTTATTAGTGACAACAATGGCATACCCTCAGTAGCAACCTGGACGCAATTATCTTAGCCTTAGGGATTTCCAACAAATAAATTCAGTAGTTGAGTATTTTTTTATTTGTCAGTCTCTTGCGCGTTTATGTTCAATACACTGCACTTTAGCTAAATTCTAGGAGTGGAAATATGAGTTACAAGCTATCACGTCGAAAATTTGGCCAGTTGGCACTTGCTGGAACTGTAGTATCTGGACTTAGCTATCTAAGCAACAAAGCCTTGGCGCAAACACCAAGTTTAAAAATTATTGGTATAAGTTCTGGCAAGATCATCAGTACTGACCAAAGGGTTATTCCAGAGGTAAACACCACTGAATTAGACAGCACTGACTTAAACAGTCTACTTACAGATATTAAGCCTGTGGGACTAGGACTTGTTATGCAATCCTTAGTTTCAGGAAAGACTCAAGTTCTAACTCCACTAGCCTCTCAGATACTTGCCAAGCACGATACAGCTTTAGTAGAGTCTAATGATGCATTGAGTGTGTTCAGTTCTTTAAGTGATGGTACGCTTGCCGATCGCATTAGAGCTTTAGTAGACCCTAATCAGATATTGAGTAACTTGACTTCTTTAAGGGATGGCAAACCTGCCAATCACGTTACACCTTTAGTAGAGTCTAATGAGATATTGAGTGGTTTCACTTCTTTAAGCGATGGCACACTTGTCGTAGCCGTTACTCCTGTTAGCACTACTAGCATCCAGGCGCCAGCTACTCGCATTACATTTTTGAGTACACCTGTAAAAACTTTGATAGTCTCAGGACTTAACCAGGATCAAGAACTTGGGAGCTTGCTAGGCACTAATGATGGGCGACTCATCGGTTTAGTAGGTAAGAAGAACGGTACACCGCCGATCAGATTGGTAGATATTAACATTCAAACAGGAGAGATCAGTTCCATTAGTAAAGTTCAATTCCCAAGCGATGAGCGAGTCAGCAATCTAGCTCAGTCCCCAGACGGAATACTCTATACCTCTTTAGTTGGATTCGATGGTAGTACAACTCTGATACAGCTAGATTCAAATCAAAAAGAACCGATCAAACTGGCACAATTACAACTTAATGGTCAAGCATGGAATAATGGCTTACAAAGCTTGGTTTGCTCTGCAACAGGTCAACTCCTCGCTTTTGGAGTCATGAGGTATCAAACACCTAATGTTGTGTATAGCATAGATAAGAACAGTGGAAACATGACTCGGCTACAAGACTTTGATGCTACTCAAATTACGCTTGCTCGTAAGTAGAAAGGATTGAGCCGATATCTAGCAAAAAAGTGCCAAGCCCTCGTCTGCACTTGAGGGCTTTTTATCAACAATAGCTTCGCCAATTTACGAGTATTGATATAGAGCAAACCTAGATACAGCAGATTGCAACAAGCGTGAGGTAGAGATTATTGTAAGGGCACAACATTGTTGTGCCCTTATATCATGTCCGCTTGATTACTTATTAAACCCGAAGAACCCCACCCCGCCAAAGCTACACTTTGTCTCCCTGCCCCTAATCCTCAGAGGGGACACCGAGTTCCCCGCCGGCGGGGAGGGGCTGGGGGGTGGGGTGCAATGACTGTGGCAATCGTAACTAATTATGCGGACATGATATTACCTGTTGTCTTGGGCTATTTAGGCAAAAGCTAGACTACCTCTATTTTTGGCGAAGGTATTCTGACTTGGAGAGCATTTTAGGTATATAATCTGTTGGAGATCAACAATATGCCTCAAGTGAAAGTCTTTATCACTCGTCGCCTGCCCATCGAATTGGAGCAACTGCGATCGCTTGCTACTGTCGAAGTGTGGCCAGAACGTCAACCCCCTCCCTACGAAATTTTACTAGAAAAAGTCAAGGAAATAGATGGATTGCTCTGCCTGCTGACTGACCAAATTGATCGGCAACTGATAGAGTCTGGGAAACTCAAAGTTATCAGTCAAATGGCGGTGGGTTACGATAACATTGATATTTGTGCCGCTACTGGACGGCAGATTCCCGTCGGTCATACTCCAGGTGTGTTAACTGATGCTACCGCAGACTTTACCTGGGCATTATTGATGGCAGCTGCACGGCGAGTCGTGGAGGCAGATCGATTTACTCGTGCAGGGTTGTGGCAAACTTGGGAACCAGACTTGTTATTGGGGCCGAATGTTACAGGTGCTACCTTAGGGATTGTTGGTTTTGGGCGCATTGGTCAGGCGATCACTCGTCGTGCCAAAGGGTTTGAAATGCGGATTTTGTATACGAGTAGGCAACGATCCAAGCCAGAATTAGAACAATCTCTAGGTGTGGAGTTTGCGACGTTGGAACACGTACTTCAAGAGTCAGACTTTGTGACACTGCATACACCATCTGCTGATGATACTTATCATCTGATTAGCGATCGCCAATTTGAGTTGATGAAGCGATCGGCTATTTTGATTAATACAGCGCGGGGAAATATTGTAGATCCCGATTCTCTGTATCGTGCCCTTGCAAGTGGTCAAATTGCCGGTGCGGCTGTGGATGTCACCGAACCAGAACCGATTCCCACCGATAGCCTGTTGTTGACCTTAGATAATCTCATTATTGCACCTCATATTGGTAGTGCCAGCCACCAGACGCGCTCAAAAATGGCAACAATGGCGATCGCTAACTTAATCGCTGGACTGACAGGTGATCGTCTAGTTTATTGTGTCAACCCTGAAATTTATACCTACCCTTGAAAGCCTCATTTCCCCCACTCCCTACTGCCCACTTCTCTTTCCCTAAGAAACGCATCAAATGTAAACCTATCGGCTAGCGAAGTTTGTGCGCCTGGTTTTGTTGTCGCCAAAGCACCTGCTGCGGCACCCCAAACAACTGCCTGATGTAAAGAAAGTCCTTCAAAAAGTGCTGCCGTTAAGCCGCCATTAAAAGCATCGCCAGCAGCTACTGTGTCAACCGCATGAACTGGAAACGCCGGTACAAAAAACTTTTCCTCAGCAGTGGCACAAAAAACACCTTTAGCACCTAGTTTAACGATCGCACATTTCACACCCCGTTGTAATAAAACTCCAGCTGCTTTGGCTGCTTGTTCCTCTCCATCCACAGGAAAACCTACTAACTGCGCTGCTTCAACTTCATTCGGTGTGATAATGTCCACTAACGGGTAAAGTTCATCAGGGAAATCAGATTGTGCGGGTGCAGGGTCGAGAATTACGGTTATTTTGGTTTTTTTTGCGGCTTTAGCGGCTGCAACCACGCCAGTAATCGGAATTTCTAATTGTAAAAGCAGTGCTGTAGCTTCTGGTAATAAATGGGACAATCGTTCTACATCTTCTTGATTAACACACCCATTTGCACCAGGAATTACAATAATTTGATTTTCACCAGCATGATTTACGACGATGATCGCGACTCCCGAACTAACAGTCTCATCCACGAAAATATTGTCAATCTGCACACCAGATGCTTGCAAATTGTTGACAAGTTCTACACCAAAACCGTCTGCACCTACACGTCCCACCATTTGGGTAGGAATTCCCAATCTTGCTAATGCTACGGCTTGATTAGCTCCTTTACCTCCCGAAACTTGAAAAAAGTCTTCTCCTAGCAACGTTTCTCCTGGGACTGGCAACCGGGGTGTTGTTGCTACCAAGTCTATATTTATGCTGCCGAAGACGATAATGCTCATGATGCTTCTTTTTGTTGATCTTAAAGTCATTTAGCCTAATATTACAGTCAGCGATCGCAACTGTTGTTTTGCCAATGGTAGAGGTCGAATATTTGCGCTCCCATTTTTTGATTTTGACGCGAATATTATTTGGTATGAAACTAAAAAAATAATCTTGTTACTCAGTTAAATTTAAATCACTCTAAGCATTTAAATTTCTCTGAACCTGATTTGCAAAGAAAGCGGGTTTCTTAACGCTTCTATATTACCCTGAACAAATTACTAACGCTGAACT
Organism: Nostoc sp.; assembly: GCF_036919555.1. Lineage (GTDB taxonomy): Bacteria > Cyanobacteriota > Cyanobacteriia > Cyanobacteriales > Nostocaceae > Nostoc. Next base: position 12,233 of record NZ_JBALCS010000083.1, read on the forward strand.
TGCTGAATCAGGGCTTGTGTTTGTTGATAAGCCTGGGTATCGCCTTTTTTAAGAAATAATCTTGCAGCTGACTGAAGGTCTGTGACAGCACTCTTACTATCTCCTAAAGCATATTTTGCCAGTCCTCGATTGCCGTAGGCATCAGCTAGGTTGGGATTGATTTGTAGTGCTTGGTTAAAGTCTGTGATCGCTTGTTGATGATTTCCCTGTCTAAAATGGGCTAGTCCTAGATTGTAATAACCATCTTGTGAGGTTGGATCAATTTTCACTGTCTGATTAAAGTCGGCAATGGCTTTCTGAAAATCTCCTAGTTCTACATAAGAGATTCCCCGACCATTATAAGCATCTGTATGCTTGGGATTTAAACGCAGCGCTAGGTTAAAGTCAGTAATTGCTGCACTGAAGTCTTTTAATTGAGATTTAGCCAAACCTCGAAGGCAAAAACCCTCATAAAATCGTGGATTCAGCCGCACTACAGAATCAAAATCTGCGATTGCTCCTTTGAAGTTGCCTTGCTCAAGCTTTTGCACCCCTTGGTTATAGTAATCTTGAAAGTTCGCCGCCTTCAAAGGTATTTGTGCTTCTTGTGCATAAACAGCAGGCATTACACTCAGTACACTCGTTATTCCCAAGAGGGCTATTGTTCGCTTGATATGGTTCATGGCTTTACCCCTTCATAACTTGCAGCACAACGTTGGATTGCCAAGGATCTGTTCAATCTGTTCCTTCACTCTAACAATTGAGCATTGGGGATTGAGGAGCATGAAAAACTTTTTATAAGGACAGACTTAGATATCTTAAGATTAATAAACAGAAATCGTTTTTTTTCGTTTTAAATTTGTAGCTTACTAAAACGTGAGATTATACTGCACTTGAGTAATTTATGACACGCCGTCAGTATTGTAATCCACCAATAGAAGAGGCGGTCTGTGAGTTTCGCTTTGCTCCTGGACAAGCATGGAATTTTACAGTGCCAGGCTTGTTCTATGAAAAAGTAAGAGATTTATACACAGGTGAGCCACAGCAGCAAAACTTAATAGCAACGGAATTTAATTTTGGGCAGATGCCGCTTGTAAAGCCTGAGATTACAGTAACACAAGGGCTGACCAAGACGTTGTTCCCTTCCGCCGATGCCACCAAATTAGTAGGTGTGGGGCCTGATGCACTGAGCATCCATAGCCTTCGCCCTTATGAAGGGTGGGATGAATTTAGTCACAGAATTGATCAGGCATTTCAATTTTATTTAGAAGTTGCTAAACCTGTTGGCATAACCCGTATTTCTCTTCGCTACATAAATCAAATAGTTATTTCAGTTGATGAGGCAGTTGACCTTAGTGAGTATTTCAATATATATCCTCAGTTTCCGGATACGCTTCCAAGCGGACTATCAGGATTTGTGATGCAAACTCAATCAATTTATGAAGATATTCCAATTAGGCTAATGATAACCTTATCGGATGCCGAACCACTATCTGAACAAGTTGTATTTCTACTTGATTTGGACATTTCTCAAACCTGGATAGAAAAGCCTCTATCCCTTAAAGAAATGCTTTCTAATTTACATGAATTAAAGAGTAGAGAAGGACAAGTATTTGAGAGTTTGATTACTGATCGCACAAGGGAGTTATTTGATGTTAAGTAAAGCCGCCTATTACACAAAGGACAAACGTCGCAATTCAGAGATAACAGCGCTATCTCAGATACGCGGCAAATTAACCCAACTTTCGCTTTCTCAATCAGCAGAAGGCTTACAAAGCGTATCGGTTGGGCAAAACGCCAATATTGTTATTCTTACCAGAGACAGAACATCAACCGTGGGAAGTTGGAAATATCAGTCTAAGAGAGTTGCCTCTTCAGTTCAAAGGGTCAAAGCTGTCTTTGAGCAATCTGATAATTATGCAGTCTTAGAACTTTCAAGCTGGAGCTATTCACCATCTCATAAAACTTACAGAAGAATTGCTGAACTAGGAGCCGACAATGAAACTTATAAATACGCCATAGAATGGTTGAAGCAACTACGCACGGTTGTTGCTGCTAACCAAATGTGGTGGGGTGAACCATTGGTAAATCTGAGCTTTGACTCAGAAATAGTTTTTGAGTGGTGGCACGAAACCAAAAAGTTAACTGTTTATATTCTGGGAAATACCGCAGAATACATCAAAGTTTGGGGGACTGACATTGACAATGAAATGGAAGACGGCACGTCTTCATCATCTGCTGAACTTACGGCTCTCTGGAAATGGTTAGTTTCATAGAGGTTTGCAGTGAGCGATGTGGTTACAGATGATGAGCTATTGTATCGGTGCATTTTCTGTGGATTAGACAAATATTACGGGATTGGAGAGTTTGGATTAGAACTTACCTCGCAAGCATTTACAGATAGAAATCAAGCTCCTTCTGTTGACAGAGCAAAGCTTTGTGGTTATGACCCGCAATGCACACAGAAAAACCAAGATGATGGTGTCGTGAGTCTAATTACTGGCGAAGTTCGGATGATAAATGTTTCTCAAAATGATCAAAAAGGAAAACCGCTTTTTGATTACAAGATTGATGTTTGCCCAAAGCCAACTAATGACAATCCATCTCACGCACAAATTGAGCCATCTCCTGATTACACGAACAGAAATGTTTTTAAAAAAGTTGCAGAAAAGCTGGCACGGCTTGCAACTGAGAGAATCAAGAAACAGGATTGGGAGATTAAGCCACAGGAATTACGAACTTAGGCGATGACGTATCACCTCGGCGTGCCTAAATACGGTAATTAAAAACTGTATCACTTTCAAAGAAGCATAATACCTTAGGATAAAAATGTTGTGGACGATAGGTCATTTCTAATGAGTAGCATTTGAGTAGCGCGATTGCAATGCCTGACAGCCCAATTCTATAAGTGCGATCGCTAAAAATTCATCTTACAGCAGATTGCAACTTGGTGAGGTATGATTTGGACACCATTACTATCACCTACCCAGATATAAGCCAAACCTAAAAGCCGTTTGGTGAGTAGAAAAGCATCTTCAACGCGCCAACGACGACGATATAATTCACTAGCTTTCTTCTCTGCGAGACGCTACGCGAACGCAATGCTTCCAGAGTTGAAGCATCAGCTATCCAAATGGCTGTGAATCTTTGACATACTGGCTGCCAATTCTCTGGAATTGCCTGATTTTTTGGTTGAGTACTGATTCTTTGGATTACTTGCTCAAAAACTTGTGTAAATAATTCAATTGGCAATGTTCGCAATCGTTTTGACACTGCTTGCACACTCACTTCCATTCGTTCCACCCATAACAATCCCTCTTGTGACAATACCCTTTGTACTTCTCTTAAGCCTGGAATTTGGCGATACACTAAACTCACAACGATCGCCATCATCACCGGTAAGGTCAATATTCTGTCTCGGAATTGTTTGTTTTGTTCGTTTTCATCCAATTTCAGAGGTTTAAAGTTGCAGGGCGATAGCAATGAAAATATCTCTTGCTCGATTTGTTCGATGGGCGGCGCTGGCAGATGTTTTTGCTGCCGCAGGTCTGGGTTTCCTTTTGGCGCTGGACGTTTTATACTCATGATGTATCACTAAGAACATCAATCAAGATGTTCTTAGTGATACATCTTATGGTTTCATTTTGCTTAAGTTGACACTAATGAGCATTGCTGTGCCCCTACGACAGATGTGGTTCAAGTACTTGAATTCTGCTGTAATTACCACCGTAGACATCGCCTTGAGAGTACCGCCTGAAATCGACTCTGCAAGAATTGCTATTTGCTGGGTAAATTGGGATATAGATGCGGAAAAATTTTCTCTGTAAACTTGACCAGCAAATGGTAATGAAAAACTATTATCAAGATTTTATAATTCGTGATTGGGTGGAAAGCGATCGCACTAGAGCCGCCGAAGTCATCAGTTATGTATTATCAGAATACGGTCTGGGTTGGGAACCGAAGGGCGCTGACCGAGATGTGCTGCAAGTAGAGGAATATTATTTAGATACTGGGGGAGAGTTTTGGGTAATTGAACACCAAAGCCAGTTAGTAGGTACTGGAGCTTACTACCCGATACACCGTGGCGAAAAAGCTGTAGAAATACGCAAAATGTATCTTTTGCCGAGCATCAGGGGTTTGGGACTGGGGAAATATTTGTTACAACAGCTAGAAGCAGCGATCGCACAGCGTGGATTTGAACAAATTTGGATTGAAACGGCCAGCGTTTTGGTGGAAGCAGTCAAGCTGTATGAAAGCAACGGCTACACTCCAGCAACGGTGGATGTAGAAACAACAAGGTGCGATCGCGTGTATGTTAAGTCACTGCACAACAGTTAAAGGAGTTAACTCCTAACTTTTAACAGACGCGATTAATCGCGTCTCTACTCCTAACTCCTGTACAGACGCGATTAATCGCGTCTCTACTTCTAACTCCTGTACAGACGCGATTAATCGCGTCTCCTAACTCTTAAAATGCACACTTGGACTAAAAATCTCACAGGCTTACTCAATCTTTTTCTCCAATCCCATTGCCCCCTATGTCAACGTGCAACTTCCCAAGAATTCTGTCAGAACTGCACCAGACAACTACAAAAATGTCAACGTCAAGACCCGATTTCTTTATGGCAAGAGCCAATACCAGTGTTTGGCTGGGGGGAGTATGGTGGCCCAGTGAAACGGGCGATCGCGGCGATGAAATACGAAAATCAACCCCAAATCGCTCGTCCTTTGGGTCAATGGTTAGGAGAAGCATGGTTATTAAATTCACCGAGGCGAGATAGCCAGCCTGTGGTAGTTCCCATCCCACTCCACGCTAGCAAGCAAAAGCAACGTAAATACAATCAAGCCGCACTCATAGCACAAAGCTTCTGCGAAATAACCGGATTAAAATTGAAACTAAACGGTTTAGCAAGAGTGCGAGAAACTGAAGCGCAGTTTGGTTTGTCGGGATCTAAACGAGAAAAAAACTTGGACAAAGCTTTTGCTGTTGGGCAACAATTTTGCGATCGTCCCCCAAATGCCCCAGTGCTTTTAGTGGACGACATTTATACTACTGGTGCTACTGCCAGGTCTGCTGTACAAACACTTCGTCAGCATGGAATTGTGGTCTTAGGATTAGTAGCAGTAGCCACTACGGTCAAAGACGGATAAATTAAGAATTAATGGGCAAGCTTTGACAGATAAGTGCAGAAATTGACTAAATTACCCTATTTTTGTGGAAAAATTGTTTGAAATGTATGAATAAAGTTTTTGCGGTGGGTTTAAAACAACTCATCATCATTCCTGCCACGTTGCTGGCAATAGGTATTAGTACAAGTGCAGCTTTTGCTCAAAATAAGTTGTATAGTCCAATCCCTTTATCTAACAGTACTGAAATTACTGATAGCCTCTCAGACAAAGACATTCCCACAGGTCAAGGTGGGTTTGCCCGTGATTACACAGTGAAGTTACAGAAGGGGGATAATTTAGCAGTTGACCTGTCATCGGAAAACTTTGACACCATCATCACACTGCTGGCACCTGATGGTTCGACTGTGGCAGAAAATGATGATGGGCCTGATGGTACTAGCAATTCCCTACTATTTACTCGCATTGTAGAGACAGGGAATTATGTTATTCGTGTCCGGTCTTTTGGGGAAACTGGGGTTGGGACTTTTAAACTCAAAGTGACAAAGTTGCAACCGATTAAATGAATTAGTCATTAGTCATTTGTCAGGAGTTAAAAATTCTTTTCCTGCTCCTGTGCTTCTTCCTCTATGCCCTTCATTTCTTAAAAGGCGGTCAGTACACAGAGAAATAAGGCTTCAGTCCACTCAACGACTGCGCCGTAAGTATCTCCAGTGTGTCCGCCTAATTTGTGGTTGAACCACGCACCAGTTAAAGTGGCGATCGCACTCCCAGCAACGATCATTCCCAGTGCGAGAAATAACTGCTGTTGATCTATCAGCCAAAGTAAACCACTCAAACCAAACAACAACAACAATCCTGGTAACAAATCTTTGTCAGAACGAATGGCTTGTTTGTGAAATGCACCTTTACCAGTTGGTTTTAAGTAAGGGTATCGCACGATTGCTAGCTGTTGTCCCCAACGTCCCCAGCCACAAGCAGCCATCAGCAATAACCAACGGTTTTCTGGCATATCCGTCAAAGCTGTTATTTTCAGTATCACCAAGGCGATCGCTGCCATTGCCCCAAATGCACCTGTGGCACTATCTGTCATCACTTTGAGTCGCCGATCTGGGTCGCCCACTGCCAAACCATCGGCGGTATCCATTGCCCCATCTAAGTGCAGTCCTCCAGTCATGGCAATCCAAATACTTACTACCAAAGCACTACGAGTTAACACGGGTATACCAATATAATTCATCCCCGTATCTAGTAACCCTAAAATTCCCCCAATCATCAACCCCACAAGCGAAGCAAGACGTGCTACTCCTCGAAAATCCAATCCGTTAAAATACGGGAGTGGAATAACAGTGTAAAAGATAATACTAGCTGCCAGATTTAACAACAGCTTTTTCCACCACTGTTGCTGTTTCGTCATCTGAATTACATTAATATTTGGTTAATTGCTGGATAATAGGCATAATTTCGGTACAACCGACATGAGCAAACTTTAAAGCTTTAAATAAGATTTACTTCTATTAGAAATTCTCCCTGAAAATTTTGTTATGCTGTTCTAAGTAATAGATAGATCAAGCAGTGTAACTTTATACAAAAAACAAAGGATTCAGGAAATTAAAATTCCATCAGGGATCAAAATTTGTGTTTTGTATACGTTAACTAAAAACTTACTCCAAATTGTTAGACGATTGCCCCACAAAATTGATATTTTTTTAAATGTGGGAGTAAACAAGCTATTCAATTATGACAGTTTAGCTATGTTGTCACTCTCCGTAGCTCTAAATCGCTATTTTCCTATGAGTCACCATCTACCCGACACCAGGATACCAGCTCCGTGCATTATTAACACGGGCGTCATTGTGAATAAGCTCGACATCCGGCGATTACTGGCAGATTTAGGTCGAGTCCACTACATCTACACCCAAGAAGATAAGGTACTGAGCGAGGGTGAAGGGGATGTGATGGAAGTTTTTGCTAATCCGCAAAGGTCTACTTTAGTGGCTAACCACGCGCTATATCTGAATGTTTATAGTTTTGATTATTTGGAACTAAAACAGTCGCCGCAACAAGAAACCTACTTCGATTTGATGCAAGACGGGGTTTGTCTGCGGTTGATTCCTCGCTCAACCCCTTTACAAGAGCGACGAGAGCGAAACTTCAATGTCAGCGCCATAGAAGCGATGATGGAGCAAGTACTCTCAGCCCGGTGGGATGCAGAAATTGACGATGACTGTTCTGATTCTTTCTAGTATTACGAGTCGTGATGCGTAAAGCCCCCGTGTTTCAACCGGGGGATATAAGCGAATAGCCGAATTTATTCGGCATTGAAAGATTCTTAATTTGGGCAGAAATCTGTTGTAAAATAGAGAAGTTACGCCAGATAATTTAGAGTAATTATGATCGTTCTTGAGGCAAAATTGAAAGGAAAGGCTGTGCAGTTCAAGGCTTTGGATGAAGCTTTGCGAACCGCTCAGTTTATCCGCAATTCTTGCCTCCGGTACTGGATGGAGAACATTGGAGTCAGCCGTAACGACTTATATAAATACTGCAAGATATTAGCGGATAACCCTGATTTCCCTTGGGCTAAAAAGCTCAACTCTCAAGCGCGACAAGCTCATGCTGAACGGGCTTGGTCTGCGATTGCTAGGTTTTTCGACAACTGCAAAAAACAAGTCCCAGGTAAAAAGGGATATCCCAAGTTTAAAAAGCATCAGACTCGCGCCTCAGTAGAGTATAAACTCACAGGCTGGAATCTGTCTAGTGACAGGAAGTACATCACATTCACTGATAAGTTTGGGGCTGGACGCTTCAAGATGATGGGAACCCGTGACTTGAACTTTTATCAGATTGAACAAATCAATCGAGTGAGAGTGGTGCGTCGCTCGGATGGCTACTACGCTCAATTTTTGATTAACGTAGAACGCACTGTAGAGAGAGAGCCAACCAAAAGAACAGTTGGCCTTGATATGGGGTTGAACCACTTCTACACTGATTCGGACGGGAACACTGTTGAGAATCCCCGCTATCTGCAAAAAGCCCAGAAGCGACTCAAACGAGTGCAACGCAGAGCTTCTAAAAAGGTGAAGGGATCTAAGAATCGTCGGAAAGCGGTTAACCGTTTGGGACGAGCGCATCTGAAGGTACAACGCCAGCGTCAAGACTTTGCAGTAAAAGCTGCCAGGTGCGTGGTGAGGTCTAACGACCTCGTGGTGTTGGAAGACTTGCAGATTTGCAATCTGGTGAGCCAGCGCGGTGGGCGGGTCCCCCGACTTGAAGCGACTGGCGAACCCGTAAGGGTCAAGAATCATCACTTGGCTAAGTCGATACATGATGCAGCTTGGGGTGATTTTCGGCGTTGGGTGGAGTACTTCGGCAAAGTGTACGGGGTGGTGACGGTTGCCGTTGCTCCACAATATACGAGCCAGAATTGCTCTAACTGCGGTGAGACAGTGAAGAAATCGCTTTCGACTCGGACTCATATTTGTCCTCATTGTGGGTATGTGCAAGACCGAGATCACAACGCGGCAATCAACATTCTAAAAAAGGGATTAAATACGGTGGGGCACACCGGAATCAAAGCTTGGGGAGAGAACGACCTCTATCTAAATCAGGTCACTGGTTCAGACAAGTTGGCTCGGTGAACCAAGAATCCCCGTCAATTTATTGCCGGGAGTGTCAACAGTTTTGATGTTTGTCCATAATTTAGCCAAATAAGATTAATTTTGCCCTAATACCATTTGGTTTTATGGCTGCTAGTTATGGATTTTTGAAACTCTTTACCGATTAGGGCTTCACAATCCAAAATCTAAAATCCTTCGGCTGAGGCTCACTACGAAGTCTAAAATCCAAAATGGTATGAGTGCGAATTTTTCCTTTGAATGTCTTGCCTGCTGTAGCCAAACCAAAGCTAGAGCCGGAGTATTTTTCACGCCTCACGGTGTTGTAGAAACCCCCAGATTTATGCCAGTGGGAACGCTAGCAAATGTCAAAACTATCACCCCAGCCCAGCTAAGAGATACTGGGGCGCAAATGATCTTATCCAATACTTATCATCTTCACCTACAACCAGGAGAAGCGATCGTGGCTGGGGGTGGTGGGTTGCACAAATTTATGGGGTGGAACGGGCCGATGCTCACAGATTCGGGTGGGTTTCAGGTGTTCAGCTTAAGCGAGATGCGAAAAATTACTGAAGAAAGCGTAACTTTTCGATCGCCCCATGATGGACGAATTATTAATTTGACACCAGAGCTATCCATTCAGATTCAAAATACTTTGGGGGCAGATGTGATTATGGCCTTTGATGAGTGTCCGCCCTACCCAGCGACTCGCCAAGAGGTAGAAACTGCAACTGAGCGGACTTATCGCTGGTTAGAACGCTGCATAACGGCTCATCAACGCAGTGAGCAGGCGTTATTTGGAATAGTGCAAGGGGGCGTGTATTTGGATTTGCGTTGCCGTGCGGCTGAAGCTTTGGCTAAGTTGGATTTGCCCGGATATGCCATTGGTGGGGTAAGTGTCGGAGAACCGCCAGAATTGATGGCTGAGATTGTAAAAGTCACAGCACCGCTTCTACCCCCCGAAAAACCGCGTTACTTAATGGGTGTGGGAACTTTTCGGGAAATGGCGATCGCGATCGCATCTGGTGTAGATTTATTTGATTGCGTAATTCCCACACGCTGGGCCAGACATGGGACGGCAATAGTCCAGGGCGGACGCTGGAATTTAAAAAATGCTAAGTTTCGTGAAGATTTTACGCCATTAGATGAAACTTGCCCATGCTACACTTGTCAAAATTTTAGCTGTGCTTATATATCTCATTTAGTGCGATCGCAGGAAATTTTAGCTTATACCTTGTTGAGCATTCACAACATTACCGAACTAATTCGCTTTACGCAGCATATTAGAGAAGCAATATTGAGCGATCGCTTCACCACAGAATTTGGTCACTGGCTCAACGAAGAAAGTGCTGAGTTATGAATAGTGAGTGCTAAGTATAAAAATGCTTGTCTTGTAGTAGGGTCGTAAACAAGCAAAATCTTTATTACTCAGCACTCAGCACTGACCAAACCATGTTAAGATACTTCTCAATTATGAAAGCTGTGTTGGATAGGTGGATTTAAACAAACATGGAAGCAGCACTTTTATTAGCAAAACTGCCTGAAGCTTACCAAATCTTTGATCCCTTGGTGGACGTTCTCCCTGTTATTCCCGTATTCTTCTTGTTGCTTGCTTTCGTTTGGCAAGCAGCCGTGGGATTTAGGTAAGTTAATCTATTTTTCAATTTATAGGACAGGTAGAGTACCCGTCCTATTTTTTTGTGTCGTCAGATTTGATAAAATTAATATTTATTAATATTTTGTGATGAATTAAGATAATAAATAAGATCTAAATCAAGCCATGTCAATATGAAGCCTTGAAAGCAAGCTTAGAGTCAACGAGGAATCGGTTATGGGTAATATCAAATTCGTTAAAGAGAATAAAGAAGTAGTAGCGGCGGATGGTGCAAATCTTCGGCTCAAGGCAATGCAAAACGACATTGATATATATACATTGATTGGCAAGATGACTAATTGCGGTGGTAATGGTCAATGTGGCACTTGCGTTGTCCAGATAGTCGAAGGACTAGAAAATCTTTCCCCCCGCACAGACGTAGAAAACCGGAAATTTAAGAAAAAGCCGGAAAATTACCGCCTTGCCTGTCAAACCTTAGTGAATGGCTCAGTCAGTGTAGTCACAAAGCCTTAAATTCTCAAATCTGCCATTGCTCCAATTTGTATCCAGTCAGTAGTCAAAATACTTACCAAAATTGAGTTTTTTGATTTTGAATTTTGTTAGCGCAGCGTTAGCGAGTCCGCGAGCGTCATTTTGAATTTTGAATTGGTATAACTTTGTCATCAATAATGCTATCCTAATCTTGTTGACTGGAAATTTAAGAGAGGTTTTCTTGCCATGCAAGTTAATGACCTGGGGTTCATAGCGAGCATTTTGTTCGTACTAGTCCCTGCTGTGTTTTTACTAATTCTGTACATCCAAACTGCTAGCCGCGAAGGTGGAAAAGATAGTTAAGAGTTTGTGTATAAAATAAATGACCCCTGCACCAGTAGTGTAGGGGTTTTTATTTATCAACTGCTAACTCTATTTTGACTTTAAGCGATTGTCCGCGCCAACAATACTGGACAAGTGGCATTGACTCGAACATAGTCAGACAGAGAAGTGCCGATGAGTCGGTCTATATCAACAAAACTCTTAGCGATCGATGGACGACGATCTGGAGAACCAAGCAATAATAAATCTATATTCAATTCCTCTGCCAACCGACAAATTTCTTCACCAGGTTTACCACTGCTGATATAAGAACGAGATTGGATGCCCTGTTTTTCAGCTTCTGCAACTGCGGCTGCTAGAACTGGATTTTTATCTGAGTTAACCTCGGTTATTTCCGATTTTTTCCCGCCTAAATCTGTACTAACATTTGCTAAAATTAACTGGCCGCCCTGAATATCTCGCAACAAGAAGAGAGCCAATTTTAAGCAATTTTTTGCTGAATCAGAGTTGTCTATTGCCACCATAATACGCTTAATTCTTTTTACATAAATATCATCCTTTACTAGCAACATGGGGCGAGAAGATAGCTGGAAAACATACTGACTGACTGAGTTAGATAAAATCGATTGCAGCCGCTTCAGTCCGCGTGAACCCATAATAATCAAGTCAGCGTCGATTTCATCAGCTACTTGGCAAACCACATCTTTGGGTTCGCCTTCACGCAAAATTGAAGAAACCTGGCTAGGATCTAAGTTCAAAGTTTGAATGGCATTGGCTAGAATTTTACCACCATTTTCCCATTTAGCTGTCATGGTAGCAGCAGCATTTTGTGCAGGAACAACATGTAAAATTGTAACTTTGGCAGATTGAATTGAAGGGATTTCTTTCAGGGTTTTGAGCATTTCTTCTGCGTGTCCCAATCCCGATACAGCCAGCAAAATTCTTCTGATCATCTTACGTAGTATTTGTGAAGTTTACTTTTGTTTTCGCTGTTAGTACTTGGCTTAGGTCGGATTTTTACCGCCTTGCTTGACAACCTAGTTAGTAAGTTGGCACAAATAAACTTTGTTTTTTAGTATTTAACACTCAAACAAATGGCAAAGTATAAAAAAATCAACAAATATTTAAGTTTATTTGCATTTAGTTACTTAAATTCTCAACTAGACTGTGAAATCCGGCTCTTAGTACTTGCTTGGCGTTAATTTCTCCAGCATGGGCGTAAGTGCGATCGCCCCGATAATTCTGACTGCATCTATCTAGGGTTATAGGGATTATGATTATGTACTACATCAACTATCATGCAAGCTATTTAAGCTAGTAATAGAGTTGTTTCAATCCAGGGTATGAGAATATGAAGGTTTGGCTTGCCTGCTTTTTGGTGCTGTTTGCCTTGGCGGAACTGTTTGACTGGTTGCAAGAATTTAATCTCCCATTACCTATCTATATTTTGGGTGGGACTTTTTTAGCTGTTGCTTCTAACTATGATAAAATGTTTGGCTCCTATTTTGCTGATTCAAGCATTGAAGCATCAGTCGAACAACCTCAGTTAGATTCACTAACCCCATCTACTAATCCTATTTCTTTCCCAATTGCCAGTCCTGTTGAAGATGCTCAAACTTCTCAAACAGATGATTAGCCGCATGGCGCGTAAGCTTGCTTTTAGAGTAGGTAGGAATACACCAAGGTCTTGAAGGAGCGAGTAAATTGCTACATTAATAGAAGCTCAGGTTAATTAGCTTTTAACCTAGAGTCGGAAAATTAACTTTTGCGCCTGCAATATCTACCCAATTCAGGCTAACGTCGCAACGCCGTGATTAGTGGACTATTAGAAAAACTTCGTGTCCCCTTTGTCAAACTTCAGGATTATCGTAAAACTGACAAGAGCAAAAGCTGGCTGCAAATTATTTTGGTTACTAGTGTAGGAGTCACCGCCTTTATCTGGGGAATTAGGGAACTCAAATGGTTGCAGCCTTGGGAGTTAAGAGTTTATGACCAGATGTTGCGATCGCGTCCAGCACAAGCACCCGATCGGCGGATTTTGTTAGTAAAAATCACTGACGACGATCTCAAACGAGAGAAATGGACTCTATCAGCTCGTAGAATCAATCAGCTGTTAAACAAAATAGAGTCTTATCAACCGCGAATTGTTGGTTTATATCTTTTCCAACCAGAAGACAACAATTTGGCAGCTAATCTCCAAAATCAAGATAACATCATCAGCACCTGTTTGTTCAGCAGCTTGGGTAGAGATGAAATTCCGCCACCACCTAATTTTCCTATAGATAATGTTGGCTTTAGCGATGTGGTTACTGACAATGAAAACGACCAAATTCTCCGCCGCAGTTTGTTATTTGCTAACTCTACAGACAAGAAATGTACAGCATCATTTGCATTTGGTGCCCTAATTGCAATTAATTATCTGGAAAAACAAGGCATTGAATACCAGTTCACTAAGAAAGGAGATTTTCAGTTAGGTAAAACCCTGTTCCCGCGTTTACAAGCTAATTCTGGTAGTTATCGACATCTGGATGCAGATGGCTATCAAATATTATTAAATTACCGTCACCCCAACAGCCTCGCCGACCAAGTAACCCTCACACAAGTCCTCAGTGGCCAAGTCAACCCCAATTTAGTCAAAGACCGTCTTGTAATTATTGGCACTACAGCAGCTAATCTCCCTCCAGGTGGCTTTTATACGCCCTACAGCGCTTTACCAGATCAACCAGCCAGAATGCCTGCTCTGTTTATTCATGCACAGATAGCAAGTCAACTCATCAGTACAGTGTTGGATGGGCGACCTCTAATTTGGTACTGGCCTGACTGGGCAGAACTTATTTGGGTGTGGAGCTGGTCGCTCTTAGGTAGTGTTTTAGCATGGCGGTGGCAAAATCCGTTGCTTTTGCTAGTGGTAGTAGGGACAACTCTACTTGGCTTAGTCGGAATCTGCGTTGCTTTGTTTTTGCAAGCCGGATGGGTGCCATTAATCCCTTCTGCTCTTGCTTTGGTGATTAGTAGTATCTGTGTGATTGCTTATACTAGCTACCAAAATCAGTGGCAAACTCAGGTGATAATTCTGCAAGTTGAAAAACAACAAGAAGCGATCGCTCAATTAAATGTACTCTTAGAAGACAAAACAGCAATTCCCGACTCCTATCTTGATTTTCTTCCCCCAATTGATTTCCCAGAAATAAAATCTGGTGATTTGCTTTTGAGTGGACGCTACAAAATTTATAAAACTCTCGGTGCAGGTGGATTTGGCCGCACTTATTTAGCACATGATACTCAACGACCGGGTAATCCCATTTGTGTAGTTAAAAAGTTAATGCCAGCCCGTCAAGATACACGATTTTTGCAAGTTGCTCGCAGGTTGTTTAATAGTGAAGCTGAAATATTAGAATCTTTGGGTAAACATGATCAGATTCCCGAACTACTTGCTTATTTTGAAGATGACCAAGAATTCTATTTAATTCAACAATATATTGAGGGACATACCCTAAGTGAAGAATTACCACCTGTGCAGAATGTGCAGAACGAATCATTTGTGATCGAGATGCTCAAACAAGTTTTAGAAGTTCTAGAATTTATTCACCAGCATCAAGTGATTCATCGTGATATCAAACCGACTAATATTATTAGATGCGCTGAAGATAATCGGCTGGTGTTGATTGACTTTGGTGCTGTCAAATTAATGCAACCGCCGAGTAGTGAGCAAACAGAATTAGCGACAGTAGCCATCGGGACGAGGGGTTATGCACCTCCAGAACAATTTGCCGGTCATCCCCGCTTATGCAGTGATATTTACGCTTTAGGAATGATTGCCATTCAAGCCATAACTGGGATACCACCGCAAGAACTCCACCCAGATCCAGAAACGGGTAATCTGATGTGGCGGCAAACGGTGCAAGTGAGTGAAGAATTAGCAGTGATTTTAGATAAAATGGTTTGCTATCATTTTAGCGATCGCTATCAATCAGCCGCCGATGTTTTACAAGATTTGAAACGGATGTAGCCCTGGCGATAATCGTCTGGTGCTATTTAAACGCAACCTTCTGCATTGTTATTGCATCGACTAACAATGCGATTGTATCGGCTAACAATGTGATTGTATCGGCTAACAATGCGATTGTATCGACTAACAATGCGATCGCGTCGAGTAATAATGCGATTGCATCGAGTAACAATGCGATTGTATCGACTAACAATGCGATCGCATCGGCTGACAATGGCATGTGTGTCAAATCAGAGCCAGGGCGAATGGAATTCGCGGCTACATAGGTAAAGTCCGCCTCCACAGACTAAGGAAAATTGAGGGTTTAAAATTCACGGAGGTAGGTGTTGCTTGTCTAAAGGCGGTTTCTAATCGCCGATGTAACTTTCCGTAAAATTGCTACAATACACTACAAAAGCAATACATGGTTGCAGCAAATGCTCAAGCGGCTTTGGCGGTGGCTCAAGAGGTCTTTTCAACGCTTATTTGGCAAAAAGCAGACTCCTCCGTTAGAGAAACAGAGGAGAGTAGAACCACCTAAACAGCTAACAGATGCGGAGTATGAATCGTTGTTTCTCCAGTTGTTGGCAGAAATCAATGATGGCTTGAGTAGAGGAGGGGCAAAAGGTTTCTTGGCTGCAAACCGCATCAATGAAGTTAAGTTGGTAGAGTGGTTGCGGGGTTTTGGCGAAAGATTGTTAGCTTTACCTACACCGAATGATGAGTTAGCAAAGCGGATGATGCGACTGGGTGAGTTGAGTATTGGGGAAGTTAGTATTGTTGCTGATGATATTGGGAGGCGGTTGGGAGGAGGAGAAACGAACCACCAAGGCGCAGAGGACGCGGAAGAAGGAGGGGAGGAAGAAGCAGATGTTTGGTTTAATCAAGGTTATGAACAGTGCATAGCAGGGGATTTTGCAGGTGCGATCGCATCCTACGACAGTGCCCTCAAAATTAAATCCGATAAACACGAAGCTTGGTATAACCGGGGTGTGGCGCTAAAGAATTTAGGGCGATTTGAAGATGCGATCGCATCCTACGACAGTGCCATAAAAATCAAACCCGACGATCACGATCCTTGGTACAACCGGGGTTTGGCACTGGGTAATTTAGAACGATTTGAAGAAGCGATTGCATCTTTTGACAGTGCAATAAAAATCAAACCCGACGATCACGATCCTTGGTACAACCGGGGTGTGGTGCTAGGTAATTTAGGGCGATTTGAAGATGCGATCGCATCCTACGACAGTGCCATAAAAATCAAACGTGACTACCACGAAGCTTGGCACAACCGGGGTGTGGCACTGTATAATTTAGGGCGATTTGAAGATGCGATCGCATCTTTTGACAGTGCAATAAAAATCAAACCCGACTTACACGACCCTTGGAACAACCGGGGTTTGGTGCTGGATAATTTAGGACAACACGAAGAAGCGCTCGCATCCTACGACAGTGCCCTCAAAATCAAACCTGACTTACACGACGCTTGGAACAACCGGGGTGTGACGCTGGATAATTTAGGACAACATGAAGAAGCGCTCGCATCCTACGACAGTGCCCTCAAAATCAAACCTGACAAACACGAAGCTTGGTACAGCCGGGGTGTGGCACTGTATAATTTAGGGCGATTTGAAGATGCGATCGCATCCTACGACAGTGCCATAAAAATCAAACCTGACTTACACGACGCTTGGAACAACCGGGGTGCAATGCTGGATAATTTAGGACAACATGAAGAAGCGCTCGCATCCTACGACAGTGCCCTCAAAATCAAACGTGACTACCACGAAGCTTGATACAACCGGGGTGCGATGCTGGGTAATTTAGGGCGATTTGAAGATGCGATCGCATCTTTTGACAGTGCCATAAAAATCAAACGTGACTACCACGAAGCTTGGTACAACCGGGGTGCGATGCTGGGTAATTTAGGGCAATATGAAGAAGCGCTCGCATCTTTTGACAAAGCCCTCGAAATCAAACGTGACTACCACGAAGCTTGGTACAACCGGGGTTTAGCGGCAAGTGATTCAGTTAGTTGTAATCGCTTGTTGGCTTTCTCTAGTTCTATTGCCAGACAAAATCCCCAGCTTAACCAGCGCGGGTATGATGGAAAATTGGCAAGCTACGAGGAAGGGTTAAAGCATTGTCACCAAGATACGCACCCAGAAGATTGGGGAAAATTACATCAGGCGATAGGTAAGGCTCATTACTTCCAAGGGCGAGGAAATTCTAACGCCCGCTTTTTTTGGCGCAAAGCCGTCAATAGTTACAAAACGGCACTGCAAAGTCTCACAGCAACAGATTTTCCTGAATTACATCTAGAGGTTTTGCGAGATTTAATTCGCGTTCAGTTAGATTTGAAGGAAACAGCCGAAGCCACAGAACTCCAGCGACAGGGTACTGATTTATTGCGGCGCTTATTAAATGAATCAAATCGCTCTGATCAAAGTAAAAAACAACTAGCTCTAAAATTTGCCTGGCTTCAACAGTTAACTGTTGATCTAGCTGTGCAGTCTGAGAAGCTAGTACAAGCTGTTGAATTAGCAGAACAGAGCAAAAATACCTGCTTGCGTTGGCTTTTGGATGAATGGAGTGATGAAATTTCCTCTCCCAGTTATTCAGAAATGCAACAACTGCTGAATCCCTCAACTGCTGTTGTTTATTGGCATCTCAGCCCTTACGCCTTACACACTTTCATCCTGAAACACAACACACCATCACCCATCATCCTCTCTACTCCCTCCTTTTCCAGCCAGAATGAAAATGCTCCTCCAACTCCTCCCTTCTTAAGCGGGGCTGGGGGGAATCTCCGCTTACGCGATTTTGAAGGCTGGGTGAAAAACTGGAATCAACAATACACAAATTTTCGCAAAGGCAAAGATAAACTAGGTGAACAAGTAAGAACTTGGCGCGACAACTTGCCGGAAATGCTTCGCAACTTGAGTAATATCCTTGATATCAACGCTGTTGTTTCAGAAATACCAGAAATTACTCAGCTAATCCTCATTCCTCACCGCGATTTGCACCGCTTTCCTCTCCATGCACTATTTCCACCTAAATTCACCATCACCTATCTACCCAGCGCCAAAATAGGATTAATTTCCCAAACTCACCTGGAAAACAGAGGCGATGAGCAGCACAATTTACTCAGCATCGAACATCCCAACAGCAAAGGTTATCCCCATCTGGAGTTTGCCCAAATTGAATCGGAAGCCATCAGCCGGATGTTCCCCAACCACACCCGCAAGCGTTCTGAGAAAGCGACAAAAGCAGCAATAATCAACGCTTTGCTCCAAGACTACAGTATTTTGCACTTTACAGGGCATGGCGAATATAATTTCCAAAATCCTGCGTTATCTCATTTGGCGTTAGCGGGTGAAGATAAACTAACTCTCGCGGATATCCGCAATCTTAATTTGCAAAGCTACCAACTCGTCACTCTCGCAGCTTGCGAAACTGCGATTACAGGTAATCACACCATCACTACAGAATATGTCGGGCTTGTCAGTGGCTTTATGGGTTGCGGTGTGGCTCATGTTGTTAGCACCCTATGGACTGTAGAATCAGCCGCTAGCGCTTTGATGATGATTCAGTTTTATCAATTGCTGCAACAAGGTAAATCAGAAGTAGTGGCTTTGGCTGAAGCTACCCAATGGCTGCGAAATGTCACAAATGCACAACTTGCAGAATGGTATGCAGCGAAAATTGCTAGATTACCCCAAGATGAAGGGATCATTCGTCCTTTTTTACAAGATCAGTTAGATGATATTAAGATCAGACAAACAACTGATCAACCCTATAGTCATCATTACCAGTGGGCAGCTTTTACAATTATTGGAGTTTTTTGATCATGCAACTTTTAGAAGCCTATAATCTCAAAGCTTTTGTCTTTGCATTGTCTTACCTTGATGCACCATTACCAGAAGATGTGCAAACAGAGGTTAATCAAGTAAATATTCCCGATGACATTGGTAAACTAGATGCGATCGCACGCAATTATCCGCCGTTAGCTGAACATTATTTAACTGCTCGCCAAAATTTAAAACAGGAAGCTGAAATCCGCAGCAAAGGACCTTTACCCGCTAAAATTAATCAGGCTGCCGAACAGCAAAACACAGAAATAAATAATATTCTTGTTGCCATTAATGAACTAGATGATCAAAATTTAACTGAAATTGCTCAACCCATTCTCAATGATTCTGATTCTGTAACTGTCGCTAAAGACACGTGGGCAAGAATTATTCTCTCTCTACAAAAGCCTATGCTATGAATCAACAGTATAATCTCATCTATCCAACTATTGATTTATTTGTCTATGACCTGCAACAAGCTTTAGGACAAACAGATGAGCAAGTTAACCAAAATCGTCATTATTTTTGGCGTAAAATTAAACCAGATTTAAATAAAGATTACGATAAAGTTAAAGATGATGATTTGCTGAAACAACTCGCTACTTTAGAAAAAACCGAAGCAGATTACGTCGAATTACTCGTACCCGAAAAACAAGAAAATTTTCAGCCAGATATAGCAGGTTATTATTACGCATTGCAAATAGGTGATACCTATGCCCTGCAAGTAGATAGCGGTGTTACTGATTATCTGGGCAAACCTATGAGTAAATTTCAAGATATTAAAGAAAACATAGAATCTCGTATCAATCATCAAAAAGGTAAAATTGGTCAAACTTGGTTTGTTTGGGGACAGTTGGAAAAAATTTATAACCCGGAAGAAATTAGAGCGATCGCTGAACAATGCTATAAACAAATAAATCCCAGCTTTCAGGGTAAAATAGCTTTGCAAAGCCAGAGCAGTTTTTTAGGTGCATCTGCATTTGAAGTCTGGGAACAGCCCAGTGATTGGGCAAATGAACAGAACTTTAAAGATAGCTTGCATATATTAATATGTTTGTTTCCGCCCCAGCAATCTATCAAAAATATTACAGAAAGTATCGCTAATATATATTTTGATTTAATCCGGCTGTTTTGTTATCGTTATAAAATTCTTTGGGCTTATCACCAAAGCCGCAAATTGAAAAGCCGAATCAAGAAAGATTTTAACGAAGTGCAAGAGACTGTCAAAAAAATCAGAGATTTAGGACAACAACTAAACAATGGTAGACTCAATCTTGAGGAATTACAAAAAACCCTAACTGATACGCTAACAATCTTATCGGAATACGCGATTAATTTAAGCTATCTAGATGACCAAGGACGCACAATCAAAGTTAATCTGAATAATTATAAAAAGCGGCTAGAGAAGATTTCACAAGAAAATAGCAACAGCCAACTACAATCTATGCAGCAATTTGGCGAATTTAGTGCTGATAAATATCTGCTGCAAATAGAAACAGATTATATTAACCTCAGCCCAGGCTTGACCCTGCTGCAAAATTTAATTAGTACAATTCAAGGTACTATTGATATCTACCAAGCAAAAAGCGATCGCAACTTAGAAAACTTCATCGGTAGCGCAGGTATCGGACTAGCAACCAGCCAAATCGCATCTTCAGTATTAGTTGCTCAATACCCACCCAATAGCAAAACACCATTTTTCCTCACAACAGCCTTCATGTGGAGCGTTGTTGCTGGAGTGCTAACCATTATAATAGCCTGGATATTCTTTAAAAAAATTCGCCGCTAATCACTCTTGCCTTAGCGTCCTTAGCGGGTTCGATACTCTAACCATGTCCACCCAACCCACAATCCAAAGCATATACACCGATGGTGCTTGCACCGGGAACCCTGGCCCTGGCGGTTGGGGTGTTGTCGTCTACTTCAACGATGGCTCAATCCACGAAATGGGTGATGCATCTCCTCATACCACTAATAATAAAATGGAAATGCAAGCGGCGATCGCCGCCTTACAATTCCTGCAAACATCTCAACAAGCTCAACCCATTACCCTTCATACCGATAGCGAATACCTGATTAACTGTGTTACCAAGTGGGTGAAAGGCTGGAAAAAGAAAGGTTGGAAAAAGTCAGATGGTAAACCCGTTCAAAACCAAGACCTTTTAGAAACTCTCGACGACCTCAATACCCAACAGGTAAAATGGCAACACGTTAGGGGACATTCTGGTAACATAGGTAACGAACGTTGTGATGCGATCGCTCGCACCTATGCCACTGGCAAAATCCCTTCCCTACAACAATTATCTCCCACAGATTTTTACAACTCTTTACCTGATTCCAGCCAACTAAATGTAGCAAAAGTAGCTGATTCTGAAAAAAACTCTCGAATAATTAACCAAACTACCCAAGAAGTCAGTACTTCTGCACCAGAAATAACTGTTATGGAACTATCAACTGGGCTAGCTGCGGCTGCAACCGATGAAAAACCCTCAGAAATGAGGGTTTTGCAACTCCGCAGCTTGGTCGAAACTCTGCGTATCGCTGACGAAATTTCTGAAAAAGGCTACTTAATCACCAGTTCTGAGTTAGCAGACTTGATGGATGTCCACGCCAGCGCTGTCACCAGTCGCGGAGATCAATGGCGCTGGCGAAACTGGATAGTGTCACGGGTACGCCGTGAAGGAAATCAAATTCTTTGGGAACTGGAACGCGGGGATCAAATAGGAGGTGAAGAGGAGTGAGGAGTTGAAAATTCATAACTCATAACTCATAACTAAGCACTATATTTCCGTCCTCGCCACTCGCGCGGGGTGCGGAACGCAGATAAGAAGATTCGCAGCACAGCTAAGGGATCAGCCAAAGGCGAAAGCCAGAATAACCAACTGCCTTTGGTGCTTTTGCGATCGTAGGAAGGTGCGATCGCTATTAGCATAGCAAAGCGAATTACCAGGAGAAATAAATTCAGTCCCAGCAGAAGAAGTGGGGGAGTGGGTGAGTGGGTGAGTGGGGGAGAAATCAACAAAAAAGTCAGGACAATTAAAAGGGGTAGACCTTGAACAGATGTGAGTAGCCATAAATCTCCCCACAACTGCGAACGAGAAGTTGCATCTTTGAGGTCGAGACTCCGCCCCCATTCCTTCCACGTCTCTATCGCCCCTTCATACATCCGTACCTTCAACACCTTTGCGCCATCTAAAAAGCCCACCTTATACCCTTGAGCAGCAATATTCCGTGCCAAAGTGACATCATCACAAAAAGAACTACTCGCACTGCTATAGCCACCCACAGCAGCTAAAACGGAGCGACGACACAAAAAACACTGCCCATTTGCCATCACCCGTTCTGGCTGCTCTGTATTGATCCCGGCTGGGTCAAATCGATAAAGCAGAGTCATCAACAAAGCCGGTTGTAGCCAGCACTCCCCAGGATATTTGAGGATGAACTGGGGTGAAAGGGAAACGAGATCATAGCCTTGTGCTTCGGCCGTCTTCACCAAACCAGCAACCAAACCCGGATGCGGTTGGATATCAGCATCCAGTCCGAGAAACCACTGACTCGCCTCAGAACTATATAGAAAACCGTTATGCAACGCCCAAGGACGCCCCACCCAACCAGAGGGTAAGGGATCATCTGTCATCAGGCGAAAGCGCGGATCTTTCTGCTGTATCGCTTTTACCAAGTCGGGGGTGCCATCACCAGATTTGCTGTCTACAACGATTATTTCCCGAACTTCGTAGCTTTGCTGACTTAAACCAGCTAACAGAGGGCTAATGCGAAGCGCCTCGTTTAATGTGGGAACGACGACACTAACCCTACCCAAAATATCTGGCGTCGGCTGTTGCGGTTCTATTGGAGGAAGGCGTCTTGGCCCCTTTAGCAGGCGCGAAAACAGAATCGCCGTTGCTGGTACTTGGATAAGTAGCAACAAAAGGGAGATGGCGCTTTCTACTATCAAAGCGTTGTCATTATTCATTGGGCATGGGCCAAACAGGGCATGGGCCAAACAGGGCATGGGCCAAACAGGGCAATTCAATTTTGGATTTTGGATTTTAAATTTTGGATTAAATTTCAATCTAAAATCCAAAATCTAAAATTCTTGCTCCCCCACTCCCCACTCCCCACTCCCTAATTTCTAAACTTATTTCAAGGCAACTTCAACCTTTGCCACTGATACTTCCTTACTTGCTGTTTCAACAGCAACTTGAGTGGGTGTAGTTGAACTGCTTAACCACAGCGCCACGGCGGGAGTCACACCTAGCGATAAGCCTAGCAACACAGGGATGGAGAACCCAGAGGCCAAGCTTAGTCCGGCGGCGAAGGCAAAGTTAGTTAAATAAACGACTAAGGGTAAACTGAGTTGCGATCGCTCTAATTTAATCGATGTATTTCTCCACAATAATCCTGCCACACTCATAAACAGGGCGCTAGTGCCAAACCAACCTACATAGTTCTGGTAAGGTGTCCCAAAGAAAGCTCCTGGTTGTTCCCAATACCAGAACGGCAGAGAAGATTGACTCATAGCTGGCTCAAGGGCAAAATCCCAACAAGTGAAGAGCAAAGCACCAACGGCTATAGCAGCAATATGGCGTCCCCAACTGGGTTTTTGAGCCACTTTCAAACCAGTTCTAGCAATTAAGTAAGACGACAGCCCAACATAGAACCAAGATAAAGGAATTGTGAAAGGAACTAGCCCACCAATCTTATAGCCCAAGCCACTTAAGTAGCTATAATCGCCAAATGGAAAACCTGTGCTAGTTCCCAGTAGTTCACTTCCCAAAGAGATAAACACAGCCGGCAGCATAAATGCTAGCCAAGTTCCCAATCCCAAAGTCCGGTAGGCATAAATAGAGACAGCTATTGTCCCCAAGATGATATCAACTACACCACCACCTGCCATACTTAACTGCATGGCAGTTTCTCCAACCTGCGATAAGTTGAAAATTATTTCGGCATTAGGTATGACCAGTAGCATCCCTACCAATCCAAAGGCTTTTGACACGATATGACCAATGAGGCATACGCGTTCAGCAATAACAAGTTGTCTCATGATAATTCCTTAACAAGATGTGACACGCGGCTACTCGGCTGCTAACAGTTTACAAATGTTTAACAACATATTTAACTACTTTGTGCCGCAATTCTCTACAAACTTGTTTGGCTTTCTTGCGAACAGCATAACAGCCTATTGATTGAAGCTATAAGAAATATGATGATAAACCTACTATTTTAAGCCATATAGTCAAAATCTACATAATTTCATCTACAAAAACTTCTGGTTTTTTGTCCCACTGAATCCCTATATGATGAAAAACTCCTTCAATGCAGGGATCTTGTTGAGGGGGGACAACTATCATAAATTAAGCAAGCATTAAAGTAAAATAAAGTCTTCAGTTAAGTAAGTGGGCAAGAATAAATCAAACTATGTTACGCATCTAAGATTAATTAAATTATCTCATAGTAAGGACTTCAGCCCTTACCCTTCTCCTGACGGTGACGCTGTGGGTAGCTTTCTTCCCCGTAGGAGTACGGGTGAGGCTCGTGACGCTCGATAGCGTCCCTTGCGCGTCTCCCAGAGTTGCATTAGCGACTGTGCCTAGCGTCTGACTCGCTAACGCTGCGGCATCGTCTCACGCCACTTGCTACAACTCTTGGAACCCCGGCAACGCAGTGGCTCCCCTTGTCTACGAGACGCTACGCAAAGGGAGAAGATCACGCTAACTCACTACAAACCTTTAATTATTCACGCTCACTTACTTAATTGACTATTTACTAAATGACTCACAGACGCAAATTTTTAAAAGAGATGGCAGCACTTTCTAGCTTATCTTTAGCTGGTTGTGGCTGGAGGCTGGCTGAAGTACGTGCTAATTCTAATCCGAATGGTCAACGTGACCAACTTTATATCTTTACCTGGACGCAATATACCGACAACCAATTACTGAAAACTTTTAGCACCCAAACCGGCATGAAAGTGCTAGCGGATGTATATGATTCCAATGATGTCATGCTGGCTAAGTTGCAAGCTGGAGGCGGTGGCACTTACAGCATCATCTACCCATCCGATTACATGGTGCAGAAGATGGTAAGCAAAGGTTTGTTAACAGAAATAAATCACGATCGCTTAATCGGTTTAGAGAATTTATTCCCGCGGTTTCAGAATCCTAGCTATGACCCCAATAACCGATATAGTATCCCTTTTAACTGGGGGACAACTGGTTTAGTTTATAATTCCGAAAAACTCAAAGATGCACCACAAGACTGGGATTACCTTTGGCAAAACCAAAAGCAACTTAGTCAGCAGATGACCTTGCTCAATGATGTTCGAGAAGTGATGGGTGCAACGTTACGGATGCTAGGTTATTCTTACAACTCAAAAAATGAACGAGAAATCAAACAAGCTTATGAAAAGTTGAAGGTGCTAAAACCTGCGATCGCACGTTTTGACACCGACGCTTGGCAAAATCAAATTCTAGGAGGAGATTTACTATTGGCAATGTGTTATTCAGCAGATGCGGTGAAAATCTCTCAAGAAAACCCTAAATTAAAATATGTGATTCCCCGCAGTGGTTCTTCATTATGGACAGACACTATTGTTATTCCCAAAACAGCCCCCAACCAGGCTGGAGCTTATGCTTGGATTAACATGATTCTGCAACCAGAATTAGCAGCCAAAATCAGTCAACGCCTGAGTATTTCTACACCTAATAGTGCTGGATTCGAGCAATTGCCAAAAAGAATACAGAACAATACTAATTTGTTTCCCTCAGAGTCGGTTTTAGCAAATTGCGAACGTGTTAGTCCTGTAGGAGAATTTGAAGAGGTTTATGATCGTTATTGGACTCAATTAACTAGTAGCTAAAATACTTAGGGAGTGGAGAGTGGGGAGTTAGGAGTAGAGACGCGATTAATCGCGTCTGTTAGAAGTTAGGAAAGACGCGATTAATCGCGTCTGTACAGGAGTTAGGAGTTATAAATGATGAATTTTCAAGAAAATGATATTTCTAAAATAGAAGAATCGCATCGTCTGCGAGGAAACTGGCTCCAACCTTTGGTATTACTTGCACCATCTGGGATTTGGTTATTACTTTTGTTGGTGCTGCCAACTTTGATAATTTTCGAGTTAAGTTTAGTTGCAGACATCCGGCCGGGAGATTTGGTTAATCCCAACGGATTCAAAAACTACATCCGAATATTTGACCCCCTTTACTTGCAAGTAATCGTGCGATCGCTATTTTTTGCGTTTGGCACTACAATAATTTGTTTAATTTTGGGCTTTCCTGTCGCCTATTGGATTGCTCAGATAGCACCGCAACGTTGGCGGAATTTGCTCCTATTAGCCTTTATATTACCTTTGTGGACTTCCTCATTACTTCGCTCCTATGCTTGGATTACAATTCTTCGTCCTACTGGTTTATTGAACAGTTTACTCAGCAATTTAGGCTTGCCTACTTTGGAATTGCTTAACCAAAGTCAAGCTGTATTTATTGGCATGAGTTACAGCTTGTTACCCTATATGGTTTTGATTTTATATGCTTCTCTCGAAAAGCTAGACAAGCGGTTGCTAGAAGCAGCAGCTGATTTAGGTGCAGATCCGGTGGAAACTTTTTCGCAAGTAACCGTACCGCAAATTTTTCCGGGAATTGCAGCTGCTTCCATGCTTGTATTCATCACAGGCTTGGGGGATTTTGTCGATCCAGAATTACTTGGTGGTGCTTCTAGTATGACGGCGGCGCGATTAGTTTATAACCAGTTTTTGGGAGCAACGCAAAATTGGGGATTTGGTTCAGCTTTGAGTATGACGTTAATTTTGCTTGTTAGTATTGCGATCGCGCTTTTAATTAAGTTTGGTGAAACTACACCTAAACGCTAAACTTTCCTTCACTTATAATAAGGGCATCAAACGCCAGCGAGACAACGGTTATGCTCTCACCTGATCTCAAAAATGCGTTACCAACTACTGATGAACTTCCCTGTTCAGACGATACGCCAGTGGATAACGAAGACCAAAACTTTTTGCCCAACATTTTACTTTTCCTACTGAACTCCATTTGGGCAAATCGCATGGATTGGTACTTCGGAGTAGATATGGGAGTCTATCACACCACAGGAGTAAATTCTAGAGTACCTGTAGGCCAGATGCTTTTTTAAGTCTGGGAGTAGAACGGAAAAAGGGTGGTAAATCACGCAAAAGTTACGCGGTTTGGGAAGAAAATGGGATAGTTCCAATATTCACATTAGAAATTGTATCCCACACCCCAGGAGGTGAATACGACGAGAAGCTAGATATATACAGAAAACTCGGTGTATTGTACTACGTAATTTATAACCCTGAGTTTTGGCGACGCGACCAACATCAACCCTTTGAAGTGTATAAGTTGATAGATGGAAACTACCAACTACAAATTGGTGAACCCTATTTGATGCCAGAGGTAGGGTTAGGTATTGGGCGACACCAAGCTGTAATTGCTGGGATACAACAGGAGTTTTTATGTTGGTATGATCAGCAAGGAAACCGCTATTTGACAGATGTAGAACAAGCACAACAAGAACGGCAAAGGGCTGAACAATTAGCGCAGTATTTACGTTCTCTAGGTGTAGATCCAAATAATCTACCTGATAAGTAACGCGATCGCGTCCCAAGGATTGATACACTTTATAGATACACCATGCTTCTCTCGCCAGTGTGGTATCACTTAACTTAAACTCTCACAGATAACTTACCGATAGCACTCAACTAAAATTAAGATTAATATCAATGATTTGCCGCCATAAGTAAATGGTTTAAATCATCTGTATTACTGTTAATTAAACCCTTAATTGTAGAAAGCAACTCATCCTCTAAATAAGGCTTGGTTAAATAAGCCTTTGCACCCAATTCTTGGGCAAGCTGGCGGTGTTTTTCAGCGCTGCGAGAAGTAAGAATCACTACAGGTATTTTTGCTAAATTCGGGTATTGACGGAAATTGCTCAACAACTCAAAACCATTCATTCGTGGCATCTCTAAATCGGAGATAACAACTTGTATTTCAGGATGTAACTGTAACTTTTCTAGAGCTTCTATACCATTTTGAGCTTGTATTACTTGATAGCCAAATTTTTGCAGAGTGAGAGAGAGAGTTTGCCGCAAACTAATTGCGTCATCTACTACTAAAACAACTTTTGGTGATTTATGATCTGGCTCTTGAGAATAACTGGGTTGGGTTTCTATAGTTGTTGTGGAAGTAGATGCAGTAAGTAATGGTGTAGATAAAAAAGTATGTCCTGATATCGGTAAGGCTTTTTTATTTGAAGAAGCTATTGGTAGCGCCCTGATATCAACTGTTGTTTGTTGGATCTCGCTAGACTTTACTAGCAATAAAGCATCAATCACTAAGATGAGATTACCATTGGCTAAACTACTACAACCATAAATATATTTTGGCGGTGCGATCGCATTTCCTAAAGGTCTGATTACCAGTTCTTGTTCACCAATTATTTGGTCAACTTCTAAAGCAAACATTGCCTGATTTCGTCGTAGAAAAAGCACCGGATTTTTCGCTATGCTTGGGTCGTGAGTATTTGATGTGTTGTATGAAGTAGCACTATTAATGAATGAACCATTATAATCAATCAAGTTTGAAAGTTGGCGAATGCTGACCATAGTCTCATCATTCTCTGTGTTCCAATGCAACACTTTTTTACCTTCAATTTCTTTAATCTGTTGTTCAGAGGGAATCAATATTTTTTCAATACTGTCCAAAATAAGACCATAAACAACACCTTTGGCTTGAACTAGCATTAATTTTTCTGTAGTCATAGAAAAAGGAATTTTGAGTATGAATATTGTTCCTTGGTTGGGGAAGGATTCAACTGAAATTGAGCCATTTAGTGCGTCCATCTGAGTACGCACAATATCTAAACCCATACCGCGCCCAGAAATTTCGCTCACTTGATTAGCAGTAGAAAATCCAGGCGAAAATATCAAATCTAAAAGTTCAGGATCAGCCAGATTAGAAGCAGAGCTTCTAGTTTTTTCTCCAGTTTGTATGGGATGAAATTCAACAGCTTTTCTGCGAATTCTGTCTAAATTCAATCCCTGACCATCATCCCGAACTTCGATAACAGTTTGGCTACCCTGATGATAGGCACAGATTTCAATTAAACCTTGTTCTGGTTTACCATGCTCTCGGCGAACTTCCGGAGTTTCAATACCGTGGTCAAAAGCATTACGCACTAAGTGTAATAAGGGATCGTAGAGCTTTTCTGCGATCGCTTTATCCACTAGCACCGCAGTACCAGTAAGTTTCAATTCTACAAGTTTGGCATAAACATTCCCCAACTTATTTACCATATGGGGGAAGCGATTCAGGATATTGCCCAAAGGCGACATTCGTGCTTCTACTAAGCTATCTATAATATTAAGAGTTAAATTCTCTTGTTTTTCACTAATTTGAGCAGCTTGCGTCACGAGCAAGTCAAGAGATTCTGTGGTTTCTTGTAGTTGCAGTATCTCTTCTATTGCTTCATGCAATGTCATATGGAATTCTGTATATACATCCATCTCTAAAGAGTCAAAATTCACTGCAAAATCTTGCGTTTGTTGTGAGGTAATATTTTGTATTTGTAATGGTAAATCACGTAATTCATTTAAAGTTGTTTGGTGTCTAGTGAGTTGCTGTTCTAATTGCTCAATTATTTCTTTCACTTGTTCATCTTGCAAACTACGCCGTTTTTGGTAAATCAGCAATTCTCCTGCTAGATAATTGAGGTGTTGCAGTCTCTCTGTATCTACTCGAATAAATGAAGGTTGGCGCAAATTTTTAGTTTGAACATACTGTGATTTATCTTCTATTTCTTTATTAATTTGTGTAGCTAAATCAGGCATGGCTTCAATAGCTGTTTCAGAAACTACCGGCTCACTGACAGTTAATAAATCAGGCTTTTCTGAAGAATCATCAGTCTGGCTCGTCACCACTTCAGCAGCAAGGTTTTCGCTAGCTTCTTCTCCCCATATTGCTTCTAGTAAGTTATCAGTTACTTGAGGAGATACGGATTTAAATATTTCTTTAAAAACTAATAGTGTTTGTAGCCTAGGACTATCAAGCCAATTTTTCTCTTTGCTAGTAATAGGAGGATAATTTTTATATTCTTGTGCTAATGTATGAATTTGCTTTTGTAATATTTTAATTGCTAAGATGTAGCTATCAGATGGTTTAAGAGAATATTGAAATTTTGCAACTGCAAATAGGATAATTAAGATGATCCCACGTCGATAAATACAAATACTTTCACTATCTCCTTCATCTTGGATAAAATCAAGAAACTTTTTCAGCCAGTTTTCAATATAATTAAGTAGACTTATTCTTTCTAATGTGGGAACCAACAAAGTCAAAGTGAGTTCTGGCTCTGGTATTTCCATCTGGTGATTAAACCAGCCAAAAATGTAGCGAATTACTTTTAAATAAAACTTGGCAGTTGTTGGGTTTACAGGTTGGTTTTTATTGTTATTAGATGTAGTGATAAACTGGTAAAATTGTTCTTCATTGATGATAAATGTGCCAGGAGATGAATTATTTTGTAATTCTCTAGATAATTCATTATTTGCCACTGTCGTGAGTTTTCGCAAACCTGGAGAAGATTCTCCACCAGAAGTGCGATCGCCTTCTAATACTAATTTTTGTGCTTGTTGCAAATCTGCAAGGGCAATTTCTGCAATTTGCTGCACCTGGGTAGGATTTGCTTGTAGCGCTGATAGAATTGTTTGGGCAATTTCTCCCAATCCAGGTAAATTTAGAGATTCTGCCAAGCCGAAAAATACTTCAGCTTGAGAGTGTAAAAACTCGATAAATTCGTGATTATTTGGTGGATTGTTAACAGTGTCAGCAATAGTGTTTAGACGTTGTTCTACTCCAACTTCAAAAACGGATTGCACAATATCAAATCCCAATTCTTCAGAACTAGGAATATGAGATTCAGCGCCAAAGGCATCACCCAGTTTTTCTTGCAACTGTGCAAAGACTGAAGTTGCTCGATGGAGCAGTTCTTCATCATTAACAGTGCTGCCTATTAGCTCGGTATTTAATGCTATGCTCAGACATTCATAACCTTGTAATAAAAGTGTTTGTAATTCGCCATCAATTACCACTTTTGGATTATATAGAGCCTTAAATACATCTTCTAAAAAATGAGCTATCATTTTAATTACTTCTAGCCCAACATTAGCGGCGCCACCCTTAAGTGTATGAGTAGCCCGCATTAAGTTGTGAACTTTGGCAATGCTATAACCTTCCGATAAGCTAAATAGTTCTTGTTCAATAATTTGGACTAATTCCGGGGCTTCAGCCAGAAAGTAGATGTATCCTTGTTCGCGAATTTCTTTATCTGTAATCATAATTAGGGAGTGGGGAGTGGGGAATGGGGAATGGGGAGTGAGGAATGGCGAGTTGCTTTCAAGGGTAGATATTTAGGTTTGGGAGAAACAATTGAGAATATTCCTAATTATTGAAGCTACTTTTAAGGTTTCAGATAATCATTTTGGTTCTAAAACCCCAAAAATCGGTCTAATCTGAAAAACCTACTCCCTACTCCCCTTATTGTCTAAAGAACGAATCAAAGCACGGAGTAGTCTTCCTACAGATTCACATTGCCTCAAAATGGGAGTGACTAGTTGAGTATCTGTAAGTCCAACTTTGGCTCTAGCTGATAGTAACAAGTGAGTTTATAGCTCTTTGAGAGAGCCTTGGGCTATTCGGAGAAATTTTATGTATTCCGGGCGATACTCTCGTCCATAACCCTCAGCTATATTTGCTGGAACTGATGTAGCGGACCGACGAATCTGTGAAGTCATTCCGTAAAGTTCGTATTTCGGGAATGCAATCGTTAGCTGATAGCAAGCTTCAGCTAAATTCATGCCTTCTTGCCAAACTTTTAAATCTTGATAAGAGCAAATTTTAGAACCTGTCATTTCCCACTCCCCACTCCCTACTTAATTAATTGACTTTAAACTTACCAGCAGTTGTTAATAAGTCTTGTGCCATTCTTGATAAATCTTGGAACACAGTAGCAATTTCTTGAGATTCAGCAAAAGTTTTATTAGCAATTCCTGCTACATCTTGCATTGATTTAGTTACTGTTACAGATTGCGCCATTTGTTTTTGAGTCGCTGCGGTAATTCGCTCGATTAGCTGACTAATTTCGGCAGTTGCAGAAACGATCGCATTTAAGTTTTGGCGAGTGTCATTGACAAGATTTGTGCCTTCTACCACCTGTTGAATACCAGTTTCCATCGCTACTGCAACTTCCCCAGTTTCTGCTTGAATCTCTTGGACTAATTTTTCTATTTCGATGCTGGCTGCTGCTGACTGGCGAGATAACGAACGGACTTCATCAGCTACAACTGCAAAGCCTTTGCCATATTCACCGGCACGGGTGGCTTCAATGGCTGCATTCAAAGCCAATACGTTTGTCTGTGTGGCAAAATTACCAATCAAATTCACCACTTTCGAGATTTTTTGCGAAGATTCACTCAGGCGTTTAATCTTTTTGCTGGTTTGAGCAACGGTTTCACGAATTCCTTGGATTGCTTTGACAGTCAGGTTCATCGCAGTATCGCCAGACTCTACAGTTTGATTGGCTTGTTTTACTGCTAGTTGCACCAACTCGGCATTCGCCACTACAGCTTGAGTAGAGTCCACCATATGTTGAATTTCGCCTAAAGCTGCGGTAATTTCCTCAGACTGTTGTTGCGCCAGATTGGTCAATCCCGCCAGTGAAGCGTCGCTATTGCTAGAAGTTTGGGCAACTTGTTGAGCAGCCCCCTGTACCTGAATAACGATTTGTCGCAGTGCTTGCAGAGTACTATTGTAAGCATCAGCGATCGTGCCTAGCTCGTCTTCTGTAATCGGTGCGCGTACTGTTAAGTCGCCGGTGAGAGCGGGTCTAAGGGCTATTAGGAGTTGAATAGACCGTTGTTGTAGTAATTCTTTGGCTGCCTTTTCTCGTGCTGCTGCTTCTGCTAATTTTGCTGACTGCGCTTGTACTTGTTGCAAATATTCCGTCTGTTGTAATGTCAGTCCTAACTGACTGCCAATGCGTGCTAACAAACTGACTTGGGATTCGTCCCAATCACGAGTTCCCGAATTTTGGTAAGCTGCCAGCAAACCCCACAATTGTTCCCCAGCAAATATAGGAACAACTACATAAGCTTTGACTTCAAACTGTTCTAATATCTCAATATGGCAGGGTAAATGACCCATCTTATAGATATCATTTACAACAAAGTTTTCACCTTGGGCATATCGGCCTCCCTGAGTTTCTTGTAAGTGGGTATCTTGCCAGACAGTTTTGACATCGGGGCCTACCAGTTTTACCCAACTCTGACCTACTGACTCAGACACAAATTCGCCACTCCAGTCAGGATTGAAGCGATAGACAGAGACGCGATCGCATCGCAATAATTGTCGCGCTTCTTGAGTGGTTATCTTGAAAATATCTTCTACATCTAAAGATTGCCGGATGCGGTTGCTGATCTTTGTAACAGCTTTCTCTTGTTCCGCTAACTGAGCTAGTTTCTCAGATTTTACCCGAACTAATTCCAAATAGTCTATCTGTGATTTAGCTAGGCTAAATTGCAAGCTAGTCTGAACCAAAAAGTTAAGTTCCCAGCTTTGCCATTCACGGGTGCTGGAATTTTGATACGCTGCCAGCAAGCCCCACAATTTATCTCCGAAGAATACAGGAACAATTATGTAAGCTTTGGCTTCAAACTGCTCTAAAATCTCAATGTGGCAGGGAGCAAGCCCTGCTTTATAGATGTCATTAACGATAAAACTTTCACCTTTGACATACCGACCTCCCTGAGTTTCTTGCAAGTAGGTATCGTCTAAAAAGGTTTTAATATCAGGGCCTACCAGTTTTGTCCAAGCATTACCCACAGACTCAGACACAAATTCGCCACCCCAGTCAGGGTTAAAGCGATAGACAGCGACGCGATCGCATCGCAGTGATTGACGCACTTCATGAGTGGTTGTTTTGAAGACGCTATCTACATCTAAAGATTGGCGGATGCGATTGACTATCTTAGTAAAAGCTTTCTCTTGATCCGCTAACTGAGCTAGTTGTGCAGATCTAACTCGCACTTGTTCAAGATATTCTGCCTGTGATACAGCTACACCAAATTGAGAGCCAATTTGAATCAAAAAGCTAACTTCCCAAGGTTGCCAATCACGAGGTATAAAGTTTTGATAAATTGCTAATAATCCCCACAATTTTTCCCCAGAAAATACAGGTACAATCACATAAGCTCTAATTTCCAACTGCTCTAACATCTCAACATGGCATGAAGAATGACCTACCTCATGGATGTCATTAGCGATAAAGCTTTCACCTTGGACATATCGACCCCCTTTATTTTCTTGTATGTAGGTATCTGCCCAGACGGTTTTAATATCAGGGCCTACCAGTTTTATCGAATTACTAACCACTGACTCAGCGACAAATTCACCACTCCAGTCGGGATTGAAGCGAAAAACTACAACGCGATCGCATTTTAGTAATTGCCGTACTTCTTGAGTGGTTATTTTAAAGACATTATCTACATCTAAGGTTTGTCGGATACGATCGACTATCTTGGTTAAAGCTTTCTCTTGTTCAAGTATTTGAGCTAGTTGATCAGATTTCCTCTGCACTTCCTCGACATATTCTCTTTGTGATATGGCCACACCAAATTGCAAGCCAATCTGAGTTAAAAAGCTTTCTTCCCAAGATTGCCAATCACGCGGCCCAGAATTTTGATAAGCTCCCAGCAAGCCCCATAATTTCTCTCCACTGAATATCGGCGCAATGATGTAAGCCTTCATTTCAAACTGCTCTAAAATATCAATGTGACATTGAGCATGACCCATTTGATAGATGTCCTTGACCACAAAGCTTTCACCCTTGGCATAACGTCCTCCTTGGGTGTCTTGTAAGTGGCTATCTTCCCAGACCATTTTAAAATCCGGGCCGACCATTTTTATCCAACCATTACCCACTGTCTCCGCGATAAACTCGCCACTCCAGTCAGGTTTAAAGCGATAAACACCCACACGATCGCATTTTAGTAATTGACGCACTTCTTGAGTGGTTGTTTGGAAAATCTTATCCACATTTGATACGTGGAGAATTTTATCGATGACTTTAGCTACTGATTTCTTTGCCTGTGCTTGATTTTGTAGTTCTTTGTGAAATTCAAAGCTCTGCAATCTGTAGATCAGTTCTGTTGTAATTTGAGATAGGAGACTAATTTCTACCTCTTGCCACTGCCGCGTTGATTGGCAATTATTTACTGCCAGTAACCCCCATACTTTACCTTCTACTACAATCGGTAAACTCAAACTAGCTTTAATTTGAAATTTATCTAGTAGTTGCTTTTGATAAGGGGTAAGTTGAATCTGATTGATATCGTTAATAACTACAGGTTCTACATAGTCTTGATTTCTATATAAACCAAAAAGAATTCCAGGAATATTTTCGCCTAAAGTTGGTGTCCAACCTAGTGTTCTCGATTCTGCTAAAACATTACCTGATTCTATGGAAGTAAACTGATAAATTAAGGCGCGATCGCAGCCAATCTTTTCTCTAATTTGCGCTACAGTGATTTTGAGTAGTATATCAAGGTCTGGGGCTTGGCGCATATAAGTTGTGATGTCTTGCAACTGTCGCCGCCAACTTTTAAATTCCTCAGCGATCGCATTTAATAAAGATATTTCATGACTGGCAATATTCGCTATATCTGGAGCACCATTAATATTTTCTGTTTCCGAAATTAGATTCTCATTTTCTTGGCTATTTTTATACAAAAATGTCATTTGATTAACCTCAAAACTTGTGATTGGTAATAATTTGATATTTGGCAGGTAAGAATGATCTGGATATTTGGTTATTAAGGATTAGTAATTGTCAAAATCCTATGCCTAATCACCCATTACTAAATGTTCAATTATGAATTGCCCACATGGGAGCTTCGATAATCGTTATGGCATCCAAATTAAAAATCATCTCCTCCGAATCATTAATAAAGTACCCCTGTAAGAAAGGTGAGCTTTTAGGATAAAATAATTCAGTCGTTGCGGGTTTCATTTGCTTAGTATCCAGCCATTCAATATCGATAAGCTGTCGCACCAATAGCCCCAAATACTTACCCTTATTTTCCAGAACAATCCCCATCATTATTGAAAGTAAATTTGATCCTTGCGAAATTGGAGGATAACCTAACATTGCCTCTAAATCTACCAACCAAAGCATCTCACCACGCCAGTTATAAATACCCAAGACGCTACTGGGCATCTCAGGAACGCCACATATTTCTGGTAATGATACTTGCAAAACTTCTGTGATGTGTTGTAACGAAATTACGGCTGTATCCATTAATCCCAAATTAAAACTTAAAAACTTTTCCTTGGTTTCCAAAGTTATTGATCCTTTGTTCTTGATAATTTATCTTTAGCCACTATTTGCAGTTATTATTTAATTGAGAAATAGGGACTTTTATTGACTATTTATTTATTGCATTTTTACTTATTAATCAATTGGTTCAAGATTACCAATAATTCCTCTCGTTCAACCGGTTTTGATAGATAACCATCAGCGCCCAACATATTACCCCAAATTTTATCTACATCAGTATTTTTGGTAGAGCAAAAAACCACAGGTATTTTGCTAGTGTTGGGATTGCTTTTCAGTTCTCGGCAAATTTCAAAGCCACTTTTCCCCGGTAAAATTACGTCGAGTAATATTAGGTCTGGCTTATTTTTATCTATTTTATTTTGAGCCTCTTCACTGCTTGTGGCGCTAATCACAGAATAACCTGCCTGTTGTAAGTAACGGCTGATTATTTCCATATCGGTTAAGCCATCTTCAACAACTAAAACAGTATTCATGACAATTACTCGTTAAACCTTTCTCAGAATGTAAACAAATTAGACATCCAAATCCCAAATGATTCCTCAACAAAGACATACAAGGGACTAGCCCCTAACCCCTTTGCCCTAACCACTATTTCACAACTAAAACAGGACTGTTATAAAATACAAAAATTTGTATTTGTCTAATTTTGATTCAATCTTTACGTATCAACCTCAGCAAAAATACGCACTAAACATAACTTAATATAGGAATTGTAAATTGTTTTTGAAAAAATCTAAATAGTCTTGTAGAGTGTGTTAGATAAGAGTACAGCACCATTCCAGGCTTTTAGTACCGTATTCTCATCTAACACACTTTACACTTAATATTTTGTTTATAAATAAGTAAGTGGGCGTGAATAATTAAAGGCTTATAGTAAGAGCTTTAACCCTTACTATAAGCCTTTAATTTATTTCAAATTGTATAATATAAGACAGTATTATTGATTATTGCCAACTTACTTAGCATCTAATTTCGCCTAATTATAAACCTCTAAATTAGAGTTATTCTTGTCGATGGATACACTCGGTGCAGGTAAATATTTACGTACTATAGCCATCACCTTATCAGTCACTACGGGTTTAGTGAGAAAATCTGTAGAACCGACTACCTTGGCACGAACTCTATCTAAAAAACCATCATTGCCAGTTAATATAATGATTGGTGTGTTGGCAAAGGTAGATATTCGTCGCAACTGAGTGCAAATTTCATAACCACTAGCAACTGGCATAATCAAATCCAAGAAAATCAGGTCTGGTTTTTCCTGAATGAGGGTTGGTAGAGCTTGTACAGCATCTTGAATCTTGACAAACCTCAATCCATTGGAAGTGATAATATCCTCTAGCATTTTACATACCTGAGGGCTATCATCGACGCAAGCCACTAGGTGAGCAGTCTGCTTCTTTAGTTGTGTGGTGGTAAAGTTATTGTTGACTTCAGTAACTACTAAGGGCAAGTCAGATACTTCCATCAATTCAATAATTCCTTTAAGGATATAGGGAAGCAATGAACGGGTGAGTGGCATTACACCCTGCTTCATTTTCACGGCTAAATCTCGCAGAGTAAATTTGCCGTTGATTAAATTGACAAAGTTTTTGTAGACAGATGCACTTACCATCTGCTGGAGTATTTCTGGTCGCCGCAGAAATGGTGCCAAGTCAGGAGAAAAACTTGCTAAACCAGCTTCTGACCAAATTTTCCACGAGTCTTGCATCTGCTTTACAGACATTTCTGTACTTGTGAAGCTCATTGGTGCTTCTAAGATAACTTCTTGGCTACGATTGCAACTTATAGAAGCAAAATTTCCTTGCATAGCTACGTCAAATAATAGTTCTGCTATCGTGTTATCGACAATAGAGTTAATCTGTTCTCTCTGGATTTTCTGCCTTTTGTACAAGATTTCTAAAAGGCGATAATCCCAGTAATCGATTGATAGGTCTTGCAAACGCATCTGCAACTTATCAACATCAATCTGGGGACAATTTTGAGCTATATGTCTACGCCAGCGTCGGAAGGGATGAGTTCCTCCCGTTGCCCAAACTATGCGTCCTAGCCGATAGTAAAAAGTCCATTGGCTGCCCTTTGAACTTTTAATATTTAATTTGCCGTTATATTGCAGCTGAGTACAAGTTTGAAATTCATTTACTAGATTATTTGAAATAACTTCCCGGTCGGACATAGTTTGTTCCTTTTATTAAAAAGCCAACCCTTGAAAAACCTACACAAACTATATAGTACTCAGCAGATATGTGAATAAGTGCAAATACATTTGGTATATAGCAGTTTAAATCAAGATTATTAAAAGCAAGGTAGATGAGAAGACAGCAAAACTATTGCTAGCAAATAATTTATCTAGCATAGAATTTTTATTAGCGGACTTTAGTTTTCTGTTAATATCCATGACTCAAGTAGGTTGCCATAGTCCACATCATGATGTATAGAGTATTGATATACTAATTTTAATAATTTTCATACTGAATTATATCCGTATAAGTTCGGAATTTTTGTTCAAAAGATAATTAGTAGTCTCCAGATATTTGGGCTTTAGTTATTGAGATTGCCAAGAAATCGTCAAAATATTGATTTAAATTTATATTTCTTAATTTATATCAGTTTTAGTGAACTTTTCTAGGGAATATTTAAGTAAGTCGGCAAGAAAATTTCAATGTATGTAAACAAATATAAATTAACTTAGTTAGAAATATTCCCACTTACCTACTTATCCTGAAAAAAAGGCGTGCTACTAATATCATGTCCGCATAATTAGTTACGATTCCCACAGTCATTGCACCCCATCCCTTAATCCCCTCCCCGCTTGCGGGGAGGGGAGACAAAGCATAGCTTTGACGGGGTGGGGTTCTTCGGGTTTAATAAGCAATCAAGCGGACATGATATGAGATAAGTAGCAGCCATATATAAATATTTAAACCTCATCCATTTTGAAACCTGGGGTAGTGTAGGCATTTTGTCCGCTACTACCAGCAGGGAGCAAGATGTT
Organism: Nostoc sp.; assembly: GCF_036919555.1. Lineage (GTDB taxonomy): Bacteria > Cyanobacteriota > Cyanobacteriia > Cyanobacteriales > Nostocaceae > Nostoc. Next base: position 51,639 of record NZ_JBALCS010000083.1, read on the forward strand.
CCCACTACTTTTAAAAACTATGGTTCTCAAAGTAAATGTGGTTTATTTAGGAAAATTTTTTTAAGGTTGGTTGTGGTTTTGATAACTGATAACAGCTGCTCTGAGATTACTTTGGTGTTCTGAAAGAAGCCGATCGCCCTCGTCTTTTTCTAAACCAGTCCAGTGCATCAATAGCGCTAGCTTAACCCACTTGCCACTACGTTCTAGTAAAAAACCAGCAGCTTCCCGACTTAAACCTGTGAGGTCTTGTAAAATTCCCAAAGCGCGATCGCGTAACTTTTGATTTGTTACTGCCACATCTACCATGCGATTGCCATAAACTTTGCCTAGCTTGACCATTACCCCAGTAGAAAGGACATTTAAAGCTAACTTCGTGGCTGTACCAGCTTTCAGGCGAGTTGATCCGGCGATTATTTCTGGCCCTGTCAATAGGCGAATGTCAATATCGCCATCAAAGCTAACTTGTTCCGCCGGAACACAGGCGATAAAAATAGTAGTGGCACCCCGTTGACGAGCAGCATGAAGCGCACCGTGGACATAAGGTGTTGTCCCACCAGCAGTAATGCCAACTACTACATCTAGTTGGGTAATATGTCGCCCAGCGATCGCCGCCTCACCATCTTCGATGCTGTCTTCTAAATCTTCCGAACTGCGTACCAGCGCCCCCGCACCACCAGCAATAATCCCCTGTACCAACTCTGGAGGCGTACAAAAAGTAGGTGGACACTCAGCAGCATCTAACACCCCTAGCCTGCCACTTGTACCCGCACCGATATAAAATAGGCGTCCTCCGTGGCGCAAACGCTCTGCGGTACGCTCAATTGCTTGTGCTAACTGAATTTTCGCCGCCGCAACCGCCGCAACTGCCTTTTGGTCTTCGCTATTAAACAGCTCCACCAATTCCAGAGAACTGAGCTGGTCTAAGTTAAGACTGTTAGGATTTACCATCTCGGTTAAAAGATGTCCGCGTTCCTGCAAATTTGTCATTTGTCCTCTGTCATTTGTCCTTAATCTTTTGTCCTACCCTATGGGGAACCGCCCTTTGGACGTTTATATCATTAGTCAAGCGACCAATGGCTAATAACCAATAACCAATGACTAATGACTAATGACAAATTACAACAATCCTTCCAATTTGCGACGCATCTTCTCTAGTTCAGAATCAGACAATTCTGGTTCTTCTAGTGGCTGTTGATTGAAAGGGAAGGTATCTTCAATAGTATCCTCCTTCTGGGCATCTGCTTGCCAGTCGGTTTGTTCCACGTTAAGTTCTGGGGGAGTGACAACTAAATTGGTATTTTCTGGGATGATTTCCCATTCATATCCAGCACTTTCGCAAAATTCCTTGATTTCCTCAGCATCGATGGGTTCTGGTGTCGGTGAGGGGAAATCCTGAGCTTCCAACATCAGGGCAAAGCGCGTGGCGTCGTCTTCTGACTCGAACATCAGAATTTTATTGCGATCGCCCTCCCGAATTGTGTGAATCCCCTCATTTTCCGTTCGAGCATTAAAAATTAACACAAAAAGACGCATAGGTGTAATCATCTGTCTTTTTTAAGGTCTATTAACATTAAAGTTCTAGGTTGTGACTCAGGGAAAGTCACAGGAACAATTTTGACTCTATTCAACTCAGATTTTCCTGAAAAGGCCAATATTATTAAGCATAAGTGTTAGATCAAGCAAATTCCGTAACTCAACCAATGAGGTCTTAGATTTAGTTGGCGTATCCTGGAAATGGCATAGTGAATCAATGTGCCAGTTAACGCTTGTGTGTGCCAGCGATATCCGGCAATTAATACTGTGAAAGCAAATGACTAACTTTTCCAATCAAGATCATCACTCCCTTTCCCCTATCCGCAAACCTCTGTGGTTGCTGGTGTTGAGGCGGGGTAGCATTGCCTTGGGCGGACTTTTACTATTAGCAATTGTCATCGGTATTTGGCGGTTGTGGACTTTTGTGCAAACAGAATTAACACCCTTGGCACAACAAAGTCTCACGACTACACTCAACCGGCCGGTAAAACTGGGAAGAGTCAGACAATTTTCGTTGACGGGAGTGCAGTTTACAGCTTCAGCTATCCCAGCCACACCCACAGATCCAGATCGGGCGGCAATCGAATCTGTGGAGGTGAGTTTTGACCTATTACAACTAATCTTTAACCGCCACCTCAAGCTAGATGTCACCTTAGTCAACCCAGATATTTACATTGAACAGGATAAACAAGGGCGCTGGGTTTCCACTAAGATATCGCCGTCTGGTGAACGCGGCGCAATTAAAACCGATTTGGACAACCTGCGGTTTCGCAATGCCAAGCTGGCGTTGATGCCGCAGAAAAGAGCAGGGGTAGCAACATCCTCCTCATCCCCCGTAACATTTTCTCAACTGAATGGCTCTGCCCAACTTTTAGCAAATAACCAGTTCATCAGGTTTGAAGTGGGGGGTCAAGCAGACAGTGGTGGCAGTATTTCCATTCAGGGAGAGACACGTTCTCGGGTGCTAGCAGGCAACTTTCAGGTGCGATCGCCAGATTTGCAGGCTGCGGATATTACTCGCTTAATCAAGTTACCAGTGAACTTACAGGCGGGTCGAGCCAATGGCGACTTGCTGATTAAGTTAACACCAGGACAGCAGACTTTATTGTATGGCAGTGCGGCTGTGCAAGGGGTAACAGTTCAAATACCCAAAGTCCCGCAACTGTTGAGCAATAGCCAAGGAAACCTGCACTTCCAGGGAACGGAGTTGCAGTTAAATAATGTTACTACCAACTACGGCAAAATTCCCCTAGTGGCTGCGGGAATTATCGACACTAAAGCCGGCTTTAAGTTGGCGGGGCGTGTAAATGCGGTGAGTTTGGCTAATGCCCAAGAGACTCTGAAGGTAAAACTACCTGTGCCGATCGCTGGACAAGTACAAGCTTCTTTGCAGATTACCGGATCAATAAAAGAGCCAATTCTCTCAGGTACAGTTGCCACAATCCAAACTGCCCGGATTGACAAAGTTGATTTTAATAACATCACTAGTAAATTTGAGCTTGTTACTAGTTCCTCTTTAATTACCTTAAAAGATATTCAAGGTCAAGCCAAAGTTGGTGGTGAAATCACCGGCGCTGGTACAATTCAACTCGGTAAAAACCCGCGACTGGATTTAAATTTCGCTGCCCAGAATCTTCCAGGGGATGCGATCGCAAAAGTTTACGAGATCACACCCAATTTCCAAATCGGCAATGTCTCAGCTACAGCCCAACTAACTGGCACTCCTACCAATGCCCAAACTGCGGTACAATTCCAAGCTCCTAACGGAACTTACCCCGGAACTGGCGAAGTTGCGATCGCTAGCGATCGCACCGTCTCTTTCCGTAATGTGGCTCTGAATGTAAGTGGTGGTACAGTCCGGGCAACTGGTAGTTATGCTAATCAGCGTTGGCAAGCTGTGGCTGTTGCCTCTGGGGTAAAATTAGAACCCTTTGTAAACAAAAGTCAACTGCAAAATGTCTCTTTGGCGGGGGTAGAGTACAATGGTCGTCTCATCCTCTCAGGTAGTACAGCACCATTTAAAATTGCCACGATTCGCACTGAAGGCGGAGGAGTTGAAATTGGTAGCGGCATAGTTGCAGTTTCTAATATCCAACTGCAAGACCAAAGCTTCTCTGCTCAACTTGTAGCTAATGCTGTGCGGTTGGGACAAATATTGAAACAGTCTCCCCCAGCTTTAAATAATCCATTGGCGGGTACATTCCAAATCGCAGGCAACAGAGATAATTTCAGCCTGAAAACCATGCGTGGCAGTGGTGAGGGTCGCCTTGCTATTGGCGGCGGGACTATTACAGCCTCGAATATTCAAATTGCTAATGGTCTATATCAGGCGCAAGTCCAGGCTAAGAATGTTCCTGTGCAGCAGTTGGCAACAGTACCAAAGCAGTTCCAAGGAACGTTAAATGGTCAGTTCAACGTCGCCGGTGCTGTTGATCCTTTTAAACCGCAAAATATTCAAGCCAATGGTCAGGCACTAATTAATGTTGCAGGTGGGACGATCGCAGCCTCTAATATCCAAGTGGCTAATCGTGTATATCAGGCGCAAGTTCAAGCAAATAATGTACCGTTGCAGCAGTTGGTAGCAGTACCACCACAGTTACGGGGAACCTTAACTGGTCAAGCAAACGTGGCGGGTTCTGTTGACTCTTTTAAACCGCAAACTATTCAAGCCAATGGTCAGGGACGGTTAAATGTTGCAGGTGGAACGATTGCAGCCTCTAATATCCAATTGGCCAATGGTCGCTATCAAGCTGTAGTTAATGCTTCAGGTGTGGAATTAAATCGGTTAAATCAGCAATTGCGGGGTGAATTTGGCGGTCAGTTGCAATTAGTTGGCACGCTAGGATCATCCAAATTAGCTGATGTGCGTGCTGCTGGACAGGTGCAATTATCGCAAGGTATCCCTGGTCTTGAGCAACCCCTGACAGCTGCGATCGCTTGGAGTGGTGAAAGGCTGACCATTGAGCGAGCAACTGCTCCAGGTTTAAATGTTACTGGTAACATATTAGCCAATGCAAGAAAGGCGGGTATACCGGAAATTACTGCCCTAAATCTCAACGTCCAAGCCCAGAATTACAACCTAAAACAGTTACCGATCAATCTTCCTAATCAGGTTGCTGTGGCGGGGAGAGTAGATTTTAATGGTCAAATCACTGGTAAGCTACCCCTACCAAATGTGGTAGGGCAAATCAACCTACGAGACTTGGTTGTTCAAAATATTGCTTTTGAGCCGTTGTTAACTGGAAACATTGATTCAGTACAGGGACGCGGGTTGAATTTGAACTTGGCAGGTAATCGCGTAGACCCGAAGGGGCTTTTCGCCAGAGATCGCCTGGACTTCAATTTAGATGCCAATAATCGCCCGAAATCCTTCTTAGTACAATGGCAGCAAGCATTAGCCACAGGTAATGTTGAAGGGAATGATTGGACACTCAAAGTTGCAAATTTCCCCTTACAAATATTGAATTTGACTCCGCCACCAATTACTCGTTTGGGTACTGGTAAGATAACTGGGTTGTTAACTGGGGATTTGCTCTTTAATCAGCAGACATTGGCAGCTACGGGGAATTTAGCGATCGCCAATCCGCAAATTGGCCGAGTTAAAGGCGATCGAATAGCTGCTCAATTCCGCTACGCTAACGGTAAAGCTATACTCACCAGTAGTGAATTTGTCAAAGACAACAGTAGCTACGCCCTGGTTGGTACTTTGGCTCAAACCCCTAAAGGACCTCAACTAGAAGGTAAACTGAACGTCAACCAGGGTAAAATCCAAGATGTTCTAGCTGTAGCACAGGTATTTGATTTACAAAATTTGCCAGGTGGTTCAGCAGAAATCTACGGCACAGCAGCCGATCTAACCACCACCCCCCAAGGAGCGCCAAATCAGCCCTTGTTCAACCAAATCCAACGCTTTTCTGAAATTGAAGCTTTGGTAGCAGAACAGGAAGAAAAGCGACTTAATTCCACCCCCATACCGGATTTGGCAGACTTAAAGGGGACTTTCAACGGAGAAGTGGCTGTAAATACAGCTACAGCCAATGGATTGTCAGTGGAATTTAATTTGAATGGACAAAACTTTACCTGGGGTAAAGAGGAGGAACGAAATCGTTTTTATACTGCCGACAACGTGATTGCCGAAGGCAACTTTGAGAACGGTGTTTTAAGTTTGCGACCTTTACGAATCGAGTCAAAAAACAGGCTGATTGCCTTCACGGGTAACGTTGGCGGTGATGAGCAATCCGGTCAGTTGCGGGTGAATAATTTTCCGGTACAAATACTGAATAATTTTGTCAAACTGCCAGTTGGAATCACAGGTAATCTTAACGCTACAGCAGCTTTAGCAGGCAACATTGCAAATCCCCAAGCTAGAGGGGAATTGCAAATCACAGAAGGAATACTAAATCAGAACAAAATAGAGTCAGCGAGGGCAAGTTTCAGCTATGCCAACGGACGCTTAGACTTTGGTAGTACTGTAGCAGTTGCTGGCCCAAAACCTGTTGATATTACTGGCAGCATCCCTTATAAATTGCCTTTTGCTTCCGTGGCACCAGACAGTGAGCAAATAACTCTGGATATGAAGTTAGAAAACGAGGGATTAGCACTGTTAAACGCATTCACTAATCAAGTGGTATTTGAGAAAGGTGAAGGAGAAGTAGACCTCAAGGTACGCGGAACACTCAAAAAACCCGAAGTAAATGGAATTGCTACTATTAATAATGCTACTTTTTCAGCCCAGGCTTTGCCAGGTAAACTCAGACGTGTCACAGGTAGAGTGCTGTTTAATTTTGACAGCATCTTAGTAGAGAATCTTCAGGGTAGATTTAGCCGTGGGAACGTAGAAGCTGCTGGAGAAATTCCCATTTTCAACAATGAGAACGTGGTTATCAACAATCCCCTGACGGTTAATCTCAATCAGCTAACGTTGAATCTCAAGGGACTTTACCAGGGAGGCGCTAGCGGCAATTTACAGATTACTGGTTCTGCCCTTAACCCCATAATTGGCGGTAAAGTAAGTTTATTTGATGGTCAAGTATTGCTGGCGGAATCTACCGACGCGACTTCATCTGCAAATAGTAGTATTGGCGTATCACCTACAAATACCAATAAGCAGAGTAAACCTGAAATTAGGAATGGGACGGGAAATGCATTATCTCAAGCCTTGCCGTCAGGCATCGCTAAATTTAATAATCTAGATTTGGAACTAGGCAAAAACGTCCAAATTACCCGTCCACCTATTCTTAGTTTCCGCGCAACTGGTAATCTCATCGTTAACGGTTCAATCAATCAGCCAATACCCGATGGTACTATCCGCTTAGAGAAAGGTGGAGTCAATTTATTTACTACCCAATTTAACCTTGCTTCTGGCTATAAACACACCGCAACTTTTAGTCCCTCTCAACCCCGTGACCCCAACTTAGACATTCAGCTATTTGCCAAAGTACTGGACGTAACTCAAAATAATGATTTCAGTCGGGTAAATTCCACAGGTTTATCAGCCTTAGAGAGTGTTCGAGTCGAAGCCACTATCAAAGGTCTAGCCAGCAAACTAAATGAAAATCTAGAACTAACGAGTAGTCCGTCACGTAGTCAAACCGAAATTGTTGCTCTTTTAGGAGGTGGCTTTGTAGACACCCAAGGACGTGGTGACAGTACATTAGGTCTGATTAACATCGCCGGTTCGGCTGTGTTCAACAATTTTCAGTCAGCTTTTAACCAGATTGGGAGTACTTTAGGCTTAAGTGAACTGCGGATATTTCCTACCGTTATTTCTGATAATCCCGAAGCGGGAAGGAGCAGTTCAACTTTGGAATTAGCAGCAGAGGCTGGGGTTGATATTTCTTCCAAAATATCCTTTTCCAGTATCAAAATTTTGACAACAAATGACCCTTTCCAATGGGGTGTTAATTACCGGATAAACGACGAATTTCGTGTGCGTGCTTCCACTAATTTATCTGATGATAGTCGTGCTGTAGTAGAGTATCAAACGCGGTTTTAAATTATCGTCTGAAACTATTTTGAATTTTGAATTTTGAATTGTTAATTACTTCCTATTCCCTCTTCTCCTTGCTTCTCAATAGCTTGTCGTACCTGTTCAACATCCAATTCTAATGCTTCGGCAATTTGCTCTATACTTAAACCAAACTTAAGCAGACGGGGTATAATATCGAGCTTTGTTTCTTCCTTTACTTCCTGGTAAAATTTAGTTTGTCTCCAATCGGTTAATCCAAACATCGCTTCCAACTCCTGCTGACTTTTATTTACAAATTTATAGATAAGCATTTTCTCTACTAATTCTAAGAGATTGCTACGGTTAGCTTCATCCGTTTGTTGTACTTGACTTATCAAGTTTTTCGCTTGCTGTACGGCTTTGTCTTCTGTTGCAACTACTAACTTAATCACGCCTAGCCCAATCGAAGACGATGGTACATTATCTAACTCGTCTAAATAAATTATCCGAATTTACTGTTGAGCTAATGATGTTTAATAAATAAATGGCACGCCTAGGTCGAGACTGCGTTGAGCAAAAAGTAATACTGCTTGCCAGCGACGTTGAGGTTTATAGGATTACTACTTGATTTTTGAACAAAATTAGGGATTGTAGGGTGTGTTAGCGACAGCGTAACGCACCATTATCAAGGGTTTGGTGCGTTACGCTGTCGCTAACACACCCTACGTATCTTTTCATAAATCAAACCGGATTCCTATATCCCTCTTCTGTCACTTTCCGGGAGGGCGATCGCTAGAAGCCTCATGAGGCAATCAATACAAGCTATACTATTAGAAAAAAATTGGTCTT